>NZ_JAUSLG010000032.1 GCF_030646615.1 Phenylobacterium sp. | reverse complement strand
CGGAGCCGGCGCGCCCTTGACGGGCTCGCTCTTGGCCTCGGTCGGCGCGGCGGCTGCGGGCGCCGAGGCGGCCGGAGCTGAAGCAGGGGGAGCCGAAGCGGCCGGCGTCGCTTCCGCGACGGGCTTGGCCTCGGCGGCCTTGGCGGCGGCCTGTTCCTGGGCGGCGGCGGCGGCCTTGGCGGCCGCCTCACGTTCGACGCGGGCGCGCTCGTCGCGGGCCTTGGCTTCGGCCGCGGCCAGGGCGGCCTCGCGGGCGCGTTCGATGGCGTTCTGGCGCGCGCGAAGCTCTTCGCTCGACAAGCCAGAGGCGTCGCCTGAACCACGGGGCGCAGGACGCGACTCCGATCCCCGCCGTTCGGAGGACGACGGGCCGGCCAGATTGCTCGGCGCCGGCACGTGCGTGCGCGGACGCTTGGTCTCCACGACCACGGTCTTGGAGCGGCCATGGCTGAAGCTCTGCTTCACCGTCCCTGCGCTGACCGAGCCCGCGCCGCGGGGCTTAAGGGTCAGAGGCGGGCGTCCGCCTGGGGTTCGGCCGTTGTCTTTGTCGTCGCTCATGCGCTCGCTTTACTTACCGGCCGGATGAGCCGACCGTCTTCTAATCGTCCAAACAGATATGACGCGCGGAACCGCAAAGTTCCGCCCGCCTCATCACGGCTCCTCGCGCCAACTCTCTGGAAGGAGCGGGCGAAACCCCGCCAGGCGCTGAACTTCCAGCGCCCAACGATCGGCGGTACGCCCCGCAAGGAAGGCGGTGTGTATCACATTCTCCAGCCCCAAGGCCAAACCCAATTCAGCCGAGGAGAAGAGGCCGACCTGACCGACGGGACGTGGGGAACGCCGGAGGGCGGCGAAAATCTTGCGTCGGCCATCGGGGGCGCCGTCGGCGGCCTCGATCAGCCAGGCCGCCTGGCCCGACGTCAGGGCCGCGGAGACTTTCTCAAACCCCGAGATAAGGCGCCCGGCGCGTCGCGCAAGCCCCAGCCCGTCAAGAACCCGCCGTTGCAGGAGCATCTCCACCTGGTCGGCGAGATCTGGCGGCGCCTTGGCCTTGGTCTTGGCCGAGCGGGCGAAGTGGCCCTTGCGCGCGGCGGTCTCCACCGAGGCCCGGTCGGCGGCGACCCAGACGCCGCGCCCGGGAAGCTTGCGGGCCAGGTCCGGCGTCACCGTGCCGTCCGGCGCCAGCACGAAACGGATGAGGGCGGACTCTTCCCGGGTCTCGCCGGAGACCACGTCGCGGCGTTCGCGGGCGGCCTCGGCGAGGGTCGCGGGTCCGACCCGGGGCGTCACGTCGGGGTCCTGACCGGTCAGGTCCTGTTCGTTCGGTTCCGGGTCGGGCACAGGGTCTAGGTCTCGTCCGCGTCCTTGGCCTCAGCGGCAACCTCGGCTTCGGCCTCGGCCTCAACCTCGGGGGCCTCAGCCTCGGACTCCGCCACCAGGGGCTCGACTTCGGCGGTCCGGGGACTGGCGGCGCCGGCCCGGCCAAAGACCATTTCTTCCTCGGTGAGTTCCGGGGCGATCTCGTCCAGGTCGGGCTCGGGCTCGGGCGGCGCCTCGATCCAGCCCATGGCCACCCGGGCGCGGACGATCAGGGCCTCGGCGTCGGCAGGCTCCAGGCCAAAGCTCTCGAGGATGCCGTTCTCGCGCACCCGCTCGCCATTGCGGTTCTCGTACCAGCCGCGCAGGTCGTCGGGCGTCAGGTCGGCCAGGTCCTCGACGGTCTTCACCTCGCCCTCGCCCAGGGCCACGGCCATGGGCAGGGTGACGCCGGTGATCTCCAGCAGGCCGTCCTCGACCCCCAGGGCCTTGCGCTTGGCGTCGTATTCGGCGGCTTCGCGGTCCAGGAAGTCCCGGGCGCGGGCCTGGATCTCCTCGGCGGTGTCCTCGTCGAAGCCCTCGATGGAGGCCACCTCGGCGGTCTCCACATAGGCCACGTCCTCGACGGTGGCGAAGCCTTCGGTGACCAGCAGCTGGGCGATCACCTCGTCCACGTCCAGGGCTTCCTGGAACAGGGCGGTGCGCTCGGCGAACTCGCGCTGGCGGCGCTCGCTCTCCTGGCTTTCGGTCATGATGTCGATCTGCCAGCCGGTCAGCTGGCTGGCCAGGCGCACATTCTGGCCGCGGCGGCCGATGGCGAGGGACAGCTGCTCGTCGGGCACGACGACCTCGACGCGCTCGTCCTCCTCGTCCAGCACCACCTTGGACACCTCGGCCGGGGCGAGCGCATTGACGATGAAGGTGGGCTCGTCCGGGCTCCACTGGATGATGTCGATCTTCTCGCCCTGCAGCTCGGCGACCACGGCCTGGACGCGGCTGCCGCGCATGCCGACGCAGGCGCCGACGGGGTCGATGGAGCTGTCATTGGAGACCACGGCCATCTTGGCGCGGCTGCCGGGATCGCGGGCCACGGCGCGGATCTCGATCACCCCGTCATAGACCTCGGGCACTTCCTGGGCGAACAGCTTGGCCATGAAGCCGCCATGGGCGCGGGAGAGCAGGATCTGCGGGCCCTTGGTCTCGCGGCGGACGTCATAGATGTAGCAGCGGATCCGGTCGCCGATATTGAAGTTCTCGCGGGGGATCGACTGGTCCCGGCGCATGATGCCTTCGCCACGGCCCAGATCGACGACCACATTGCCGTACTCGACCCGCTTGACCGAGCCGCTGATGATCTCGCCGACCCGATCCTTGAATTCCTCGTGCTGGCGCTCGCGCTCGGCCTCGCGGACCTTGCCGGTCACCACCTGGCGGGCCATCTGGGTCTGCACCCGGCCGAACTCGAAGGGCGGCAGCACTTCCTCGTAGACCTGGCCGATCTGCGCCTTGGGATCATCGCGGCGGGCCTCGGACAGGCGCATGATGCCGGGCGGGGCCTCTTCGCCGGCCTCCTCGTCCCAGGCGGCGTCGTCGGACACCACAGTGACGACCCGCTTGATCACGGTCTCGCCGGTCTTGGGGTCGATATTCACCCGGATATCGTGCTCGGCCCCGTAGCGGGAGCGCGCGCCCTTCTGGATCGCCTCTTCGATCGCCTCGATGACGATCTCCTTGTCGATCGATTTCTCGCGGGCCACCGCCTCGGCGATCTGCAGAAGCTCCAGCCGGTTGGCGGAGATGCCGGTCAGGCTCATGGGTCTAATCCTCTTGGTGGGATACGGCGCCGTCGGAGGCGATGCGCTCGGCGCGCTGCTCGGCTCCGCGTTTCATCAGTTCATCGGTCAGGACCAGCTTGGCCTCGACGATCCAGTCAAAGGGTACGAGCACGGTCTCGTCCTCGCCCTCCAGGTCCAGGCAGACCTGACCCTCTTCAGTTCCAGCCAGGGCGCCGCGGAAACGCTTGCGGCCCTCGGCCATGCGGTCCAGCTCGAGCCTCGCCTCATAGCCTTCATAGGTGTCGAAGTCCTTCAGCCGGGTCAGCGGCCGATCGATCCCCGGGGAGGAGACCTCCAGCACATATTCCCCGGCGATCGGGTCGGCGGCGTCCATGATGTCGGCCACCGCCCGGGACAGGACGGCGCAATCATCGACATTCATCTCGCCGTCCGGCGTCTCGGCCATGATCTGCAGCCGGCGCTGCTGCTCGCCGCCCATCAGGCGCAGGCGCACGATCTCATAGCCCGCCGCCTCGGCCACAGGGTCGAGCAGCTCCAACAGTCTCAGGTCCTCTGCGGTCTTGCCGCGCATAGCTCCAGCCGTCCTCAGGCAAAGAAAAAAGCGGCTGGGCCGGAGCCCGCCGCTCGAAAGCGCTATCCAGCGCTATCGGACGATGTTGCCGTAAATATAGGCCCTTGGAAGCCGCTTGTCACCCTTCCCGTAACGCCCGGACGCCGCGACCCGCAGCACGCCCACGCCCCCTGCGACGGCGACCGGGCCGCAGATCATCGGGATCTGGGCGCCAAACCCCGTTTCCCCAGACGGGTTTTCGCCCTATGGGAGGCCCCTCTCCTCCCCGAGACAGATCACAAGAGTCATTTCGAACATGGACCTTTCCAAGATCGCTATCGGCGTGAACCCGCCCTACGACGTCAACGCCGTCATCGAGATCCCGCAGGGCGGCGAGCCGGTGAAGTACGAGCTCGACAAGGAGTCCGGCGCGCTGTTGGTCGACCGGTTCCTGCACACGGCCATGTTCTATCCGGGCAATTACGGCTTCATTCCCCACACTCTGTCGGAAGACGGCGATCCGATGGACGTGATGGTGGTCGGTCCGACCCCGGTGGTCCCCGGCGCGATCATCCGCTGCCGCCCGGTGGGCACCCTGATGATGACCGATGAGGCCGGCGCCGACGAAAAGGTCCTGGCCGTGCCGGTGGACCAGCTGCACCCCTTCTATACGGGCGTCGAATCCTGGCGCGGCCTGCCCGCCATCCTGACTGAGCAGATCGCCCACTTCTTCAAGCATTACAAGGACCTGGAGAAGGGCAAGAGCGTCGACATCGTCCGTTGGGCCGATCCCGACGAGACCGCCGCCCTGATCCGCGCCGGCATCGAGCGGGCCCTGAACCACAAGAAGGCCTAGAGCCTGAGGCGATCAGACGGAACCGTCCGATCGTTGAGTCAGACTCTACACTCCAAGTCTTGAGAGAGACCTGAGGACATGGGGGCGGCCGGTTCGCGGGCCGCCCTTTTTTGTGCGCCGGGCGCGCGCCCGCGCTCAGACCCGCAGAAAATCCAGGAAGACCGGCGCGCAGTCGCCCAGGCGCTTTTCCTCATAGCGGGTGGTGATGTGGTCGGCCGGCGGCTGGCGCCAGTCCTGCGCCCGCTCCGCAGGCCAGGCGAAGGCCGGCGAGGCCAGGAACCGCTCCAGGGTCCAGTCGGCATAGTCGGCCCAGTCGGTGGCGAAGCGCAGCCGGGCGCCTGGCGCCATCAGCCGGGCGAGTTCGGCGATCAGCTCAGCCTGCACCAGCCGGCGCTTGTTGTGCCGGGCCTTGGGCCAGGGATCGGGAAACAGGATGAACACCCGGTCCAGGCAGCCGTCCGGCAGCCGGGCCATCAGGTCGCGGACATCCCCATCGTGCAGCCGGACATTGCCCAGCCCCTGTTCGTCGATATGGCGCAGGGCGCTGGCGACGCCGTTCTGGAACGGCTCGGCGCCAAGGATCAGGGCCTCGGGCGCGCGGCCGGCCTGGGCGGCCATGTGCTCGCCGCCGCCGAACCCGATCTCCAGCCAGACGGCCTTGGCCTGGGGCAGAAGGGCGCGGGGATCGAAGTCCTCGAGCGGGCAGCGGATGTCCGGCAGCAGGCTGTCCATCAGGGCGGCCTGCCGCGGCTTGATCGGCCGCGACTTGATGCGCCCGAAAGAACGCATCGGGGGGTGGGGATCAGACGTCATGGGAAGAAGGCATAGACCGGCGCGGCGGCCCTGTCGTGGACCCGCGCCGGTCGTCTTGTCCTAGGCCAGGCTCTTCAGCTGGTCGACCAGATCGGTCTTTTCCCAGGAGAAGCCGCCCTCATTGTCCGGCTCGCGGCCGAAATGGCCGTAGGCCGCGGTGCGGGCATAGATCGGCCGGTTGAGGCCCAGGTGCTCGCGGATGGCCCGCGGGGTCGCCCCGCCGATCAGCTCGGGCAGGATCAGCTCGAGCTTGGTGGGGTCCACATGGCCCTCCCCGTGCAGGTCCACATAGAAGGACAGGGGCTCGGCCACGCCGATGGCGTAGCTGATCTGGATCGTGCAGCGACGGGCCAGGCCCGCGGCGACCACATTCTTGGCCAGGTAGCGGCAGGCATAGGCCGCCGACCGGTCCACCTTGGTGGGGTCCTTGCCCGAGAAGGCGCCGCCGCCGTGGGGCGCCGCGCCGCCATAGGTGTCGACGATGATCTTGCGGCCGGTGAGCCCGGCGTCGCCGTCGGGGCCGCCGATCTCGAACTTGCCCGTGGGATTGACCAGCCACTGGGTCTTGCGGGTGATCAGGCCCTCGGGAATGACGCCCTCCACATAGGGCTTGATCATCTCCTGCACGCGCTTGGGCGTGGCCGCATGGAGGCCGATCCGCTTCTTGTGCTGGGTCGAGACGACGATCTTCAGCACCTCGACGGGCTTGCCGTCCTCATAGCGCAGGGTGACCTGGCTCTTGGCGTCGGGCTCCAGGGCCTCGCATTCGCCGGAATGGCGCACCTCGGCCAGGCGCTTGAGGATGTTGTGCGAATACTGCAGGGCCGCGGGCATCAGCTCGGCGGTTTCGTCGCAGGCATAGCCGAACATGATGCCCTGGTCGCCGGCGCCCTCGTCCTTCTTGTCGCTGGCGTCGACGCCCTGGGCGATGTGTTCGGACTGGGCGTGCAGATAGCAGGCGAACTTGGCCTTATCCCAGTGGAAGCCCTTCTGGGCGTAGCCGATGTCCTTCACCGCCTGGCGAACCTTGGGCTCCAGGCTGTGGACGATTTCCTTGGTCAGCGCCTTGTTTTCGGCCTTGGACGCGCCTGGGCGTCCGGCCCGGACTTCACCGGCCAGCACGATGCGATTGGTGGTCACCAGGGTCTCGCAGGCCACGCGGGCCTGGGGCTCGGCGGCGATGAAGGCGTCGACCACCGTATCGGAAATCCGATCGGCGACCTTGTCGGGATGGCCTTCAGAGACGCTTTCGCTGGTGAAGATATAGGAGGAACGGCTCAAAATCGGGGCTCCGGTCAGGCGAAGGCGGCCGCGCAGCGGCGGGCCGGCAACTTGCCGGGCATCCTATAAAGAAATCCTTATATGCCGCAAGCGGCGCGGTCAGACTTCTTCGACCCTCGCGGCCTCATCGAGATCGGCCTCGGCCTCCTCGGCCATGGTCCGCACCAGGTCCAGCAACCGGCGGCGCACCCGGGCCCGGCGAATGCGGGGAAACAGGGTGGCCAGCTCCATACCCTCGGGGGTGAGGAGAAAGTCATGCACCGTGTCGCGGCCGTCCTCGGCCCCGTTGGGCTGCTCGGCCGGGTCCCCGAGGCCTTCGTAGAAATAGGCGATCGAGGTCTTGAGGGCGCGGGCGACCTCCCAGAGCTTCGAGGCGCTGACCCGATTGGCCGCCCGCTCGTACTTCTGGACCTGCTGAAAGGTCAGGCCGATGGAGTCGGCCAGCTTCTCCTGGCTGACGCCAAGCTCCTTCCGGCGCAGTCGGATGCGCAGGCCCACGTGCCGATCAACCGGGTTAGGCGATCGGTCGAGATCGAGGTCCTTGGTCATGGCGCTCCCTTTACCGAACTGCACATCACTCGCAAAAGGGCAAAGCGCCCGCAAGCTGTCTTCATCGCCGACGGAGCAAAGGTGCGGCTCCCATAGCTCCTGAAACGAGCAGCATCAGGGCGAAGGGCAGATTTCCGAAGCGCGAGAACGGGGTCGGCGCGTCCGGCGGCGGCAGGGCTGCGTCGATCACACCCTGGCGGCCCTGGCTCATCCAGGCGCCGGCCTGCAGCCGCCCCCGGGCGTCGATGACCCCCGAAACGCCCGTGGGGGTGGAGCGGACCAGGGGCAGGCCCTCCTCGATGGCCCGGTAGCTGGCCAGGTTCAGATGCTGCCAGGGACCAGAGGTGGCGCCGAACCAGGCGTCGTTGGAGACGTTGAGGATCCATTCGGCGCGCACGCCGCCGCGGGCGCCCGCCTGGCCGGTGAACCGGGGGAACAGGGCCTCATAGCAGATGAGCGGCTGCACCGGCGGCAGGCCCGGCAGGGTGAGGGGCTGCGGGGGCGGGCCGGCGGTGAAGTCCTCGGGCATGTTGACCAGGCTGCGCACGCCAAGGCGGGTCATGGCGTCCCCAAGGGGCAGGTACTCCCCAAAGGGTACGAGGCGATGCTTGTCATAGAGTCCCAGGACCTCAAGTCCGCCAGCCTCAGCCCGACGGAAGGCGACCAGGGTGTTGAAGTAGTCGAGCTCTGCTTCGCGCCCCAAGCCCACGCGGTTTGCGCCCAGCATGAGCACCTGACCCTCGGCCAAGGCGGCCGAAAGGCGGGCGCCATAGGGCCGGCCGGGCGCCAGCAGATCGTCGATCACCGCCGGCAGGGCGCCTTCAGGCCAGATCACCACATCCGGGGTCACGGCCGCCGGCTGTGTCGAGAGACGCAGATAGTCGTCGAAGATGAGGTCGAGGTTTTCCGGCCGCCACTTGTCCTTCTGGTCCACATCGGCCTGGACGATCCGCACCACGGCCGCGGAGTCCCGCGCCGGCGGGGCCGCCGCCAGGCGCCAGAGGCCGCCGGCATAGAGCAGGGCGAGGACGCCCAGCGCGCTTGCGCCGACGATAAGGCGGCTGCGGCGCTCCAGGCCCGGCAGGACGGCGGGGCTGGCGGCCAGGGCCAGGGTCAGCCAGGTCAGGCCATAGGCGCCGACCAGGGCTGCGGCCTGGGACGGCGCCCCCCCGGCCCGCCAGGCCTCGCCCACCAGGTTCCAGGGAAATCCGGTGAGGATATTGCCGCGGAGCCATTCCACCAGGGCCAGGGCGCCGGCGAAGACCAGGACCCTGCCAGGGCCCTGCGGCGCGATCAGACGATAGAGGAGGAGCCCGACCCCCCAGAACAGCGCCAGGCCGCCGGCCAGCAGGACGAGCGCGAAGGGCGCCATCCAGCCGTGGGCCGCCGCGTCCACCAGAAAGGCCTCGGTGACCCACCAGACGCTCAGGGCGAAATAGCCCAGCCCCGCCAGCCAGCCGCGGAAAAAGGCCGAGGCCAGGGGACGGCGCGGGCCTGCGCCATCCCCCAGCCGCAGCAGCAGGGCAAGGCCCAGCAGGCCCGGCAGAACGCCGAAGGGCGGATGGGCCAGGGCGACGGCGAGACCCGCCCCCAGGGCCAGCAGCGCGCGGCTCCAGGCGCTCGCCTCAAGGGCCTGCAGAACGCCGCCCAGCCGGTGCAGGACGGCGCTCACGCCTCGCCCATCGCCGGGCTGGCCGCTCCGGCGGGGGTTGCAGCTGGGGTCGGCCGCAGGCGCACCCGCTTCACCCGGCGGGGATCGGCGTCCATCACCTGCAGCTCGAAGCCGGCGGGATGCTCGATCAGCTCGCCCCGCTGGGGCACGCGGCCGGCCAACGCGGTGACCAGACCGGCGACCGTGTCGATCTCTTCTTCCAGATCCGGCGGCGCCAGGGCCTGGCCGACGGCCGCCTCCAGCTCCTCCAGGGGCGCCCTGGCGTCGGCCTCGAAGACCCCGCCCGGCCGGGCGATGATCGACTTGGCCTGGGCCACGTCGTGCTCGTCATCGATCTCGCCGACCACGGCCTCGATCAGATCCTCCAGGGTCACCAGGCCGTCGGTGCCGCCGAACTCGTCGATGACCAGGGCCATGTGGGTGCGGGCCGCCTGCATCTGCAGCAGCAGGTCGGCGGCGCGCATGGAGGCCGGCACATAGAGGGCGTCGCGGCGGACCCGATGGAGGAAGGCCTCGTCGGCCTTGGGGCCGGAGCCATTGGCCGAGAGCAGCCGGAAAACGTCCTTGACGTGAACCACGCCCACGGGATCGTCCAGGGTCTCGCGATAGATCGGCATTCGGGAATGTTCGGCGTCGATGAAGCGGTCAACCACCTCGCCGAAGGGGGTGGTGAGCTCGACGGCGATGATGTCGGCCCGCGGCGTCATCACATCGTCCACCCGCAGGGACTGGAAGGCCACGGCCTGCCGCACCATGCGGTTTTCCGGCTCGGCCTGCGCCTCCACGGTCTCGGTGGGGGCGCCGTTGCGGCCGAAACGTTTCAGTATCGCCCGAAACCCGCCGCCCTGTCGGGGTGGGGCGGGCTCGGGCAAACTTCGATCTTCCGAACTAGTCATGGTCTCCCTGTTCGGCCGCATAGGGATCTGCAACGCCCAGGCCGGCGAGTATTCGCCGTTCCAGGCCCTCCATATCGGCGGCCTCGTCCTCGTTCATATGGTCATAGCCTACAAGATGCAGGACCCCGTGCGCCACAAGGTGCTGCAGGTGATCGGCCAGAGACTTGTTCTGTTGGTCGGCTTCGCGGGCGCAGACGCCATAGGCCAGGGCCAGATCGCCCAGAAAACCCTCAGGATTCTGCGCGGCCGGAAAGGACAGCACATTGGTCGGCCCGGCCTTGCGCCGGTATTCGGCGTTCAGGTCGGCCACCGCCTCGTCGTCGGTCAGCAGCACCGCCACCAGGCCCGACGTCGAATCCGTCTCGGAGACAGCCGGCCGCTTGCCGGCCCCGTCCAGGGCGGCCAGCGCCGCGGCCCGCACCAGCACCGGGGCGTCCGGCAGGGCGTCGGCCCAGGCCTCGTCCTCGATCTCGATATCGATCAATCGGGTCGTCCGTTCATGGCCGCGTCGGCCTCATAGGCGCGCACGATGCGCTCCACCAGCGGGTGGCGGACCACGTCCTCGGCGGCGAAACGGGCGACGCCCACCCCCTCCACCCCGTCCAGCAGGCTGACCGCATGGGCGAGGCCCGAGTCCCGGGCGTTGACCAGGTCCACCTGGCTGGGGTCGCCGGTGACCGCCATGCGGGCGCCTTCGCCCAGGCGGGTCAGGACCATCTTCATCTGCAGGCGGGTGGCGTTCTGGGCCTCGTCGACGATGACGAAGGCCTGCGACAGGGTGCGGCCGCGCATGAAGGCGATGGGGGCCAGCTCGATCTCGCCCTTCTCGCGCCGCCTGCGGAACTGATCGACCCCCATGATGTCGGTCAGGGCCTCCCAGACCGGGGCCATATAGGGATCGACCTTTTCCGACAGGTCGCCGGGCAGGAAGCCCAGGCGCTCGCCGGCCTCGACGGCCGGGCGGCTGACGATCAGCCGGTCCACCTCACCGCGCAGCAAAAGCCCCGCCCCATGGGCCACGGCCAGGAAGGTCTTGCCGGTGCCGGCGGGGCCGAGGCCGAAGACCAGGGGATGGTCGGTGAGCGCCTTCAGATAGCGGGCCTGGGCCGGGGTCTTGGGCGCCACCTGGCCGCGGCGGCCCACGGGCAGACCGCCGGGGGCGGCGCCGGAGCCGATGCGGGCCTGGCCGATGGCGACCCGGACATCGGCCTCATTGATCTCCAGCCCCTGGTCGGCGCGGCTGGCCAGGGCCTGGATGGCGCGCTTGGCCATGCCGCGGGACTTGGCGTCGCCGCTCAGCTGCACGCCGCCGCCCGGCGTCTCCACCAGCACCCCGAAGGCGTCCTCCAGCAGGGCGGCGTGACGGCTGTTGGTTCCGCTGACGGCGCGGGCGGCCGCGTCGGTCAGGACGATGAATTCCGGGGCGCGGCTCAAAGGGGCTCCAGGGCTGGCGCAGATTGCGACTTCAAAGCCAGAACGCCCGAAAGGCTGTTCTTGCTCGCCCCCTCGATACGCACTGGCGCAATCTGGCCGATCAAGGCCGGATCAGCATCTGCGTGAACCCCCTGCAGATAGGGGCTGCGGCCTACCAACTGGCCGGGATGGCGGCCCAGGCGCTCGAACAGCACCGGCAGGGTCTGGCCTACCTGGGCGGCGTTGAACGCCACCTGCTGGTCGTCCAGCACCGCCTGCAGGCGGGCCAGGCGCTCGGTCTTGACCTCTTCGGCCACCTGGCCGGGCAGGGCCGAGGCCGGCGTGCCGGGGCGGCGGGAATATTTGAACGAAAACGCGCTGGCGTGGCTCATCTGGCGCACCAGGGCCAGGGTCGCCTCGAAATCTGACTCCCGCTCGCCGGGGAAGCCGACAATATAGTCCGACGAGATGGCGATGTCGGGCCGCGCGGCCCGGATCTTCTCGATCAGCTTCAGGTACGCCTCGACCGTATGGCCGCGGTTCATGGCCTTCAGGATGCGGTCCGAGCCCGACTGCACCGGCAGGTGCAGGAAGGGCATGAAGGCGTCCAGCTCCCCATGGGCGGCGATCAGCTCGTCATCCATGTCCCGGGGGTGGCTGGTGGTGTAGCGGATGCGGTCGAGACCGGGGATCTTGGCCAGGGCCCGGGCCAGGGCCGCCAGGCCGCCGCCGGCGTCCGGATCGCGATAGGCGTTGACGTTCTGGCCCAGCAGAGTGACTTCGCGCACCCCCTGGTCGGCCAGGCTCTGGGCCTCGGCCAGGATGGCGGCGGCCGGCCGCGACCATTCGGCCCCGCGGGTATAGGGCACCACGCAGAAGGTGCAGAACTTGTCGCAGCCCTCCTGAACGGTGAGGAAGGCGGTGACCCCGCTGGCGTTGCGCGCCACGGGCAGGGCGTCGAACTTGTCCTCGGCGGCGAAGTCGGCGGCCAGGCGCTCGCCCCGGGCCCGGTGGGTGCGGGCGATCAGCTCGGGCAGCTGGTGATAGGCCTGGGGGCCGACCACCAGGTCCACGGCGGGCTGGCGACGCATGATCTCCTCGCCCTCGGCCTGGGCCACGCAGCCGGCCACGGCGATGGTCATGGCGGCGCCGGCCTCCTGGCGCGCCAGCTTCATCAGCCGGATCTGGCCCAGTTCCGAATAGACCTTCTCGGTGGCCTTTTCGCGGATATGGCAGGTGTTCAGCACCACCAGGTCCGCGTCCTCGGGCGTATCGGTCATGCCATAGCCCAGGGGCGCCAGCACATCGGCCATGCGCTCGCTGTCATAGACATTCATCTGACAGCCATAGGTCTTGATGAAGAGGCGCTTTGGGGGCGCAGCGAGGGTCATTCAGGCCTTATGGGGTCGCGAGGCGAGGGGTTCAAGCGGTTCGCGCCATCGGCGAACCCTGGGGAAGGCCCCCGTCACCGGCCGCATCAATCCTCCAGGGGCACGCCATAGAGCTCCAGCCGGTGGTCCACCAGCCGGTAGCCGAGCTTGCGGGCGATGGCCACCTGCAGGGCCTCGATCTCGGGATCGACGAACTCCACCACCTTGCCGGTCTTCATGTCGATCAGGTGGTCGTGGTGGTCGTCGGTGGCCTCCTCATAGCGCGAGCGGCCGTCGCGGAAGTCCAGCCGGGCGATGATGCCGGCCTCTTCGAACAGCCGCACCGTGCGGTAGACCGTGGCGATGGAGATGTGCGGATCCACCTGGTGGGCGCGTCGGTACAGCTCTTCCACATCGGGGTGATCATCGGCGGCCGAGAGCACGCGGGCGATCACGCGGCGCTGCTCGGTCATGCGCATCCCTTTTTCGATGCAGAGATTTTCGATCCGATCCACGCCGGTCCTCCTCGTCGCTGAACCTGAAGAATAGGTCTAAGGCCGCCCGCTGTTAAGATCGAGCCTCATCAACAAGGCGTCGATCTGTCGTCCGCCCCGGTCGTAGTAGTTCCGCCGCAGCCCGACCTGGACGAAGCCGCTGGCGCCATAGAGGGCGATGGCGCCGGGATTATCCTCGCCCACCTCCAGCACCAGGCTCGCGGCGCCGCCCTGGCGCGCCAGGCCCGCCGCGGCGTTCACCAGGGCCAGGCCGACGCCCCGCCGGCGGGCCTGCGGGGCCACGGCCAGGGTGAGGATCTCAGCCTCCTCGAACAGGATGCGCGACATCACCATGCCCAGGGGCGCCCCGTCCTGGGCCATCACCGCATAGGCGCCGGCCCCGCCGATCAGGGCGCCAATCTCCGAAGCGCTCCAGGGCTTGTCGAAGGCGGCCGCGTGCAGGGCGGCCAGGGTCTCGGCCGCCTCGGGGCCGGCGGGGGCCAGGGTGAGGCTCATGCCATGTCTGGTCCCGGCGCGCCGCCGGGAAGCCGGGCGTCAGGCGCCCGCAGATAGAGGGGCCGCGGCGGCGCAGGGTTGGTCTGGGCGGCGGCCAGCCGGGCGACGGCGGCAGGATCGCAGGCCGGCGCCTCCACCACGCGGGCGGCCGGCATCAGGTCGGCCAGCAGGACCGCCCCGCTGCCGGCCAGGACAGCGTCGCGGCCGCCCGACAGCTCGGCCACCCGGGCCGCCGCCGTGGCGACCTCGAGGGCGTCAGGCGCCATCAGGGGGCGGCCGTCGGAAAAGGCCTGCAGATAGACCTGGCCCCGGCGGGCGTCGATGACGGCGAAGACCAGGCCCGGACCCAGGGGTTCAGCCAGGGCGGCCAGGGTTCCGACCCCGACCACAGGAATGGCCAGCGCCGCGCCCAGCCCCTTGCCGAAGGCCAGCCCCACCCGCAGGCCGGTGAACGAGCCCGGGCCAATGGTCACGCCAATCCGCTCCAGCTGCGAAAAGGTCAGGCCCGCCTGCGCCATCACGGTCTGCGCCAGGGGGGCGATCGCCTCCTGATGGCCGCGGCCCATGGGGTGGCTGGCCTGGGCGCGCACGGTCGCGCCGTCGAGCACGGCGAGCGAGCAGGCGTCCAGGCAGGTGTCGAGGGCGAGCACGATCATAGGCGGGCGCTACCAGCCCCGGTCGGAATTGGAAAGCGCCCGGCGGCCTGGACGGGCGCGGGGAACAGGGCGTGCGCAAAGGTGTTGGCTCATCCTCAAGCCAAGATCCTCAAGCCAACGGAGGCCCGCATGGACATGCTCGACCCCAACACCGCCGCCGTCAGCCTTCGCATGGGCGAGGCCCGGTTCGTCGCCAAGGTGAAGGTCACGCCGGCCGGCCTGCTGGCCATCGGCGCCCTGGTCTCGGGCATCCTGCTCTCGACCTCGGTCCTAGTCTGGACCGCCACCAGCGTGGCGCGTCGGCGGCCCCTGGCCTCGGCGATCCTGGCCAAACACTAGGGAGGCCCGCGCCGAGAGCGCGTTCCGACAGGTGGGCGTCGCCGCAACGCCAAGTCGCCAATGACGGGGTTGGGCTCATTGCTGACGTTCGGAATGTCGGCTTCGCTATGAAGTGGGGCTGGTCCGCGCAGAGCCACACTCAGGTCCTGGTCTATCGCGCTGCGACGGGGACTCACACGCTATCCCTCTGCGCTGCAATGGCTTGTGTAGGTCGTTGCAGCGGATGCCGGCGGCGGGCCTGAGGCGCGAGCAAGCTGCGGGAGATAGGTGGTCGACGTGGGCTTGCCGTCCTAGAGTCTCGCCGACCCAAGATTTCGAGGCGGCGATGGCTAAGGACGAAGATTCCAGTGTTTTCATCAGCTATGCGACGCCCGATCGCGAGCGGGTGACCGCCGTGGCGCGTATGCTGATGGCCCGCGGCCTGAACGTCTGGATGGACCACCTGCGCCTGCGTCCGGGCCAGCACTGGGACTTTGAGATCAAGCGGGCCTTGGACCGGGCCACGGTCGTCCTGGTGTTCGCCTCACACAGCTCCGTCAGCCGGCGCGGTTACGTGCAGCGGGAAATCAGGACCGCCGTCGACAAGGCGAAGGAGAAGCTGCTCGGCGACATCTACCTAATCCCCGTCCTCCTTGATGATGACTTGGAATATCCGGAGGCCCTGCGGGAGTGGCAGGCCGTCCGACTGAGCGACGCCGCCTTCGAGAGCGCGCTCGTCGGGGCCATCGAGCACCAGCTTGCGGAACTGTCGGGGGTGTCCGAGGCCGCCCAGGCCCGCGCCGGTTTCGAATGGCGGGGGTTCAAGGGCCGGGAGAGCTGGGACGGCCTCCCTGGATACGACGTCGAATGGTCGGCCTATGAGCTCTCGTCTCCCGAGCACCCGGAGCTAGAGGACGTCAACGCGATGGTTGCGGGGCGTATCGCGAAGCTGAAGATGTGGGCGCGGCGGACAAAGCTCGACCAGTCGCCTCGATATCATTCCTGGGGGCATCCGCGAGACCTCAGGACGACCACGCTCGACATCCAGTTCGCTGAGCCGGTAATCAAGGAGAGGATCCTGTCGCTTCTCTGCGCCAATCACGTCTATTCAGCGGGTGCCGCGCACGGGAATCTTTGGCTGGAGACCATGGTCTTCATGCTGACGCCCTTGCTCGAAATTGCACGGCTTCAGGATGTCTTCAAACGTCCGGACGAGGCGCTCGAATACATCCAGGCGGAGACGCGCCGCCTGCTCCTGGCGCTCGCCCCCTCGGAGGATGGGGAAGAGCGGCAGTTGGAAGAGGCGTGGGTGACCCGCGGGACGGCTACCTGGGAAGCGTTCGAGGTTTTTCGCTTCCTAGAAGCTGGCCTGGAACTCTCGTTCCCGCCCTACCAGGTCGCCTGCTACGCTGACGGTACCCAGAGCGTGGTGCTGCCCTGGAAGGGCTTGGCGCCGCTGATGAACGAAGACCACGCAGCGGCGGCTGGCGTAGGCTATCTGGCGTTTGGCGATCCGCCATGGGTCGTGGCGGAGGACACCAACGCCCCGGCCGAGGCTGACGCCTCCTAGAGCACCAGCCCCTTCGAGCACCTCGGGGAGGGCGGCGCAGGCGTCGGCCTGCGAAGGAGCGTCTGCTTCCTGGCTGGGTCCTAATGTCCCCTCCTGGCGCATGACTGACGGAATGCGGCCATAGATATTGCTGGCGCCTGCTAGGGTGGCCTTACGGCGCGACGGCGCTTGAATGGCGGTCTCGTTCCCCCACGACAGAACGGCCGAACAGATGGAATGGAAAGGACGGCGACATGGCTCTGCTTGACGAGCTCAAGGCTGACCAACTCGCGGCGCGTAAGTTGAGCGACCGTCTGAAGGCTGACCTGCTCACCACACTGATCGGCGAAGCGACGCAGATCACGACCGAAGAGTTCAAGCGCGGCGTGACGGAAATCACCGATGAAAAGGTCGCCGCCACCGTCGCGAAGTTCCTGAAGAATACGAAGCTGACCCTGGAGAACCTCGCGAGCGAGCGCGCGCGCCTGATCGAGGCCGGCAGCGATGCGTCCAAGGTCGACCAGCGCACCAAGGCCGCTGAAACCGAACTGGCGATCCTGTCCTCGTATGGCCCAAAGCAGATGACGGAATCGGAACTGCGCCAGGCCATCAACGATTTCCGAGCCGAGAACCCCGACGCCAACGTCGGGACCATCATGGCCCACCTGAAGACGAACTTCGGCGGCCAGTATGACGGCAAGGCGGCCAGCGCGTTGGCCAGGGGCTAAGTGAAGGGCGCCCCCGCCGTCAGGCGCCAAGCCCTCCCATCGTCCGCAATGGTGGGAAGCGGGGCCTTCATCCTCGATCTGCGAATGACCACTTCCCGCGCGTGTCCCAATGTCCGGGAGAGGCGCGTCTGCGGCTTTCAGCGGCGAGCGGCCGCCTCATACTCGGCCAACGGGAATTGCGCCTGTTGGCACAAGTTGGTGCTCATCCGGCCCTGCCATGCGCTGGCGATGACGACGTATTCCTTACCCGGCTGGAAGACGACGCCGCAGGTCGCACCATCGATATGGTGCGCGAACTGCCAGGCCCGGCGCGGCTCGCCCTTGATGGTGCGCACGACCCGGAAGCGAGTGACCCTCTGGCGCGGGTCGGACGCGCCGCGCTCAGGCTTCGTCCATTCGGCGCGAGCTATGACCATGACCTGGGCTCCGGCTAGCTGGGTCGCGGCGTCGGCATGGCCGATACAACTGCAGGCCCAGGCCGTACTGGCTGCGGCGGCGGCGATCAGGGCCGCCGGGAGAGCGAGCAGATGCAGGGACATGGGTCTCCTTTGCTTCATTCCAGACGGCGGCCTTCCACCACCCGCGCTGGGGGGCCCTCGATCTCTAGCCCTGCGGCGCCTCCGGCCGGCTGATGCGCCCCAGGAACAGCACCGCGCCGGTCTCCCTGTCTCGGATCAGGAACAGGAAAGGATGGTCGGCGCGGAAGATGGGCGGGGGCGTAGCAGGCGCGCTCGTCACTTCGATCGCAATGCCCGTGGCGGCGGCCGCCTCGGCGCCCTTCTCATCGATGCGCAGAAAGGTCTTGTGCACCACCTGGCCGATCGCCATCGGCGCATCGGCGATGCCGCGGAAGTCGGCGGCGGGGGTGAAGGCGACGCCCATGCCCAGCGCCGTCAGTTGGGGGACGAGCTCATAGTTGAGCGCCGTCTCGATCTTGGGCAGGTACAGCTGAACGGTACGGGGCTGCTCCGCGTCCAGCCGCGTCAACCAGCCCTGGAGGCCCGCGTCTAGCCCGGCTTCCAGCGCTAGCAGATCGTTGGGCTTTCGAGGCAGCAGCACGGTCATAGACAGGCGCGCATCGTCATAGGGCAGGTCGATGGCCTGAAACTGGTCAGTCTCGAGCAACCGGAACGAGCCGCGCTGAAACATCAACGGGATGGGCGTGGTGGAGCCGTCGACCAGGCGGAACGTCTCTTCGCTGGTGGAGGAGGCGTTAAAGGGGTGGAGCCAGTCGCCCAGAAAATAGACGGCGTTGGTGACGATCAGGCGGGTGGCGTCATTGATGCTGGAGGCCGTGATCAGTTCGGGGATGCGGGCGCGGGTCTCCCCCGATACCCAAGCGTTGATCTCGTCCGCAGCCTGCTGGGGGGACCGCTGGAAATCGACCGTCCGGGCCTGGGCGCCGTAGTCGCGCTCGGCGGTCTGGACGAACGCCGGGTTGAGGGAGAAGTCTCGCTGGACCCAGACGGCGTTGGCGACGCTCAGGGTGGTGGCGCCGTCCTCCACCTCCAGCATCCGTAGCAGGCCGCCGAGATCCGCGTTCAGCGTATCGGCCTGGGGCAGACCCAGGCTGTTCAAAATCGCTGTTCGCGTCTCGCCGCGCGCGCCAGAGGAGACCACCCCGAATGCGCCCATCAGGCTGACCGGCGAGATCACGACATTATCGTCGGCGGCGCGGAGTTGGTCGTAGAGCCGGACGCCCAAGGCGCGGCCGGTCAGGTCGGCGGGCATAGGGGCCGCCTCTCCGCCAGGCCCCACGGCTGCTGGCGGCCGGGTCGGCGTATCGACCGGCGTTGTGGCGCAGGCGGACAGCACCAGGGCGGCCAGTGGCGGAGCGGCGAGGGCGAGGATCGGCTTCATGAGCTCTACAATACGCCAGAGCCGTGTGGGTTCGCTTGGCGCCGCGATTGCGCTGGTTGGCTCAGGTGTCGCCTTTCGGAGCTCCTGCCCACGTCAGCACCTGCAGCCGAACTGACGGTTGCCGGCTTCTCTATGGGACGGGCTGCGCCGCTATCGGTCGAGCCGCGCTCAGGTGACGCCCTACAGGGTCTGCTCGACCCGGGTGACTTCGGGGACGTAGTGCTTGAGCATGTTCTCGACCCCGGACTTGAGCGTCGCGGTGGAGGAGGGGCAGCCGGCGCAGGCGCCCTTCATGTGCAGCCAGACCACGCCGGTGTCGGCCTCGAAGCGGGAAAAGACGATGTCGCCCCCGTCCTGGGCCACGGCCGGGCGGATGCGGCTGTCCAGCAGTTCCTTGATCTCGGTGACGATCTGGGCGACCTCGCCCTCATAGACGGGCTCGACCTCGTCCAGGGCGGCGGCCTCGCCGGTGAACAGGGGCCGGCCGGAGGTGAAATGGTCCATGATGGCCGCCAGGATCGGCGCCTTCAGGTGCGGCCAGGCCGAATGGACGTCCTTGCCCACGGTGACGAAGTCCGGCCCGAAGAAGACCCGCTCCACCCCTTCGATATCGAAGAGATCGGCCGCCAGGGGCGAGGCCTGGGCCGCCTCCATGGTGCGGAAGTCGTGGCTGCCCTCGCCGGCCACGTCGCGGCCGGGCAGGAACTTCAGGACCTCGGGGTTCGGGGTGGTTTCGGTCTGGATGAACATGGGCCAGATGTGGCCTCTGCGGCTGCGGGGCGCAAGACCCCTGGCGCAACTGGGATATCGGGATCGAGGGTAGGAACACCGGGCCCGCCCTCCGCCGCCGCCGCCGGCTCGGGCCGGGCGATGAGCGTCAGGAGGACGGGCGATGTCGGCCGAGCTAGGCGATCAGCCCAGCATGTCCTTCACGGTGTCGCGCTCGCCGACCAGTTCGTCATTGGTCAGCGCGATCTTCGACTTGGCGAAGTCGTCCATCTCGTAGGTGGTGACGACCTCATAGGCGCCCGGCGCGGTGGTCTTCACCGGCATTCCGGCCCAGACCCCTTCAGCAAAGCCGTAGCGGCCTTCCGAATTGACGGCGACGGAGTGGATCTTGCCCGGCGTGACCAGGTCGCGGACGTGGTCGATCAGGGCGTTGGCCGCCGAGGCGGCCGAGGACTGGCCGCGGGCCTCGATGATGGCCGCGCCGCGCTGGCCCACGGTGGGCAGGTAGTCGTTCTTCAGCCAGGCTTCGTCGCCAATGACCTCGGCCGCAGCCTTGCCGCCGATCTTGGCGTGGGTGAAGTCGGCGAACATGGTCGGGCTGTGGTTGCCGTAGATGTAGAGGTCGGACACGTCATTGATCGAGACGCCGGCCTTCTTGGCCAGCTGAGCGCGGCCGCGGTTCTCGTCCAGGCGCACCATGGCGGTGAAGCGGTCCGGCGTCAGGCGCTTGGCCTGGCTGGCGGCGATCATCACATTGGTGTTGCAGGGGTTGCCCACCACCGCGACGCGGGCGTCGTCAGCGGCGACGGCGTCGATGGCCTGGCCCTGAGCGATGAAGATCTTGCCGTTGTCCTTCAAGAGGTCGGCGCGCTCCATGCCGGGGCCGCGGGGCTTGGAGCCCACCAGCAGGCTCCAGTTGGCGTCCTTGAAGGCCACCTTCGGATCGTCGGTCAGCACCATGTCGGCCAGCAGCGGGAAGGCGCAGTCGTCCAGCTCCATGGCCACGCCCTTCAGGGCCTTCTGGGCGCCCTCGGTGGGGATCTCCAGCATCTGCAGGATGACCGGCTGGTCCTTGCCGAGCATTTCGCCCGAGGCGATGCGGAAGAGCAGGGCGTAGCCGATATTGCCGGCCGCGCCGGTGACCGCGACGCGGATCGGGGTCTTGCTGGTCATGGGGTATCTCCTGGCTTTGGCCGACTTTGTTGGCGGTCCCTAACCCAAGCGGCGCCCCGGCGGCAAGGCTGCTGGCTTGTGGCGCCGGCGCTCTGGCCCCAGTCTGGCGCAATGTTCGCCCTGGACCCCGCCTTTGTGGCCACTTCCCACCCCCTGCTCGGGCTCCCCCTCTGCGAGTCCCGGCTGCAGGACGACGCCCGCTATGGCTGGATCGTGCTGATCCCCCGCGTCGCTGCAGCCCGGGAGCTGGAGGACCTGTCGCAGGCCGATCAGGGGCGTCTGATGGCCGAAATCCTGGCGGCGGGCCGGGCCGTGCGGGCCATCGGCGCGGCGCTCGGGCGGCCGGTGGAGAAGCTGAACATCGGCGCGCTGGGCAATGTCACGCCGCAGCTCCATGTCCATGTGGTGGGCCGCCGGACCGATGACCCCGCCTGGCCCGGCCCGGTCTGGGGCCACAGCGCGGCCGTGGCCTATGAACCGACCGCCCTGACCGTGGCGATCCAGGCGGCGACGGGCGCGCTCAGAACCCTCTAGCGGCGGCGCAGGGTGACGCTGCGAGGGGTCCCGCTCTCGATCATTTCCCCCGACCACTGGTCCTGACCCGACGAAGACAAGGTGATCACCGTGGGCGGCGCGCCGGGACGGGGCGAGAAGCGCAGGGTCACCCTGCCGCCGCTGCGCTCGATATGGTCCAGGAAGCCGAAGCCATCCAGGGCGCCCGGACGCCGGGCGTCGCGCCAGGCGCCTTCCAGGGCGCCGGAGCCCCGGTCCACGAACCGCAGGGCGTAGAGGTCGGCGCCGCTGGCCATGGACAGCATCCAGCCGCCGTCCAGCGGGCCCTGCAGGCCTTGCGCCGAATTGAAGGAGGCCCGCAGCCGCGCCTCATAGCTGCGCTCCTCGGCCGTCAACTCGCCAGCCACCGCCCGGCGCTCGTCCAGGAACACCGGCTGGGAGGCGATCGTGTCGCTGGGCCGCGACGGCGGCGTCCTCGGGATCACCGGCGTGGGCGCCGGCGCGGGGCGCGGCGGCGGAGGGGTGAC
>NZ_JAUSLG010000031.1 GCF_030646615.1 Phenylobacterium sp. | reverse complement strand
CATGTGCTTGACCGCCTGGAAGGACCCAATCGGCCGGCCAAACTGCACGCGCGTGCCAGCGTAGGCCACGGCCTGTTCGATCATAGCCGTGCCGGCGCCCAGGATGTCGGCGGCCAGCATAATGCGCCCCGCGTCGATGATCCGGCGGGTGGTCCGGCCGCCGCCGCCGGGCAACGGATCGGCCTTGACGCCCGTCATCCGGAGTTCGCCGACTGAGCGGGTCTTGTCGATGGTCGTCAGCGGAATCTGCGTGAGACCGGGCGCGTCGGCAGCGACCAGGTGCAATGCGCCGGTGGTGTCCGCCACCACGAACAGGTCGGCGTCCGCAGCGTCGAGCACGAACAACGCTGTCCCGTCCAGCCACCCGTCCCTGGCGACCACCCCGACCCCGTCCCGGCCCTCCACGGCTTGGCTGACCGCGACGGCCGCCCTCGCCGCGCCGCTCGCCAGCTTCGGCAACCACGCGCGCTGTTGACTGTCGGACCCGCCGAGCAGGATCGCCAGCGGCGCCATGACATGCGCGCCCGCGAAATGCACCGGCGCGACACTGAAGCCGAGCGCTTCAGCCACAAGCGCGGCTTCCAGCAGGCCAAGGCCCATACCGCCGAATTCCGCGGGAATGATGACCCCCGGCACGCCGAGATCGGCCAGGCCCGTCGCGACATCGGGGCTGTAGGGCGTCGCCGCGGCGGCGATGTCGCGCACATGCCCCAGCGGGGACTGTTCGCTGAGGTAGCGGGTCACCGCATCCTGGAGCATGCGCTGTTCGCTCGAGAGACCGAAATCCATCAGAGGCGGCCCCAATCCGTCGCGAGCTTCGGCTCACGCGGCATGCCGAGCCCCCGCTCGGCGATGATGTTCTTCTGAATCTGCGCAGTGCCCCCGCCGATGATCAGGCCAAGCTGGAACATGTAGGCCTGCTGCCAGCCGCCGTGGGCGCGCAGGTGCGGACTACTTTCGTAGAGCACGCCGAGCTCGCCAAGAGCGTCGATGGCCAGCGCCGATATCTGGTGTGCCAGCTCGCAAGCCTGCAGCTTGACGATTAGCCGCGCGAGCCCTGCGTCGCCACCGTTCGCCGAGGCGCTCAGGACGCGGAGCCCATTGAACTTCATCGCCGCGAGTTCCGCCTGCAGCCGCAGCAGACGATCTCGCAGGATCGGGTTGTCCATGATCCGGCCATCGCCGGCGGTCTCAGTCCGCATCAGCTCCGCCAAGGCAAGGAAGCGGCTTTCGAGCTGGCCCGGGTCCCCCAGCATTCC
>NZ_JAUSLG010000027.1 GCF_030646615.1 Phenylobacterium sp. | reverse complement strand
ACGATTTCCACATTGCCGCCCAGCTGGATGATCGGCTTGCCGAAGGCCTCGCGGGTCAGGCCGCGGGTGACCATCAGGTCGAGCGCCTTCTCGGCCTGGCCGATGGCGCGCATGCAGTGGTGGATCCGGCCCGGACCCAGGCGCAGCTGGCTGATCTCGAAGCCTCGGCCCTCGCCCAGCAGCATGTTCGAGGCCGGCACGCGGACATTGTCGAACACGATGTGCATGTGGCCGTGGGGCGCGTCGGGATCGCCGAAGACGTTCATCGGCCCGACCACCTTGACGCCTGGGGTGTCCATGGGGACCAGGATCTGGGACTGGCGCAGGTGGGGCGGACCCTCGGGGCTGGTCTGCACCATGGTGATCATCACCTTGCAGCGCGGGTCGCCGGCGCCGGAGATGTAGTGC
Source organism: Phenylobacterium sp. (assembly GCF_030646615.1). Classification (GTDB taxonomy): domain Bacteria; phylum Pseudomonadota; class Alphaproteobacteria; order Caulobacterales; family Caulobacteraceae; genus Phenylobacterium. The sequence continues at coordinate 44,163 of NZ_JAUSLG010000027.1, read as the reverse complement.
TTCTCGCCGTTGAGGACGTACTCGTCGCCCACCAGGGTGGCGCGCATGCGGATGTTCTTGGCGTCCGACGAGGCCATGTCCGGCTCGGTCATGGCGAAGGCCGAGCGAATCTTGCCCTCCAGCAGCGGCTTCAGCCACTTTTCCTTCTGCTCGGGCGTGCCGACGCGCTCCAGGACTTCCATGTTGCCGGTGTCCGGCGCGGCGCCGTTCATGGTCTCCGAGGCCATCGGATTCTTGCCAAGCTCGACGGCGATATAGGCGTAGTCGAGGTTGGACAGGCCCTCGCCGGTCTCGGCGTCGGGCAGGAAGAAGTTCCACAGGCCCTCGGCCTTGGCCTTGTCCTTGGCCGCCTCGAGGACTTCCAGCTGGCCCGGCGCATAGGACCAGATGTCGGTCTTGCCCTCGCCCAGGCGGTGGAATTCCACGCTCATCGGCTGGACCACCTCGGCGATGAACTTCTTCACGTGGTTCAGGAGCGGCAGCGCCTTTTCGGAGATGCGGAGGTCGTTGAGCGCGTCCTGCGGGTTCAGCGCGAAGCTGGATTGGGCTTTTTCAGCAGCGATGTTCATGGTGGTCCTCCCGGGGACATGGGCGTTGAAGCTGGGGCGCCGGGGGCCAGCCCCTTAAAGGCCAAGGCGCGCCCGGATCGTTCTGTCCCCCACCATTGGCGCAGAATTGCTGAAAATCAAACGCCTGTTCGGCTGAGCGGCCTAAAAGGCGTTCAAACATTTGTTTGAACGGAAGGCGCCCACCATGGATTTCGAATATTCGCCACGGCAGAAGGCGCTGATCGCCCGGGTGAGCGCCTTCATGGCCGAACACGTGCTCCCCGCCGTCCCGGTCTATGAGGCCCAGCAGGCCGAGGGGTCGCGGTGGAAGGTCCTGCCGGTGATCGAGGCGCTGAAGGCCAAGGCCCGGGCCGCGGGGCTGTGGAACATGTTCATGCCGCCGTCCTCGGGCGTGGCCCATGTGGAGGACAGCTTCGTCTTCGAGGGCGAGCCGCTGACCAATCTGGAATACGCCCCCCTCGCCGAGATCATGGGACGGGTGGAGTTCGCCGCCGAGGTGTTCAACTGCTCGGCCCCCGACACCGGCAATATGGAGATCCTCAACCGCTACGGGACCCTGGCCCAGAAGGAACGCTGGCTGGCGCCGCTGATGACCGGCGAGATCCGCTCGGCCTTCCTGATGACCGAGCCCCAGGTGGCCTCGTCGGACGCCACCAATATCGAGACCCGCATCGTCCGCGACGGCGACCACTATGTGATCAACGGCCGCAAATGGTGGTCCTCGGGCATGGGCGATCCCCGCTGCAAGGTCGCCGTGGTCATGGGCAAGACCGACCTCGACGCCCCGCGCCATCAGCAACAGAGCCAGGTGCTGGTCCCCATCGACGCGCCCGGCGTGAAGATCGTGCGGATGCTGCCGGTGTTCGGCTATGACGACGCCCCCCACGGCCATGCCGAGGTGGTGCTGGAAGATGTTCGCGTTCCGGTGGACGAGGCCCTGCTGCTGGGCGAAGGGCGTGGCTTCGAGATCAGCCAGGCGCGTCTGGGGCCTGGCCGGATCCACCACTGCATGCGCACCATTGGCGCGGCCGAGGTGGCCCTGGAGAAGATGTGTCGACGGCTGAGAAGCCGCACCGCCTTCGGCAAGGCGATTTCCGAACACTCGGTCTGGGAGGAGCGCGTCGCCCGGGCCCGGATCGATATCGAGATGACCCGCCTGCTCTGCCTGAAGGCGGCCGACATGATGGACAAGGCCGGCAACAAGGTGGCGCGCCTGGAGATCGCCATGATCAAGGTCCAGGCGCCGACCATGGCCCTTAAGATCATCGACGACGCCATCCAGGCCCACGGCGGCGGCGGGGTCACCCGCGACTTCGGCCTGGCCAAGGCCTATGCCGGACAGCGCACCCTGCGCCTGGCCGACGGCCCCGACGAGGTCCACAACCGCACCATCGCGCGAATGGAACTGGCCAGGTACGGGGATCATCAGGCCAGGCTGGACGCCGAGCAGGACGCCCTGCGCGTGCCTGTGGGCTCGCGCTGAGGCGATGACGGCGCCTGTGGAGACGACTGGGGGACTCAGGCCACCCAGTCGTGCTTCAGCCGCCGGGCGCCGAGGACGAACAGGGCCGAGGCCACCAGATAGAAGGCCAGCCCTGAATAGATGGCGTAGCGCAGGGATTCCTCGCCAAACCTCGGGGTCAGGGCGTCGGAGACCGCGCCGAAATACCAGGTGCCCAGGCCGAGCCCGATCAGGTTGTTGACGAACAGGAAGCAGGCCGAGGCCACGGAGCGCTGCGCCACCGGGACCAGGTGCTGGACCGCGGTGATCACCGGCCCCAGCCAGGCCAGGTTCAACCCCTGGGGGATGATGAACAGCACGAAGGCCAAGGCCAGGGACTGCGACTGGATAGCCAGGAAGAAGCACGGCAGGGCGATCAGAAAGGCCCCGGCGGGCACCAGCAGGTAGGCGGCCGGTCGCTTGGGGCCCAGGCGGTCCCCCAGCCAGCCCCCGGCCCAGACGCCGATCACCCCGCCCACCAGGGTGATGATCCCCAGGAAGATGGAGCGGTCCACCAGGCTCATGCCCAGGCTGCGCTCGAAGAAGGACGGCAGCCAGAAGGCCACCCCGTAGCCACAGACCGAAGAGGCCGCCGCCCCGAGGGAGATCAGCCAGAAGCTGGGCTTGCGCAGCAACAGGGCCACCGCCCCAGGGGGCGGCGCGGCCGGCGCCTGTTCGGCGAGCGGCGGGACGGGGGCGACCGGCGGCGCGTCATAGGCGCCACGCCTGGGCTCCTTGACGATCAGGCGGAAGATCGGGGCGAAGGCGATCCCGAGGGCCCCGACAATGATGAAGGCCGCCCGCCAGTCGATGGCGTGGGCGATCAGGCCGCCGAACAGGATGCCCAGGGCCGAACCGATGGGGATGCCGAAGGAATAGGCCGCCAGCGCCCGGGCCCGCTGGGTCTTGGGGAAGTAGTCGGCGATCAGGGAATAGGCCGGGGCCACGCCGCCAGCCTCGCCGATCCCCACCCCCATCCGGGCCAGGAACAGGGTCCAGAAACCGGTGGCGAAACCGCACAGGGCGGTGAAGCCGCTCCACAGGGCGAGCGCCCCGGTCATGATCCAGGTGCGGCTCCAGCGGTCGGCGAGCCAGGCCACCGGGATGCCCAGGCCCGTATAGAAGAGGGCGAAGGCCAGCCCGCCCATCAGCCCCAGCTGGCTGTCGGTGAGGCCCAGGTCGGCCTTGATCGGGCCGGCCAGGATTCCGAGGATCTGGCGATCGAGGAAGTTGAAGGTATAGGCGACGATCAGCACGCCAAGGACGGTGACCGGATAGCGGCTCGGCCGGATTCCCAAAGGGGGGCGGGCGGCGGGGTCGGGGGAGATGTCCATCAGAGCTCCGCAAAACAGACGAAGGCCCGGCCCCCAAGGGAAGCCGGGCCGCTAAAGCTCTACTAGAACTTCGCTTCGAGGGAGAGGGTCACCGTCTGCGGCGGCCCGTAATAGGCCGTCACGGAGTTGGCGAAGAGTCCGCCGGGGAAGTTGTAGCCCCCGATGCGGTAGGTCTCGTCGCCCAGGTTCTTGCCGTGCAGGCCCACCCGGTAGCGCTCGCTTTCCGAGGTCCACACCAGGCTGGCGTCATAGAGCCAGTAGGCGCCCTGATCGAGCAGGGACGGGATTTCGAACATGGAGAAGGACGAGCGGTAGGCGGCCGAGGGGATAAAGCTGATCTTCCCCCTGTCCCCCAGGTCGCGCTGGTAGGTCAGGCTGAAGGCGCCGGTCCATTCGGGGGTGTTCTGGAACACCCGGCTGTCGGCGAAGTCCTCCACCACGCCAGTCAGCGGGTTCAGCGCCCGATACTCGTCGAACTCGGCCTTGATGTAGCCCAGGGCGAAATTGGCGCTCAGATCCGGGGTCAGATAGGCGACGCCCTCCACCTCGACCCCCGACATGTGGGATTCGCCGACATTGAGCACCTGGCTGGCGATGGAGGCGCCCACCGGAGTCTGCAAGGTGACCTGCTGGTCCTGATACTGGGCGTAGAAGACCGCGGTGTTCAGGCTCAGGCGTCGGTCGAAGAAATAGCCCTTCAGGCCGGCCTCGTAGGAGTCCACCGTCTCCGGCGCGTAGCCGTCCCGGGAGGTGGGGGTGAGGATGGCGTCGGCCCGCATGTCGAAGCCGCCGGATTTGAAGCCCTGGCTGTAGGAGGCGTAGCCGGTCAGCTCGGAATTCAGATCGTAGCTGACGCTGACCCGGGGGGTGAACTTCTCGTAGCTGTCGGTGCTGGTGAAGTCCGACCGCACCAGGCCCGGCACGGCCAGCGGATTGCCGAACAGGGGCGAACGGATGCCCGTGAAGTTCTGGCGATAGACCACCCCGGTCTTCTCATCGCGGGTGTAGCGGCCCCCCAGGGACAGGGTCAGGGCCTCGGTGAGATCGAAGCTCACATCGGCGAAGGCCGACCAGCTCTCGGTGTCCACATGGCCGGCCGTGGCGATGGTCAGGGCCGCCTGGCTCAGCACCGTGTCGAACGCGCCGGCCGCCGTGGCGCTCAGGTAGAACAGGCCGCCCACCGCCTGCACCCGGTCGCCCGAATAGAGCAGCTGCAGCTCCTGGGTGAACTGGTGGTCGCTGTAGCGGGCCGGGATGTCCAGATAGGGGGCCGGCAGGGTGTCGAAGTCGATCTCGCCGGCGGTTTCGCCGGCGCGATAGGCCGAGATCGACTTGAAGGTCAGGGAGTCGCTGGCCGACCATTCGCCCAGCAGCGAGACGCCGCGGCTCTCCACCCGGTTCTTGTCGCCGGCGCCGGCCCGGGTGTCATAGACGTTGGGCAGGACCTCGCCCCCGGGGATCGGCTGGTTCAAGGCGTCGAAGGCGGCCACTTCCCGGTGGCCGTGGCGGGGGTTGGACCGGTCGGTGACGATGTCGCCGGCCAGGCGGAAGAAGAGATCAGGGGTGGGCGAAAACTCCACCGTGGCCCGGGCCGCGGCCACATCCTTGTTATAGTGCTCAGCCCCGGTGGTCAGGTTGTCGCCATAGCCGTCCCGGTCGAAGCTGGCCCAGGTCAGGCCGACGCCGAGGCTGTCGCTGACCATGCCCTTGGCCGAACCGATGAAGTCGCGCTGGTTATAGGAGCCAAGTTGGCCCTTGAACCGCATCTCCGGCTCGCCGCCGATCTTGGCGGTCACATACTTGATCGCCCCGCCGATGGTGTTGCGGCCATAGAGCGTGCCCTGGGGTCCGCGAAGGACCTCCATCCGTTCAATGTCGAAGATGTCGAGGACCGCGCCCTGCGGGCGGGCGATGTAGACGTCGTCCACATAGAGGCCGACCCCCGGCTCGAAGCCCCAGAGGGGGTCCTGCTGGCCGACCCCGCGGATGAAGGAGATCAGGGTCGAGTTCGAGCCCCGGGCCACCTGGACGGTGAGGTTGGGAGTCGATTGCTGCAGGGTGGTGATGTCGGCCGCGCCGGTGGCCTCCAGGCGCTCGCCGGTGACGGCGGTGACGGCGACAGGCACGTCCTTGAGGGACTCCTCACGCCGCCGCGCGGTGACCACCAGTTCCTCGACCACGGCCACCCCCGGCGTGGGGGCCTGAGCGGCGGCGACGCCTGGAATGGCCGCCATCGCCGCGCTCGCCAGGAGCGCAGCCTTGAAGATGGAATTCATTTTATCCTCCCCAACGCGCCGCTTTGTGAGGTGCGGCGTCGCAAAAACTCACCAGCTGGTGAATTAGCGGCGAGTGTGCCTGCAACCGGGGCCGTTGCGCCAGGGCTCAGGTGAGAGGGCGCGCCGGTTTTTTGACGAGTTGGTGAATTTTCGCAACACTCGCCGGGACGTCGGGTCAGGCGCGGCGACGGACCACGGTTTCCAGGCCCGCGGCGCAGTAGGCGAACAGGCGCTCGCGCACCGCCTGAAGGTCCGAGGAGCGGCATAGACCATCGGACAACTGATCGATCCGCCCGGTCTCCGACAGGGCCAGCATCATCGCCCCCGTGAGAAACTGGTAGCACCAGTAGAGGTCGTCGATCTCGGCCTCGGGCAGGGCCGCCTTCAGGGTGTCGATCAGCCTGTGCACCACAGGATCAAAGAAGCGGTGCATGGTCTCGCCGCCCCAGGCTGGAGTGTTGTTCACCAGGGCGACCAGACGGAAATAGTTCTTCCAGCCCGGATCCTGGGTCATGGAGCGGTCCAGCAGCGGCCCGATGAAGGCCTCGATGACCCCTTCGGCCTTCAGATCATGCGGATGGGCCGCCTGATAGGCGGCCATGGCCTCGAGCCGCTCGCGGTTGAGAATCTCCGCCCGCCGGGCGAAGACCGCATCGAACAGTTCGCGCTTGGCGCCGAAATAGTAGTGGATAAGGGCGGTGTCGACGCCCGCCTCGGCGGCCACCTGGCGCACGGTGACCCCGTAGAAGCCGTGCCGGGAGAACAGTTCCTCGGCGGCGTTCAGGATGGCTTCGCGCAGATCTGGGCCCTGGCCCTTGGGCCTGCGCCCCCGGGTCGCCCCAGACGCGGTCGCGGATGATTTCCCCATGATCAGCGCAGTGGAGGACGGCGGCGGCCCGAAGGTCAAGCGCCGGGATGGAGACGCCGCCCTAGGCGCCTCAGAAGGTGGCCGGCCGGGTGAGGACGAACAGGCTGAGAACGCCGGCCAGGGCCACGAGCGCCGGGAGAAGTTTGAAGAGCTTGACCATGGCCCCCAGATAGGCACGGCCATGGCCACGATCCAGTTAAGCTTCCGACATATTTCCTGGGGCCGTCTTGAGGGCGGCTGACAGGCGCCGAACCTGCATGGCCCAGCTTGACTCTCGGGGGCGGCCTGCCTAATTCCAGGCCGCGTTAGCACTCAGGGTCGGCGGCTGCTAATGTGCGCCGACCGCGGGGGCTAGCCTCATCGCAATTCGCAATAGTTCCGAATGGAGCAAGACCAACATGGCGTTTCGTCCTTTGGGAGACCGCGTCCTCGTCCGGCGTGTCGAGGAAGAACAGAAGACCAAGGGCGGGATCATCATCCCCGACACGGTGAAAGAGAAGCCGCAGGAAGGCGAGATCATCGCCGTGGGCCCCGGCGCCCGTGACGAGAGCGGCAAGGTCCAGCCCCTGGACGTCAAGACCGGCGATCGCATCCTGTTCGGCAAATGGTCCGGCACCGAGATCAAGCTCGAAGGTGAAGACCTGCTGATCATGAAGGAAAGCGACGTCCTGGGCGTCCTCGACTAAGACCCCGGCCCCTCGCCGATCCGGCCCGCCGCAAGGCGGGTGAAGACATACGGCCAAGGCGCGCGATCCGGGATGATCCCGACGCTGCCCTTCGCCTCCAAGGAAAGAAGAAGAAATGGCTGCGAAAGACGTCTATTTCTCCGCTGACGCCCGCGACCGCATGCTCCGCGGCGTCAACACCCTCGCCAACGCCGTGAAGGTGACCCTGGGCCCCAAGGGCCGCAACGTGGTCATCGAAAAGTCCTTCGGCGCCCCGCGCTCGACCAAGGACGGCGTGTCGGTGGCCAAGGAAATCGAACTGGCTGACCGCTTCGAGAACCTCGGCGCCCAGCTGATCCGCGAAGTCGCCTCGAAGACCAACGACAAGGCCGGCGACGGCACCACGACGGCGACCGTCCTGGCCCAGGCCATCGTGGTCGAAGGCCTGAAGTCGGTGGCCGCCGGCATGAACCCGATGGACCTGAAGCGCGGCATCGACAAGGCCGTCGCCAAGGTGATCGAAGAGATCAAGGCCACCTCCAAGAAGGTCTCGGCCAATTCCGAGATCGCCCAGGTCGGCACCATCTCGGCCAATGGCGACACCGAGGTCGGCGAGATGATCGCCCGGGCCATGGACAAGGTCGGCAACGAAGGCGTCATCACGGTTGAAGAAGCCAAGACCGCCGAGACCGAACTCGACGTCGTCGAAGGCCTGCAGTTCGACCGCGGCTACCTGTCGCCCTACTTCATCACCAACGCCGACAAGATGGAGGCCGATCTCGAAGAGCCCCTCATCCTGCTCTACGAAAAGAAGCTGTCGACCCTGCAGCCCCTGCTGCCGGTGCTCGAAGCCGTGGTCCAGTCGGGTCGTCCCCTGCTGATCATCGCCGAGGACATCGAAGGCGAGGCCCTGGCCACCCTGGTCGTGAACAAGCTGCGCGGCGGTCTCCGCGTCGCCGCCGTCAAGGCGCCGGGCTTCGGCGATCGCCGCAAGGCCATGCTGGAAGACATCGCCATCCTGACCGGCGGCCAGCTGATCAGCGAAGACCTGGGCATCAAGCTCGAGAACGTCTCCCTCGACATGCTCGGCAAGGCCAAGAAGGTCACGATCACCAAGGACGACACCACGATCGTCGACGGTTCGGGCGAGAAGGACGGCATTGAAGGCCGCATCAGCCAGATCAAGCGCCAGATCGAGGACACCACCTCGGACTACGACAAGGAAAAGCTGCAGGAACGTCTGGCCAAGCTGGCCGGCGGTGTTGCGGTCATCCGCGTCGGCGGCTCCACCGAGGTCGAGGTGAAGGAACGCAAGGACCGCGTCGACGACGCGCTCAATGCGACCCGCGCCGCGGTCGAAGAAGGCATCGTCCCGGGCGGCGGCGTCGCCCTGCTGAAGGCCTCCAAGATCCTGGACGGCTTCAAGGGCGACAATGACGACCAGGAAGCCGGCGTCGCCATCGTGCGTCGCGCCCTGCAGGCTCCGATCCGCCAGATCGCCGAAAACGCCGGCGTCGAAGGCTCGATCGTCGTCTCCAAGGTCCTGGAAAACGACTCCGCCACCTTCGGCTTCAACGCCCCGACCGCAGAATATGTCGACCTGGTCCCGGCTGGCGTCATCGACCCGGCCAAGGTCGTCCGGACGGCTCTGCAGGACGCGGCTTCGGTCGCCGGCCTGCTGATCACCACCGAAGCGGCCATCGTTGAAGCCCCGAAAAAGGGCGGCGGCGCGACCGGCGGCGGCATGCCCGACATGGGCGGCATGGGCGGCATGGACTTCTAAGTCCAAGCCCTCCCAAGCTTTCTCGAGACGAGAAGGGCGGAGCCTCACGGCTCCGCCCTTTTTCTATGGGCGCTTAGCGGCCCTTGTCGTCGCGGATGATCATGTGGCCGATCCAGCTGGTCAGGCCGGTGACGATGGCGGCCACCAGGCCCGGCCACAGGCCATCGACGATGAAGCCATCCAGCAGCAGGGCCACCAGGCCGATCATGGCGGCGTTGAGGATCAGCAGGAACAGGCCGAGCGTGATCAGGGTCAGCGGCAGGGTCAGGATGAACAGGATCGGCCGCAGGACGGCGTTGACCAGCCCCAGCAGGATGGCCGCCAGGATCAGGCTGCCGGTGTCGGTGAAGGCGAGACCCGCCACCATGATCGAGGCCAGCCACAGGCCGATGGCGGCGAAGACGGCGCGGACGATGAACTTGGCCAGCATTTAGGTCCCCCTGCCGCGGCGGCTCTGCGCCGCCGGATCTGGAGGCATCTTCGCCGATGGCGCCGGCCCCGTCACCCTGTCGGCCCAATTTCGCCGCATACGCAGCCGACAGCGTGGCCTTGGGCGGGCGGGACTGAGGATTTCCATGACACGACCCTTGATCATGCTGGCCCTGTGCGGCCTCTGGGCGAGCTCCGCGGCGGCCCAGGCGCCCGCTGACCTTGGGCCCGGGCCTGGACCCGAGCCGGAGAGACTGGGCCAAGGCCCGCCGGCGCGCCTGTTCATCAGTCCCTCCGGGGAGCCGTTCCGGGAGGGGGACGGCCTGGCGGCCTGGTTCGCCGGCGCCGATCGCGACGGCGACACCCTGTTGACCCGGCCGGAGTTCGAGGCCGACGCCGAGCGCTTCTTCGCCGTGCTGGACGCCGATGGCGATGGGGTGGTCGATGGCTTCGAAAACCAGGCCTATGAGCGCCAGATCGCCCCGGAGATCACCCGCCTGGGCGAGTCCCCGCGCCCCGGCGCAGGCGGCGGACCCGGCGGCGGACCCGGCGGGGGACCTGGCGGACGCCCTGACGGCGACGGCGAGCGCCCGCGCCGGCCCATGCCGGGGTTTGGCCGGGACAAGCCCGAGCCCGGCGGCCAGCGCCAGGGGGCGGCCCGCTATGGCCTGCTGAACGAGCCGCAGCCGGTGCGGGGCGCCGATGGGGATCTGTCGGGCCGGATCAGCAAGATCGAGTGGCGCGCTGCGGCGGCCCGCCGGTTCAACCTGCTGGATCTGGATGGGGACGGAGTCCTGACCCTGGACACCCTGCCGCCCCTGCCCGGCGCCCGACCGCCCCGCTGAGGCGGGGCTGCGCCTCAGGCCCGGGCCAGGTCCACCTGGGGGATGGTCTCGCTGAGTCGCCCGCCGACCCGGATGGGCTCGACCCGGAGGGCGAGACCCGTGGCGTCATCGGTCTCGACGAACACGCCGCACACCGTGGCCGGGCCTTCGGCGGGCTTGTAGCGGCCGCCGGAGATGCGGGTAGTGAAGCGCCGCAGGGGCTCTTCCTTCTGGTTGCCGATCACGCTGTCATAGTCGGCGCAGGCGCCGGCGTCGGTCTGATAGGCGGTGCCGCCGGGCAGGATCTGGCAGTCGGCGGTGGGCACATGGGTATGGGTGCCCACCACCAGGCTCGCCCGACCGTCGCAGAAATGGCCCATGGCCATCTTCTCGCTGGTGGCCTCGGCGTGCATGTCCACCAGGATGGCGTCGGACACCATGCCCAGCGGCGCCTTCTCCAGCTCCCGGTCGACGGCGGCGAAGGGGTCATCCAGGGAGTCCATATGGACCCGGCCCAGCAGGTTGATCACCAGGATGCGGCGGCCCGACTGGGTCTCGAACAGATTGGCCCCGCGGCCCGGCGCATCGGCCAGCACCGAATAGTTCAGCGGCCGGATCAGCCGAGGCTCGCGGACAATATAGGTCAGGGCCTCCTTCTGGTCCCAGGAGTGGTTGCCCAGGGTCAGGCAGTCGGCGCCGGCGTTGAACAGCTCGCGGGCCGTATTCTCGGTGATTCCGAAGCCGGCGGCGGCGTTCTCGGCGTTGATGACCACGAACTCGAGACCGAGCTGGCGACGCAACATGGGCAGGTGGTCGGCGAGACCCTCGCGGCCGGACCGGCCCACGACATCTCCGAAAAAGGCGAAACGCATCAGGTCATCCTATCGGACTTCGATCAGCCCGGCTTCCGTCAATATGGCGTCCAGCCGCTGATCGTGCGGCTCCAGCGGCAGGTCCTCGACCTCCTGGCCGGCATAGGCGTAACCCAGCAGGAAGGGGCGATGTTCTGCGCCCAGCGCCGCGATCGCCCGGTCATAGACGCCGGCCCCCTGGCCCAGGCGCCCGCCCCGGCGGTCAAAGGCCACCAGGGGCACGATCAGGGCCGTCGGCGACACCTGCGGCTGGTCGGCAAGCGGGGCGGGTATTCCGAAGGCGTCCGGCGCCAGGGCCGCGCCCGGGGTCCAGGGGCGAAAGATCAGCGGCGCATCCCGGCTCACAGCCGCCGGCAGGGCCAGCGCCACGCCGGCTTCGGCAAGCGCGGCCATCAGCGGGCCGGGATCAAGCTCGGCGCCCTGGGCGATGTATCCCGCCACCGGGCCAGCCCCCAGGCGGGCCAGCGGCGCATGGGTCGCAGCGCGGGCCGCGGCCTGGCTGTCAGCGGCGGCCAGCGCCCGGCGCTGGTCCCGCATCGTCCGGCGCAGAAGGGTCTTTTGATGAGAGACAGGGTTCACCGCCAGGCTCTTAGCCGAACCCGAGGCCCCAAGGGAAATGGTCGCGAGCCGTTTAGGTCGGTGCGTTCGAAGCTCAGGGCTAGCCCAAGGATAACGCCGGCCCTATGCGCGTTGGCGAATCCGTACCCAACCTCCGGGCCTGGGATGCACGCTCCCCGACCGCTGCCGACCCATTGCGGACGTTTGAGCTTGAGCACACGGCTCCCCAGTGCTTGCCTTTCAAGGCGGCGGTGAGTGGGGCAAGGGTGCGGATGATTCGTTGGCTGGCGGCGGTGATTCTAATCATAGGCCCCGTCGCCGCATGGGTGGCGTGGTGGCCCCACAGTGACCTGACGAAAGCTGGATTGCACACCGAAGTTGGCAACCTGAGGTCTGGCAGCAGGTTCGGCTTGCATCCGGGGATGCACTGGCGGGAAGCCGACAAAACCATCCGATCTCAGTTCGAGCCGACATTTGTTCTGTGGCGAGTCGCCACAGAAGAAGAGAAGGCTCGTGGTGCTGGCAGCTACCCGCCATCTCCAGTCCTGGCGGGACGCAGCGAAGTCTCGTATCGCGACAAGTCGTGGAGAAACGGTGTAATCACCCTTCATCTGAACGACGGCGTCGTCACAGAGGTGCATTGGTGGTTCGGCGGGCCGTTCTATATCGACCTTTAAGTGTAGCGTGGCGTTCTCGACAACGTCCGCCCCCACCTAGAACGAGCCTTGGGAAGGTCTGCTTGCCGCCATCCGGCATGGGGCTAGGTTGTGTGGATGATCGACCTTGAGGAACGGATAGAGATGGTGACGCGCAACGTCATCATGGCCGCCATCCATCATGATCTCTGGTCCCTCCACATCCATAAGAATGCGTGGGACACCACAGAGATCTATCGCGAAACAATGATGGACCTTTGGGCAGCTAACAGCTTAGCTCATCGCTATTCATTCTATGTGAGGACAGCGGCGGCCTACGCGCAGGGGCCTAAGGTCAACGGCATCCCCAGGCTTATGCGGGAGTGCTCGGAAAAGCTGACCCAGGAAGGTGCAGCCCGGCTAACTTCGCTGTTCACCGAAGCCAAGCCCCTCGCCGACAAAATCGAAAGACTGAGGAACACCGTCTATGCTCATCAATCTGCGCGTATGCGAGTTGAGCATGCGTATGCCGAAGCGAAGATCAACTTGGATATGGCTCAACGGCTGATGGTGATTTCCATCGACATCATAAACGAACTGCGTACCGCTGTGGGCCTGGGGGCAACCGAGATCAGCAGGTCGCACATCGATCAGTTCGAGCGGACGATGAGGGCCATCGGCCAATCTCGTGAGGATTCCTTACACCCCTTTGGTGGTGTCATTCTCGGGGTTTGATCGTCCGCTTACGTCAATGTCGCTGCCCCAACCTTCGCAGTCATTCACAGAGGCCGCTTTCGAGAGCAGGGCGGATGCGACTGATGTGCGCGCCACGGCAATCGCTGAGCGATCAAGGAGCAAAGGTGGCGGCGCCGTGAGAACCGTGAAGGACGATTTTAATTCCCTCGGACCTGGATAACCAGCCGCGCCAGCGGCGCATGGGTCGCAGCGCGGGCCGCGGCCTGGCTGTCAGCGGCGGCCAGCGCCCGGCGCTGGTCCCGCATCGTCCGGCGCAGAAGGGTCTTTTGATGAGAGACAGGGTTCACCGCCAGGCTCTTACCCGAACCCGAGGCCCCAAGGGAAATGGTCGTAGGCCCTTGGGAAGGATCAATTCGCTTGGGCGCGGCCCAATCTCCCACCAGGAAATGTGCCGCGTCTCTTGTGTGTAGGCATCTTGCGTCGCACGCTTTTGGCGAGAAGCTGGGGTTTGTCATGACGTCGTCGGATGTGCGCGCTTCAGTTGTCGATGAGCGCGCAAGCATCTCTGGTTCTCGGAGATACCAGCTGACGTCCACGTCTGTCGGCGAGACCTACCAGATCGATGTGGCCTTGCCCGCTAACGGCCTAGGGCAGGATCATCCACTGACTGTCGTGTACGTGTTGGACGGAAATACCGTGTTCGGCATTGCCGCTCAGGCGGCGCGTTTTCTCCAGCAGGCCGACGGTGCGGCCCCAGCCTTGCTGGTAGGGGTCGGCTACTGCCTGGACGGGGTGATCCGACCCAGAGACGCCTATGGGCTGCTCCGCATGCGAGACTTCACCGCCAGCAGGGACGCCGGATTCCTCGCGACAATCACAGAAGCCCGCCAAGGACGCCCCGGGCCAGAGGGCGTTCGTCCGTGGGGCGGGGCGGACGCCTTCCTGCAATTCCTTACCGGGGAGCTTCGGCCCTTCATCGCCGGCGAGTACGACGTTGATCCCGCCCGACAAATTCTCGTTGGGAGTTCGCTTGGCGGCCTCTTCAGCCTGTATGCAATGCTGAAAAGGCCTGGCGCCTTCGCGGCCTACGGCGCGAACAGCCCCTCCCTGTGGTGGAACGAAGGCGAGTTGTTTCGGATCGAGGAGGCGTTCGCGTTCCAGTCCGCAACCTTGGACACGGAACTCTTCATGTCAGTGGGCGGCCTTGAGACCGAGGCGCCGTGGTCGATGCTTGAGGGTGTCCAGCGGCTGACGGAGCGTCTTCAGGGACGCGGCCATGCGGGCCTGACGGTGACCAGCCACGTGTTCGAGGGTGAGACGCATACGTCGGTCATTCCCGCGGCGCTAAGTCGAACGCTGCGGACGCTTCTCAGAAAGTCGGACTAGGCGAACCTCCTCCTCTGGCCGAGCGCGATGCTTGGGCCGAGGACGTGGAGCCTGCCTTAGTTTGCATGTTGGACGGGCCTTTCGCCGCCGCCTCGGGTGTCCTTGGCGACCTTGCCCTCGAGGTCGTCCAGCCAGGTCTGACGTGCGTCGGCCGCCCTCTGGAGGATCATCAAGGCGACGGCGTTGGCCTCCTTGGGCTGCTGGTCCGCCTTGTCAGCGGCCTTGGCGGCGGCCTCACGGTCGGCGCGCATCTTGTCGTCGATCGCCGTCAGGGTGTCCAATGCCCGCTCGGCCGCGGTCTTGGAGTCGGATTTCGCCGATGCGGCCGGATTGGCCATACCCTGCTCGGCTATCTCGGCGAGATAGGACCTGAACGACTCCACGTCGGTATAGCCGTAGTCAAAGGCCACAGCGCGTTGGTCGTCGGCGGACAACCGGTCGAGGTAGCCGGCCTGGTATCGGGCGAAGGCCGACATGTCGAAGTCGTCGCCGGCGCCCCCTGCGGCGCGAGCCGCCGCAGACGCCATCGCGTTCGAATAGGCGCGCTGGGTGGCGGCGACCTGCTTGAAGAAGCCGCTGTCGAGGGAGAGCCAGTACAGTACGCCCGTCCCCCTGCTGTCGGCGAGCGCGGCGAACTTGGCGTCGGTCGAGGCCCTCGGGTCGTTCAGGGTCTGGAGCGCGTCGACCATCCGTTGAGCCGTCGCCCCGGCGGCGCCATTGGCCGAGATGGGCTGGGCCACGAAGGCCGGCGGCGCGGCGACCGGCTGGGACTCGCTGGACGGCGCTGGCCCGTACTCGGCGAAATAGGCCTCCGCCCTCTGCGTCCAACTGGCCGTGCCGCGATAGTCGCGAAGGGAAAGCAGATCCACCGTCTGCTGGTCACCGGCGGCCTGGGCGAGCCGGATCTGCGTATCGAGCCGGCCGGTGGAGCTGTCCTTCAGGACGCCGCTATATTCGGTGGCGGCGGCGTAGCGCGGATCGTTCATCGCCACTTGGAGGGCGCGCATCACATCGATATTTGCCTGGAGATTGGCGCGATGCTCTTCGGGGGTGGTGATGATCGTCCCCTGGTCCCAGGCGAAGGAAAAGACCTCCCGGCGCTCCTGGCTGTATGCCGCGGCGACGCCCACATAGATTTTCTGGTCGTCGGCGGACAGGCTGTCGAAGGCGGCCAGCTTCTGCTCATAGGCCTTGGCGCCGTCGGCGAACCAGGTCGGCGACTGGCTGCTCCCGGCGCCTGCCCCTACGGACTGCATATAGGCGTTCACTTGAGCGGCGCGCTGGGAGAAGGCCGAATTGGCCAGATCGACGGCGTATTGCAGGTTCGGGTCAGCCTGGCCCTGGCTGGCGGGGCCGTTCAGCAGGGTGTCGTTGACGAATTTGTAGGCCGCAAGCTGGTCGTCAACCGAGGCGGAGCCCGAGGTGTCGTTCAGAGCCGCGATGGCCTGGTTGAGCTGGTCGCGCAGCGCCTGGGCCGGATCGACGGCCGGGCTCGCCTCAGGGGCGGTGACATCGGCGGCGGGATCCGTTGAACCAGCAGCCAACGCGGCCTTCGCCGCATCGCTCAGGCTAACGATAACGGCGCTTCCGGAGGCTTGAAAACGGGTCGAGGCAGCGGCGTCCTGAGCGGATGCGCCGGAGGCGGAGGCCGCCGCAGCGACCAGGGCTTGGGTCGGCATGACAGGGGTCGTGGTCACGGAGATCTGCATGGTCTCGCTCCGAGCAGGCCAGCACTAGCCACTCGATAGCTTAACGCGTCTGGGTTAACGGGCTGCTTATCAAGGCTTCGTCGCCCCCCACACCCATCGCACCGCGTCGGCCGGAGACGTCGCGATCAGATCAAGCGCTGGGGGGCGTCCGGGGCCCAGGGGCGAAAGATCAACGGCGCGTCCGGGCTCACAGTCGCCGGCAGGCCAGCACCACACCGGCCTGGCTGTCGGCGGCGGACAGCGTCTGATTGTTGAACGCCGGCTCACGACAGCTCCCGACCTTTTCGGACGTTCACGACGCCGGAGTTGAGGGGCTCGGGGGCATGTCGTCGAACAGCGTGCAGCCAGCGGGGTAGCAGGTCCACGGCATCCCCTGTGCACAGCGCACCGCGATAGTGGGAGACGGCAGCGTGGGATCGGCGAAGCAGCCTCCGGCGAAGCCCGTCTGGCCGGGTCTCCACGCCCCGAAGGACTTCCAGTAGAGGGTCGAGCCGCAGGTTGTGCAGAACCAACGCTTGCCCATGCCTTGGAGGACGGTCAGCGAACCTTCGACCCTCCTTACCTGCTCGTCCCGGAAATAGACCGACCACCCAAACGGAGCCCCCGTGCGACGCTTGCAATTGTCGCAGCTGCAAACTCCGCTGCTGATGGGCTCGCCTTCGACCTCAACTTGGCAGGCGCCACACGCACATCGCGCAGTCCGGATGGTCATATCAGGCCCCCACTCCCGGCATTCCCCAGGTCTGGGAGCTTGCGCCCGGCAGCCTAAGCCGTCCACTCGCCGCGCAAGTTCACGTCCGGGCTCCACCCGTTTCATTCATTCACAGAGTCCGCTTTGGGGAGCAGGCAGCGCACACTTCGACCGTGAAGAGGCTGGCAGAAACCGCTGGCGATCAGGGGGTAAATGTGGCGGCGCCGTGAGAACCGTGAAGGACGATTTTAATCCCCTCAGACCTGGATAACCAGGTGGGCGCCATGTGTCCGGGGCCACGGCGCCGGACAGGGACAGCTCCCTTTGAGACAATTAAGGTCGGAGGAATTAGGTTGCCTTCGACGTGAGCCACAGCAGACCCGCCGGGTCCTAAATTAGGGAGTCTGCGCCCCCACCACAAGCGGCATGAGACGACGGCCGCCTGCGACCTATTCGGCGGCGAGCTTTTCGATGCGCTTGGCCGCCCCGTCCAGAGCCGCCACGGCCTTGGATTCGATGCGGGCCTGGTCCGACTGCAGCCGCGCCAGCTCGGCCTGGATGCTCGACATGCGCCCCCGGGAATCCCACAGCTCGTC
The DNA here is from genome assembly GCF_030646615.1 of Phenylobacterium sp. Classification (GTDB taxonomy): domain Bacteria; phylum Pseudomonadota; class Alphaproteobacteria; order Caulobacterales; family Caulobacteraceae; genus Phenylobacterium. The sequence goes on along the minus strand of NZ_JAUSLG010000027.1, from coordinate 26,771 downwards.
GGCCAGCAAGAGGGCGCCCATCAGGAACAGGCGCGTATCGGTCAGCTGCCCCATGTCCTGGGACACCGCCCGCACCTGACGGTCGAACAAGCGGGCCAGTTCGATCAGATGGCCTTCCTGCCCGTCCTCGCAGCCCACCTGATAGGGGCGGCCGTTCACCTCGATGGTCACCTGGGCCATGGATCAGTCCTCCCTCGATTCCGACCAGGGCGGCGAAGCGTCCTCGTCTTCGTCCACCTTCGCCGTCTCATCCCCCAGAGGAAGGACCGGCTCGGCCGCCGGTTCCGGCCCCTCGCCATCGAGGGCTTCGCGGATCTCGACGATGGCGCGGCCGAGCGCGGCCGAGGCCTCGGCGCCGGCGCTCTCCAGCTCGTGCTGGCGGGCGCGGGCCTGGTCGAGGTCGGCGGCCAGCCGGGCGCGGTCCTGGTCGAACAGGCCGCCGGTGTCGGCGGCGTCGCGGCGGCCACGCTCGCCCAGGCGCTGTTCCAGCAGGGCGATGGCGCGCTCCAGCCGCTTGGCGGCCTGGTCGATGGCGCTCTCGCTTGCAGGATCACGGAACATTCAGGACTCCAGAGGTGTGACCGTTAATCTATAGACTGCGCCGGGCGCGGCCCGAAAGCGGCGCATTTCTTGACCGCCGCCCCAGTGCATGCGACCCCGCCAGCCTCTGCCCCCCGCCCGATGACCTTCAGACTTCCCGGAACGCCCATGCCCGCACAGCTCCAGACCATGGCCGACGCCATCCGTGTCCTCTCCATGGACGCCGTCCACCGCGCCAAGTCGGGGCACCAGGGGATGCCCATGGGCATGGCCGATGTGGCCGCCGTCCTGTGGTCCAAGTTCCTGAAGTACGACGCCGCGGCGCCCGACTGGGCCGACCGCGACCGCTTCGTGCTCTCGGCCGGCCACGGCTCGATGCTGATCTATTCGCTCCTGCACCTGACCGGGTTCGAAGACGTCAGCATGGAAGAGATCCAGAATTTCCGGCAGTGGGGCTCCAAGACCGCCGGCCACCCCGAATATGGCCACACGCCCGGCGTCGAGACCACCACCGGCCCCCTGGGCCAGGGCCTGGCCACCGCCGTCGGCATGGCCATGGCCGAGCGTCACCTGGCCGGCCGGTTCGGCGATGACCTTGTCGACCACCGCACCTGGGTGGTGGCCGGGGACGGCTGCCTGATGGAGGGCGTCAGCCAGGAGGCCATCTCCATGGCCGGCCGCTTCAAGCTGCATAAGCTGACCGTCCTGTTCGACGACAACAACACCACCATCGACGGCGAGGCGACCATCGCCGAGACCGGCGACCAGATGGCCCGCTTCAAGGCCGCCGGCTGGGCGGTGAAGGCCGTGGACGGCCACGACTTCGGCAAGATCGCCGCGGCCCTGCGCTGGGCCACCAGGCAGGATCGGCCGACCATGATCGCCTGCAAGACCAAGATCTCGAAGGGCGCGGGCCGCAAGGAAGGCGACCCCCACAGCCACGGCTACACCCTGTTCGACGACGAGATCGCCGATTCCCGCGTGGCTCTGGGCTGGAGCCACGAGCCCTTCGTCATACCCGACGAGGTCTACAAGCCCTGGCGCGCGGCGGGCCGCAAGGGCGGCAAGGTCCGCAAGAGCTGGGAGAAGGCGCTGGGCGCCTCGCCCCTGAAGGCGGAGTTCCAGCGGGCCATGGCTGGCGAGCTGCCGCCCGAGGCCTTCGCGCGCCTGGACGCCCACATCGCCGAAATGGCCAGGACCGCGCCGGCCAACGCCACCCGGGTCCATTCTGGCGCTGCGCTCGAGCAGCTGGTTCCTGCCATCCCGGAAATGGTCGGCGGCTCGGCCGACCTGACGGGATCCAACAACACCTTCGTCAAGGGCACGCCGGCCTTTGACGCGCCTGACTATGCCGGCCGCTATGTGCATTACGGCATCCGCGAGCACGGCATGGCCGCAGCCATGAACGGCATGGCCCTGCACGGGGGCGTCATCCCCTATTCCGGCACCTTCATGGTGTTCTCCGACTACAGCCGCCCGGCCATCCGGCTGGGCGCCCTGATGGGCGTGCGGGTGATCCATGTGATGACCCACGACTCCATCGGTCTCGGCGAAGACGGCCCCACCCACCAGCCGGTGGAGCACCTGGCCTCCCTGCGGGCCATGCCCAACCTGAACGTCTATCGCCCGGCCGACGCCGTGGAGGCCGCCGAGTGCTGGAAGCTGGCGCTCTCGACGCCCACCACGCCCTCGATCATGGCCCTGTCGCGTCAGAAGGTCCCGGCCGCCCGGACCGAGCCTGCGGGCGAGAACCTGTCGGCCCGGGGCGCCTATGAGCTGCGCGCCGCCGATGGCGAGGCGAAGGCGACGATCTTCTCCACCGGTTCGGAGGTCTCCATCGCGCTGGCCGCCCGCGACCTGCTGCAGGCCCGCGGCGTGCCGACCCGCGTCGTCTCGGTTCCCTGCTGGGAGCTGTTCTCGGCCCAGTCGGCCGAGTACCGCGCCTCTGTGATCGGCCAGGCCCCGGTTCGCGCGGCGGTGGAAGCCGCCGTCAGCCTGGGCTGGGAACGGTTCATCGGCGAGGACGGCGTCTTCGTCGGCATGAGCGGGTTCGGCGCCAGCGCCCCCTATGAGCGGCTCTACAAGGAATTCGGCATCACCGCCGAGGCCCTGGCCGACGCCGTCCAGGCCAAGGTCTAGGCCCATGCGCCTGGGCACGCCGCTGTCGCCGGGCGCCCTGCGCGTCCTGCTGCTGGGCTCGGGCGAGCTCGGCAAGGAGGTGGCCATCGAGTTGCAGCGGCTCGGCTGCGAGGTGATCGCCGTCGACCGCTACGCCGATGCGCCGGCCATGCAGGTGGCCCATCGCAGCCACGTCATCGCCATGACCGATGCGGCGGCCCTGCGCGCCGTGGTTGAAGCCGAGCGCCCCCACCTGATCGTGCCCGAGATCGAGGCCATCGCCACCGACGAACTGGCGGCCATCGAGGCTGCGGGCCTGGCCGTGGTGATCCCCACCGCCCGGGCCGCCCAGCTGACCATGAACCGCGAAGGCATCCGCCGCCTGGCCGCCGAGGAGCTGGGGCTGGCCACATCGCCCTACGCCTTCGCCTCCAGCGAGGCAGAGCTGGCGGCGGGCGCAGCGGCCGTCGGCTATCCCTGCTTCGTCAAGCCGGTGATGTCGTCCTCGGGCAAGGGCCAGTCCTATGTGGAAGCGCCTGCGGGCATTGAAGCCGCCTGGCGCTACGCCCTGGAGGGCGGCCGGGTCGAGCAGGCCCGGGTCATCGTCGAGGGCCGCATCGATTTCGACTTCGAGATCACCCAGCTGACCGTGCGCGCCCGCGGCCCCGACGGCGAGGTGGCCACCCACTTCTGCGAGCCTATCGGCCACCGCCAGGTGCAGGGCGACTATGTGGAGAGCTGGCAGCCGCAGCCCATGAGCCCGCTGGCCCTGAAGCGCGCCCGGGAGATCGCCGGCCGCGTCACCGCAAGCCTAGGGGGCCTGGGTCTGTTCGGGGTCGAGCTGTTCGTAAAGGGCGATGCGGTCTGGTTCTCCGAGGTCAGCCCGCGGCCCCACGACACCGGCCTGGTGACGCTGGCCACCCAGGTTCAGAGCGAGTTCGCCCTGCATGCGCGGGCGATCCTTGGCCTGCCGGTGGACGTCACCCTGCGCGAACCCGGCGCCAGCGCCGTGATCTATGGCGGCATGGAGGCCCGGGGCGTGGCCTTCGAGGGCGTCGCCGAAGCCCTGGCCGTGCCTGGCGCGGACCTGCGCCTGTTCGGCAAGCCCGAGGCTTTCGAGCGCCGTCGCATGGGCGTGGCCCTGGCCCGCGCCGCGACCATCGAGGCCGCCCGGGCGCGAGCGGCGGAGGCTGCGGCCAAGGTCCGCGTGGTGGCGGGAGACTAGGCGATGGTCGAGGTTCGGCTGGCCCCGGTCGCTCTGTCGGAGAAGGCCGAGCTCCGCCGCCTGCTCGATCCCTATCTGATCGCCCACGCCGACATCGTCGATCCCCGGCGCCGCCACGGCGATCCCACGGACTATCCCCATTTCGACGCCTATTGGACGCAGGCTGAACGCCGGCCCTTCTGGATCCTGGCCGACGAGGTCCGGGTCGGTTTCGTGCTGGTGAACCGCTATTCGCCATCGGGGCTCGGTTGCGACGCCGCGGTGGCGGAGTTCTGCGTCCTGCCGCCATGGCGGCGCGCCGGGGTCGGCCTGGCCTCCGCCCGCGCCGTCTTCGCGACGACGCCTGGACTCTGGGAGCTCCAGGTCTATGACGCCACGGCGCCCGCCCTGGCCTTCTGGCCTCGGGCGATCGCCGCCGCCGGAGGCCGCGAGGTGACGGAGGCTTCCCTGGGAGCGCGGCGGGTCCATCGCTTTCGCGTCGGTTGAAACCGGCGCCGGATCACATTCGCCGGCTGGTCGGACAGATCGGGCTCACTTCCCCTTGACTCCCGCGAGCGCCCCCGCACAAAACCCCTGCAAATCAATCGGAAATCGCCACCTACCGGCCCAAGAGCTCGCAGGAGAATCCCATCATGACCGTCCGCGTCGCCATCAACGGTTTCGGCCGCATCGGCAGGCTCGTCCTGCGCTCGATCATCGAGCATGGCCGCACCGACATCGAAGTGGTGGCGATCAACGACCTGGGCCCGGTGGAGACCAACGCCCACCTGCTGCGCTATGACAGCGTGCATGGCCGCTTCCCCGGCACGGTCACCGTGGACGGCGACACGATCGACGTGGGCCGCGGGCCGATCAAGGTGACGGCCATCCGCAACCCGGCCGAGCTGCCGCACAAGGAGCTGGGCGTCGACATCGCCCTGGAATGCACCGGCCTGTTCACTTCCAAGGAGAAGGCCGCCGCCCACCTGGAAGCCGGCGCCAAGCGCGTGCTGGTCAGCGCCCCTTGCGACAACGCCGACAAGACCATCGTCTTCGGCGTCAATCACGACGTCCTGACCCGGGATGACCTGGTGGTCTCCAACGCCTCGTGCACCACCAACTGCCTGGCCCCGATCGCCAAGGTGATCCACGAGCTGTGCGGCATCGAGCGCGGCTACATGACCACCATCCACTCCTATACGGGCGACCAGCCGACCCTGGACACCATGCACAAGGACCTCTACCGCGGCCGCGCTGCGGCCATGTCCATGATCCCCACCTCCACCGGCGCGGCCAAGGCCGTGGGCCTGGTGCTGCCGGAGCTGGCCGGCAAGCTGGACGGCTCGTCGATCCGCGTGCCGACCCCCAATGTCTCGGTGGTCGACCTGAAGTTCGTGCCGGGCCGCAAGGTGACCAAGGACGAGATCAACGCCGCCCTGCAGGCCGCCGCCGACGGCGCCATGAAGGGGGTCCTGGCCACCTCCAACGACCCGCTGGTCTCCATCGACCTGAACCATATCGCCGCCTCGTCCACCGCGGCCCTGCCGCAAACCCAGGTGATCGAGGGGCAACTCGGCCGGGTTCTGTCCTGGTATGACAACGAGTGGGGCTTCTCGACCCGGATGAGCGATACCGCGCTCGCCATGGCCAAGCTGATCTGATCGGCTGCCCGGACGTTCGCCTTCGAGGCTGATGCGCCCGGGTCCAGGCCCGGGCGCGGCCCGCCGCCCACGCCCTGACCGCTGGAAGCCGATGACCTTCAAGACCCTCGACGACGCCGACCTGAAGGGCCAGCGGGCCCTGGTGCGGGTGGACATCAACGTGCCCATGGCCGACGGCCAGGTCACCGACGACACCCGCCTGGCGGCTGCAAAGCCGACCGTGGACAAGCTGCGGGCCGGCGGCGCGCGGGTGATCCTGCTGGCCCACTTCGACCGGCCCAAGGGCAAGCGGGTTCCTGAGATGAGCCTCGCCCAGGTGGTCGAGCCGCTCTCGCGGGTGCTGGGGGTCAAGGTGGCCTTCGCCGAGGACTGCATCGGCGCGGCGGCGGACAAGGCCGTGGCGGGCTTAAAGGACGGCGACGTCCTGCTGCTGGAGAATGTCCGCTTCCATCCCGGCGAGGAGAAGAACGATCCGGACTTCGCCAAGGCCCTGGCGGCCAATGGCGATCTCTATGTGAACGACGCCTTCTCGGTCGCCCACCGGGCGCACGCCTCCACCGAGGCCCTGGCCCGGCTGCTGCCGGCCTATGCGGGCGAGCAGATGCGCCTGGAGCTTCAGGCCCTGGACGCCGCCCTGGGCAAGCCCAAGCGGCCCGTTCTGGGCATTGTCGGCGGCTCCAAGGTCTCGACCAAGCTCGATCTGTTGAACAATCTGGTGGGCAAGCTGAACGCGCTGGCCATCGGCGGGGGCATGGCCAACACCTTCCTGGCGGCCCAGGGGATTGATGTGGGCGGATCGCTTTGCGAGCACGACCTGGGCGACGCCGCCCGGGAGATCATGGCCGCGGCCGAAAAGGCCGGCTGCCAACTGCTGCTGCCCGTCGACGTAGTCACCGCCACCGAGGTCGCCCCGGGCGTGGCGTCCAAAATCCAGAGCCTTGAAGGCCTGGGGCCGGACGACAAGATCCTCGATGCGGGGCCTGAGACCCTGGCGCGGCTGATCGCGGCCATGGACGCCTCGGCCACCCTGATCTGGAACGGCCCCCTGGGCGTTTTCGAGGTGCCGCCCTTCGACAAGGCGACCGTTTCGGCGGCGAAACACGCCGCCTCACGGGCGAAATCAGGTCAACTGGTGGCTGTGGCCGGCGGGGGTGATACTGTGGCGGCCCTGAACGCAGCCGGTTGTGCGGAAGACTTCACCTTCGTCTCGACCGCCGGCGGCGCGTTCCTTGAATGGATGGAAGGCAAGACCCTGCCCGGTGTGGCGGCTCTGAGCCAGTAAGAGACAAGCAGAGAAACGGACGGATACGGCGATGGCCCGGATTACCCTGAGACAGCTTCTCGATCACGCCGCCGAGCACAGCTATGGCGTGCCGGCGTTCAACATCAACAACATGGAACAGGGCCTGGCGATCATGGAGGCCGCCAACGCGGTCAATGCGCCGGTCATCATCCAGGCCAGCCGCGGCGCGCGCTCCTACGCCAATGACATCGTGCTGAAGCATCTGATCGATGCGCTGGCCGAAATGTACCCGCACATCCCGATCTGCATGCACCAGGACCACGGGAACAACGAGGCCACCTGCGCCACGGCGATCCAGTTCGGCTTCACCTCGGTGATGATGGACGGCTCGCTGAAGGGCGACGGCAAGACGCCGGCCGACTACGACTACAACGTCAAGGTCACCAAGAACGTCGTGGACATGGCCCACTGGGTCGGCGCCTCGGTCGAGGGCGAACTCGGCATCCTGGGCAGCCTGGAAACCGGTGAAGGCGAAAAGGAAGACGGCCACGGCTTCGAGGGCAAGCTGGACCACGCCCAGTTGCTGACCGATCCCGACCAGGCGGTCGACTTCGTGAAGGCCACCGAGGTGGATGCGCTGGCCATCGCCATGGGCACCAGCCACGGCGCCTACAAGTTCACTCGCCAGCCGGACGGCGACGTCCTGGCCATGAACGTGATCGAGGAAATCCACCGCCGCCTGCCCAACACCCACCTGGTGATGCACGGCTCGTCCTCGGTGCCGCAGGACCTGCAGGACATCATCAACCAGTATGGCGGCCAGATGCCCCAGACCTGGGGCGTGCCGGTGGAAGAGATCCAGCGCGGCATCAAGCACGGCGTGCGCAAGATCAATATCGACACCGACAACCGGATGGCCATGACCGGCGCCATCCGCAAGGTGTTCGCCGAGAACCCCGGCGAGTTCGACCCGCGCAAATATCTGAAGCCCGCCATGGACGCCATGAGCGCCGTCGTCCGCCAGCGCTTCGAGGAATTCGGCGCCGCCGGCTGGGCCGACAAGATCAGGCCCCTGCCGCTCTCGGTCATGGCCAAGCGCTATGCCTCGGGCGAACTGGACCCCAAGATCGGCGTCACCCGCCAGGCCGCCGAATAGGCGATCTCAGGCTCGGGCCTGAAACGACAAACGCCGGCCAGGTTCCCCTGGCCGGCGTTTTCGTCTGTGGGGGCGGAACGCGCTCTAGCCTTCCATGTCGCCCATGGCGCTCTGCATGTAATTGGCCTCGCCCAGGGACTTCATCAGCATCAGCTGGGTTTCGAGATAGTCGATATGCTCCTCGGTATCGCTGAGGATCTCCCGCAGCAGTTCGCGCGAGACATAGTCGGCGACGCCCTCGCAGAGCTTGATGCCCTCAATCAGGGTCACCCGGCCGCCGGTCTCGACCGCCAGGTCGGACTCCAGGCATTCGCCAACGCTCTCGCCGACCTTCAGCTTGTGCAGGTCCTGCAGGTTCGGCAGGCCCTCAAGGAAGAGGATGCGGTTGATGAGCTTGTCGGCGTGCTTCATTTCGCCGATGGACTCTTCATAGACGATCTTGCCCAGGCGGCGCAGACCCCAGTTTTCGAACATCCGCGCGTGGAGGAAATACTGGTTCACCGCAGTCAGCTCATTGGTGAGCACTGCGTTGAGCAGTCGGATAATTGCCTTGTCGCCCTGCATCGGGGGCTCCTTTCCTCACGTCACAAACAGATTTAGGCGCAACCTCATGCGAGGACCGCGCCGTGTCAAAGCCTATGTTTGCAAGTGATTTGCGCTGGCGAAGATAAGGGCCGGCGGCGCGGCGTTTGCCTGCCTATTCGGCGGCGTAGCGCAGGGCCTCGCGCTGTTCCTGCAGATACTCGCGCATGTCGCAGACGCACCGGGCGCATTGGGGCTTGGCGTCGCAAGCCTTGAAGATTTCCGCAGGACGGCTGGCGCCGGCGGCGACCGCCGCGCGGACCTCGCGTTCACGAATACCGTTGCAATTACAGACGTACACGAGCGGTGTGACTCCCCAGGCGACGGATCGATATCTAGCAGATGCGAACGTGCTTGCAAATCAATTGCAGCTTGAAGGCTGATGTCCGGCGCGACCGTATGTCGCGCGGCGACGCGCTTGGTCCGCGCCCCTCTTAGGCGCAAGAGTCCCGCCGCGACCGCCGCCTGGGGAGTGAAACCAGATGGACTTCGACGCGCTGCTTCTCTCGCGAATCCAGTTCGCGTTCACGATCGCGTTCCACATCATCTTTCCAAGCTTCACAATTGGACTTGCGAGTTACCTAGCCGTCCTTGAAGGGCTCTGGCTGACGACACGGAATGAGACCTTCAAGACCCTCTATCTCTTCTGGGTGAAGGTGTTCGCCATCTCGTTCGGGATGGGCGTCGTCAGCGGCGTCGTGATGAGCTACCAGCTCGGCACCAATTGGAGCGTCTTCTCCGCCGTGGCCGGCCCGGTGATCGGCCCCCTGTTCGCCTTCGAGGTCCTGGCCGCCTTCTTCCTGGAGGCGAGCTTCCTGGGGGTGATGCTGTTCGGCTGGAAGAAGGTGGGGCCGGGGCTCCATTTCGCCTCCACGGTGCTGGTGGCGTTCGGCACGCTCACCTCGGCCTTCTGGATCATCTCGGCCAACAGCTGGATGCAGAGCCCGTCGGGCTTCGCCGGCACGGTCGAGGAAGGCCTGGTGGCGGTGGACTGGCTGCAGGTGATCTTCTCGCCCACCTTCCCCGAGCGCCTCGCCCACATGGTGCTGGCGGCCTATCTGACCACCGCCCTGGTGGTGGCTGCGGCCAGCGCCTACCGGCTGCTGCGGGACGCCACCGAGCCGGAGTCGGCCATGGCCCTGAAGATGGCCATCGGCATGCTGGCCATCGTCGCCCCCCTGCAGCTCCTGGTCGGCGACCTGTCGGGCAAGGACGTCCTGAAGCACCAGCCCGCCAAGCTGGCGGCCATCGAGGCCTTCTGGGAGACGCGGACCGAGCAGCCCTTCCATATCGCCGCCTGGCCGGACCGGGAGATTGAAGGCAATCACTGGGAGCTTTCCATCCCCAAGATCGGCAGCCTGATCACCGCCGGTTCGACCGAGGCAGAAGTCCAGGGCCTGACGGCGTTCGCGCCGGAGGATCGCCCGCCGGTCTTCATCGTGTTCTGGGCGTTCCGGCTGATGGTGGGCCTGGGTCTGGCCATGATCGCCCTGGGCTTCTGGGGCGCCTGGCTGGCCTGGCGCGGTCGGATCGCGAGGAGCCCGGCCTTCCTGCGGGCCTGCGTGGCCATGGGTCCGGCAGGGTTCGTCGCCGTGATCGCCGGCTGGGTCGTCGCCGAGGTCGGCCGCCAGCCCTATGTCATCTATGGAATCCTGCGCACCGAGGACGCCGTCTCGCCCATCGGCGCCGGCTCGGTCTCGGCCTCCCTGCTGGCCTTCCTGGTGGTCTATGGAATCGTCTTCAGCGTCGGCGCCCTCTATATTCTGCGGATGCTGGCCGAAGGGCCGCTGGCCGGGGCACACGAGGCGCCGCCAACGGAAGATCGACCGCCCGGCTGGGCCCTGGGGGCCGCGCCGGAAAATCCGGGCGGGCCTGAAGACCCGGCCAAGCCCGCCCCCCGGGAGGACCGCTGATGGACCTCGACCTGCCGCTCATCTGGGCCGGCATCATCGCCCTGGCGGTGCTGCTCTATGTGATGCTCGACGGGTTCGACCTCGGCATCGGCATCCTGTTCCCCTTCGCCCGGTCGCCCCGCGACCGGGACACCATGATGAACACCATCGCCCCCTTCTGGGACGGCAACGAGACCTGGCTGGTGCTGGGCGGGGGCGGGCTCTTCGCCGCCTTCCCGCTCGCCTATGCGGTGATCATGCCGGCCCTCTACATCCCCATCCTGCTGATGATGATGGCGCTGATCCTGCGCGGGGTGGCCTTCGAATTCCGCGCCCGGGGACGGGTCAGGGGCAAGGCCTTCTGGACCGCCGCCTTCGCCGGCGGCTCGACCGTGGCGGCCCTGGCCCAGGGCCTGGTGCTGGGGGGCTTCATCCAGGGCGTCACCCTGGAGGGCGAGGCCTTTGGCGGCGGCCCCTTCGACTGGCTGACCCCCTATACCCTGCTGGTGGCCGTTGGCCTGACCGCCGGCTACACCCTGCTCGGCTCCACCTGGCTCATCTGGCGCACCGAGGATGATCTGCACGGCGATGCCCGGCGCTGGGCCTGGAAGGCCGTGATCGCCAGCGCCGCCCTGCTGGCGGTGGTGAGCGTGGCCACCCTGTTCGTCCATCCGCTGGTGGCCGTCCGTTGGGGGTTCGAGGACGGCGCCTTTGATGTCGCCCGCCTGGGGATGCTCTCCCCCATTCCGCTCCTGGGGCTTGCGGGCCTGGCTCTGGTGGTCCGCGGCCTGTCCAAGGGCGGCCATGTGGCGCCCTTCCTGGGCGCGCTGACGGTCTTCGTCTCAGGCTATCTGGGCCTGGCCGTCGGCTTCTTCCCCAATATCGTCCCTTACGACCTGACCTTCCGCCAGGCGGCCTCGGCGGAGAATGCGCTGGGCCTGATGCTGGTGGGGGTGGCGATCCTGCTGCCGGTGATCCTGGCCTATACGGTCTGGGTCTACTGGGTCTTCCGCGGCAAGGTGGGCGCCGATGCCGGATATCATTGAGGGGCCGCCGGAGGCCGACGCCCCCCCGCGGCCGCTGGCGCGCCGCCTGGCCTGGTTCATCGGCCTCGCCCTGGCGGGCATGGCCGCGACCGGCGCCGTGGCCTACAGCCTGCGCGCCCTGCTCGGCCTGGAATGAGCCCCCTCCCCTTCGCGCCTTGAGGCGGCTAGAAGCGGCCCCATGACCTCCACGCCCGACTGCCGCCTCTATCTGATCACGCCGCCGGTCCTCGACGACCTGGCGGCCTTCGGCCGGACCCTGGCCCAGGCCCTCGACGCCGGCGACGTGGCCGCCCTGCAGATCCGCCTGAAGGACGCCCCGGACGAGGTGATCGCCGCGGCGGTCGATGTCCTGACGCCCATCGCCCACAGCCGCGACGTGGCCGTGATCCTCAACGACCGCCCCGACCTGGCCGCCGCCTTGGCTTGCGACGGGGTGCATGTGGGGCAGGACGATCCCCCCTGCCGCGAGGCCCGCAAGATCATGGGCAAGAACGCCATGATCGGCGTGACCTGCCATGACAGCCGCCACCTGGCCATGGAGGCCGCCGAGGCCGGCGCCGACTATGTGGCCTTCGGGGCCTTCTTCCCGACGACCACCAAGGAGGCGCCCACCCGGGCCGAGCCGGACCTGCTGACCATCTGGCAGGAGTCCATGGAGATTCCCTGCGTGGCCATTGGCGGGATCACGGCCGAGAACGCCGAGGGGCTGGTGGCCGCCGGCGCAGACTTCCTGGCGGTCTCGGCCGGGGTCTGGGCCCATCCCGGGGGTCCCGCCGCCGCGGTCCGGGACCTGAACGCCGCCATCGCCCGCGGGCTCGCCGCCCGAGCCCAGACACAAGCCTAGACGTCCGCCCGACACCCCGCCTTGCCATAGGGCGGCGCGGCGACTAGGTTCCGCCGCCCATTTCCCGCCCGAGCGCCGACCACCGCCGCCCGTCCTTGCGCGCACTGGAACAGACCGTGGCCACGCAAACCGCACTTCTGAAAGTCATGTCCGACGCCGCCCGCAAGGCCGCCCGAGGGCTCAACCGCGACTTCGGCGAACTGGCCGAGCTGCAAGTCTCCAAGAAGAGCGCCGCCGACTTCGTCTCGGCCGCCGACATCAAGGCCGAGCAGACCATCTTCGAGGCCCTGACCGCGGCCCGCCCCGGCTATGGCTTCCTGGGGGAAGAGCGGGGCATGATCGAGGGCACGGACAAGACCCACACCTGGATCGTCGACCCCCTGGACGGCACCACCAACTTCCTGCACGCCATCCCGCACTTCGCCATCAACATCGCCCTGGAGCGCCAGGGCGCCATCGTCGCGGCCCTGACCTTCAACCCGGTGAGCAACGAGCTGTTCTGGGCCGAGAAGGGCAAGGGCTGCTTCCTGAACGACCATCGCCTTCGGGTCGCCGCCCGCACCCGGTTCGACGAGTCGGTGATCGCCACCGGCATCCCCTTCCTGGGCCACGGCCAGCACGCCAGGTTCCTGAAAGAGCTGCACCAGATCAGCCAGCGGGTGGCCGGCGTCCGCCGCTTCGGCTCCGCGGCGCTCGACATGGCCTATGTGGCGGCGGGCCGGTTCGATGGCTATTGGGAACGCGACCTCAATCGCTGGGACCTGGCGGCGGGCATCCTGCTGATCACCGAGGCGGGCGGCAAGGTGAGCGACGCCGACGGCGGCGAGGACGTGCTGGCTTCAGGCTCGGTCTGCGCGGCCAACCTCGAGCTGCATCCCATGCTGTTGGAGCGCCTGCGCGCCGCCGCCTGAGCCCGCCCGGGACATCGGCTTGACGCAACCGTCACAAGGGGCGGCTAGATCAGGGGCATGAGCGCCCTCACCCGTCGCGCCTTCACGGCGTCCGCCCCCCTGGTCCTGGCCGCCTTCGCCCAGCCAAGCCTCGCCCAGCAGGCCCGAGCCCGCCCCCTGGTCATCGCCCATCGCGGCGCCAGCGGCGAGCGGCCTGAACACACGCTGACGGCCTATCAGCGGGCCATCGACCAGGGCTGTGACTTCATCGAGCCCGACCTGGTGATGACGGCCGACGGCGTGCTGGTGGCCCGGCACGAGAACGAGATCTCCGGAACCACCGATGTGGCCGAGCGGCCCGATTTCGCCAGCCGGCGAACCGAGCGCAGCATCGATGGGGTCAAGACCGCCGGCTGGTTCACCGAGGACTTCACCCTGACCGAGCTGAAGACCCTGCGGGCCAAGGAGCGCCTGCCGGCCCTGCGGCCGGCCAGCGCCGCCTTCGACGGCGCCGAGCCTATCCCCACCTTCCAGGAGGTGGTGGACCTGGCCACGGCGCAGAGCCGGCGGACCGGCCGGACGATCGGGGTCTATCCCGAGATGAAGCACCCGACCTATTTCGAGGCCCGCGGCCTGGCCATGGGCGCCCGGCTGGCCGCCGAGCTGCGGGACAATGACCTGGATCGCCGGGACGCCCCGGTCTTCGTCCAGTGCTTCGAGCCCAGGCCCCTGCGCGCCTTCCGGCAGATCAGCGCCGCGCCGAGCGTCATGCTGGCCGGGGCCGGGACCCTGTCTGATACGATGCTGGCGGAGTTGGCCGAGTTCGCTGACGGGCTGGGGCCGGAGCTGAAGATGGTCCTGCACCTGGACCAGCCCAGCCTGCCCCCCACCGGCCTGATCGCCCGCGCGCAAGGCGCAGGCTTCAAGGTTCATCCCTGGACGGTGCGGCTGGAAAACAGCTTCCTGCCGGCCACCCTGCGCCGGGGCGAGGATCCGGCCGCCCATGGCGACGCCGAGACCCTGTTTCGCGCCCTGTTCGCCGCCGGCGCCGATGGGGTCTTCACCGATTTCCCGGAAGCGGCCGTGAAGGTCCGCGAGGCGATGGTCTCAGGCTGAGGCAGTCAGGCCGCCTGGCCAAACTGCAGGGCCGCCAGCTTCGCATAGAGACCGCCCCGGGCCGCGAGTTCGGCATGGCGCCCCTGTTCGACCACACGGCCCTGGTCCATCACCACGATGCGGTCGGCCTTGAGCACCGTGGCCAGCCTGTGGGCGATGACCAGGGTGGTGCGGCCGGTCATGGCCTCGTCCAGGGCGGCCTGCACCAGCCGCTCGTTCTCGGCGTCCAGGGCGCTGGTGGCCTCGTCCAGCAGCAGGATCGGGGCCTGGCGCACCAGGGCCCGCGCAATGGCCAGCCGCTGGCGCTGCCCGCCCGACAGGCTGCGCGCCCGGTCGCCGAGGGCGGTGTCGAAGCCCTCGGGCAGGGCGGTGATGAAGGCCTCGGCCTGGGCGGCGCGGGCCGCGGCGAGGATGTCCTCCGGGCGTGCGTCTGGCCGGCCAAAGGCGATGTTCTGAGCCGCCGATCCGGAGAACAGCGGCGAGTCCTGGGCCACCAGGGCCATGCGTTCGCGCACGGCCTGAGGATCGGCCTGGCGCAGGTCCACACCGTCCAGGCGAATGGCCCCCTCGGTGGGATCATAGAAGCGCAGCAGCAGCCGCAGCACCGTGCTCTTGCCCGCCCCTGACGGCCCCACCAGGGCCACCCGCTCGCCGGGCGCAATGGCCAGGGAAAAGTCGCTGAGCGCCGGAAGGTCGGGCCGACCGGGATAGGCGAAGGTCACGCCCTCGAAGGCGATCTCGCCCCGGGCGGGGCTGGGCAGGGCCGTGGGCTTGGCCGGCGGCGCGATGCCGGGCCGGGCGTCGAGCAGCTCGGCGATCCGGTCCATGGCCCCGGCGGCCTTCTGCACGTCCCCCCAGGTCTCGCCCAGGGCGCCGACCGAACCGGCCGCCATCACCGCCAGGAAGGCGAACTGGAAGAGCGCGCCCCAGCTCATCTCGCCCCGCAGGCCCGCATGGACCCCCAGCCAGAAGATCGCCACCACCCCGCCGAAGACGAGCGCAATGACCAGGGCGGTCATGATCGCCCGGGCGGTCATCCGCTTAAGAGAGGTGGAGAAGGCCTGCTCCACCGAAGCGCCGAAGCCGCCGGCCGCCGCCGCCTCGCCGCCGAAGGCCTGAACGGTCTCCAGGGCGTCGAGGGTTTCGCCGGCCTGGCCGACCGCGCTGGCGAACTGGTCCTGGGTGGAGATGGTCAGGCGCCGCACCCTGCGGCCGAACAGGAACAGGGGCGCCAGCACGAAGGGGAAGATCAGCAGGACGAGGCCCGTCAGGCCAGGGCTGACCCAGACCAGCAGGATCAGCGCCCCGACCAGGGTCAGCAGGTTGCGCAGGGCCACCGAGACCGAGGTGGCCATAAGGCTCTCGACGATCTGGATGTCGGTGGTCAGGCGCGACAGCACCTCGCCCGTCCGCGTGCGCAGGAAGAAGCCGGGGTCCAGGGTCAGGATATGGCCGTAGACCGCCTTGCGCAGGTCGGCCACCACCCGCTCGCCGAGCTTGGTGACGAAGAAGTAGCGAAGGGCCGAGGACAGGGCGAGCGCCACGGCCACGGCGCCGATCAGGGCGAACCACAGGTCCACCTGCGCGGACGACATGCCGGGCTGCGTCAGGGCGTCCACCAGCAGGCGCACGGCCCCTGACAGACCCAGCGTCGCCGCCGTGGCGGTGAGAAGAAAAATCAGCGCCCACAGGGCGTCGCCGCCCCGGCGACGGGCGAAGGGGACCAGCCGGCGCAGGGCGCCGACATTGCGGCTGCGGGGCCTTCGGGCGGCGGCTTCGTCGAGGTTCTGGACGAGCTCGGCCCCCAGGCCCGGGCGGCCGTCTGGCCTGGGATCCGAGGCGGCGGGACTGGCGGCTGGTTGGCTCATGAAATCCGTGCGCCCTTGCTTCAGGGCCGCCGTTTCTGTATACGCGCGGCTCGTTTGCGCACCCGGCCCTTGGGTTGGAGGCGCATCACCCGCTTGCTCTTACGTCGGTTGTCCTCGCGATGAAACAAGACACGCACCCCGATTATCACTTCATCACTGTGGTGATGACGGATGGCACGTCCTATCAGACCCGATCGACCTACGGGAAAGAGGGCGCGACCCTGAACCTGGATATCGATCCCAAGACGCACCCGGCATGGACGGGCGGCGCCCACACCCTGCTGGACCGCGCGGGCCGGGTTTCGCGGTTCAACGCCAAGTTCGGCGGCTTCACCCGCAAGTAGGGCGTCCTGGCCCGCCGCGTGGCGGGCCTTCGACCCTATGGGCCTTGAAAAAGAAGACGCCGCGAGCCCCTCGGCCCGCGGCGTCTTCTTTGTGTCTGGAATTCCGAGGCGCACGAGGCGCCCGCGGCGTCAGGCGGCGCCGAAGGCGTCCCGCAGACGGTCGAACTGGGACAGCACGGGATTGGGCGCGTTTGCCTCCGCCGATTCCACATACATCCGCTTGTCCAGATGCCGGACCCGCTCGAACAGGCGCTCGGAGCGGTCCATGAGTTCGACCAGACCGCCGGGCAGCAGACCGACGCTGGCGTCGGAGGGACGCCGCGCCACTTCGGCGCCCAGGCGGTAGCGGTCCTCGCAGGCGGCTTCAGCCGCCATGTCGCCCTCGCGCACGGCCCGCTGGACCAGCAGCCATGAGGCCACCTGCATCAGGCGGGTGGTCAGGCGCATGCTCTCGGCCGCATAGGCCAGGGCGGCGTTGCGATCCAGGCGCTTGGATTCCTGGCGACCGCCGCCGTCCAGATAGGAAGCGGTCTCTTCAACCAGCTCCATGCCTTCCTGGAAGGTCCGCTCGAAAAGCTCGGAGCGGGCGAAGTCGGCGATGACGTCGGCGCGCCAGGGTTTCGCCAGTGCAGTGAGTTCGCTCATCAATTCCTCAAGCCCTTGCCAGCCATTTGCACGATCTGTTCGTCCGTGGTCTGGCGACCTGCAACCCCCATGCCATAGCGGGCCGCCCTGGCCGGAGTCACGCCCCAGAGTGGGCCTGCGACCCTATTGCCGGAAAAGCGCATCGGCCGCGGCGCGTCCGGCCTTCTTCTTGTCGATAAAGGTCTGGGTGCGGGCCTTTTCGGCGTCCAGCGCCGCAATGCGGGCCTCCAGCTCCTCGACGGCGTAGAGCTCCAGGTCCTCGCGGGCGACCTCGGCCAGTCGCTGTCCCCGCCCGAGGCGGATCTCTGCAGGCTCTTCCATGTGCGCGCCTCCCTTTGCCCTGGCTCCAGAGCGGTTTATCCAACCCTCTGCGCCGCTCCGGCGCAAGCACGTGGAGGCGACAACGATGGCGCAGGCCGAGACTCTTCCCCCCCAGATGACCGCCATCGCCATCAAGGGCGGCAAGGGCGCCGCTGAGGCCCTGCATCCCGTCACCCTGCCGACGCCGGAGCCTGGCCCTGGGCAGATCCTGATCCGCGTGGAGGCCGCCGGGGTCAATCGTCCCGACATCGCCCAGCGCCTGGGCTTCTATGCGCCCCCGCCCGGGGCGCCCGAGACCATGGGGCTGGAAGTGGCCGGCGAGGTGATGGTCGCCGCCGGGCGGTGGAAGGTGGGCGACAAGGTCTGCGCCCTGCTCGGCGGCGGCGGCTATGCGCAATACGCCGTCTGCGACGCCCGTCATGCCCTGGCGATCCCGGCGGGCCTCAGCCCCCTGGAGGCCGCCGGCCTGCCCGAGACCGTCTTCACGGTCTTCGCCAATGTGTTCGAGCATGGGGCGCTGAAGGCCGGCGAGACCCTGATGGTCCACGGCGCCACGTCCGGCATCGGGACAACGGCGATCCAGATGGCCAAGGCCGCCGGCGCCCGGGTGATCGCCACGGCCCGGGGCGCGGACAAGGCCCGCCAGGCCCTGGAGCTCGGCGCGGACATCGCCATCGACGCCACCGCCCAGGACTTCGCCGAGGTCGCCCTGGCCAACGGGGGCTGCGACGTGATCCTGGACATGGTCGGCGGCGACTATTTCGCCAAGGACCTGGCGGCCCTGAACACCGGCGGCCGGCTGGTCTTCATCGCCGCCCAGGCCGGCGGCAAGGTGGAGCTGAACATCGGCGCCCTGATGCTGAAGCGCGGGGTGATCACCGGCTCGACCCTGCGCCCCCGCAGCGCCGACGAGAAGGCCCGCCTGGCCGCCGCCGTCGAGGCCACCGTCTGGCCCTGGGTCGCCGCGGGCAAGCTCGCGCCGCAGATCGACAGGACCTTCCCCCTGGCCCAGGCGGCCGAGGCCCACGCCTATCTCGAGGCCGGCGGCCATCTGGGGAAGGTTATGCTCACCCTCTAGGTTGGGGGGGACGGCGGCGTTTCCGATCCGGCTCTGTACCGAAGGCAAGAATGACGAGGGTGGAGCGCGCCGCCGCCGCGGCTGTGGCGAGCCTTGCGACCCTGGCGGTGGATCAGGGGCGCGACTGCCGGCTTGGCTACAACCCGTTGTAGGTCAACGGTTAGTTTGTGTCAGACTTGTAAGATCATAAGCGTTGACGCTGCGATAAGCCTCGCCCACGCTTGTCAACGATCGTGTCTGCCCATCGACGCCATATGCGCCGGGGCGCAGACGCGAGACAAGAACGACCGCGCCCGCAAAGAGGCGCGGCAGGGAGGACCGCGCAGTGACCCGCAATTTTCTTGCGGTTGAGCCTGGGAAGCTTGGGCCCGTCCCATCCAGGTCAGAGAGTTTTAATTTCCTTTCGACGGCGCGCCCAGCGTCGGGGCGTGCGCCTGCGCCCGCATTTGACCGCCTTGCCGCCCGGAGATTTTGATGACGGCGATCCCCTCAGAGATTCCCCCTCTGAAGCTGCATACCAAGCTGCTCTATTCTCTCGGCTCCGTCGCCAATGCCGTGAAACAGCGCGGCCTCGCGACCTTCCTGATGCTGTTCTACAATCAGGTGGTGGGGTTGCCCCCGGCCACTGTGTCGGGCGTCCTGATGCTGGCGCTCATGTTCGACGCCTTCGTCGATCCCGTGGTGGGACAGGTTTCCGACAATTTCCGCTCCAAGCTGGGGCGCCGGCACCCGTTCATGTACTTCGCCGCCCTGCCCGTCGCGGTGGCCTATTTTCTCCTGTGGAACCCGCCCGCAGGCTGGGGCGACGAGGCGATTGTCGCCTGGCTGGTGGTCTGCCTGCTCACCGTCCGCCTGTTCGACACCTTCTTCGAGCTGCCGTCCTCGGCGCTGGCCCCTGAGCTGACCCGCGACTACAACGAGCGCACCAGCCTGGTGTCCATGCGCGCCTTCTTCACCGTCGTCGGTGGGCTCGGCATGACGGTGGCGGCCTACCAGTACTTCCTGGCCGAGAACCCGGACGGCTCCGGCGGCATCCTGGCCCGGGACGGCTATCTGGCCTATTCGGCGGTCTCGGCCGTGCTGATCTTCATCGTCATCCTGGCGTCCACGGCCGGCACCCACAGCCGCATCCCCTATCTGGTCCAGCCGCCGACCCGGAAGATCACCTTCAAGGCGATGGCCAGGGAAGTGGCCCACACCCTGAATAACCGCGCCTTCGTCATCGCCACCCTGACCGGCATGTTTATCGCCGTGGCCGCCGGCTCGAAGAACGGCCTGGAGATCTATTTCGCCCTCTATTTCTGGGAGCTGACCCAGGGCCAGCTGGCCATCCTCACTGCGGTCAGCGTGGCCGGCAGCCTGTGCGGCGTGGTCGTCGCCCCCCACATCGCCCGAGCCATGGGCAAGAAGCACGGGGCGATCCTGATGTTCGCCAGCGCGCTCGCCGTCGGCATCACCCCCATCGCCCTGCGCCTGGTGGGCCTGATGCCCCCCAATGGGACCGACCTGCTGTTCGTCATCCTGCTGCTGGAGACCTTCTTCAATTCCGGCATGGCGGTGGCGACGGGGGTGATGCTGTTCTCCATGGTCGCCGACGTGGTCGAGGACGCCGAGGTCAAGACGGGCCGTCGCTCCGAAGGCCTGCTGATGTCGGCCGACAACCTCTTCAAGAAGATCGTTTCGGGCGTCGGCATCTTCATCGCCGGCTCCGTGCTCAGCATGGTCAGCTTCCCCGAAGGGGCGCGGCGCGGGGAGGTTTCCCCGGAAATCCTGCAGAATATGGGCCTGATCTATCTGCCCCTGGTCACCCTGCTCTACGGCATGGGGATCGTCTGCCTATCGCTCTTCAACATCGACAAGGCCAAGCACGAGGACAATCTCCGGATCCTCGACGAGGCCGGCGCAAGGGCCACGGCGGCCGCCCACGAGGCGACCGACACCACCGCCCAGCCCCTGCCCGGCGGCCCCGCCCCCATCGGCTCCAAGGCCTGAGGATCAACATATGACGGCCACTTCGACCCCGGCTCCGGCTGCGGCCTCCGCTGACCGACGCCTCAGCCTCACCACGCGCATCCTCTATGGCGCAGGCGGCGCGGCCAGCGCGATCAAGCAGCGGGGTCTCTCGACCTTCCTGCTGCTGTTCTACAATCAGGTTATTGGCCTGCCGCCGCAGATGGTTTCGACCGCCATCATGTTCGCTCTGATCTTCGACGCTTTCGTCGATCCGATCGTGGGCCAGGTGTCGGACAATTTCCGCTCCCGCTGGGGGCGGCGCCACCCCTTCATGTATATCGCCGCCCTGCCCGTAGCGATCGCCTTCTTCCTGATCTGGAACCCGCCGGCCGGTTGGGAACATGCGCAGATCTTCGCCTACATGCCGACCTGCCTGCTGGTGATCCGACTGTTCGACACCTTCTTCGAGCTGCCCTCCTCGGCCTTGGCCCCGGAACTGGCCAAGAGCTATGACGACCGGACGAGCCTCATCGCCCTGCGCGGCTTCTTCGGCGTGGCGGGCGGCCTGGGGATGACGCTTCTGGCCTATCAGGTCTTCCTCCGGGAGAACCCCGATGGCTCCGGCGGCGTCCTGGCCCAGGAGGGCTATTTCAGCTACGCGCTCTGCGCGGCGATCCTGATCTTCGTCATCATCCTGGCCTCGACCGCCGGCACCCACAAATACATCCCCGAACTGCGCAAGCCGCCGACCCGCAAGATCACCTTCAAGGGCATGGCCCGCGAGGTGGCCCACACGCTCAACAACCGCTCCTTCGTGGTCCTGACGATCTCGGGCGTCTTCATGTCCATGTCGCTGGGGGTGAAGGGCGGGCTCGAGCTCTACTTCTTCCTGTACTTCTGGGAGCTCTCCCAGAACCAGCTGGCCCTGCTGACCGTGGCCGGCGTGATCGCCAGCGTCATGGGCGTGTCGCTGGCCCCCAAGGTGGCGGCCAAGATGGGCAAGCGGAACGGCGCCATCACCATGTTCGCCGGCGCCGTGGTCGCCCTTCTCGGACCCATCGCCCTGCGGCTGGTGGGCTGGATGCCCGCCAATGGCACGGACCTCCTGTTCTGGATCCTGTTCGTCGACGTGATCGCCAACGGCGCCATGGCCATGATGACCGGGGTCATGCTGGCCTCGATGATCGCCGACGTGGTCGAGGATTCCGAGGTCAAGACCGGCCGGCGATCCGAGGGCCTGCTGTTCTCCTTCGACAACCTGTTCAAGAAGGTGGTCTCCGGCGTCGGGGTCTTCGTCTCGGGCGCCGTCCTGGCCTTCGTCGCCTTCCCGCAGAGCGCCGTCCGGGGCCAGGTCGACGACGAGGTGCTGCGCAACATGGCGCTGATCTATCTGCCGACCCTGCTGTTCTTCTACGCCATCGCCATCGGCTGCCTGTTCATGTTCAAGATCGACAAGGCCGCCCATGAGGAGAACCTGCGCAAGCTGGAGGAGACCGCTCTCAAGGCCGAGGCCGCCCGGGAGATCGGCCCGACCTCGCCCCCGGTGACCGGAGCCTGAGGCCTTGAGCGGCGGGCGCCCGCCGGCCCGGGATGCGAATTCCCGGGCCGCGCCCTTGTCTGACAGCTGAAGCGCCACTTAGATGCCCTGGCCTGTTCGCAGGCCGCCTTCAGTACGCGTCGCCGGCCAGGCGCCGCCTTCGGCCAAGGATCAACCGTGACCGTCAGCGCCGTGCGCCCCCCACGCCAGAAACTCAGCCTGCCCACCAAGCTGTTCTACGGCTTCGGCACCGTGGCCTTCGGGGTCAAGGACCAGGGTTTTTCCTATCTCCTGCTGATCTTCTACAACCAGGTGATCGGCCTCCCGGCGCACCTGGTCGGGCTGGTGATCATGATCGCCATGGTCTTCGACGCCATCTCTGATCCGCTGATCGGGCAGGTGTCGGACAACTGGCGCTCGAAATGGGGCCGCCGCCACCCGTTCATGTATGCCGCCGCCCTGCCGGTGGCGATCACCTACGGCCTGCTGTGGAACCCGCCGGAGCTGTCCCAGACCGGCATGTTCTTCTATCTGCTGGCGGTGGCGGTGATGATCCGCACCTTCATCACCCTCTATGAGATCCCGTCCACCGCCCTGGCCGCCGAGCTCACCACCGACTACGACGAGCGCACCAAGGTGCTCAGCTACCGGTACTTCTTCGCCTGGTGGGGCGGACTGACCATGACGCTGCTGGCCTTCCAGGTCTTCCTGCGCCCCAGCGCCGAGCATCCGGTGGGCCAGCTGAACCCGGACGGCTATGTCGCCTATGGGACCACCGCGGCCCTTGTGATGCTTGTGGCCATCCTCGTCTCAGCCATGGGCACCCACCGACACATCCCTGAACTGATCACCCCGCCCAAGCGCAAGCTGACCTTGGCGCAGGTGATCAAGGAGATGACGGGCACCCTCTCCAACCGCTCCTTCCTGGTCCTGATCATGGCCGGTCTGTTCAACGCCATGGCGGGCGGGCTGGTCCTGTCGCTGAACCTCTATTTCAACACCTATTTCTGGGAGCTCTCGGCGGTCGAGATCTCGCTGTTTGCGGTGGCCAACTTCATCTCCGCAGCGCTCGCCTTTGGCCTGGCCGCGCCGCTATCCCTGCGCATGGGCAAGAAGAACGCCGCCCAGCTGGCCAAGGTGCTGTCCTTCCTCGTAGGGGCGGCGCCCATCACCCTGCGGCTGCTGGGGGTGTTCCCCGACAACGACAATCCGGTGATCATCCCGATCCTGTTCGTCCAGACCCTGCTGTCGACGGGGCTGTCGATCACCGCCTCGATCCTCATCTCCTCGATGATCGCCGACGTGGTGGAGGATTCCGAACTGAAGACCGGCCGGCGCTCGGAAGGCCTGTTCTTCGCCGCCGCCAGCTTCGTCAACAAGGCGGTCTCGGGCATCGGCATCTTCGCCTCGAGCATGATCCTGCTGGCCATCGCCTTCCCGCAGAACGCCCAGCCGGGCCAGGTGCCCGATGAAGTGATCAGGAATCTGGGCATGCTCTATGTGCCGCTGCTGGGCTTGCTCTACGCCGCGGCCGTCGCCTTCGTGGCCTTCTACGCCATCACCCGCGACAAGCACGAAGCCTCAGTGCGCCAGCTCGCCGCAGAGGCCGGCGCCGATGGGATCGAGACGCCTGGGCCGCAATAGGCGCACGCGCCCCTCAGACGCTCAGGGCTTGAAGACGCCCATCAGCATGGGCCGGACGAACACCGCCGGGGCCGCCTTCTGCCGTACGCCGGGCACCCAGAAGGCGAGCTCGGCGCCGGCGTTGAGGGTGGCGGCCAGCATCTGGGCGGCGATGAACGGGTCCACCGGCCGGATCGAGCCCTCGGCGATTCCATCGGAGATCATCGAGGCGAAGCGGTCCGAGACCCGGTTGAAGTCCTGGCCCATCTCCTTGCGGATCGGTTCGGGCAGGGCGCTGAGCGCCGAGGATCGCAGCAGGGGGCCATAGTCCGAGAGCTGGTATTCGGCCAGGGCGGCCGCGGCGCTGGACAGCTTGCTCCACTGGTCGCCGTCCCGGGCCATGGCCAGCCGCTGGACCCGGCGCATGACCTCGAAGCTGCGCTCGAAGCAGGTGACCACCAGGTCATCCTTGGCCTCGTTGTGGTGGTAGAATGAGCCCTTGGTCACATTGAGCTCGGCCGAAATCCGGTCCACCGAGGCGCCCTTGTAGCCATGGGTGTTGATCAGCCGGGTGGCGGCCCGCAGGAAGGCGTCGCGGCTCATCTCCAGGCCCTCGCCCGGCGCCAGTTCCGACATGGGCGGCAGCTTCGGCGCCCACTCGGCGCCCGGGACGGCCAGGCCGTTCAGCAGGATGTCGCACATGCGCTCGCGGATGCGCGGATAGTCTTCCGGATCGTACTTGGGCAACCAGGAGGCCGACCAGAAGATCTGCTCCAGCAGCATGTGGGTGCGGGCCGTGCGGCGACCCCGGGTCAGCCAGGCCAGCTCCGGGGCGTCGAAGATCTGCCGCATCCGGCGGAAGGCCTTCATATAGGCGGCGAACACCTCGCCCCGACGGGGCTGGTTGAGGGCGCGGATATCCGACAGCACCGGCAAGGGCGGCGCCTGGCCTGTGGCCGTCAGGCGCAGCCGTTCCAGGTGAAGATCAAACACCAGGGCCAACCGCTCGGCGGGGTCGCTGATCGCCTGGGCGCTCTCGGCCAGATGGGCCAGCCAGTCGACCCCACGCATCAGGCAGGCGGCGGCCAGGTCGTCCTTGCGCTTGAAATAATAGGTGACGCTCGTGGTCGACAGGCCCACCGCGGCGGCCGCCACGCTCAGGGTCAGGCCTTTGACCCCCAGCTGGTTGAGGATCACCGTCGCGGCGTCGAGGATGTCCTCACGCTTGCGCTCATATCGATCCGTCGCGCGCGCGACGTTCCGTTCGCCCATGGGGATGACGGCTCCAATCCTCGCCGGCCCTGCGTGGGGAGACCCAGGAACCGGCGCAGCCCCCTCTCTATCTACACCTTGACGCAAAGGTAAAGCGAAGGTCACGCCGGTTCTGGGACGACCCGCCTCAGCCGATGGCGCCGACCGTGGCCAGGGCCACGCCGCCGTCCACGGCGATGGTCTCGCCGACCACATAGTTCCCGGCCCGGCTGGCCAGATAGATGGCGGCGCCGGCCATGTCTTCGTCACGGCCGATGCGGCGGGCCGGGATCGCCTTGGCCACGGCGTCGCCGTGGTCGCGGGCGGTGCGGTTCATCTCCGAGGCGAAGGCGCCGGGCGCGATGGCGCTGACCACGATATTGTCGGTGATCAGCCGGGCGGCCAGCCGGCGGGTCAGGTAGATCAGGCCCGACTTGGAGGCGTGATAGGAATAGGTGTCCTGCGGGTTCAGGCGGATGCCGTCGATAGAGGCGATGTTGATCACCTTGGCCGGCTGGTCATGGGTCCCGGCCTTCTTCAGGGCCACATGCAGGGCCTGGGTCAGGAAGAAGGGGGACTTGAGGTTCAGGTCCATGACCTTGTCCCAGCCGTGCTCGGGAAACTCCTCGAAGGGCGCGCCCCAGGCGGCGCCGGCGTTGTTCACCAGGATGTCGAGCTTGTCTTCCCGCTCCTCGATGGCCTTGGCCAGGGCCTGGCAACCAGCCGCCGACGACACGTCCTGCGGCAGGGAGATGCAGGTCCCGCCCCCTTGCGACAGCTCCTCGGCGGCGGCGTCGCAGGCGTCGGCCTTGCGCGACGAGATATAGACCTTGGCCCCCTGGGCCAGGAAGCCGGCGGCGATCATCTTGCCGATGCCGCGCGAGCCGCCGGTGACGAGGGCTGTGCGCCCCTGGAGGGTGAAGAGATCGAGCGCCATGAGCGCCTCCTTTGCCTATGCGTTTCCCTTGTCCCGCCTGCCCTAGCGTGAGGCTGGCGAGCCGTGATCGGGGGCGAGGCCGATTGACTCAGCCCCATCCTGTCAGGCCTATAACACGCGTTTGAATCAGCCAGGTCGCCCGTCCGAGAAGCGGCCCCCACGAAATTCGAGGACGCGCATGAGCCAGATCAATCCGGTCACCGAAATGACCCTCGACGGCGATGTCGCCGTCATCACCCTGAACTCGCCGCCGGTGAACGCCCTGTCGGCCGCCGTGCGCCAGGGGCTGTTCGAGGCCTTCAAGCAGGCCGACGCTGACGCGGCCGCCAAGGCCATCGTCCTGGTCTGCGAGGGGCGCACCTTCATCGCCGGCGCCGACATCACCGAGTTCGGTTCGGCCATGGCCGACCCCCAGCTGGCTGACGTGCAGAACGTCATCGAGGGCGCGTCCAAGCCGGTGATCGCCGCGATCCATGGCACCGCCCTCGGCGGCGGCCTGGAGGTGGCGCTGTGCGCGCACTACCGCGTGGCGACGCCCTCGGCCCGCCTGGGCCTGCCGGAGGTCAATCTCGGCCTGCTGCCCGGCGCCGGCGGCACCCAGCGCCTGCCCCGGGTGGTCGGGGTCGAGAACGCGCTCGCCATGATGACCTCGGGCCGCCATGTGCCGGCCAAGGAGGCTGCGAGCCTCGGCCTGGTGGACGAGCTGGTCGAGGAGGGCCAGCTGCGCGATCAGGCCATCGCATTCGCCCGCAAGGTGGTGGCCGAGGGGCGGCCGCGGGCCTAGATCCGCGTCCAGACCGATAAGCTGGAAGCCGCCAAGGGCAAGCCGGAGATCTTCGTGATTTTCCGCAAGGCCAATGCGCGCAAGTTCCGCGGCTTCCTGGCCCCGGAATACAATATCCGCTGCATCGAAGCGGCGGTG
>NZ_JAUSLG010000025.1 GCF_030646615.1 Phenylobacterium sp. | reverse complement strand
TGAGGCGCGCAACGTCAAGGATCCCTTCCTCCAGGTCGAAGGTCCAGGAGCGGTTCTGCTGGGCCATCAGCTTGCGCTGGAGCTTGTTGGCCAGGCGGGACACCACGGTCGACAGGCTGGCCAGCTGCTGGTCCAGATAGGCCCGCAGGCGGCCGAGCTCTTCGGGATCGCACAGCTCTTCGGCCGCGACGATCTCATCGTGGGCGCTGGAGAAAACCTTGTAGGTCGGCGTCCTGGCCTCGCCCCGCGGGTCTGGGCGCGAGGGCTGCTCGCCCTCGCCCATGTCGGGCTGTTCGTCGGTGTCCTCGGCTTCGGGGTCTTCCTCGGCCGACATCATCTGGCTGTCGGTCTCTTCGCTTTCGCGATGGGTCGCCTCGTTGTCGTCCATGGCCGACTGTTGGGGGGACTGCTCCTCGCCCTCGCCGCCCTCCTGGTCTTCCTTGGACTCCGAATCGGCCTCCTCGCCGCCCTCCTCGTCCTCGTCGGGCTGTTCCGGCGCGTCCGACAGGTCATCGCCCATGGACAGGTCGCGCAGGATCGCCTTGGCGACCTTGCCGAAGGCCTTCTGGTCCTCGAGGTTGCTGGCCAGCTTGTCGAGGTCGGGTCCGGCCTTGGCCTCGATCTCGGCGCGGAACAGATCCACCAGCGGCCGGGCGGCCGGCGGCGGCGGCTCGCCGGTCAGGCGTTCGCGCACCATCAGCGAGACGATCTCGTCCATGGGCGGGTTGGCCTGGGCCTCGATCGGGTTGAACGCCTTCTTGGCCCAGGACTGGTCGTGGACCGCCCGCAGGTTGGCGCGCACGCCCCCCAGCGCATTGGCGCCGATGGCCTCGGTGCGCGCCTGCTCGATGGCGTCATAGATGGGGCCGCCCTGGGCCGACTGCGGCCGGCCGCGGGCATGGGCGGCGGTGTCATGGTGCGCCAGGCGCAGGGCCATCTGGTCTGCCAGGCCGCGGATGCGCGAGGCGTCCTCCGGACCCAGGTCCCGGGGCGGATGGGGCAGGATGGCGCGATTGCCCTGAAGCTGCGGCCCTTCCCCCGAATAGACGATCTCGAGATCGGCGGACTCGGCGAGCGAGCGGGCGGCATGGGCCAGGGCGCGCTTGAACGGTTCGACCGGGCTTTCGGGAGGGGACTTGGCCATCGCCTCCTAGATAAGGCGCCGCAAGGCTCCTGGGGAAGGGGAGATGGCGCTCTACGGGCCTTCATGGAACGTCGGCGCTGGCGCTCGCGTTGTCTCCGCAACACTCAATGGCTGTTCAGGAGACACACCAATGCTCAAATGGGCCCTCATCTTCGCGCTCGTCGCCCTTGTGGCCGGCGCCCTCGGCTTTGGCGGCATCGCCGGCGCGGCCGCCGGCGTGGCCAAGATTCTGTTCTTCCTCTTCCTGATCGGCTTCGTGATCTTCCTGGTCCTGGGGGTCATGGCCGGGAGGAAGATCACCGGCGGTTAGCCTTCGATCTAAACGCAAAGACGCCCGCCGCTCGGAATGAGCGGCGGGCGTTTTCGTGTCTGCCGGCGATAGAGCCTAGTGGTGGCTGTGGTCGCCGGACTTTGCGGTCCAGGCCGCGCCCTGGGTCTCCACCAGCTTGACCAGGTCGCCCATCACCAGATTGACGTCGATCAGGTGCAGGCCCCAGTCCTTGGCGATCACCCCGTTCTGGACCACGTCGCCGGCGATGGTGTCGACCCGCGGATCAGCCGGATCAGCGTTCACGGTGACGGCCAGATAGTGGAAGCCGTCCTGGCGCACGCATTCCCCGCTGAGCAGGCCAGGAACCGACACGAAGGGCGTCGTCACCTCAGGTCCATCCTTCACCCACGGCGCCGGCGCGTCCGACGACCCCAGCAGGGTACCCGAACTGGCCAGATAGGCGTGCAGATCGACCTTGCCTTCAGGCTTGCCGTTCACCAGGGCGGCGGGGTTCACGCAGGCCGCCTCCATGGGGGAGTTCGGCTCCCGCGGGACGCCGAAGCGAGAATTGGCCGGGGGCGGAGCATCGGCCCGGAAGCTCACATAGGAGATGGCGCAGCCGGTCTGTTCGGCGGCCTCGCACAGGGGGATGGACTTGAAGGTCCCGGTCTTGCCGCCCTTGTCCACGGCCAGGTTCGAGCCCAGCAGCATGGCCGAGACCAGCTTGTCCTGAACGGGCTTGCCGTCGATCTCGTTGGCGATCAGCTGGGTCAACACACCGGCGCCCTGGCTGTGGCCGATCAGGACCACGCCGCGGCCATTGTTCTCGTGTTCCAGATAGTGGTTCCAGGCGGCGACCACGTCCTGATAGCCGGTGTTGGGGCGGGCCGACCCGCCGGGCGGGGTTCCGCCCATCACCGCGGCGCGCAGGGCCGTCAGGGTGAACTGCCGATAGAGGGGCGCATAGACGCGGCATTGCGCCCCCAGGCGCGAGAGCTGCTGCTCCACCACCCGGCGCTCTTCAGCGTTGGCGGTCATGTCGCTGATCACGCCCGGATCGTTGGACACGGTGGGATAGACATAGAAGCAGTCCACCGGCGCGGCCGGATTGACCGCCCAGGTCTCGGTCGAGACCGACCCATCGGCCTGGACCACGGTCGTGGTGTTGTCGCCGGCGCAGGCGTCGTCCCGGCCGGGCCAGCACAGCCAGCTGGCCTTGTCGGCATAGTCATTGGGCGCGGGTGCTGTGTCCTGCGCCTGGGCCTGCCAGACCCCGGCGGCCAGGGCCAAGGCCCCGGCGGTGGCCGTCAGGCCGGCGATCATCTTCCTGGTCATGTCTTCCCCACGTGCAAATTGGCTTGCATCAATGGGCCGGACCATCGCCTGGAGAACGCCGTGCGTCCAGCGCCAAGCCGGGGTCTCCCGCCACGGGCGACCCTAGAAAATCATCCGTCTAAAGAAGATACCAGACCCCTATGGCGGGAGGGCTGACGGTGGCGGTCAATTGTCGCAAATGCGACGTTTAACCGTCATAAATCCTTCACAGGATAGCTTGCCCATGAGACGCTTTCCGCAAGCCGGGAGATCGATCCCGCGACAAGTGGAGGAAATTCATGAGGATTCTCGTCATCTCCGCAGCCGCCATGGCCCTGTGCGCCGGCGCTGTCCAGGCCAAGGAGGCGCCTAGCGCCCAGGCCGCAGCCCAGGACGCCGTGGCCCAAGCGCGCGAAACCGCGAAGGCTGAGCGGGTGGTCTATGTCTGCGACCGTTCCGAACTGACCCGCCGGGCCTTCGCCCGCGAGCATGGCGAGGTGAAGTTCGTCACCGCCGAGCAGGCGCTCACCGGCGCGGCCGACGACTGGTCCGCGCCCCGCTGCGTCAGCGAGGTGGAGGCCGCCAAGCTCAGCGCCCTGTTGAGCCGCTAAGCGCTCCACCTGCCTGAAACGAAAAACGGCGGCCCGCAAAGGCCGCCGTTTCCATGTCTGATGGGCGTTTTGCGCCTTTAGGCCACCCGCACCCGCGCCGTGCTCTCGGGCAGGTCCTGGCCGAAGGCGCGCTGGAAGAATTCGGCGACGGTGCCGCGTTCCAGCTCGTCGCACTTGTTCAGGAAGGTCATGCGGAAGGCCAGCGCCACGTCGCCGCCGAAGATCTCGGTATTCTGCGCCCAGGTGATCACCGTCCGCGGGCTCATGACCGTGGAGATGTCCCCGTTCATGAAGGCGTTGCGGGTCATGTCGGCCACCCGGACCATGGCGTTGATGGTCCGCCGGCCCTCGGCGGTGTCGTAGTTGGGCGACTTGGCCAGGACGATCTCGGCCTCAGCGTCGTGGTCGAGATAGTTGAGCGTCGTGACGATGGACCAGCGGTCCATCTGGCCCTGATTGATCTGCTGGGTGCCGTGATAGAGCCCCGTCGTGTCCCCCAGACCAATGGTGTTGGTCGTGGAGAACAGGCGGAAAAAGGGGTTCGGACGGATCACGCGGTTCTGGTCGAGCAGGGTCAGCTTGCCCTGCGCCTCCAGGATGCGCTGGATCACGAACATCACGTCCGGCCGGCCGGCGTCATACTCGTCGAACACCAGGGCGATCGGGCGCTGCAGGGCCCAGGGCAGGATCCCCTCGCGGAATTCGGTGACCTGCTTGCCTTCCTTCAGGACGATGGCGTCCTTGCCCACCAGGTCGATGCGGCTGACATGGCTGTCCAGGTTCACCCGGATGAGCGGCCAGTTGAGGCGGGCGGCGACCTGCTCGATGTGGGTCGACTTGCCGGTGCCGTGATAGCCCTGGATCATCACCCGGCGGTCGTAGGCGAAGCCCGCGCAGATGGCCTTGGTGGTCTCGGGATCGAACCGATAGGTGTCGTCGATCTCCGGCACGTGGCTGTCGCGGTGCGAGAAGGCCGGCACGGTCATGTCCATATCGACGCCGAAGGTCTCGCGTACGGAGACCTTCTTGTCGGGGACAAGGGTCAGCAGCTCGTCGTCGTGGGTCTGGGAAAGCGTGGTCATGACGAGGTTCGCATACAGGGTTACGCCCGCAAAGCAAACGTGTGTTTCATAGGCGGCCGATCAAAAACAATGAGGAGACGCCGGCGCCATGCTCGACAGGGTTCGCAAGCAGAATTCGACCATTGAAGTGACCCCGACGGCTTCGGGTTTCGGCGCCGTCGTGACCGGTCTCGATCTCGCCAGGCCCCTGGCCGAGTCGGTCATGGATGAGGTGCGCCAGGCCTGGGCCGCCCATGGGGTGCTGAGCTTCCCGGATCAGCCCCTCAGCCTCGACCAGCTGGAGGCGGTGACCCTGCAGTTCGGGCCGTTCGGCGTCGACCCTTTCATCGCCCCGATGCCGGGGCGGCCCAATGTGCTGGAGTTGCGCCGGGAGCCCGACGAAAGGGCGACCAATTTCGGGGCCGGCTGGCATTCCGACTGGAGCTTCCAGCCGATCCCGCCGGCGGCCACCCTGTTGCACGGCCAGGTCATCCCGCCGGTGGGCGGCGACACCCTGTTTGCTGACTGCACAGCCGCCTACGCCGCCCTGTCGCCGACCTTCCAGGAGATGCTGGCGCCGCTGCGGGCTATCCACAGCGCCGGGCGCGCCTATGGAACCAAAGGCGTCTTCGCCCGCGAGACCGAGAAGCGGACGATGCAGATCATCGTCTCCGAAGAAGCCGACAAGACCCACACCCACCCCCTGGTGCGCACCCATCCGGTGACCGGCGCCAAGGCCCTGTTCGTCAGCCCGGTCTATACGGTGGGGATCGAGGGCCTGACCCCGGGGGAGAGCCAGGCCATCCTGGGCTATCTGTTCGGCCACATCACCCAGCCGGAGTTCATCTTCCGCCACCGCTGGGCCAGGGACACCCTGCTGATCTGGGATAATCGCCGGACCGTGCATCTGGCCGAGGGCGGCTATGACGGCCACCTGCGGGTGATGCACCGCACCACCGTGGCCGGGGAGGTCCCGGTCTGAGCCTGCCTGCAGACCTCAGCCGGTTGCCGGAGGCGGTGCGCCGCCGCGCCCTGGACGAAGGGGAACGGGGGCGCACATGGCTGGCGGCCTTGCCGCAGAGCCTGGCGCGGCTTGCGGTCCAGTGGCGCCTTGAGGACCTCCACATCCTGGACGGCGGCAGCGAGGCCGTGGCCCTGGCGGCGACGATGCCGGATGCGCGCCAGGCGGTTCTCAAGATCGCGCCGCCCTGGGCGGACCTTCTGGGGGCCGAACGCCGGGTGTTGGCGGCGGCCGGCGGATCGGGCTTTGCGGAGCTCTACGCCGTGGACGAGGCGGCGCACGCCCTGCTGCTGGAGCGGCTCGGGGCGCGCCTCGACCTGCTGGGCTGGACGCCCGAGGCGCAGATGGAGGCCCTGTGCGGAGCGCTGATGGCGGTATGGCGGGCGCCGGTTCCCCCGGGCGGGCTGATGGACGGCGCGGAAAAGGCGCGCCGCCTGGGCCAGTTCATCGCGGAAACCGCCCAGGTCCTGGACGCCCCCCTGTCGGCCCCGGTGCTGGCGCGCGCCCGCGAGTACGCCGCCGATCGGGCCAGGGCGCATGATCCTGCCCGCGCGGTCCTGGCCCACGGGGACGCCCATGCGGCCAACGCCCTACGGGCCCGTGACGGCGACGGGTTCAAGTTCATAGATCCCGACGGCCTCCTGATCGAGCCGGCCTACGACCTGGGCGTCATCATGCGGGAGTGGCCAGAGGTCCTGCTGGAGGGGGGCGATCCCCTGGCGGCGGGAAGGGCCCGCTGTGCGCGACTGGCCGCCCGCACAGGCGTGGAGGCCGAGGCGATCTGGCGATGGGGTTACCTCGAAACCGTCTCCACCGGCCTGCTCTGCTGCAAGCTCGACCTGTTCGACTGGCGGGAGATGTTCCAGGTGGCCGAGGCGTGGGCCCTAGACTCCAAGTCCTAGCGCTTGGCCTCGCCCGGATCGGCGTCCGCCCGTCGCCACGGCCAGCGACCCTGAATCTCAGTCTCCAGGGCGAAGCTGAGAAAGGTGCGGATCAAGACGATGGCCGCCAAGGGGCCGACGCGGTCGAAGCTCAGGGGTTCGGTCACCGTGGCGATGATGTCGGCCGCCACCAGGAGTTCGAGGCCCAGCAGGATGCCGCGGCCCAGATTGGCGCGGTACTGGTCGAAGGCGTCACGCCAGTCATGGCTCCTTACGCCTTGAACCGTGAAGCGCGTCGTGGCGCCGATCACGGCCAACACCAGGACCAGGACTGAAAAATACTGGAGCAGCGTGGCGACGGCCACGACCAGACTGTGGAGGTTGGGAAACATGGACGGCTCCCTTCAGGCCAGCCGCTGTAGCGGATAAGCCAAGCTCCTGTTCCCGCCTCCGGCCAACGGGGGCCCGGCGGTCGCCTCAGACGGGGCCGCTCACATAGTTGTCCAGGGTGCGGGCCAGGGCCTCGCAGAGCTCCTGCCGCTGCTGGCCATCCAGCAGGTAGTCCTCATAGATCACCCGGTTCATGGTCGCCCCCATCATGACGCAGGACAGCAGGCGCGCGCGCACCGCCGCATCGTCCCCGCCCAGCCAGGTCTCCAGGGGCTGGTAGAAGGCGTCGTGCGAATGGCGCCGGATCGCCTCGGCCGCCTTGGGCGAAGAGGCTGAGCGCAGCATGATGAGGAAGAGTTCGAACTTCTCCTCGCGCATGGGCTCGACCGCCAGCATCTGGGCGACGCGCTCCCCAAAGGAGTCCCGGTCGCCATCCAGGAACTCGGCGATATTGGGGGCGCAGGCGAGGACCTCGCCGAACAGCTCTTCCTTCCCCCCGAAATAGCGCGAGATCAGGGCCGCATCGACACCTGCGTCGCTGGCGATCTCCCGGACCCCAGTCTGGTCATAGCCCTCATGGGCGAACCGTTTGCGCGCGGCTTCCAGGATGGCGGTGCGCGTGGCTGCGGCGTTCCGGGTCCGGGCAGGGGTCATGGGCGGGCTCAAAAACTTTCCTCCAATATTTTTTTGTCATCACTTGTAGACATAGAAACGCATTCCCACCTAGAAGTCACCAACTGATGACATGGCCCGGTCCTTCCACCGGGTGCGCTAGCCTCGGGGATAGGGCATGCGACGACTCTTTGTAGCTGCGGTTTTCGCAGCAGGTTTCCTTGGTCTTGCCGCCTGCGGCGGCGACCCCAATGCGGGACAGGGCATGCCGACGCCAACGGTGTCGGTGTCGGTTCCGTTGCAGGAGGAGGTCGTCGATTGGGACGACTTCACCGGCCGTTTCGAGGCGCCTGAGCGCGTCGAGGTCCGCGCCCGGGTGGGCGGCTACCTTCAGGGCGTCCATTTCACCGACGGCCAGACCGTCCGCAAGGGCCAGCTGCTCTTCACCCTCGATCCGCGTCCCGCGCAGGCGGCGCTCGCTGCGGCCCAGGCCCAGGCTGATCTGGCCGGCGCCGACCTGGCCCGGGCCGAAGGCCTTCTGGAAGCGCAGGCCATTTCGCAGGAAGAATTCGACAGCCGCCGGGCCCAGGCCCAGGTGGCTCAGGCGACCCTGCGGGCCCGCCGCCTCGACGTCGAGTTCACCCGGGTCACGGCGCCGGTTTCCGGCATCGTATCCCAGCGCCAGGTGGACCCCGGCAATGTGGTCAGCGGCGGCGCCTCTTCGGGCGACATCCTCACCACCATCGTTTCGATCAGCCCGATCCACTTCGCCTTCGACGCCTCTGAAGCTCAGCTGTTGAAGTATCAGCGGCAGACCGAAAAGCGCCAGGGGGCTCAGGTGCAGGTGCGCCTCCAGGACGAGACCGAATACGGCTGGACCGGCCGCATGGACTTCGTCGACGCCCTGGTGGACCGGGACACCGGCGCGGTGCGCCTGCGCGCCACGGTCGCCAATCCTAATGGCTTCCTGAAGCCGGGCATGTTCGGCCAGGGGCGGATGATCGGCGCCGACGCCTATCCCGCCCTGCTGATCCCCGAGGCCGCCGTCGTCACCGACGGGGTTCGCCGGGTGGCCTATGTGGTCGATGGCGAGGGCACGGTGCAGGTCAAGGCGCTGGAGCTTGGCCCGGCCAGCGGCGGCCTGCGGGTCGTGCGCACGGGTCTTCGCCCGGACGATCGCGTGATCGTCGGCGGCCTTCAGCGGGCCATGCCCGGGCAAAAGGTCGAGGTCCAGCCCGGCAAGATCGCCCGGCAGGAGCAGAGCGGCGCCGATCAGCCGCGCCTGACCTCTGCCCCGGCCGCCTCCGCCACCGCGGCCAACTGATCTAACCCCCTTTCCGACTGCATTTCCGGGACCGCATTTCATGCGTCTGTCGCACTTCTTCATCGAGCGCCCGATCTTCGCCGGGGTGCTGTCGGTGTTCATCACCCTCGTCGGCCTGTTCGCCTATCCCTTGCTGGCCCTGTCCCAGTTCCCGGATATCGCGCCGCCGACCGTCGCGGTCATCGCCAACTATCCCGGCGCCTCGGCCGAGACCCTGGCCGAGACGGTCGCCGCGCCGCTCGAGCAGGAGATCAACGGCGTCGAGGACATGATCTACATGACCTCGTCCTCATCCAACGGGACGGTGCAGATCACGGTCACCTTCCAGCCCGGCACGGATCTGGATTCGGCCCAGGTGCTGGTCCAGAACCGGGTGAGCCTGGCTGAGCCCAGGCTGCCCGAACAGGTCCGGCAGGTGGGCGTGGTGGTCAACAAGCAGTCCACCGGCTTCCTCATGGTGGTTGGCCTGACCGCCGATGCGGAGGATCTGAGCGCCGACTATGTGGGCAACTACGCCAACTCCACCGTTCGCGACCGGCTGCTGCGGGTCGATGGGGTGGGCGAGGTGCAGATCTTCGGCGGCGGCCTCTACTCGATGCGGGTCTGGATCGATCCCGGCAAGGCGGCCGAACGCAATCTGACGCCCAATGAGATCGTCGAGGCCCTGCGCGCCCAGAATCTGCAGGCCGCCGGCGGCACCGTTGGACAGCCGCCCTTCGGCCCGGCCGTGGCCAGCGAACTGCCTGTGGAAGTCCAGGGCCGCCTCTCGACGCCGGAAGCCTTCGGCGACGTGGTCCTGCGCCGCGACGACGAAGGCCGCACCATTCGCCTGCGCGACGTGGCGCGGGTCGAGATCGGCGCCCAGGACTATGGCGTCCGCGGCTATTTCGGCGGCGAGCGTGGGGTGGCCCTGGCCGTCCTGCAGCAGCCCG
Source organism: Phenylobacterium sp. (assembly GCF_030646615.1). GTDB lineage: Bacteria > Pseudomonadota > Alphaproteobacteria > Caulobacterales > Caulobacteraceae > Phenylobacterium. The sequence continues at coordinate 48,328 of NZ_JAUSLG010000025.1, read as the reverse complement.
GCTCCAACGCGCTCTCGACCGCCGAGGGCATCATCGAGGCCTTGGATGACCTGGAGCCCAACTTCCCCAACGGCCTGAGCTATCAGATCCCCTACAACCCCACCGAATATGTGGCCGCCTCGGTGAGCGCGGTGCAGCACACCCTGATCGAGGCCGTGCTGCTGGTGGTCCTGGTGGTGGTGATCTTCCTGCACACCTGGCGGGCGGCGATCATTCCAATCCTGGCGATCCCGATCGCCCTGGTCGGCACCTTCGCGGTCCAGCTGGCGCTGGGCTATTCGCTGAACTCGCTCTCCCTCTTCGCCCTGGTCCTGGCCGTCGGCATCGTCGTCGATGACGCCATCGTCGTGGTCGAGAACGTGGAGCGGAACATACGCGAGGGGCTTTCGCCTCGGGAGGCGGCCCACAGGTCCATGAAGGAAGTCTCCGGGGCCCTGGTCGCCATCAGCCTGGTGCTGGTCGCGGTGTTCGTGCCGACGGCCTTCGTCTCGGGCATTCCGGGAATGTTCTACCGCCAGTTCGCGGTGACCATCGCCGCGGCGACGGTGATCTCGCTGCTGGTCTCTCTGACCCTGTCGCCGGCCCTGGCCGCCCTGCTGCTCAAGCCGCACCGGGAGGACGACGCCCCCCACGGCCCCCGCTGGATGGCGCCGCTCACGGGCGCCGCCAACCGCTTCAACAAGGGCTTCGACTGGCTCAGCGATCGGTTTGGCCGCCTGACGGCGCGCCTGGTGCGGATGAGCTTCATCATGCTGGTCGCCTATGTGGTCCTGCTGGTGGCCACCGGCTGGCGCCTGGGCGAGACGCCGACGGGCTTCATCCCCGAACAGGACCAGGGCGTCCTGATCGGCGTGGTGCAGCTGCCCCCCGGCGCCTCCCTGGAGCGCACAGACGCGGTGGTGCAGCGGGCGACCGCCGAGATCGGCGCCATGGACGGCGTCCAGAACATGGCCGCCTTCGTCGGCCTCGACGGCGCCAGCTTCAGCATGGCGTCCAACAGCGCCACCATCTTCATTCGCCTGACCGACTGGGGCGAGCGCGGCTCTGAACTCGCCGCCCAGAACATAGCGGGCATGATCATGCAGCGCATGGGCGCCATCGAAGAGGCCAACATCTTCGTCCTGGCCCCCCCGCCGGTGGAAGGCCTTGGCAACGCCGGCGGCTTCAAGATGATGGTCCAGGACACCGGCGGCGTCGGCTATGCGGCTCTGGAGCAGGCGGCCAATCAGCTCGCCGGCGCCGCGGCCCAGAATCCCAAGCTCGTCGGGGTGTACAACCAGTTCAACACCGGCGCCCCCCGGGTGACCGCCGATGTCGATCGCGAGCGCGCCCTCCTCCTGGGGGTTCAGCCGGCGGAGGTGTTCCAGACCCTGGGGACCTATCTGGGCTCCACCTATGTGAACGACTTCAACATGCTCGGCCGGACCTTCCGGGTGACGGCCCAGGCCGAGCCCTCCGGCCGCTCCCAGGTGTCGGACATCGCCAATCTGAAGGTGCGCACCGTGTCGGGGGGCATGGCGCCCCTGGGCTCCATCGCCACCCTGCGCGACGACTCCGGCCCGGCCCGGGTGGTGCGGTTCAATCTTGCACCTTCTGCGGAGATCATCGGCGGCGCGGCGCCCGGCATTTCGTCGGGCGAGGCCCTGGCCGAAATGGAGCGCCTGGCGGCCGAGACCCTGCCGGCCGGGATCAGCTACCAGTGGACTGAACTCGCCTATCAGGAACAGGCCGCCGGGGACACCACCCTGCTGGTCTTCGCCCTGGCGGTGGTCTTCGTCTTCCTGGTGCTGGCCGCCCAGTACGAGGCCTTCACCCTGCCGCTGGCCATTATCCTGATCGTGCCGCTCAGCATCCTGGCGGCCATGCTCGGGGTCTGGATGCGCGGCATGGACAACAACATCCTCACCCAGGTCGGGCTGATCGTCCTGGTGGCCATGGCGGCGAAGAACGCGATCCTGATCGTCGAGTTCGCCAAGCAGGCCGAGGATCAGATGGGCATGAACCGCTTCGACGCGGCGGTGCATGCGGCCAAGACCCGACTACGCCCGATCCTGATGACCTCGTTCGCTTTCATCTTCGGCGTGCTGCCCTTGGCCATCGCCTCCGGCCCCGGCCAGGAGATGCGCCAGGCCCTGGGCACCGCCGTGGTGTTCGGGATGATCGGGGTGACCATCTTCGGCCTGATCTTCACGCCGGTCTTCTATGTGGTCTGTCGCCGTCTGGCTGAGCGCCTCCCTGGGCGCAAGGTCGTGCTGGGCGCCACCCCCGACTCTGGCGCCGAACCCGGCGTCATCATTCACCAAGCTCCGGAGCCCCGCCCGTGATCCCGTCCCGTCTGGCCGCCCTTTTCGCCGGCGCGGCTCTCCTGTCGGCCTGCGCGGCCGGCCCCGACTATCAGCTCCCGCCCGCAGTGAGCGCTGAGACCGGTCCCTTCATCGCCGCGGCCGATGGCCCCTTTACCGGGGCCCAAGCGCCCGACGACTGGTGGCGGCTCTATGAGGATCCGCTGCTGGACGATCTGGTGGCCGAGGCCCTCAGCGCCAACCGCGACATCGCCGTCGCGGCCGCCAACCTGGCCCAGGTCCGCGCGGCCCTGGGGGAGGCCCGCGTCGGCTTCCTGCCCTCGACCACCACCACGGCGGGCGCCGCCCGGGTTCGGCAGCAAGATCCTGTCACCGGCGCCTACGGGGAGAACGACAGCTTCCAGGCGGGCTTCGAGGCCGCCTACGAGGTCGACTTTTTCGGTCGGGTGCGCCGATCGGTGGAGGCGGCCCGCGCCGACGCAGGCGCGGCCGAGGCCCTGCTGGACTCCGCCCGGGTGACCGTGGCGGCGGAAACCGCCCGGGCCTATGCCGATCTCTGCGCCGCCAATCTGCAGATCGCCACGGCCCGCCAGACCCTGGACCTGCAGCAGGAGACGGCCGATCTCACCGGCCGCCAGTTCGACCTCGGCCGCGGGGCCGGCCTCGATGTGGCCCGCGCCCAGACCGAGCTGGAATCCACCCGCGCCACCCTGCCGCCCTTTGAGGCTCAGCGCGACAGCGCCCTGTTCCGTCTGGCGGTGCTGACCGGCCGTCCGCCGGCCCAGGCGCCGATCGCCGCGGCGGCCTGCAACGTCGTGCCCGAAGTCACCACCGCCATTCCCGTCGGCGATGGTGCGGCCCTTCTGGCGAGGCGTCCCGACGTGCGCGCCGCCGAGCGCCGGCTGGCGGCGGCGACGGCCCGGATCGGCGTGGCCACGGCCAGCCTCTATCCCAGCGTGACCCTGGGGGGCAGCATCTCGACTCTGGGCGCCGACGCCTCGGACCTGGGCGACGACTATCAGTTCAGCGTCGGCCCTCTGATCTCCTGGAGCTTCCCCAATATCCTGGCGGCGCGATCGCGCATCAGCCAGGCCGGCGCTGCGGCCGATGCGGCCCTGGCGAGCTTCGAGCAGGTCAACCTCACGGCCCTCCAGGAAACCGAGATCGCCCTGACCCAGTACGCCAAGGCCCTGGATCGCCGCGCCGCCCTGCAGCGGGCCCGGGACCAGGGGGAACGCGCCGCCCGCCTCTCGCGGATGCGCTATGACGCCGGGGTCGACAGCTTCCTGGGCGTGCTCGACGCCGAGCGCACCCTGGCCGGACTGCAGGCTCAGCTGGCCCTGTCGCAGGCCCAGGTGGCCGACGCCCAGATCGTCCTGTTCAAGGCCCTGGGGGGTGGTTGGGTTCAGGCCGAGTCCTGATCGCCTTCTCATCGCCGCCTTCGCGCGCTTAAGCTCCTCCCGCACGGCCGATCACAGGCCGACGGGAGGAGCCGATGAGCCGCAACGAACACTCCGAGGCCGCCGCCATGGCCTGCCTCGACGCCTTCATGGCCGCCTTCAATGGCCGCGACATGAAGGCCTTCGAACAGACCTTCAACTTCCCCTCGATCCGTCTGGCGTCCAACACGATGCGGATCATCAACAAGGGCGACCAGACGCAGGCGACGTTCGACCACGCCTCCCTCAAGGACTGGGATCACTCGGCCTGGGAGAAGCGCGAGATCATCCATTCGGGGCCGGACAAGGTGCATATCAACACCCGCTTCACCCGCTATCGGACAGACGGCAGCATCATCGGCGGGTTTGACTCCATCTATGTGGTGACCTGCGAGGGCGGCCACTGGGGGATCAAGGCGCGGTCCAGCTTCGCCCCTTGAACCGCTGACGTGACGCCGGCGCCTGTCAGGCGGGCGCCTGCGGGTTTCCGACACGATCGGGAGCTGGCCGGGCGATCTCTTGGCGTCCTTCGGCGTTGGAGCCTTGTTCCGGCCCCCGAGGCGCCCTGAGAGTCCACCCATGTCGGATCTGATCTTCTCCTACCGGCCCGAATGGGCGCCGCTCTGGCTGGTGAACCTGGCCATCCTGGCGGTGGGGGCCGCGCTCGGCCTCCTGCTGCACGAACTCGTGGCGCGGATGATCCGCCGGAGCTTGCGCAGCAAGGACGTCTACTGGTCGACCCTCGTCGCCAAGCTCCGCAGGCCGACCCGCCTGGCGGCCCTGATCCTTGGCCTCGCCGCCGCCGCCAGCTTCGCCCAGCTTGGGGACGGCGGCGTCGCAGCCCTGCGCCGCATGCTGGGCCTAGGGTTCGTCGCCTTGGTGGGCTGGAGCGCGCTCACCGCCCTCGACATCTGGAGCCTGCTCTATGTTCGGGGCCTGAAGCTTGACGCCGAAGACAACCTCCTGGCGCGCAAGCATGTCACCCAGACCAAGATCCTGACCCGGACGGCGGGGACGCTGATCGTCGTCCTGACCATGGGCGCGGCCCTCATGACCTTCCCGGGGGTTCGCCAGTACGGCATCAGCCTGCTCGCCTCGGCCGGGGCGGCGGGCATCATCGCCGGCCTCGCCCTGCAGCCCTTCCTGACCAACCTGATCGCCGGGGTGCAGATCGCCACCACCCAGCCGATCCGCATCGACGACGCCGTCATCGTCGAGAACGAGTGGGGGCAGATCGAGGAGATCACCTCGACCTATGTGGTGGTCCGGCTCTGGGACTGGCGGCGCATGGTCCTGCCGCTCACCTATTTCATCCAGCAGCCGTTCCAGAACTGGACGCGCGAGACCGCCTCCCTGATCGGCACGACCATGCTCTATGTGGACTACACCGCGCCCATAGACGTCCTGCGCGCCAAGCTGGAGGAGATCGCCAAGGCCTCGCCCCTGTGGGACGGCAATGTGGTCAATCTGGCGGTCACCGACGCGTCGGAGCGCACCATGCAGGTGCGCTGCCTGGTCAGCGCCCGCAATGCGCCGACCACCTTCGACCTGCGCTGCGAGGTGCGGGAAAAGATGATCGCCTTCCTGCAAACCGAACTGCCCCACGTGCTGCCCCGCGATCGGCTGGACTTCGAGGCGATGGTCAAGGCAGAGGCGAAGGCGCCGGGAAACCCGATCTCAGGCTGAGGTCGGCCCCGACATTGGCGGTCTCCAGGGCGCCCGGCGCGAAGGGGGCGTCATCGGCGGGCAGGGGGCTCAAGACCTGATGCTGTTCGATGACCGCCCGGGTCACCGCCTGCATCAGCGCCTGCCGTTCGGGGATCGAGGCCTCCGTGTCGGCGATCAGGACGGCCACCGCATAGGCCCGTCCATCCGGCGCGGTCAGCAGGCCGACATCGTTATAGCCCGTCGCCCGGGCCCCCATGACCTGGCCGGTGCCGGTCTTGTGGGCCAGACGCCAGCCCTCGCTCAGGCCGCCGCCCAGGCGCATGGGCCCCGTCTGGCTGGCGGCCATCAGGCCCAGGAGGTGAGCGGTGGACTCCGGCGACAGCAGGTCCCCCGCCTGCAGGCGGTCCAGGGCCGCCACCACGGCCTCGGGGCTCGCGCCATCGGCGGGGTCCTGCAGATAGGCTTCCAGGGCCTGGCGGCGGATCTCCTGGGGTATGGCCGCCCGCGCCTGCCAGAAGCTTCGCCCGAAGGAGAATTCCGGCCGCCAGTCGAGGCCGGCGATGCGGGTCTGGAAATAGCGCTCCTCATCCCCGAGGCTGATGGCGCCCAGCGCCTTCTGCGTCATCACCGTGCGAACCTGATCGGGCCCGCCCACCAGCCGCATCAGGACGTCATTGGCGGCGTTATCGCTGCGGGTGGCCGCGCTCTCCAGCAGGGCGCCCACCGTGGTCGCGTAACCCCGCCGCCCCACATGGTCGCGGATCGGCTGGTGAAAGATGGACAGGTCCTCCCGCCGCACGGTGACGGGGTCGTTCAGGGTGATGGCGCCCTGGTCGACGGCGTCCAGCACGCTGATCGCCACCCACAGCTTGCTCACGCTCTGTTGCGGATAGAGGGTGTCGCCGTCATGGGTCGCGGTCCAGCCCCCTTGCAGGTCGCGAACGGCGATGCCCGCCCGACCATTGAAGCGGGCGCCGAGGTCGGTGATCTGCTGGGCGAGCTGCGCTGGGGCCTGGGGCGGCGGCGTGGGGAAATGCAAGGCGGCCCAGGTGGCCATGGCCTGTTCTCCAGCGCCAGGGGTGGCCGGGGGCGGGACCAGGGCTCCGGCGCTCAGGGCCATCACACCCAGCGCGCCGGCTGTCAGGCGCACGGCGAGACGACGTCGCGCCAGCGGCCGACGCCGCCGCACCGCGTCCTGGTCGGCCCTCGACTCCGCGATGGTGGGTTCGCCGCGTAGCACCTCGCCCCTCGTGTCTCCCTAGACCATGCCCGCCTTGCGCAGGGCCTGATAGGCCTTGATCACCCGCTGCAGCTTGTTCTCGGCCGAGCGGTCGCCGCCATTGGCGTCCGGGTGGCAGCGCTTGACCAGCTCGGTGTAGCGCGCGCGGATGGCCGGTCCCTCGGCGTTGTCGTCAAGGTCGAGGTCGGCCAGGGCGTTACGCTCGATCTTGCCCAGCCGTCTGGCCGGCGCCGCCTGCGGGCCCGGCCCGTGGGCGCCCCCGTGGCCGAACATGTTGAACGGGTCCTGGTAGCCGCCTTTGCCGCGGGCGAAGTTGTTGGCGAACGTCGCCGATTCCCGGGAGTTGCGGCTGGCCTTGAAGTCCCAGGTCGGCCGGCCGCCGGTGGTCTGTTCCTGTTCCTGGCGCGCCTTGATCTCCCCTTCGCTCATGCCGGCGAAGAAGTTCCAGTTGCGATTGTATTCCGCCGCGTGCGGTTGGCAGAACCAGTAGTGCTCGTTCATCATGTCCCGGGACTTCGGCGCCCGGGCCGCCGCGGGCATGGAGCAGCCGGGGTGATCGCAACGGCGTTCACCGGGCTTGAGAGCGAAAACGTCGTCGGCCTGCTCCGCTTCCCCGGGCTTTGGGGGGCGAACGCGGATATCGACGAACTTGGGCCTGTATTGAAACGCGCCGGGCATGCCCCAAGTATGGGGCCACGGCCCGCACTTTTGAAGAATTGAAGATGTGAGCAATGGGCGCCATATTCGATGCCATCCAACAAAAACTGACCGAGGCCTTTTCGCCGACCCGCTTGGTGATCGAGGATGAGTCTTCGCGCCATGCCGGCCATGCCGGCGCCCGGCCTGGCGGAGAGAGCCATTTCAACGTTCTGATCGAGGCCGAGGCCTTCGCCGGAGCGCCCAAGGTCGCTCGGCAACGCATGATCTACCGGGCGCTGGCCGAGGAGATGGCCGGCCCGGTCCATGCCTTGTCGCTCAAGGCCCTGGCGCCCGGCGAGGCCTGAGCGCGTTCAAAAACATAGAAGTCTGTTCGGGCGTCATTTTCCGCCCGGCGTTTGGGGAGACGCCCGTTGAAGACCAGTTTCACGCTCAATGGCCAGGCCGCCAGCCTGGACCTTGATCCGCGCACGACCCTGCTCGACGCCCTGCGCGAACGACTCGACCTCAAGGGCTCCAAGAAGGGGTGCGACCACGGCCAGTGCGGGGCCTGCACGGTCCTGGTCAATGGGCGGCGGATCAACGCCTGCCTGTCGCTGGCGGTCACCCATGAGGGGGACGAGATCACCACCATCGAGGGGCTGGCGCAGGACGAGACCCTGCATCCGGTCCAGGCGGCCTTCCTGGCGCAGGACGCCTTCCAGTGCGGCTACTGCACGCCGGGCCAGATCTGCTCGACCATCGGCATGCTGAAGGAGGCGGCCGACGGCTGGGCGAGCCTGGCGACGGAAGATCTCACCGCCGATATCGTTCTGACCGACGAAGAAATCCGCGAGCGCATGAGCGGCAATCTCTGCCGCTGCTCGGCCTATCCGCAAATCCTGGCGGCCATTCGCACCGCCGGAGGCCTGGCATGAAGGCCTTCACCTATGAGCGCCCCGGCGATGTGGCCACGGCGCTGGCCCTGGTGGCCGAAATCCCCGGCGCCCGCTTCCTGGCCGGCGGCACCAACCTCGTTGATCTGATGAAGCTGCGGATCGAGCAGCCGACCCACCTGGTCGATGTCAGCCGCCTGCCCCTGGCCGAGATCGAGGACACCCCAGAAGGCGGCCTGCGCCTGGGCGCCATGACCACCAACAGCCAGGTGGCCGCCGACGCGCGCGTCCGCGCCCGCTATCCGGCGCTGGCCCAAGCCATCCTGTCGGGGGCGTCGGGCCAGCTGCGCAACAAGGCGACCACCGCCGGCAACCTGCTGCAGCGCACCCGCTGCCCCTATTTCTACGACACCTCCAAGCCCTGCAATAAGCGCGCGCCGGGCGCCGGCTGCGCCGCCATCGGCGGCATCTCCAGCAACACCGCCATCTTCGGGGCCAGCGACGCCTGTATCGCCACCCATCCCTCGGACATGGCCGTGGCCCTGACCGCCCTGGACGCCAAGGTCGAGACGCAGTCCGGCGCCGGCGAGGCCCGGGTGCTGGCCCTGGAGGGCTTCCACCGCCTGCCGGGCGACACCCCCCATGTCGAGACCGAGCTGCGTCCGGCCGAGATGATCACCGCCGTCGTCCTGCCGCCGCCCCCGCCGGGCGGCCAGATCTATCGCAAGGCGCGCGAGCGAGCCTCCTACGCCTTCGCCATCGGCAGCGTGGCGGTGGCCGGCGGCCGGGTCGCCCTGGGCGCCGTGGCCCACAAGCCCTGGCGCGCCGAAGCCGCCGAGCTGGCCCTGGAGCAGGGGGCCAGCCCCGCCGAGGCCATGGACGCTGAGTTGAGGGCTGCACGGCCTGACGGTCACAACGACTACAAGCTGAAGCTGATGGCGCGCCTGGGCGCCGCCTGCCTCACCACCACCGGCGCAGGAGACGGCCAATGAGCTCGGTCAAGGATTGGGCGGCGCCGACCCCCATCAGCGAGAACCGCGGCGGCCTGATCGGCAAGGGCGTCGATCGCTACGAAGGCCGGCTGAAAGTGACCGGGTCAGCCCCCTTCGCCTATGAGGTCGAGGCGCCTTCGCCGCCGGCCTATGGGGTGCTGATCGCCTCGCCGATCGCCAAGGGTACGGTCACCCTGGCCGATATCTCCGAGGCCCGGGTGGCCCCTGGAGTCCTGCTGGTCTGGACCCCGCACAATGTCCCGGCCCAGGGCGAACGCGGGGCGAAGATCAATCCCCGCAGCCAGCGGGGCTCCAATCCGGCCCTGGCCGAGCGGATCGAGCATTTCGGCCAGCATGTGGGCTTCGTCGTCGCCGACACCCTGGAGAACGCCAAGGCCGCCGCGGCCCTGGTGCGCTTCGACTACGCCGCCGAGCCCGCCGACCTGATCTTCGAGGACAACCTCGATGCGGCCGACCAGCCCGAGGGCGAAGAAGACGTCCGGGTCGGCGACTTCGAGGCCGCCTTTGCGGGCGCCCCCGTCCGCCTGGACGAGACCTATGTCAGCCCGCTGCAGAACCACGCCCAGATGGAGCCCTGCGCCACCACGGCCTGGTGGGATGGCGACAACGTCACGGTTCACACCTCGATCCAGATGGTGAAGGGCGGCCAGCACACCCTGGCCGAGACCCTGATGATCCCCTCGACCCAGGTCCGCCTGGTGACCCGCTATATCGGCGGCGGTTTCGGCGGCAAGGGCCAGGCCTATGACGACCTGACGCTGGCGGCCCTGGCGGCCCGCGAACTCGGCCAGCCGGTCAAGGTCGCCTACACCCGTCAGCAGATGTTCCAGGCCACCATCCATCGCCCGGCCGTACACATGCGGGTTCGCCTGGGCGCCCAGGCCGACGGCCGCCTCGACGCCTTCGCCCTGGAGGCGGTGACTCACTGCCGCCGCGAAACGCCGTTCACGGAACATGCGGCCAATTTCGCCCGCAGCCTCTATGCGGCGCCTAACCGGCTGACCGGCCACCGCCTGGTCAAGCTCGACATCCCTGCGGCTGGCCCCATGCGGGCGCCCGGCGAGGCCTCGGGCATGCTCAGCCTGGAATGCGCCATGGACGAGTTGGCCGAGCAACTCGGCCTCGACCCCATCGAGCTGCGCCTGCGCAACGAACCGGAAACCGATCCCGAAACCGGCAAGCCCTTCAGCACCCGCCAGCTGGTCCGCTGCATGACCGAAGGCGCCCAGCGGTTCGGCTGGGACCGCCGCCACCCGAAGCCCGGTCAGGTCCGCGACGGCCGCTGGCTGGTGGGCCTGGGCATGGCCGCGGCCATCCGCGGCAACTTCCTGCTGCCGGCCAAGGCGGGCGTGCGGATCGACGCCGACGGGACCATCACCCTGCGCCAGGGCATGACCGACATCGGCACCGGCACCTATACGATCCTCGCCCAGATCACCGCCGAGACGCTCGGCGTGCCCCTGGCCCAGGTGAAGGTGGAGCTGGGGGATTCAGACTTCCCGCCGGCCCCGGGCTCCGGCGGCCAGTTCGGCGCGGCCACGGCGGGCTCTGCGGCCTTCGCCGCCGGCATGAACCTGCGCACGGCCCTGGCCGAACTCGCCACCGGCGATCCCAACTCGCCGCTGTATGGCGATGATCCGGAGCTGGTGACCTTCGGCGGCGGCCATATCGCCGTCGACAACCGCGCCGAGCCGCTGGATCGCCTGGTGGCGCGCGCCGCGCCGGACGGGATCTATGTGGAGGGCTCCATCACGCCGGCCGCCGACGCCCGCGACTATTCCCAGCACACCTATGGCGCCCATTTCGCTGAGGTGGGCGTCGATCCCGACACCGGCGAGGTGCGCCTGCGCCGCATGTTCGGGGTGTTCGCCGCCGGCCGAATCCTGAACGCCAAGACCGCCATGAGCCAGATCACCGGCGGCATGATCTGGGGCGTCGGCACGGCCCTGCACGAGTACAACGCGGTCGATCCCCGCTACGGCTCGTTCATCGCCCAGGATCTGGCCGGCTATCACGTGCCCGCCCATGCCGACATCGCCGATCTCTCGGCCATGTTCCTCGACGAGGTGGACGACAAGGCCAATCCCATGGGGATCAAGGGGGTGGGCGAACTCGGCATTGCGGGCGCAGGCGCGGCTATCGCCAATGCGGTCTACAACGCCTGCGGCGCGCGGATCCGGCAATATCCCCTAACGCCGGAAAAGGTCCTGGCCGCCCTGCCCTGAAGCGGCGGGGCGTTTCGGCTCAGACGCGGGCGTGGAGTTCGCCCAGGATGCGGGCCAGGTCGCTCTCGCGGAAGGGCTTCTGCAGAACCGGCGTGCCCTTGTCGACGTCGCGCAGGCCGGCATCGCCATAGCCGGTGGCGAAGGCGAAGGGCGCGCCCTTTTCCCGCAGGATATCGGCGAGGGGGAAGATCGGCTGTCCGCCCAGGTTCACGTCGAGCACGGCGCAATCCAGCTCGCTCGATCCCACCAGAGCGATGGCTTCCTCCAGCCGCGAGGCCGGCCCGATCACCTTGCAGCCGAGATCGCTGAGCATGTCTTCGATCAGCATCGAAACCATCATCTCGTCTTCGACGACGAGAACCCGAAGGCCAGCGAGCTTGGCGAGGTCGGTCATAGACGAGGCTCCAGGAGGCCAGCGCGGCCGGCAAGTGTTGCAGCATAGCTTGGAGAAATGCAAAGGGCGCGAGGCGACAGCGCCGCAGGGATCTTGCTGGCTTGCGCCCTGGCTCTGGCGATACTCATGCTCAGACGTCTTCCTCCGGCCCGGTCGCAGAAAACGCTATAGCCGCGCTTGGGTTCCCGCCCCGCGCCTGGCCGGGTTCTGGTAATTGGAAACCGGTTATCGGACGAACCGCGCCAAAGACTTGCAGTCTAGTCCTCCACCGGCGCTTCGATCGGTGGCGAGACCCGCAGGGCGGTGATCTGGTTGCGCTCGCGCCGGACGATCTGGAAGCGGTGCCGATGGAAGATGAAGGTCTGGCCCACCCGCGGGATGGTCTGGGCCTCGTGGATCACCAGGCCCGCCACCGTCACGGCGTCCTCATCGGGCAATTCCCAGTCCATGGCGCGGTTCAGGTCACGGATGGGCACCGAGCCGTCCACATTGACCGAGCCGTCCGGCTGGGGCCGCACGCCCGGCACGGCCACATCGTACTCGTCCTCGATCTCGCCCACGATCTCCTCGAGGATGTCCTCGAGCGTGATCAGGCCCTTCAGGCCGCCATACTCGTCCACCACCAGGGCGAAGTGGGTGTGGCGCTTGAGGAAGGCGTTGAGCTGGTCCTTGAGGTTGGTCGTGTCGGGGATGAACCAGGGCTCGCGCAGGAAGCTGGCGATGTCCAGGCTGTCGATCCGGCCGTCGGTCTCGGCCATGGCCCGCAGCAGGTCCTTGGCATGCAGGATGCCAACGATGTTCTCCGGCTCGTCCCGATAGACCGGCATGCGGGTGTGGGCGCTGCCCAGCACCGCGGCCACGAACTCGCGCACCGGCATGCTGATATCGATCATGGAGATCGATTTCCGGTGGACCATCACCTGGCCCACATCCATGTCCGCCAGGTCCAGCACCCCGCCCAGCATCAGGCGGTCGCGGTTCTCCACCAGCCCCTCGGAATGGTGATAGTCCACCGCGCCGCGGATCTCCTCGTGGGCGGCCAGGACGTCGGTGGCCATGTCCAGTCGGATGCCGAAGGGGCGCAGGGTCAGGCGCACGACCCACTGGGCGCCATTGGCCAGCGGGCCGAAGATCTTCACCACCCAGGTGGCCGGGATCGACAGCAGCCGGGCGGCCCGGTCGGGCTGGGCGATGGCCAGGGTCTTGGGCAGGATTTCGGCGAAGATAACCACCAGGGCGGTCATCACCACCGTGGCGATCAGCGGTCCCGTCGCCCCGGGGATGGCGGCGGTCAGCACGGTGGTGGCCAGCGCCGAGGCGCCGATATTGATGGCGTTGTTGGAGAGGAGAATCGCCCCGATCATCTTCTCCTGGTTGCCGATCAGCTTGTTGACCCGGGCGGCGGCCTTGTCGCCATCCCGCTCCAGGCGGTGCATCCGGCTGCGGCTGGCCGCCGTCATCGAGGTCTCGGTGGCCGAGATCACCGCCGAGAAGAACAGCAGGATGACGATGGCCGGCGCCAGGCCGACGAGGATCGCTGTGATCATGCCGCCGCGCCGGCTGAACCGGCGCCCTCCGCAATCAGGAACTCATGGATGGCCGCGGGATCGACGTCGCGGGCCACGAAGGCCTCCCCCAGGCGCCGGGCGAGGATGAAGGTCAGCCGCCCGCCCTCGGCCTTCTTGTCCTGGCCCATATGGGCCAGCAGGCGAGCGGCGTCGAACGGGTGGCCAGCCAACTGGTCCAGCCGCACCGGCAGGCCCACCGCGGCGATCGCCGCCTGGGCGCGCTCGGCGTCCTGGCCGGCGCACAGACCCTGTCGTGCGGAGAACCGGAAGGCCATGGCCATGCCGATGGCCACCGCTTCGCCGTGCAGCAGGGCGTCGCCGTAACCGGTCTCCGACTCCAGGGCGTGGCCGAAGGTGTGGCCGAGGTTGAGCAGGGCGCGGCGGCCGGCCTCGCGCTCGTCCTGGGCGACGATCTCGGCCTTCATCTCCACCGAGCGGCGCACGGCCCGGTCCAGGGCTGCGGCGTCGCGGTCGATCACCTTGGGACCGGCGGTCTCCAGCCATTCGAAGAAGGCGAAGTCGCCCAGCAGGCCGTACTTGATGATCTCGGCATAGCCGGCGCCCATCTCGCGGACGGGCAGGGTGGCCAGGACGTCGAGGTCAGCCAGGACCAGCCGGGGCTGGTGGAAGGCGCCGATCAGGTTCTTGCCCCGGGGGGTGTCGATGGCGGTCTTGCCGCCCACCGAGGAGTCCACCTGGGCCAGCAGGGTGGTGGGGATCTGAACAAAGTCGACGCCGCGCTTGTAGATGGCCGCGGCGAAGCCGGCGAGGTCGCCCACGACGCCGCCGCCGAACGCCACGATCAGGTCGCCCCGGTCGAGCTCGAGGGACAGCAGGTCGTCGCTGACCCTCGCCAGCATCTCGAAGCTCTTGGAGCCTTCGCCCGGCGGAACCAGGATGGGGCTCGCCGCCACGCCGGCCTGCGCCAGGCCTTGCGTCAGCCGCGCCCCATGCAGGCGCCAGACCGTCTCGTCGCTGATCACCGCCACCCGGCCACGCTTGAGCAGAGGCGCGATGTGGGCGCCGGCGCCGGCCACGAGGCCGGGACCGATCATGACCTCGTAGGCTCGGTCGCCCAGGCCGACATTCACCGCCGCGCTCATGCCTTGTCGCCCTCCAGATAGCGGGTCAGTCCCTCGATCACCTGGCCCACCGTGACGTGGTGGGCGGTGTCGCCGGTCTCCACGGTCACATGGGCCTGCGCATAGAACGGATAGCGGATCTCGGCCTGGCTCTTGAGCACGGTCAGGGGATCGGAATCCTGCAGCAAGGGCCGGGTGTCCTTGCGTCCGACGCGCCGGGCCAGCAGGTCGAGATCGGCCTTCAGCCAGACCACCAGGGCCTGGGACGTCAGCAAAGCGCGGGTGTCGTCGTTCATGAAGGCCCCGCCGCCGGTGGCCAGAACGTGCGGGGGCTCTTCCAGCAGGCGCTGGATGACCCGGCGTTCGCCATCGCGGAAGGCCGCCTCGCCCAGCTCGGCGAAGATTTCCTTGATCGAGCGGCCGGCTGCGGCCTCGACCTCGGCGTCAGCGTCCCGGAAGGGCAGCTCAAGGGCGTTGGCGAGCCGGCGGCCCACGCTGGACTTGCCGACTCCCATCAGGCCGACGAGGGCGATGGTGCGGGTGCGGAGGGGGGCGTAGCGATCCATGAAATGCAAGGCTTTACACGAGCCGCCCGGTCCGCGCCAACCGCGACGCGAAGCCAGACGCCGACGCCGACACCTTTCCCGCGTTCGAACGTTGCTGTGCTCAACTCAACAAACCGGGTGAGCGCCGTGATCGATCCCGACCTGGCCTATCTGATCCTCGACAACGCCCGCGACTATGCCGTCCTCACCCTCACGCCGGAGGGGCGGGTCATCGCCTGGTCGCCGGGCGCCGAGCATGTCTTCGGCTTTCCGGCGGATGAGGTGGTGGGGCGTAGCTTCGAGGAATTGTTCCTGGACTCCGATATCGCCGCTGGGGTGCCCCAGGCCGAACTCCATCGGGCCCTGAGCCTGGGCCGCGCCGAGGACACCCGCTGGCATCGCCGCAAGGACGGCCGCCGCTTCTGGGCCAACGGGGTGACCATGCGCCTGGGCGACCGCCCCGAGCTGATCAAGGTCCTGCGTGACGAAACCGCCGCCAAGCTGGCGGAGGACCAGCGGGTCCTGCTGCTCAATGAACTCAACCACCGGATCAAGAACACCCTGGTCACCGTCCAGTCGATCATCGAGCAGACCCTGCGCGCCGAAGGCGTCGCCCTGCGCACCCGCCGGGCCCTGACCGACCGCCTGATCGCCCTGGCGGAGGCCCATAACGTCCTGGTCGATGACAACTGGGCCGGCGCCGACCTGCACACGATCGTGGAGCGGGCGCTCGCCCCCCATGTTCAGGCCGAGGATGACCGCTTCGAGGTGGACGGGCCGCGGGTGTTGCTCAGTCCGCAACAGGCGGTGCCCCTGTCCCTGGTGCTGCACGAACTGACCACCAACGCCATCAAGCACGGCGCCCTGTCGGTTCCCGAGGGCCGGGTGAGCCTGAGCTGGAACCTCGCCCATGACGGCGCGGGCGGCCGGCGGATGACGCTTCTGTGGGCCGAGCGGGGTGGTCCGATTCCGATCGCGCCGCCCCAGGGCCAGGATGGTTTCGGCATGCGCCTGATCGCCCGGAGTTTCGGGCAGGATGGGGATGGCCGCACCCACATCGACTTTTCCGCCGAGGGCGTGCGGTGCGTCATCCACATCCCCCTGGCGACGGAAGACAGTTTCTCGATCTTGGACCTCGGCGCTGCGCAGCACGGTCGAGCCAGGCTCTAAACTCAAAGTCTAGGCGTCAGCGTTTGACGGCGCCCTTCAGATAGCCGGCGATGGCTGGCCCGTACGGCGGCCGCATCCGCTGCAGGGGGCCGATGTCCTTCTTCAGCTGGCTGTAGACTGACTTGCGGTGGCTGAACTCCTTGAAGCCGTCATGGCCGTGATAGGAGCCCATGCCCGAGGGGCCGACCCCGCCAAAGGGCAGGTCCTCCTGGGCCACATGGAAGATCACGTCGTTGACCGTCGCCCCACCTGATGTGGTCTGGGTGAGCACCCGGTCTTTTTCGGCCTCGTCGGTCCCGAACCAGTAGAGCGCCAGGGGCCGCTCATGGCTGTTCACATAGTCGATGGCGGCCTTCGTCCCGCGATAGGTCTTCACCGGAAGGACGGGGCCGAAGATCTCCTCCTGCATGACGGCCATGTCGTCGGTGGGGTTGAGGATCAGGGTCGGTGGGATCTTGCGGAAGGGCTGTTGGCTGAAGTCCTCGCCGGCGGGATTGAGCTCGACCACCTCTGCGCCCTTGGCCCGGGCATCCTCGATATAGCCGGTGATCCGATCATAGTGGTTCTGGGCGATGATGGCGGTGTAGTCGGGATTGTCCTTCAGGGTCGGGAACATGCGGGCCACCGCGCCGCGGGCCTCTTCGACGAAGGCGCCGACCTGGCCTTCGGGGGCCAGGACGTAGTCGGGCGCCAGGCAGATCTGCCCGGCGTGGAGGGTCTTTCCGGCCATGATGCGGGCGGCGGCCAGGCCCATGTCGGCGCCCTCCGACAGGATGACGGGGCTCTTGCCGCCAAGCTCCAGGGTCAGGGGAACCAGGTTGTCGGCCGCCGCCCGCATGACGTGGCGGGCCACCGCCGTGCCGCCGGTATAGATCAGGTGGTCGAAGGCCAGGCTGGAGAACGCCCGGCCCACCTCCGGTCCGCCGGTGAAGACGGCGATCTCGTCCTCGCTGAAGGCCTTGGCGAACATGGTCTTCATCAGCTCAGAGGTCTTCGGGGTGAACTCCGAAGGCTTGATCATCGCCCGGTTGCCCGCCGCCAGGACGCCAGCCAGGGGCCCGAAGGTCAGGTTGACCGGGAAGTTCCAGGGGCTGATCACGCCCACCACGCCCTTGGGCTGGAACTGCAGTTGCGCCTTGGCGCCGAACAGGCCGAGGATCGCCGGCGTCGTCTTGCGCTTCTCCGGCGCCATCCACTTCCGCAGATTGGCCTTGGCGTGCTTCAGCGGGCCGATGGAGGCGGCGACGTCCGTCAGGCCGGTGACCGCCTTGGAGCGGGAGCCGAAATCGTCATTGATCGCCTCGGCGATGGCCTCGGCATGATCGACCAGCAGGTCGATGCAGCGGTCCAGCCGCGCGGCGCGGAGCTCGGCCGAGGGCGGGCCTTCGGCCAGCTGGGCGGCCTTCTGGCGGGCGAGGACGCGCTGCATGTCCTCATGGGTCGGTTCGGCGGATGCGGTCATCGGCGGCTCTCCTGGTGATCCTCGAAACCAGTGAAGCTCGGTTTACGCCGGGGCTGTCATCCGAAATTCTCCGCAAGGGGCATGACGCCCGCTGTGGCTGGCCTAAGGTGGTCCCATGCACATCGCCCGCCCCCGGATTCTCGCCGCCCTGACCGCCTGCGCCCTGGTCCTTCCGTCTGCAGCCTTGGCCCAGACGCCCGCGGAGGTTTCGGGTGAGACGGTGACAGTCACCACCCTGCAGGCGCCGGACCTGTTCTCGGCCGCCGGGCGCGACACGGGGCTTGGCCCCGACCTCTGGCAGGACGCTTCGGCCGCCACCGCCAGGACGGTGATCCCCCTGCTGGCCGAGCGACCTCTGAGCCCGGCGGCCTCGGCCCTGGCCCGGGCGGTCCTGGCGACAGGCGCGCGAGGACCGCGGGGCGCCGGCGAGGAGCTGGGCATGGCTGCGGCCCGGGCCCGCACGCTGATCGTGCTGGGCGAGATCGCCGCCGCCCGCAGCATTCTGGCGCGTTCGGGCGGCGTCGAGCGTCACGAGGGGCTGTCGCGGGCGGCCGCCGATGCGGCCCTTCTGGCCGGCGACGATGCGGCCGCCTGTGAGGCCGCCCAGGCCCTCAGCGTCGATCGCGACCAGATCTACTGGCTGCGGCTGCGGGCCTATTGCCAGGCCCTGGCCGGCGCGCCTGCCGCCCAGCTGACCCTGGACCTGGCCCAGAACGTCGAGCGCGACGCGGTGTTTGGCCGCCTTCTGGGGGCTCGGCTGGCGGGCTCCGGCGATCCCGGCGCGCCGTCCCTGCGCAACAGCCTGGACTATGCCCTGTCGCGCAATCTGGGCCTCGATCTCTCGGAGGCCGAGCCCGCCGCCCCCATCGCCGCCCCCATCGCCGCGGCCCTGGCCGGCGAGGCTCCGCCGCAGACCGCCCGCTGGCCGGTGATCGCCACCGAGGGGCCGGTGGCCGCCGCCGTCGCCGTCCTGGCCCAGGGCGATCTGGCGCTCGCCGAAAATGTGCGGGCCACCCTGATCCAGGACGAGATCCCCCAGGCCGAGGTGCTCGATCTCGCCCTGTTGGACGCCCTGATCGCCGCGGCGGCCGGCCGTCATGACCGGCCGACCCTGGACCGGCTGGTGGAGCGGGGCGGGATCGGCGAGGCCCGCGATCGCCGTCGCGCCCAGGATGCGGCCCTGCTGCTGAGCGCCCTGGGCACGCCGTTCGATCCCCAGGCCCGCGGGGAATTCGCGGCCTTCGCCATCGCCGCGCCCAAGGCGCCCCCGGCCCGGATCTTCGCCATGGAGCAGGCGGCCCGCAGCGCCCTTCAGGGCGAGACCGCCCTGCTGGCCCTGTGGACCAGCGCCGAGGCCGGCGCGACCGGACCTGCCCCCGCCGACCGGGCGCGCATCATCGCCGCCCTCAGCGCCGCAGGCCTGGCCGACCATGCGCGGGCCTTTGCGGTGGAAGGCCTGCTGGCCCTGCGATGAGCGCACAAACCGCCGAGGGCTGGGTCGAGGCTTTCCTTGAGATGATGGCCGTGGAGCGGGCGGCGGCGCGCAACACCCTGACGGCCTATGGCAAGGACCTGAGCGACGCCCAGGGCTTTCTGGCGGGGCAGGGGACCAGCCTCGCCGAGGCGGCGGCCGAGGACATCGAGGCCTATTTCGCCGAGCTCGGCGCCCGGGGCCTGGCCCCGGCGACGGCCGCGCGTCGCCGGGCCAGCGTGCGGCAGTTCTATCGTTTCGTCTTGGGGGAGGGCTGGCGGGCCGACGACCCGTCCCGCCGGGTGGACGCGCCGCGCAAGGGCCGCCCGCTGCCCAGGGTGCTCAGCCGGGCCGAGGTGGACGCCCTGATCGCCGCCGCCGCGGCCAGGGACGGCGCCCAGGGCCTGCGCCTGGCCTGCATGGTGGAGCTGCTCTACGCCTCGGGCCTCCGGGTGTCGGAGCTGACGGCCCTGCCCCTGGCGGTTCTGGCCCGCGACCCGGCCTATCTGATCGTCAAGGGCAAGGGCGGGAAGGAGCGGCTCGCCCCCTTGAATGACGCCGCGCGCACGGCGGTGAAGGCCTATCTCGAGGTCCGCAAAACCTTCCTGCCCAAGGGCGACGCCGCCAATCCCTGGCTGTTTCCCTCCCGCGGCCAGGGGGGGCGGCTGACGCCGCGGCGGCTGGCGCAGCTGCTGGACGAGGCCGCCCGGGAGGCCGGCGTCGATCCGGCGCGGGTCAGCCCCCACGTCCTGCGCCACGCCTTCGCCACCCACCTGCTGGAGGGCGGCGCCGACCTGCGGGTCGTCCAGACCCTGCTGGGCCACGCCGACAGCGCCACCACTCAGATCTACACCCACCTCGCCAGCGACCATCTGCGCGAGGTGGTGGAAACGAAACATCCACTGGGGCGTAAGCGCTGAATGCAGGACGACCTCGCAGGCCTTGAAGAGTTCATCCTCTTCACCATCGGCCGCACCCCGGTGACCCTGGGCGGCATCATCGCCGGCGCCCTGGTGGTGGTCGTGGCCTTCGGCGTGGCCTGGGCCGCCGCCCAGGGTCTCCGGCGGCTTCGCGCCCGAGCCCGCTACGGCGGCGCGGCCCTCTATATCGTCGAGAAGCTGGTCACCTATGGGGTGGTCATCATCGGCCTGGTGGCGGGGCTTTCCACCGTCGGCCTCGACTTTTCGTCCCTGGCGATCTTCGCCGGCGCCGTCGGCGTGGGGGTGGGTCTTGGCCTGCAAGGGGTGGTGAAGGAGTTCGTCTCCGGTCTGGTGCTGATCTTCGACCGGGTCGTGAATATCGGCGACTATGTGGAGCTGGAGAGCGGCCAGCGCGGACAGGTTCAGGAGATCGGACCTCGGGCGACAAGGCTCCGCAACAACGACAATATCGACATCATTGTCCCCAACTCGCATCTGATCGAGGGGACCCTGGTGAACTGGACCCTGCACGGGGCGACCCGCAGGATTCACATCCCCTTCTCGGTGGCCTATGGGGCGGACAAGGACAAGGTGCGCGACGCCGTCCTGGCCGCCGCCCGGGCCCTGCCCTTCACCCTGCCTGAGAGCGACGTGCACAAGTCGCAGGTCTGGCTGGTGGGCTTCGGCGATTCGGCGCTGAACTTTGAGCTGCTGGTCTGGCCCGATCTCAATGCGGCCAAGCGGCCGAACGGCATGCTGGCGGCCTATACCTGGGCCATCGACGACGCCCTGCGGGCGGCCAATATCGAAATCCCCTATCCGCAGCAGGACCTGCGCATCCGTAGCTTCTTCGGCCACGAGGGCGAGGGCGCCTTGGAATCCCTGGGCCTGAAGATGCCGCACGCTGCGGCGCCGGTCGAGCCCCCGCCGGCCTCGGTCAATGACGCCGCCGAGGATGTCTCGCGGCCGTTGCCCGAGCCTGATCCCGAGCCCGACCCGGAGGCGGGACCAGAAACCGCGTCGCCGGATGTGGCGGGTCCGCCCTGACAAAAGGAACGCTTGGCCACGACCCCCATTTCCCCTGGGACGAGGGCGCCCTTGTGACCGTGCGGGTTCCCGCCTAACTTCCCGCGCTTCGCGCACAGCCAAGGACAAGACACCTCGATGGCAGCCCATTATCTCGAGTTTGAGCGCCCCATCGCCGAGCTCGAAGCCAAGATCGAGGAACTCCAGCGCCTCTCCGAGACGGCGGAAGGCGGCGCCATGGACGCCGAGATCGCCGCCCTGCGGGCGCGGGCGGCGGAGTTTCGCGTTAAGGCCTACGCCAATCTCGATCCCTGGCAGAAGATGCAGGTGGCTCGTCACCCCGAGCGACCGCACTTCGTCAACTATGCCGAAGGCCTGATCGAGGCCTTCGTCGAGCTGCGCGGCGACCGCAAGTATGCCGACGACCAGGCCCTGCTGGGGGGCGTCGGCCGGTTCCGCGGCCGGCCGGTGGTGATCATGGGCCACGAAAAGGGCCACGACACCGCCAGCCGCGTGAAGCACAATTTCGGCTCCGCGCGCCCCGAAGGCTATCGCAAGGCCATCCGTCTGATGGACATGGCCGAGAACTTCAACATGCCGGTCATCAGCATCATCGATTCGGCGGGCGCCTATCCTGGCGTGGGCAGTGAGGAGCGCGGCGTGGCCGAGGCGATCGCGCGGTCGACGCAGCGGTGTCTGACCCTCAGCGTGCCCATGGTCTGCCTCATCACCGGCGAAGGCATGTCCGGCGGGGCCATCGCCATTGCGGCGGGCAACCGGGTGCTGATCCTGGAGCACGCCGTCTATTCGGTGATCTCGCCGGAGGGGGCCAACTCCATCCTCTGGCGCGGCTCGCGCACCGCCGAAGAAGCGGCCAAGGCGATGAAGATCACCGCCCATGACCTGCTGAAGCGCAAGATCGTCGACCGCATCGTGCCCGAGCCCCCCGGCGGCGCCCATTCCGACCCTGCGGCCATGCTGCAGATCCTGGGCGACGTGCTGGAGGAGGAGCTGGACGCCCTGCAAGGCCTGTCCCCCGACCAGCTGCGGGCCGCCCGCGCCGAGCGGTTCTACGCCATCGGCCGCTCCGGCCTCTGACGGGCGGGCCGACCCAGGCCCTTCCGCGGGCCGATTTCGAAGGCTTGCACAGCGCGGCTTGCCTGAACGGCGTTCAGCGGCTTGAGTGTCTCAAACAATTGTTTGGGAGGACGTGATGGCCTTGAAGACCCGTTTCACCGAGATGTTCGGCGTCGAGCATCCGGTCGTGCAGGGCGGCATGCAGTGGGTCGGCCGCGCCGAGCTGGTGGCCGCCGTCGCCAATGCCGGCGGCCTGGGCTTCATCACCGCGCTGACCCAACCCACGCCCAAGGACCTGGTCAAGGAGATCGAGCGCTGCCGGTCCATGACCGACAAGCCCTTCGGCGTGAACCTGACCATCCTGCCGGCCATCAACCCGCCGCCCTATGCGGAATACCGCCAGGCGATCATCGACGCAGGCATCAAGATCGTCGAGACCGCCGGCAACAAGCCCGCCGAGCATGTCGAAGAATTCAAGAAGCACGGCATCCTGGTGATCCATAAGTGCACCGCCGTCCGCCACGCTCTGTCGGCCGAGCGGATGGGGGTGGACGCCATCTCCATCGACGGCTTCGAATGCGCCGGCCATCCGGGCGAGGACGACATTCCCGGCCTGATCCTGATCCCGGCCGCCGCCGACAAGGTGAAGATCCCGATGATCGCCTCGGGCGGCTTCGGCGACGGGCGCGGCCTGGCCGCCGCCCTCGCCCTCGGCGCCGAGGGCATCAACATGGGCACCCGCTTCATGTGCACGGTGGAAAGCCCGATCCATGAGAACGTGAAGCGCCAGATCGTCGAGAACGACGAACGGGCCACCGACCTCATCTTCCGCACCATGCACAACACCAGCCGGGTGGCGCGCAACGACATCAGTCGGCAGGTGGTCGAGCTGGAGCGCTCCGGCGCCAAGTTCGAGGACGTGCGCGAACTGGTGGCCGGGACCCGCGGCCGGGTGGTCTATGAGACCGGCGATCCCGAGCACGGCATCTGGTCGGCCGGCATGATCCAGGGCCTGATCCACGACATCCCCACCTGCCAGGAGTTGGTCAGCCGGATCGTCCGTGAGGCTGAAGAGATCATCGACGCGCGGCTCTCGCGGATGCTGGGCCACCGGGCGCCTGCGCTGGCCTGACTTTTGGGGGCGATCATCAGCAAGCTTGGTCAAGATGCCGACCCGTGTAATCTGGGCGGCCCCAGCCATAGTATGATCGCCCTTGTCCCCTTCCGTCGCGCCGAAAGCTGACGCCGCTCAGCTGATCGAGACCATCTACGCCGTCGCTGCGCGGCCGGAGCGATGGGAGGAGATCATCGCCGCCGTGGGCGCCGCCCCCCAGGCTGGCCCCGAGGCCGATGCGGCCCTGGCCAATCTCCGTGGCCTGGAGGACGACGCCCCATCGGGGGGCAAGCCGGACCTTGGGGTGATCCTGTTGTCGCCGGCCGGCGGCGTCGTCGGCTGGAACAGTGCGGGCGAGGCGGTGTTCCGCGACCGTCTGGGGGTGGTCGAAAGCCGGGGGCTGCGCTTCTTCAACCCGTCCAACCACGAGGCCTTGGCCCACGCCCGGGCGCGGCTGGCCGACTCCCGCGCCAGCCAGGTGATCGTCAAGTTCGTCCAGGCCGAGGACGACGACCCGCACTTCGCCTATATGGCGCCCCTGTCGGCGACGCCGGCGCAGATGATCATCGACATTCCCGGCGCCGATCGCGCCTCGGCGGCCCTGATCTTCCCGGCCGTGGAGACCACCGACCACCTCTGGCGCACCATCCGGGAGAGTTTCGGCCTGACGCCGGCCGAGACCCGGCTGGCGGCGCGGCTCAAGGACGGCCTGACTCTGAAGGAATCGGCCGAGGACCTGAACGTCTCCCTCAACACCGTACGCAACCAGCTGCGGGCGGTGTTCGAGAAGATGGGCCTCAACCGCCAGAGCGAGCTGGTTCGGGCGCTGGCCCAGCTCAGCGCCCTGTCCTCATCTCTGCAGTCGGCCGCGCCCGCCACCGTCGCGGCCACCGAGGCTGGCGCCCTGGCCTCGGCGCCGCCGGTGCTGACCCACCGCCTGCCCGATGGCCGCGCCCTGGCCTATCGCGCCTATGGGGATTCCGCCGGCCGCGCCTGCATGATGGTTCACCAGGGCCTGGGGTCGAGCCTGCTGCCCCGGGGGACCGACCAGCTCGCCCGCGACCTTGGCCTGTATATCATTTGCGCCGAGCGCCCGGGCACTGGCCGCTCCGATCCCCGCCAGGAGCCCAGCTTCGCCGCCATCGCCGAGGATCTCGTCGGTCTCACCGACGCCCTCGGTCTGGACCGGGTGCGGATCGCGGCCTTCATGAACGGGGCGGCCTTCGCCCTGGCCTATGCCAACGCCCTGGGGCCGCGGGCCGGGCGTCTTCTGCTGGCCTCGGCTCGGCCCACCGGCGCCGAGCCGGAAACCGAGGGCGACCGAAGCCATCCCATCATTCTGTTGCGCCGGCGCATGGCGCGGTCGGCCTGGGCGGTCGGACCGCTCTACGCCCTGCTGCGCCGCAGGCTCTCGCTCAGGCAGGTGGAGACCATGGTGCGCACGGCCGCCTCGGCGCCCAGCGACGGCGCCTATCTGCGCAGCCACCCCGACGTGACGACCTACATCTACGACTATATGAGCGAGGCCTTGAGCCGCGGCTCCAAGGGGGCGGCTCGCGAGCTGGTGCTCTGCGCCAACACGCCCCGCCTCGACCTGCCGCGGCTGAGTGCGTCGGTCAGCGTCTGGTATGGCGCCGACGACCCCGGGGGCTCGCCCGAGCGCATGCTGGCCTGGCTGGGCCGCCCCTGCGCTGAGGTCCGCGTGGTCCAAGGCGTGGGACACTATCTGGCCCACAAGCACTGGCCCGACATCCTGGCCTGGCTGGCGGCCGACGAGGTCGGTTAGGGCAGAACGTCCGTGAGCGCTGCGATCAGCGTCTCGATGGCCTCGATCGTCGTGGCCCAGGAACACATGAACCGCACGGAACCGTCGATGAAGCGATAGACGAACCAGCCTCTGGCCTGCAGACGCTTCAGGGTTGGCTCATCCATCTCCACGAAGACGGCGTTGGCCTCCACGGGATGGCGCAGGGGCAGGGGCATGAGCTCGGCCAGGCGGGCGGCCATGGCGTTGGCGTGGGCGGCGCGGCTTATGAAGGCGCCGCTCTCCAGCATGCCGACGAAGGGGGCGGCGTAGAAGCGGCCCTTGGACGGCAACTGCCCCGACTGCTTCAGGCGCGCGTCGAAGCGGGGGACGAGGTCCTTGCGGAAGATGACGATGGCCTCGGCCGGCGTCATGCCCGCCTTGGTCCCGCCGATCACCAGCAAATCGACGCCGAGGCCCGCAATCGCCTTGAGGTCGAAGCCGGCGGCTGCGGCGTTGGCGAGACGGGCGCCGTCCAGATGCACGCCAAGGCCGCGCTCGCGCGCCGGCCCGGCCAACGCTGACAGGGTCTCCACCGAATAGACCGTGCCGTATTCCGTGGCTTGGGTCAGGGACAGGGCCGCTGGCGGCTGGGCGTGGGCGCTCTCGGGGCGAGCGAGGGCGGCGTGCAGGGCTTGCGGGTCGATGCGGCCCGAGGCGCCGTCCAGCCCCTGGATCGCCAGGCCGTGGCCGAAGAAGCCCGGCGCGCCGGTCTCGTCGGTGGCCACGTGGGAGTTCCGATGGGCCAGGACGCCTTCGAAGGGCCGGGCCAGCGCCGCCAGGCAGATGGAATTGGCCGCCGTGCCCGAGGTGACGAAGCGGACCTCGGCGTCGGCGTCCAGCATCTCCCGGATCAGATCGGCGGCCCGGGCGGTGGTCCCGTCCGCCCCATAGCTGGCGGCGAAGCCGGAATTGGCGGCCGTCAGGGCGGCCATGGCCTCCGGCGCGGCCGGGGCGGTGTTGTCGGAGGCGAAGTCGTAGCGGGGGTTCATCCCGCCGTTCTAGCCCAGGCCCTCACATCGTCCACGAAGAGATCGGGCTCCTCCATGGCGGCGAAATGGCCACCGCTCGGCATGTCGGTCCAGCGGACGATATTGTAGCCGCGGTCGGCGAAGGACCGGGGCGGAGCGGGGTAGAGGGCTTCGCCGGGGAAGTTGGCGAAGGCGGTCGGCGTCTCGCACCGCTGGCCCGGCTGCAGGGCGATCCCGCCTTCCTCCAGCATGCCGCGATAGTACCAGGCTCCGGTCGTAAAGCTGTCGGTCATCACATAGAGCATGATGTTGGTGAGCAACTGGTCCTTGGAATAGACCGCGTCGAAGGCCTTGCTCCGCAGGTCCGACCAGTCGTGGAACCGCTCGGCGATCCAGGCGGCCTGGCCCACCGGGTTCGAGGCGCCCAGCCAGGCCAGGGACTGGGGCTTGGAGGCCTGCAGGCGGAAATAGGCGCCCATGACGTCCATCATGCCGGCCTGCCGGGTCATCCAGGCGGTCTCTTCCGGCGTCTGGGGGCCGCCGGGCGCGCGGAAGGCCATCATGTTCAGGTGGATGGCGCGGGCGTGGGCGGCGTGATCGAGCCCCAGCCACGAGGTGATCATGGACCCCCAGTCGCCCCCCTGGGCCAGATAGGTCTGATAGCCGAGCACCTGCGTCATCAGGGTGTTGAACAGCCGCGCCGTGCTGCGCTGGCCTATGGGGCGCGAGGGCTTGGACGAGAATCCGAAGCCGGGCAGGGAGGGAATGACCAGGTCGAAGGCGTCAGCCGGATCGCCGCCGAACCGCGAGGGGAAGGCCAGCTTCTCGATCACACCCCAGAACTCGTAGTGCGAGCCTGGCCAGCCGTGGGACATCAGCAGCGGGCGCTGACCCTTAGCCTCGCCCACCACATGGACGAAATGCAGGTCGAAATCCTCGACCCGGGCGGTGAACTGCGGGAAGCGGTTGAGCTCGGCCACGGCGGCGCGCCAGTCATAGGCGCTCGTCCAGTGGTCGCAGAGGCCCTTCAGCCAGGCGCCGTCGCAGCCATAGGCCCAGCCGTCGGGGACCTGCGGGATCGGCGGCCACGCATAGGCGGAGACCTTGTCCAGCACGGCGGCGACCTCGCCCTCATCCCACCGAACCTCGAACGGTTTCACCTGGCTCATGGCGCGCTCCCTCCAGCTTCTGTTTGCCCGAAGGTGCCTGGCTTGACCCGGGGCGCGTCAAGGCCGATCAGGCGGCAGGGCGCAGGCCCCGCGAGATGGCCGGGATCAGTTCGGCGATCAGCTTGCGCGCGCCGCCCGGCGGCAGCTTGCCCACCATCTCCAGCACGATGCAGCCATGGGTCGAGGCCCAGAACATCTCGCCGATCCGCACGGCGTCACCCGCCAGATGGCCGGTCTCCACCAGGCTGCGCACATACTGGCTCATGGTCTGGCGGGCCCGGCCGGCCGCGCGGGCCAGTTCCGGATAGTCGACCTCATTGGGCTGATACATGTCGAACATCAGCTTGTAGGTCTGGGGATGTTCGAAGGCGAAGGTCACATAGGCCTCGCCCACCGCCGCCCCCTTGGCCCGGGCGTCGCCGGGCTGGGCGTAGGCCGCCTCCAGGGCCTCGGCGAACCGGTCGAAGCCAGCCGTGCGCACGGCGGCCAGGATGTCGTCCTTGTCCTTGAAATAGCGATAGGGAGTCATGGGGCTGACCCCCAGCGCCGAGGCCAGCTGGCGCATGGTCACCGCCTCTGGCCCCTTTTCGGCGAACAGCTGCTCGGCCACGTCGCACAGCCGGTCACGGAAGTCGGCGACGTCGGACTCGGAGAGGATGCGGGGCATCGGGCTCGCAGGGCTGGCTGATCAGCAGGGGTGTGACTCCCTCACTGTTACATTTACGTCGTAAAATCAACCAGGATCGCCTGCGGCCCGCCGCCGCGCGTGGGGTGGCGCCCCTTAAGCCTCCACCTCGAAGGTCATGCCGGCATTGGCGCGCAGGCGCTCCACCAGCTTCATCCCCATGGCTGCGCCCGGCGTCCAGACACCGCCCGGGGTGTCCAGGGCCTCTGTGATCAGGCAGATGGCCGCCTCGCCGATCATCTTGGAGGTGCAGCCATAGCCGGGGTCCTTGTCGCCGGTGACGGCCACGCGCATCTGCTCGCCGCCTTCGCCCAGGCCGATGAACAGCAGGTCGAAGAAGCCGGTCTCCCGCTCCTCCTTGCTGGGGCCTTCGCCGGGCTTGGGGCCGCCCTCGGCGCCCAGGGCCGGGGCCGGCGGGGCGTTGGGGTCGACCACCACCATCTCGTCATAGACCAGGCCCTCCCCATAGGCGTGGCCGGTCAGCAGGTTGGAGCGGTGGACGTTGCGGGTGTTGATGGCGGCCATGACGAACGGGCCGACCGTGGCGCCCAGGTCCTTGTCTTCCTCGACCTTGTCGCCCCGGGGCTGCTCGGGGCCCTTGAACCCCGGGGTCAGGGCGAAGGGGTCGACCATCAGGGCGAACAGGCTGGGGTCCTTGGACAGGGCCGCCATGGTGGCCTTCAGGCTGGCGGCGGTGCCGCCGGAAAAGCCGCCCTTCATCTTGCGCACGCGCCCCTTCACCCGGGGCAGGGCGTGGCCAAACTTCGCCTTGGCTTCCCGAGCCAGATAGAAGACGCCGAGCTCGAAGGGGATGGAGTCGAAGCCGCAGGAGAAGACGATCCGGGCGCCGGTCTCTTTCGCCTTCGCCTCGTGGGCGTCGATCATGTGGCGCATCCAGACGGGCTCGCCGCAGAGATCGAGATAGTCGGTCCCGGCCTCGACGCAGGCGGCGACCAGGTCGTTTCCGTAGAGCTGATAGGGACCGACCGTGGTGATCACCGCCTTGGTCCGCTCGACCATGGCCTTCAGCGAGGCCTTGTCGTCGGCGTCGGCTGTCACCAGAGGCGTGTCGGCCGGGGCGCCGATCTCGTCACGGACGGCGGCCAGCTTGTCGGCGCTGCGCCCGGCCATGGCCCATTTGACCTCAGCCCCGACGCCGTAGCGCTTGGCCAGGTGCTCGGCCACCAGCCGGCCGGTGAAGCCGGTGGCGCCATAGACGATGATGTCGAACTCGGCGTCTTGTCTCACAGGGCGTCCTCCGTCTGGTCCTGGGCCACAAAGCCCGGCCAGTTATTCATATAGGTGATGAAGGTGGGGCTCAGGCCTTCCGCGGCCAGATGGGCGCGACTGACGGGCAGGGCGACCGGCTCGAAGTCCGGATCGGCCTGGACCTTTAGCGGATAGTCATGATGCAGGACGGCGGCCCGGCCGATCAGCACATAGTCGGCGCCGGCGGTCAGGGCGTCGCGAGCCTGGGCGCCGGTCATGATCTTGCCGGCCACGCCTAGGCGCACATCCTTGCGGGGCAGATCGGTGAAATAGGACATCAGGCTGGCGCCCTTGAACTCGGCCTCCGTCGGCTCCTTGCGCACGTCCCACAGCGACATGTCGAGGAAGTCGAGGGCCGGATGGACCAGCATCTGGGCGGCCAGGTCGCGGATTTCGGCCAGCTTCAGGCCAAAGCGCTCCGGCGACAGGCGCAGGCCGAGCAGGAAGTCCGCGCCGCAGCGGGCGCGGATCCCCTCGACGATCTCGACGATAATCCGGGCGCGGTTCTCGGGCGAGCCGCCATAGGCGTCGGTGCGCCGGTTCAGCTCCGGCGAGAGGAACTGGCACAGAATGTAGCCGTGGGCGCCATGCACCTCGACCCCGTCAAACCCCGCCGCCTTCGAGCGCTCGGACCCGGCGATGAAGGCTTCAATCAGCTGCGCCACCTCGGCCTCGCTCAGCGCCCGGGCGCCGGTTTCCGGGTCGTCGGAAGGGCAGACCGGCGCCTCGCCGATCAGCTCCTTGGGCGAGCGGTTGCCGGCGTGATGCAGCTGCAGGACCGCCACGCTGCCCTGCGCCTTGATGGCGGACGCCAGGCGGCTCAGCCCCGGCAGATGGTCATCGGAGAATACGCCGAGCTGGCCGGGGAAGCCCTGGCCGATCTTCTGGACGTGGGAGGCGCAGGTCATGGTCAGGCCAAAGCCGCCCTTGGCCCGCATCGTCAGCCAGTGGAACTCCTCGTCCGACAGGGTCCCGTCGGCATGGCTCTGGGTGTTGGTCAGCGGCGCCAGCATGAAGCGGTTCTTCATCGCAGGCCCGTGGGCGAAGCTGAGGGGCGCAAACAGGTCGGGCGCGGCCATGGTCTCGTCTCCGGCGTCAGGTGAACCCCGTTCATAGACGAGGCTGTCGCCGCAACGAAGGGGCGCCGTAGCGGAAGGCCCGGCTTGTATCCCTCGGCCCAGCGGGCCATCCAGGGGCGATGAGCATTGCGGGAGGTCACATGCGCGCCGTCTGGTACGACAGAACAGGTCCCGCCCGGGAGGTCCTGCAACTGGGCGAACAGCCCAAGCCCCAGGCCGGCCAGGGGCAGGTGCTGATCGCGGTGAAGGCCTCGGGCGTTAATCCCTCCGATGTGGGCATGCGCGGCGGGGCGTCCGGCGCGCCCATGGCCTATCCCAGGATCATTCCCCACAGCGACGGCGCCGGCGTGGTCGAGGCCGTGGGGCCGGGCGTCTCGCCGGCCTGGGTCGGGCGCCGCGTCTGGTTCTATAACGGCCAGCGCAACGGCCGGGCCTTCGGGGCGGCGGCGGACTATATCGAGCTGGACGTGGATCTGATCCGCGCCCTGCCCGATGAGGTGTCCTTCGCGCAAGGGGCGACCCTGGGCATTCCCTGCATGACCGCCCACCGAGCGCTGTTCCTGGCCGGTCCGGTCCAGGGGCGCACCGTCCTGGTGACAGGCGGGGCCGGCGCGGTGGGCCACTATGCGGTGCAGCTCGCCAAGTGGGCCGGCGCCACGGTGATCGCCACCGTCTCCAACGCCGACAAGGCCGAACGGGCCAGGGCCGGCGGCGCCGATCACACCATCGACTATCGCCGCGAGGATGTGGCCGCCAAGGTGCGGGACCTGACCGGCGGCCAGGGCGTGCATCACGTGGTCGAGGTGGACTTCGGCGGCAACGCCGCGGCCACCCTGGCCAGCGTCAGCCTGAACGGCTCTGTGGCCTATTACGCCACCAAGGGGTCCCGCGAGCCGGCGATCCCGGCCGGCGTGCTGATGGGGCTGAACCTCTCGATCCACGGGGTCTATCTGCCGGTCAGCCCGCATGAGGCGAGGCGCCGCGCCCAGGCCGACATCACCGCCTGGATCGGCACGGGCCAGGCTGTCCTGTCGGTCGCCGGGACCTATCCGCTGGAAGACTGCGCTGCGGCCCACGAGGCCGTGGAGGCCGGAACCAAGGTCGGCACGGTGGTGGTCGAGCCGTGACCACCCCCCAGGACGCCATCCTGGCGCGCCGCCGCCTGACCAACCGGCTGATCGCCGCCAAGGAGGCCGCCCGCCTGCGTCCCTTCTTCGATCCCGCCGTCACGGTGATCGTCGGCGACGGCGGGGTGATTAGCGGCGTCGAGGCGGTGATCGCGGCCTTCGCCGCCCAGTTCGCCGATCCCGACTTCCAGGCCTTCGTCCGCACGCCTGAGGCGGTCGAACTGGACGCCGCCGGTGAACGCGCCGCCGAGCGCGGAAGCTGGGTGGCGGTCTCCCGCAGCCAGGGCGAGCACATGGCCGGCTGGTACCTGGCCGTCTGGGCCAAGGTCCGCGGTCAGTGGCTGATCGAGAGCGAGACCTTCGTCACCCTGCGGGGGTGACGGGCTCCGCCGCGGCCGCCGGCTTGCGATAGGCGTAGAGCAGCAGGACCTGGGCGACGATGATGAAGATGGCCGCCCCGGAAAGCAGGAAGGCGTCGTCATAGATCTTGGGCGAGAGGACGAACTCGCCCTTCATCACCTTGCGCCAGCCGTTGAAGTGCTGGGTCGATCCCACCACAAGGCCGAACACCGCCAGGACCGAGCCCAGATACCGGGTGATCCAGAAGCCGGGATTGGGGGTCAGCATCAGCAGGCCGAGCAGGCCAATCACCGTCCGCTGGGTCCGGCAATAGGGACAGACATAGACCAAGCCGGTGAGTTCGGCGGTCCAGGTCAGGATGCTGATCGCCACCGCAATCAGGCCCAGCAGGCGCATCCGCCCGGTCCAGAAGTCCAGCTGCAACATCGTCGTTCCCCAAGGCCCCCGCCGGTCAACCGGCGCCCGAATGATGTTATACTATAACTAGCATGGCAACTGATGAGACCGGGCCGGGGTCAGCCCAGCAGCCGGCGGGCAAGAGCGGCGAAGGGCTTCCGCCGACGGGGGCGGCGGTCGCTCGCCCCGTCCAGGTCGACTGCAGAGGGAAGGGTCTTCCGGGACACCAGCACTTCGATATAGGCGGCGCGGATGCCCTGGCTGAGGTCGTCAATCGTATGGATGGTGGTCGACAGGCCACTGGCCTGGTCGAGATAGTCGGCGATGTCATAGCCCCAGTCGACCGTCACCAGGGAGCCGTCCGGGTCCATGGGATTGCCGTGGTATTCGGGCTCGGCCAGATGCTCCACCGAGCCGTCCGGCCGTCGCCGCGCGCGACGCACAGAGCCTTCGGCCTTGCGGACGATGGGCACGGTGCAGATGTGGAAGCCGCCCGGCTTCAGGGTGCGGCCGATCTCGGCGATCGCCCGGTCAGGTGCGAACAGGTGCTCGAACACGTCCTGGGTGACGACGATATCGAAGGTCTCGTCGGCGAAGGTCTGGGCCTCAAGGTCCTCGCTGCGATAGCCGTTGGGATGCTTGTGTCCCCAGGGGGTGGCCGGATCGTACTGGGTCGCCACATAGCCGGGGCACTGCTCACGCAGCCGGTTGCTGGAGATCGAGCAGCCTGAACTCTCGTGGAGGGCCAACCGACGCCAGTCGGGGGCGAGTTCAGCCAAGACCCGCATCAGGGCGCGTTCCCGCGGGATCGAGCCGCACGCCGAGCATTTGAGCCCGTCCCGCAGCCAGGCGTCGGGGGAAGCAAACACCACGTCCTGTTCGCACACGGGACACCAGCCCGGGCACTCCAGGAACGGCGCGGCGCTCATCTAGACCAGGGCCCCATGGCAGTGCTTGAACTTCTTGCCCGAACCGCAGGGGCAGGGGGCGTTGCGGCCGGTCTGCTCCCAGCCGGCGGGCAGGGATGAGAACGGCAGGGCCTCGCGCTGGTCCCGGGCCATGCCGGAGGGCAGGGCGCCGGCGGTGGCGGCGTTTTCGCCGGTCAGCGGATCGAGGTGGACCTCCGTCAGGCGCTCCGGCGGGAGGGGTTCGGGCGGCGGCTCGAGCCGGATTTCCACATTCATCATCCACTTGGTGACGTTGTGGCGCAGATCGGTGAGCAGCTTCTCGAACAGGGAGAAGGCCTCGGTCTTGTATTCGTTCAGCGGGTCGCGCTGGCCGTAGCCGCGCAGGCCGATGACATTGCGCAGATGGTCGAGATGCATCAGGTGCTCGCGCCACTGCAGGTCGATGGTCTGCAGCAGGAAGCTCTTTTCCAGCAGCCGCATCCGCTCGGGGCTCAGCATCACCTCGCGCTCGGCGGCGCGCGCTTCCGACGCCTGGGTGATCCGCTCGTGGATCTCCTCGTTGGCGATGCCGTCCTCGGCCGCCCATTCGCGGATCGGCAGCTCCAGGCCCAGCAGTTCCCGGACCCGCTCGTCCAGGCCGTCCACATCCCACTGCTCGGCATAGGCCTTGGGCGGCAGGTGGCGGTTGACCATGTCCTCGATGGTGTCGGCGCGCATCTCGGCGATGACGTCGGTGAGGTCCTGGGCCTCCATGAACTCCTGGCGCTGCTCGAACACGGCCTTGCGCTGGTCGTTCACCACGTCGTCGTACTTGAGCAGGTTCTTGCGGATCTCGTAGTTGCGCTGCTCGACTCGCTTCTGGGCCGTGGCGATGGCGCCGTTCAGCCACTTGTGGGTGATCGCCTCGCCTTCCTGGACGCCGAAGGTGCGCATGATCGAGTCCAGCCGATCGCCGGCGAAGATGCGCAGCAGGTCGTCCTCGCAGGACAGGAAGAACTTCGAGCGGCCCGGGTCGCCCTGGCGGCCCGTCCGGCCGCGGAGCTGGTTGTCGATCCGGCGGCTTTCGTGGCGCTCGGTGCCCAGCACATAGAGGCCGCCCGCGGCCAGTGACTTTTCCTTCAGCTCGACGATGTCGGCCTCGATCTCGTCGCGGCGGGCCTGGGTGGCCTCGGCGCCGGGCTCGATGCCCAGGCCGCGCTGTTCGTCGCGCCACTTGGCCAGGCGCATGTCGATGCTGCCGCCCAGCTGGATGTCGGTGCCGCGGCCGGCCATGTTGGTGGCGATGGTCACCGCGCCCGGCACGCCGGCGTCGGCGACGATCAGGGCTTCCTGCTCGTGATAACGGGCGTTCAGCACATTGTGCGGGATGCCGGTCTGGCTCTTGCCCTGGTACTCGAACACGTGGGTCTTGAGCATTTCCGACAGCAGTTCGGACTTCTCGATCGAGACCGTGCCCACCAGGATCGGCTGGCCGCGGACATAGCATTCCTCGACCTGCTTGAGGATCGCCTGGTTCTTCTCGGCGGCGGTGCGATAGACCTCGTCGTCCTCGTCCACCCGGCTGACGGGCCGGTTGGTGGGGATCTCGACGACCTCCATCTTGTAGATGTCGCCGAACTCCTGGGCCTCGGTCGAGGCCGTGCCGGTCATGCCCGACAGCTTCTTGTAGAGGCGGAAATAGTTCTGGATGGTCACCGAGGCCAGGGTCTGGTTCTCGGGCTGGACCCGGGCGCCCTCCTTGGCCTCGATGGCCTGGTGCAGGCCTTCCGACAGCCGCCGGCCCTGCATCATGCGGCCGGTGAACTCGTCGATCAGGATCACCTCGCCGGCGCGGATGATATAGTCCTTGTCGCGGGTATAGAGGACGTTGGCGCGCAGGGCCTGGTTCACATGGTGGACCGCCGACACATTGGCCGGGTCGTAGAGGCCGGCGGAATCCTCCACCAGATGGCCGCTCTGTTCGAGCATCTCCTCGATGCGTTCAGAGCCGGTCTCGGTCAGCAGCACCTGGCGCTGCTTCTCGTCGAGATCGAAGTTCGTCGGGTCCTTGATCAGCTCCTTAACCAGGACGTCGATGGTCTTGTAGAACTCGCTGCGGTCCTCGGTGGGGCCGGAGATGATCAGCGGGGTGCGGGCCTCATCGATCAGGATGGAGTCCACCTCGTCGACGATCACGAAGTTGTGGCCGCGCTGGACCATCTCGCTCATCTCATAGGCGAGGTTGTCGCGCAGATAGTCGAAGCCGAACTCGTTGTTGGTGCCGTAGGTGATGTCTGACTGATAGGCGGCCTGACGCTGGCCCTGCGACAGGCCGTGGACGATGACTCCCACGGTCATGCCCAGGAAGGTGTAGATCTGCCCCATCCACTCGGCGTCGCGCTGGGCCAGGTAGTCGTTGACCGTGATCGCGTGGACGCCCTTGCCCTCCAGGGCGTTGAGATAGACCGGCAGGGTGGCGACCAGGGTCTTGCCCTCACCGGTGCGCATCTCGGCGATGCCGCCCCGGTGCAGGACCATGCCGCCCACCATCTGCACGTCGAAGTGCCGCAGGCCGATGGTGCGCTTGGAGGCTTCGCGGACGACCGCAAAGGCTTCTTCCAGTAGCTGGTCCAGGGTCTCGCCCTTGGCCAGGCGGGCGCGGAACTCTTCGGTCTTGCCGCGTAGGGCCTCGTCGGAGAGGGCCTCGAGCTGGGGTTCGAAGGCGTTGATCTTGGCGACCCGGGCCTGGAAGGCCTTGACCTTGCGGTCGGGTGCGGAGCCGAAGAGCCGTTGGAAGAACATGTGTGGGGGCGTCCGAGATGCAGTCGATGCGGGGTCGCGGGCGTTTCGCACGGCGCGCCGTCTGACCTTCGCCTGCCCGGAGTCCCGCTCTTTGAGCGAGGCCGAGACTTAAGCAGCGGCCTCCCCAGTGTCAACGCAGGCGCGGCATGGAGCGCAGAACGCCGCGCCTAGCCCGCCGCCTTGACCGCGGTGGGAGCAGGGCCGTCCTGGACCAGGTCGATCATGGTCTGGATCAGCCGGGCGGGCAGGATGGGCTTGGCCACATGGGCGGTGGCGCCGGCGGCCAGGGCCTCGGCCACATGGTGCGTCATGGCGTTGGCCGACAGGGCGATGATCGGAATCGGGGCCGCGGCGGCGGCCAGTTCCAGCTCGCGAATTCGCCGGGTGGCGCTCAGGCCGTCCATGACCGGCATCTGCAGATCCATGAGGATGATGTCGAAACGACCGGGCTCGAACACATCGAGCGCCTCCTGGCCGTTTTCGGCATAGGTGGCCTGGGCCTGGACCAGATCGAGGACCATGGCGACGATCCGCCGGTTGTTGGGATTGTCTTCGACCACCAGCACGCTCAGGTCCTGGGGACGGGGCGGGGCGTTGGCTTCGGTGATCGCAGGACCGGCGTCCCGCAGCCGCCTTGCGCGGAAACTCGCCTCGAAGGTCGAGCCCTGGCCGGGCGTGGAGCGCCAGGTGATGGCGCCGCCCATCATCTCGGCGAGGGAGCGGGAAATCGCCAATCCCAGGCCCGTGCCGCCGAACTGGCGGGTCATGGAATCATCCCCCTGCTCGAAGCGGTCGAACAGCCGCGCGCCGCGTTCGACTGTGAAGCCGCAGCCGGTGTCGGTGACCCGCAGGGTGATCAGGGAGTCCTCGGGGCCGTCCTGCGCCGAAACGTCGAGACTGACCTCGCCGGCCTCGGTGAACTTCACCGCATTGCTGAGCAGGTTGCCCAGGATCTGCCGCACCCTCAGGCTGTCGCCCGCGAAGGCCCCCGCCGCCGCCGGAGCGATATTCGCCCTGAAGGTCAGCCCCTTGGCGTCGGCCTTGGCGGTGAACAGATCGATCATCGCGTGGAGCGCAGGCTCAAGGTCGAAAGGCTCGCACTCGATATCCAGCTGGCCCGCCTCGATCTTGGCGAAGTCCAGCACATCGTTCAGCAGCCGCTCCAGCATCCGGCCCGACTGGGCGATCAACTGGGCCATCTCCTGCTGCCGCGGGGCGAGGTCAGTCATGGCCAGCAGGTCGGCCACGGCGGTGACGCCGTTAAGCGGGGTGCGGATCTCGTGGCTCATATTGGCCAGGAAGCGTGACTTGGCCTCGCTGGCCTCGACGGCCGCCTGGCGGGCCATGTCTGCGGACCGTGCGGCCTCGGACAGGCGACGGCGCTGGGCGGCGGCCAGGGTCTGGGAGACCAGCAGGCTCAGGCGGGAGACCAGGGCGCCGTCGCGGGCGCTGTAGGCCCCGGGCTGATGACAGCAGAGCACGAGCAGGCCGGGGCCTGACGCCGCCAGGATGGGCGCATAGATGCCGGCGCCTGGAAGGGGTGACAGGCTCTCGCACTGGGCCCACTCCGGAACCCGCCGATTGTCGGGCACAACCGCGGCGCGGCCGTGGGCCACGCGGCTGAAGAAGCCGCCGCCAGGCCAGCGCGCGCCGACGGCGGCGGGGTCGGTGGCGGCGGTGCAGACGAAACCCTCGCCCTCAGGCTCGATCACCAGGGCGAGGTTGAAGGCCACGCTGCGGCTCAGGAGATCGAAGACCCGCGCCTGGAGGGCTGCGGGGTCCTCCTCACCCTGCAGCGCCTCGAGCCCGCCCAGGACCAGGTCCTGCTCACGGAGACGCTCGCGCAGGGAGGCCTCGATCTGCTTGGCCGAGGCCAGGGCCTCGCGGAGTTGTTCCTTGTCCGGGTCGAGCATGATCAGCCGAAGGTCAGGGCCGACACCATGAGGTTGCCGTGGCGGTTGCAGTTATCGACGATCGCCCCCTGTTCGCCGAAGGTGAAGGCGCCGAGGAACGGGGCGCCTGGCATGGCGCGGCGGATTTCCTCGACCACCTCGTCCATCTGGTCGCGCACATGCAGCATGCAGCCGCCGCAATAGATGACCAGGCCGCCGAGACTGTCGGCGCCGGCCCATCCGCCCATGGCGCAGGCGTCGTCGATCACCAGCCCGGCGCGCTTGACCAGGGATTCCGGCGATCCGCGCATCATGTGGACCACATCGCCCTCGCTGATGTCGGTGAACAGGGAGAGGTCGCCAGCCACCCCCAGCAGGGCCGGGTGGGAGAGGACGAACATCGGCACGCCCTGAACCTCGGCGGCGACCCGTCCCAGGGGGGTGGGGGTGCTCTTGGCCAGGATGGCGCCTGCGCCATCGCCGCCCACCGCGCCGCAGGTCCAGGCGCCATAGACCTCGCCGGCCGGCCGATGATCGATCTCCAGCACCTGGCGATCATGGGCGCGGGTGACCACGCCGAACAGGCCGGTGGGGGCGTAGCCGCTCTGGAAGGCCGCGCCGTGACGCGCGCTGGGGAAGAGGACGGCGACGACCACATGGTCCTGCAGCACGCCGTCGCTGGAGAACTGCCGCCAGGCGCCGGCGATGGATTCATCTGCCGAGCTGCCGCCAATGATCGGGGTCTGGGCGCCGATCACCGATTGAATGCCGGCCAGCACGCCCTCTTCGCAGCCCGGCGGCTGACAGCACCAGACCAGGGTCGGGATCTCGAAGTCGCGGCCGGCGGCGACCAGGGCGCGCTCGACCGCTGCGGCGCCGGCGGCATGAGCGTCCTCGCCCACGGGGGACGCGCCGACGCCATAGGCGCCTTCGGCGTCGGTCACGCCCAGGACGCCGACGGCGCCGTCCGGGCCGCTGTGAAAGCCCTGTTCGGTCATCACCCCGCCGCAGGAGGTGCCGCCGACGATCTGGACGCCGGGCAGATGGGCGCTCAGCGCGGCGACCAGGGCGGGCTCGGCGCGGTGTTCGGTGGCGTAGAGGATGAGGAGTTGGGGGGCGCCCCCGAGCCGGCCGTGCAGATCGCGGGAGGTTTCGAAGGCGGCCTGCTCGGCGCAATCGGCGAGGCTGAAGGCGGTGGCGATCTTCATGACGGCCTCGTGGCGTTCCCAGCGATCAGATCGTCATCCAGCGCCAGGGGCGATCGGACAGACGAAGCAGATCTGAGAATTACCGCAGGACCGGTAAAGGAAGTCCTCGGAGCGGAAGCGTGGCCTCCGCCCCGAGGAACAGGTCGTCTGGTGTTTAGTAGACTTCGAACAGGCCGGCCGCGCCCATGCCGCCGCCGATGCACATGGACACCACGACGTTCTTGGCGCCGCGGCGCTTGCCTTCCTGCAGGATGTGGCCGGCCAGACGGGCGCCGGTCATGCCATAGGGGTGGCCGATGGCGATGGAGCCGCCATTGACGTTGTACTTCTCAGGGTCGATGCCCAGCTGGTCGCGGGAATAGAGGCACTGCGAGGCGAAGGCTTCGTTCAGTTCCCACAGGTCGATGTCGTCGACCTTCAGGCCATGGCGCTCCAGCAGGCGCGGAATGGCGAAGACCGGGCCGATGCCCATCTCGTCGGGCTCGCAGCCGGCGACGACCCAACCCTTGAAGGCGCCCATGGGGCTCAGGCCCTTACGCTCGGCGGCCTTGGCTTCCATGATCACCACGGCGGCGGCGCCGTCCGACAGCTGGCTGGCGTTGCCGGCGGTGATGAACTTGCCTTCGCCGCGGACCGGCTGAAGCTTGGCCAGGCCTTCGAGGGTGGTTTCGGGACGATTGCACTCGTCGCGATCGACCGTGTAGTCGACGATGGTCTCTTCCTTCGTCTCCTTGTTGACCTGCTTCATCTTGGTCTTCATGGGGACGATTTCGTCCTTGAACTTCTGCGCCTGCTGGGCCGCAGCCATCCGCTGCTGGGATTCCAGCGAGTACTGGTCCTGGGACTCACGGCTGACGTTGTAGCGCTCGGCGACGATGTCGGCGGTGTCGATCATCGGCATGAAGATGGCCGGATACTGCTTCACCAGCACCGGGTCGATGTTGTCGCGACCGCCGCCGCCGCCGGGGATCGACAGGGACTCGACGCCGCCGGCGACGACCGCATCGGCGCCGTCATTGCGCACATAGTTGGCCGCCGTGGCGATGGTGTTCAGCCCAGAGGAGCAGAACCGGTTGACGGTCGAACCCGAGGTGGTGATCGGCAGGCCGGCGAGCAGGGCCACCTGGCGCCCGAGATTGCCCGCCCCATGGGACACATTGCCCATAATGCAGTCTTCAATCTCGGAAGCGTCGATTCCCGAACGCTCAACGGCGTGTTTCACCGCATGCGCGCCCATGCTCATGGTCGGGGTCATGTTGAAGCCCCCGCGGCCCGACTTGGCGAGCCCCGTGCGGGCATAGGAAACGATAACGGCTTCGCGCATACGAAATTCTCCCAAATGAATGCGATCCGGCGGCCCGCTTGTGGTGCGGTCGCCTGGCTATGATCGCGGCAACCTTTGCATCCCGCGAGGGAAATGGCTAGGGACGGACTGCGCCCGCGCTCTCGTCCCGGGTCCATGGGAAGCAGCCTATGATCGTTGAAAAGCCCTCTCGTTTCGGAGGCTTGGCGGCCCTTCTGGTGGTCGTTGGCCTCACCCTGGCCGCCTGTGGCGATCGCGGGGGCGATGATCGTCCGCCCCAGCCTGGGGACGAAGCTGTGGCCCGGGTGGACGGCAGGGCCGTCTGGGCCTCCGACGTCAAGCGCGAGGCCGTGGCCCAGGGCCTGATCGGCGAGGGCGAGCCTCTGGACATCTCCTCGGACCTGTTCCGCCGGGTGCTGGACGAGGTGATCGACCAGAAGCTGCTGGCCGCCGAGGCCCTGTCGCGCAACCTGGACGAGGATCCGGTGGCCCAGCGCCGGCTGGCCGCGGCCCGCGAACGCATCCTCGGCGACATGCTGGTGGAGAGCGTGGTGTCCGACGCGGTCAATGAGAACGCCATCCGCGGCCTCTATCAGGAGCAACTCAAGCTCGCCCGTCAGTCTGAAGAAATCCGCGCTCGCCAGATCGTGGTGGCCACGCCGGAAGAGGGCGAGGCGGTCAAGAACCTGCTGACCACGGGCGCCTCCTTCGAGGCCCTGGCCATGGAGCGTTCCACCGACGCGGCCACCCGCTTCAACGGCGGCGACCTGGGCTATTTCACCACCGATGTCATGCCCGAGGCCTATGAGGGCGCCCTGAAGGCGGCCAAGACCGGCGAGATCGTCGGCCCCTTCGAGGTCGAAGGCGGCTGGGCCGTGGTCCGTATCGAGGACCGTCGCCTGGAAGAGCCGATCACGCTTGAGGCCGCCCGCCCGCAGATCATCCGCTTCCTCACCTATGACCAGGTCCGCGATCTGCTGGAGAAGCTGCGCGGCCGCGCCAAGGTCGAAACCCTGATCGGCGCCGGCGAAGACGTCCCCGGCGCGCCGGTGGAGCCCGCCGATGCGGCGCCCGAGGCCCCCAAGGCGGCCGAGCCGGCGAAAGCCCCCGCCGCCAAGGCCCCCGCCGCCAAGGCCCCTGTGGCCAAGACTCCCGAGGCCAAGTGATGGCGCGCAAGAACACGGACAAGCCCAAGGCGCCTAAGATGGCGAAGCCTGTCGCCGCCGTCCCGGCCAAGACCGCGCCCCGCCCGTCCGAAAGCGTCACCGACGCCGTCGGCCAGAAGATCGAGCGCGCCCTCGATCCCCTGGCCAGCGCCATCAAGCGCGCCGCCCTGAAGCGGGCCGACAAGACCAGCCGCGCCCTGGATTCCACACAACAGGCGCCCAAGCCCGCCAAGGGCGCTCTGCCCGTCTCGCCCCTGGTCGTGCCGTTTCCCGCCATGACCCCCGTGGCGGGCGTGCGCCTGGCGACCGGCCGGGCCGGCTTCTACAAGCATGAGCGCGACGACCTGCTGGTCATGAGCTTTGACGCCGGCACCACGGCGGCCGGCGTCTTCACCCGCCACAAGGTGGGCTCGGCGCCGGTGGACTGGTGCCAGAAGCAGCTGGCGGCCACCAAGGGGACCGAGGTCCGCGCCCTGGTGGTCAACGCCGGCTGCGCCAATTCCTTCACCGGCAAGCCCGGCGCCGACGCCGTGCGCCGGGTCGCCTCGGCGGTCGCCAAGCGGTTCGACTGCCGCCAGCGGGACGTGATGGTGGCCTCCACCGGCGTCATCGGCGTGCTGCTGGACGACGCCAAGATCACCCAGCGCCTGCCGGAGGTGGAACAGAAGCTGAAGCCGGACGGCTGGGACGGGGCCGCCCGGGCCATCATGACCACCGACACCTTCCCCAAGGGGGCCGTGGCCGAGGCCGAGATCGACGGGACCAAGGTGCGGATCGCCGGTATCTGCAAGGGCTCGGGCATGATCGCCCCCGACATGGCGACCATGCTGGCCTTTGTGGCCACCGATGCGGCCATCGCCGCGCCCGCCCTGCAGAGCCTGGTGAACCTCTATGTCCGCACCACCTTCAACTGCGTGACGGTGGACGGCGACCGCTCGACCAACGACACCCTGATGCTGTTCGCCACCGGTCAGTCCGGCGCGCCGAAGATCACCCGGGCCGGCGACAAGCGCCTGGCCGATTTCCGCGACAAGCTGGAAGGGGTGCTGATGGACCTGGCCCAGCAACTGGTCCGGGACGGGGAAGGGGCGACCAAGTTCGTCAAGATCACCGTGGCCGGCGCCGAGAACCCGGTTTCAGCCCGCAAGATCGCCCGCACGGTGGCCGAAAGCCCCCTGGTCAAGACCGCCTTCGCCGGTGAGGACGCCAATTGGGGCCGGATCGTCATGGCCGTGGGCCGGGCCGACGAGCCGGTGAACCGCGACGCGCTGTCGGTGCGCTTCGGCGAGCACTGGGCCGCCCAGGATGGCCTGATCTCGCCCACCTATGACGAGGCCAAGATGAGCGCCTACATGAAGCGCCAGGAACTGGAGGTCTTCATCGATGTGGGCGTCGGCAAGGCCACGGCCACCATGTGGACCTGCGACCTGACCAAGCAGTACGTGGCGATTAACGGCGACTACCGGTCCTGACCTAGCTCCGCGGCGCCACCGCCGCCCGCAGGGCGTCGCGCAGGGCCTTTTCGGAATAGGGCTTGCTGATGATCGTCATGCCAGAGAGGTGATCTGGCAGGTCGGCCTGATCGCCAAAACCGGTGCCAAAGGCGAAGGGAATCTCTTCGGCCTTCAAATGCTCGGCCACCGGCAGACTGGTCTCTTCCCCCAGGTTCAGGTCGAGGAAGGCGAAGTCCGGCCGGTCGTCGGCGATCGCCTCAAAGGCCGAGGCGACCGTGGAGGCCATGCTGACCTGGCCCACGCCGAGCTTTTGCAGCACGCCCTCAAGGTCGAGGGCGATGATCATATTATCCTCGACCACCAGCACGTGGTTGGGACCCGCCATGCGGCCATCAGCGACCGGCGCAGCCATCTTGCCCGGATCGGCCGGGCGACCCTCCACGACAAAGCGGCCGGGGACCCGCAGGGCCACCCGCAGACCTGCAGGATCAAAGGTCACCTGCGCCTCGCCCCCCAGCTCATGGGGGATGGAGCGTTCGATGATGGTCGAGCCGAAGCCCCGCCGCGACGGGGCCTGGACCACCGGCCCACCCTCCTCGCGCCAGGTGAGATCCAGGGCGCCGGAGGCGTCGGTGGTCCAGTTCACATGCACCTTGCCGCGGCTGTCGCACAGGGCGCCGTACTTGGCCGAGTTGGTCACCAGCTCGTGGACCACCAGGGACAGGGTCGAGAAGGCCTGCGGCTCGATCAGCACGTCGGGGCCCGACAGGATCAGCCGGTCGGCCTTGGCCGCCAGATAGGCCTCGGCCTCGCTCCGGATCAGGTCATTCAGGGCGCCGGGGCCCCAGTGCTGCTGGGTGATCTGGTCATGGGCCCGGGCGAGCGCCTGGACCCGGCCCGACACCACCTCGAAGAACTGCTGGACGTTGGTCGCCCCGTCGCGGCTCTGGGAGATCAGGCCGCGGATCAGCCCCAGGATGTTGCGCACCCGGTGGTTCAGCTCGGCGATCAGGATTTCCTGCCGATGCTGGGCCTTGCCGCGCTCGGCATGGGCCAGGTCGGTCAGCCGCATGACCACCTCGAGCAGGGTCAGGCGCAGACTGTCCACGGCCGCCAGCTCCGAGGCCGACCAGGGTTTGGACTGGCCTCGGACGGTTTCCTTCCAGGTCTCGAAGCTCTCGCGCGGCGTCAGTCGGGCGCCCAGCGGCCCGACGGTGACGGCCTTGTTGGGATCGCCGCCCCACGCCACGTCGCGGATAACCTCGGCGCGCTGGAAGATCAGATAATCCCCCGGCTCCCGCGACAGGGGCACGGCGATGATCCCGGCGGCGTCGCGCCAGCCCTCGGCCTCCGGCAGATGGGCGGCCAGATGGTGGGTGTGAAACACGCCCAGCGTCGGATGGCCGTCCAGGAAGGCGACCAGGGTCCTGAGCCGGTCGGCGTCCAGGCCGTCCCCATGGCTGGCCGTCTGGCCGCCCATGTGCAGCGTCACGCCCTCGCACCCCGCCAGGGCGCAGAGCTCGCCCAGGAACGGCTTCAGGCTTTCGGGCCCCGAGGCGGTGGCCACCGAACTGACCAGCCGGTCGTGCAGGTTGCGCGCGCGCTCCACAT
Organism: Phenylobacterium sp.; assembly: GCF_030646615.1. GTDB lineage: Bacteria > Pseudomonadota > Alphaproteobacteria > Caulobacterales > Caulobacteraceae > Phenylobacterium. The sequence goes on along the minus strand of NZ_JAUSLG010000025.1, from coordinate 3,896 downwards.
GGCGGGCCTCGACCTCCTGCTCGCGGCTTTCCAGCATGTAGGAGAAGATCTGGCCAAACAGTTCGGCCGCCGTCCGCCGCTCATAGGAGACGTGGTGGGGACCATAGTGGTGGCAGGCGAACAGCCCCCACAGCTTGCCCTGGCGCAGGATCGAGATGGAGAGCGAGGCGCCGACGCCCATATTGCGCAGATATTCGATGTGGATCGGCGACACCGCCCGCAACATCGACATCGACAGGTCCAGCGGCCCGCCGCTGGGACCCAGCGCCGGGCGAACCTTGGGGGTCTCGGCGTCGATGTCGGCGATGATCCGCAGCCAGCTGCGCTCATAGAGGGCGCGGGCCTGCTTGGGGATGTCCGAGGCCGGATAGCGCTGGCCCAGGAAGGACCCGATGCCGGGCCGCACGGACTCGGCGATCACCTCGCCGGCGCCGTCCTGGTCGAAGCGATAGACCATGACCCGGTCGAACTCGGTCAGGGCGCGCACCTGGCGGGCGGCCTCGTGCACGATGTCCTCGATGGTCTTCCGCTCGGCCACGCGGTTGGACATGGAGCGCACGGCCGAGGCGGCTTCCAGCGAAGATTCCGCCCGGCTGGGCTCGGCCTCGATGACCAGCAGGTCGCCGGAATAGTGGACGGCCACGTCAAAGGGCTCGCCGCCGGCCCGGAGCGGCAGGTTGAACACCCGCTCCACCGAATCGGCGCCGCGCATGATCTGCAGGCGGCCGCGGATCTCGTGCACGGCGTGGCCGTCGAGCACCTCGGTGAGGGAACGCCCGATCAGGTCCTCGGCGGCGTCGCCGAGGAAGGCCTGGGTGTTGTCGGACGCGTGCGCCACCATCCATTGGCCGGTGACCGCCAGCAGGAAGCCGAACGGCTGGATTTCGCCCAGCAGGTGGATCGGTTCGCGATCACAGTTCGTCAGGTCGACTTCGGACAAGGCCGCGAACGATCCAATTCCAGGGGGAGGTCTAGACGCGCAACGCGGCGTCGGCGGGGAGCTTCACCGCCAATAGAATATCAAATCCGGTCGCAGGTCTGTCGGGTAGCGGACGCTTTCGGGGGCTTCGGCTCAGGCGGGCCGGGTGGCTGCATGTCTGAAACCGGCCTCGAAGGCCGCGAACACGCCGCGGGCGCCATCAATGGCCGCATGGGTCTCGGCGGGGTCCAAGGCGCGGCTGTCAAGCCATTCCAGGAAGGTGCGCCACAGGGGCTGGCCGTCTCCGTGCGCCAGATAAGCGGAGGGGGCGCCGGGCTGCGCCTGGGCCAGCCGACGACGCAGCAGGATCCCGCCCAGGCGGGAGCCCTCCAGAACATAAAGCGCGCCCACACGCGCGGCGGAGGTGGCGGGGACGGCGATAGGCGAGGGAGGTGGCGCTGTAAGCCCCAGTTCGGCCAGATCGGCCAGCAGGGCCTTGGCCCGGCGGCGTTCTGGCCATCCGGGCGGGAGGTCCTGGGGCGGGGCGGCGTCCAATGCGGCTTCCAGCGGCGGCAGCACCGCGGCGTGGCCCAGGAGAAAGGCGCCATAGTCAGCGGGCTTGGCCAGGTCGAAGCCGCCGCCGAGCTGGTCGACGCGCTCGTGATCCTGGCGCGTGGCCGTCCGCAGGGTGGTTCTGAGGTTCATAGGGGATCGCAGGTCCTGTTGGTCGCCCAGACACCAACGCACGGACGGCGAACAGGTCGCCGCCCGTGCTGGAGAGGTGGGCAGAGCGCGATCCTAGTCGATCGGGCTCCAGGCCTTGGCCGCGCCTTCGCGCTTGGGACCGCGGAAACGATCGCCGCCGCCGCCGCCGCCAGCGCCGGCGCTGGCCTTGGCGCCCTGGGCCGGCTTGGCGCCGTCACGACGGGGCTGACCGCCGCCACGGCCTTCACCGCCGCCGCGGGCCTGGTCGGGACGCCGGCCACGAGTCTGGCGCAGGGCCGCCGGGACGTCATTGCGCGGATCGCGCGAACGGCCCGAGGCCTGACGGGGTTCTTCCGGGGTGACGTCGGCGATGGCCTTGGTCATCAGGGCGAGGCCCTTGTCGTTGCGACGATCGAAGGACGGGATGGTCTGACGCGTCACCTTCTGGATGTCGCGCAGCAGGTTGCGTTCGTCATCGGCGCAGAAGGCGATGGCCGAGCCGTCGGCGCCGGCCCGGGCGGTCCGCCCGATCCGGTGGACATAGGCCTCCGGCACGTTGGGCAGTTCGTACTGCACCACGTGGCTGACCGCATCGACATCGATGCCGCGGGCGGCGATGTCGGTGGCCACCAGGGCGCGGATCTTGCCGGCCTTGAAGTCGGCCAGCGCCCGCTCACGCTGGCCCTGGCTCTTGTCGCCGTGGATGGCCGAGGCTTCCACGCCGCCCTGTTCCAGGCTCTTGGAGACCCGGTCGGCGCCGCGCTTGGTGCGGGTGAAGACGATGACGCGCTTGAAGTCCTTCTCGGCGAACAGTTCGGCCAGCAGGGCGCGCTTGCGGGTCTGTTCGACGAACAGGACCTTCTGGCTGATGCGCTCGACGGTGGTCGCCTGCGGGGTCACCGAGACCTTCAGCGGGTCCTTCAGCAGCTCGCCGGCCAGCTTGCCGATCTCCGTCGGCATGGTGGCCGAGAAGAACAGGTTCTGCCGCTGGGCGGGGATGTGCTTCACGATGCGGCGGATCGGGACGATGAAGCCCATGTCCAGCATCTGGTCGGCTTCGTCGAGGACGAAGGTCTCGACGCCCTGCAGGGTGACGGTCTTCTCGCCCAGATGGTCGATCAGGCGGCCAGGCGTGGCCACCAGGACATCGACGCCGCCCGCCATGGCGCGCATCTGGCCGCCATATTTCACGCCGCCGAAGATCACGGTGACGGTCAGGCCCAGGTGCTGGCCATAGGTGCGGAAGCTCTCGGCGATCTGGGTGGCCAGTTCGCGGGTCGGCGACAGGACCAGAACCCGGCAACCGCGACGGGGCGCGGGCTTGGGATCAGCCGCCAGGCGATGGAGGATGGGCAGGGCGAAGGCGGCGGTCTTGCCGGTGCCGGTCTGGGCGATGCCCAGGATGTCACGGCCGGAGAGCACGCCCGGAATGGCCTTGGCCTGGATCGGGGTCGGGGTCTCATAGCCTTGGTCGGCCAGGGCCTTCAAAAGAGGCTTGGCCAGGCCGAGTTCAGAAAATTGGGTCAAGTGACTTACAGTCTTTCGGAGTGCGCCGAAGGCGGCCGCTTGCTGTGCAAGGGCCGCGGGACGCGGGTCAGTTTGGGGAAAGCCCCCGCGTGGCGGGGCGATCTATGCGATCTCTTAGGGCGCTCAACAGGCCGAACCCCCGTTTCAGGAGGCCCTCACGCGGGCTGGAGCACCGATAGCGCCAATCAGGGCGCAACGCACACATCGTCCTTCGCAGGTGCGAAGTCAACCCAAAGTCGTCGGGAGAGGCGCCCAGCCCTCAGATTGTCCCGTCCTGTTGCATTTGCAGCCAAGGCGCGGAATGGAGAGGCATGACGGAAAAGCCTCTCCTGCTGGTCGCCGCCGCGGCCCTGATCGACACCGACGGCCGCGTGCTGATCTGCCAGCGCCCCGAGGGCAAGCAACTGGCCGGCCTCTGGGAGTTTCCCGGCGGCAAGGTCGAGGCCGGCGAGACGCCGGAAGCCTGCCTGATCCGAGAGCTGAAGGAAGAGCTGGGCATCAACGTCACCGAGGCCTGCCTGGCCCCGTTCGTCTTCGCGTCCCACGGTTACGATTCGTTTCACCTGCTCATGCCACTCTATCTGTGCAGGCGCTGGGACGGTTTTGTCACGGCGCTGGAGCACGAGGCGCTGGCGTGGGTCAAACCCGACAAGCTCACGGACTATCCGATGCCGCCGGCGGACGCCCCGCTGGTGGCGTTTCTGCGCGATCTCATCTGAAGCGGTTCTGGCGCGACCAGTCCGGC
>NZ_JAUSLG010000021.1 GCF_030646615.1 Phenylobacterium sp. | reverse complement strand
CGGCGGCACGGGCAACGCCCGCTCGATCGCCCTGGTTCACACCATCCTGGCCAACGGTGGGATGGCGAAGGGCAGGCGGTTCATGTCCGAGGCCGGCTGCCGCAAGGCGCTGGAACTGCAGATCGAGGGGCAGGACCTGATCCTCGGCGGCCCGGCGCGATTCGGCATGGGTTTTGGCCTGGCCGGCGGAATCGTGCCGCTGCCGAACCCCAACTCCATCTTCTGGGGCGGCTACGGCGGCTCGCTGGTGATTATCGACATGGATGCCCACACCACCTTCGCCTACGCCATGAACAAGATGGCCCCGACGACCACGGGTGACATGCGCGCGCTGGGCCTGGCCATGGCCATGTGGGAAGGCCTGGGCCTGATCTGAGCCGGCGGGCGGGCGCCACAGCGCGTCCGCCCGCCTGCCCGCCTGCCCGCCTGCCCGCCTGAAGGCTATTGCGGCTTGGTGTGGGCGTCCAGCCAGCCGAGCACCTCGTCGTGCCACTGCACCGAGTTCTGCGGCTTGAGCACCCAGTGGTTCTCTTCCGGGAAGTAGAGCAGTTTGCTCTCGACGCCGCGCCGCTGCAGGGCGGTGAAGGTGGCGATGCCTTCTTCCAGCGGCACGCGATAGTCGCGCCCGCCGTGGACCACCAGCATCGGCGTGGTCCAGTTACCCACGTGATCGGCCGGGTTGAAGGTGGAATAGGTCGTTCCGGCGGTCCAGGGCGTGCCGCCGTTCTCCCACTCGCTGAACCACAGCTCTTCGGTGGAATAGCCCATGAAGCGGGCGTCGAAGATGCCGTCGTGATTGACCAGACACTTCCACGGCGCGTTCCAGTTGCCGGCGATCCAGTTGACCATGTAGCCGCCGTACGAACCGCCCAGCGCGCAGGCCCGGTCGCCGTCGAGGAAGCTGTAGGACTTCAGGGCGTGATCCCACCCCTTCTGCAGGTCTTCCAGCGGGCGGTCGCCCCAATGCTGGCTGATGGCGTCGGTGAAGGCCTGGCCGTAGCCGGTCGAGCCGTGGAAATCGATCATCACCACCGCATAGCCGGCCCCGGCATAGGTCTGGGCGTTCCAGCGGTAGTGGAACAGGTTGCCGAAACTGCCCTGCGGCCCGCCGTGGATCAGGAAGGCGACCGGGTAGGTCTTGCTGGGGTCGAAGCCGACGGGCTTGACCAGGTAGCCGTGCACCGTCTCGCCGTTCCAGCCGGGGAAGCTGAACTGCTCGTAGCCGCCGAACTCCACGCCCGCCAGCTTGTCGGCGTTGGCGTTGGTGAGCTGAACCGGCCTGGCCCCGCGCTTGAAGCCGATGCTGAACAGCTGGGCCGGGCTGTCGAGGTCGTCCTGGGCGTAGACGATGCCCTTGGGCCCGACGTCGAAGCCACTGACGTGGCCGGCGCCGGTCAGGGGCGTGACCTTGCCGGTCTTGACGTCGATGGCGAACAGCCGGGTCTGGCCGACGTCCTGGGCGGTGGCATAGATCGTCCGGCCATCCGGCGCCCAGGCGATGGCGTCGGCCGAGCGGTCCCAGTCGGGGGCCAGTTCGCGGTCCTTGCCGGTGGTTTCGTCATGGATGCCGATCTGCCAGCGGTCGGCCTCGAAGCCGGGGCGTTTCATCGACCGGTAGGCGATGAACCTGCCATCCGGCGAATAGACCGCTCCCGTGTCCCAGGCCTTGTTGGCCTCCGAATAGTTGGTCAGCTGGCCCGAGCCGTCGGCCGGCGCGCCGTAGATGTCGAAATTGGTGCTCCAGGCCTCGGTCTTGCCGGCTAGTCGCGCGGAAAAGACCACCTCCTTGCCGTCGGGCGAGAAGGTGAACTCGGTCTCGTCGCCGAACGGCTTGGACGGCGTGTCGCCGTCGAAGCCGTGCATCACGGCCACGGGGCTGTCGGCGGTGACACCCTTCTCGTCAAAGGTCAGCACGAACAGCTGGTTGCGGGTCCCGTCGGCCCATTCGTCCCAATGGCGGATGAACAGGCGGTCGTGGACCACGCCGGTGGTCTTCTTCGCCGTACGGGCGGCCATGCGGTCGGTGGTGCACTGCAGGGTCGGGCAATCGGGGAAGACGGCCATAGTGACCAGCAGCTTGCGGCCATCCCGCGAAGTCTGGAACCCGCCCACGTCGAACGGCAGCTTGGTCACCTGGCCGGCGCCGGCGACGCCCACGTCGCCGCGCCAGACCTGCATCGAGCCGCCGCGCGAGGACAGGAAGTAGATGCTGTGGCCGTCGGCGCCCCAGCGGGCGCTGCTGACGCCACCGCCAGCGGATACATCGAGCAGCCGCGGCGCGGCCGGCGTCTTGCCCGACAGGTCGATCAGCCATAGCTCGGTCTTGGCCTTGTTGGCGTCATAGTCAGCGACCCGGCGGGCGTAGATGACATAGCGGCCGTCGGGCGACACGCGCGGGTCGCCGACCCGGTCCAGCGTGACCATGTCCTTGGCGGTGAAGGGGCGGGCCTCGGCGGCGGAGCCGATGGCGAGCGCCATGACGCTGGCGGCGAGCAGGCGAGAGATGAGCTTCATTCGGACGTTTCCCGGCGGATCGTTGCGCGATTTCGCGCGCACACTAAGAGCGTCGTGCCGGACGCGCCAGTCTCCGGGGCAGCCTTTTCCTATTCCGCCGCGACAAGCGCATCGCTTGTCAGCCAGGTTTCGAGGTCCGCCATCGCCCGCTCGCTCATCATCCGCTTCTTGGCCCGGCCGCGGTCCTGCGGCTGCAGCTTGCGGCCCTCGCCGTCGTGCTTCGGCGCCTCCATGGGCGGCAGCAGGCCGTAGTTGATGTTCATCGGCTGGAAGGTCGCCTTCGGGCCCTCCATGAAGCCGCCGGTGATGTGGGTCGCCAGCGCGCCCAGTGCGGTGGTGGCCGGCGGCAGGGTGATCGGCCGGCCCAGCCGCTCGGCGGCGGCGAGGCGGCCGGTCAGCAATCCGAGCGCGGCGCTTTCCACATAGCCCTCGACCCCCGTGACCTGGCCGGCGAAGCGCAGCCGCGTGTCGGCCTTCAGCCGCAGCCTGTCGTCCAGCAGACGCGGGCTGTTGAGGAAGGTGTTACGGTGCAGGCCGCCCAGCCGGGCGAACTGGGCGTTCTCCAGCCCCGGGATCATGCGAAAGATGTCGGTCTGGGCGCCGTGCTTCAGCTTGGTCTGGAAGCCGACCATGTTCCACAGGGTGCCCAGCGCATTGTCCTGGCGCAGCTGGACGATGGCGTGGGCCTTCACCGTCGGGTTGTGGGCGTTGGTCAGGCCGACGGGCTTCATCGGGCCGTGGCGCAGGGTTTCGCGGCCGCGCTCGGTCATCACCTCGATCGGCAGGCAGCCGTCGAAATAGGGCACGGCCTCCCAGTCCTTGAACTCGGACTTCGGCCCGGCCAGCAGGGCGTCGATGAAGGCGTCGTACTGCTCGCGGTCCATCGGGCAGTTGATGTAGGCCGCCGCGTCGCCGCCCGGGCCTTCCTTGTCGTAGCGCGACTGCCGCCAGGCCTTGCTCATGTCGATCGAGTCGAAGTGCACGATCGGAGCGATGGCGTCGAAGAAGCTGAGACTGTCCTCGCCGGTCAGTTCGAGGATCGCCTCGGCGAGCGCCGGGGAGGTGAGGGGGCCTGTGGCCACGATCACGCTGTCCCAGTCAGCGGGCGGCAGGCCGGTGACCTCCTCGCGCACGATGGTCACCAGCGGATGCGCCTCGAGCCGGGCCGTCACGTCGGCGGAAAAGCCGTCGCGATCGACGGCCAGCGCCCCGCCAGCCGGCACCTGGTGGGCGTCGCCGCTCGACAGGATGATCGAGCCGCAGCGGCGCATCTCGGCGTGCAACAGGCCGACGGCGTTGTACTGCCAGTCGTCGGAGCGGAAGGAGTTGGAACAGACCAGCTCGGCCAGGCCCTCGGTCCGGTGGGCGTCGGTGCCGCGCACCGGGCGCATTTCGTGCAGCACGGCGGGCACGCCGGTCTGCGCCAGCTGCCAGGCGGCCTCGGAACCGGCCAGGCCGCCGCCGATCACATGTACGGGCTTCATCGTCATGGGCGACAGATAGGCCCGCGCGCCGCGCGCGCAAAGCAGCCCGTGGTGGCGCCGGGGATGATTTTGTGTTGGTCTTCGCCAGGAGCGGCATGCGGGGAGGCATATCGTGATCAAGCTGGATATCGTGAAGACGGCCTTCGCGGGCTTCGGAGTCATCGGCCGCAATCCGCTGGCCGTGCTGGTGTGGGCCGTGTTCCTCGGGCTGGTGGGCCTTCTGCCGGCCTTCGGTCTGATGGGCGGACTGCTGGTCTCGGTCGGTCAGATCGTCGAGGCCGCCCAGCGCGGCGTAGAGCCGACGCCCGAGATGATCATGCCGATGATCGGCTCGGCGCTCGGGCTGATCCCGGTGCTGATCCTGACCGGACTGATCGTGCGCATGGTGCTGACCGGCGCGATCTTCCGCGCGGTCCTGTTTCCCCAGGAGAAGAGCTGGTTCCATCTGCGGCTGGGCGCGCGCGAACTGTGGCTGGGCCTGCTGTTCATCGTGGTCGGGATCATCGTCTTCGCGCTCATGATGATCATGATGGCCATACTCGTGCCTGTGACGGTCATAGCCGGTCCGCACGACGACCCGATGATGAAGCTGGCGATGATGCGGCTGGCCATGCTGCCGGTCTACGCGGTGCTGGCGTTCCTGTTCGTCCGGTTCTGTCTGGCCTTTCCGATGACTTTCGCGGAATCGAAATTCCGCCTGATCGAGTCGTGGAAGATGACCAGCGGCAACAGCTGGCGGATCCTGCTGGTCGGCCTGATTCTGGTCGCGCTGATGATCATCGCCGAAATGATCATCGGCCTGATCATCGTGATCTGCGTGGTCGCGGTGATCGGCGCGGGCGCGATGTCCGGCGGCTGGACCGAGGAGCGCCTGACCGCCTTCTTCAACCAGGACCCGACCGTCTGGATGCATGCGCTGGCGCCCTGGATCGTCGTCGGCGCCATCGTGGGCAGCATTCTGGCCACCCTGGTCGCGGTGATCTTCACCGCGCCCTGGGCCGAGGCCTATCGACAGCTACGCGGAACGCCCGAAGCGACCGTTTAGGCGGCGTCCGGCGGACTCTTCGCGCCGGGCTCGCAAATCCTGTCGCCACAGGGCCCGAAGCAGGGTTTAAGTCGGCCGGAAACTATGCGCGCCGGGGGCGCGAGGGGTCGTATGTCGCAGGCGCGTTTTTCGGTCCGGACAGCAGTGGCCGAGGGCTTCGAGTTCTGGCGCGCCAACGTGGCCAGGGTGATCGGCCCGCTGATCATCGCGGCGGCGGCGATCCTGGCCCTGGCGACGACCTCGCCGCCCAACTTCCTTACCGCCGGCGCGCCTGTCAGTCCGTCGGCTGTCGCCATCATGGCGATCTATGGCCTGGCCTATGTGATGATCCAGGGCGGTCTCTACGGCGTCGCCATGGCGGACCACGCCGGCGCGGCGACCGGGCCGCTGGGTCCGCTGGGTCTGCAATGGCGAGGGCTGGAGACGCGGATCCTGGGCGCCTCGTTGCTGGTCGGGCTGGTGTTCCTGGCCGCCGCCGTGGTGACGACCTTCGCCGTGTCGATCGGCCTTCTCCTGCTGCTGGGCCCCACGGGGGCGGCGACCTCCGAACAATGGATGGCCGGCCTCAGCCCGACGGACAAGGCGGTGTTCTACCTGGGCCTCGGCCTCTGCCTGGTGATCCTGTGGTGGCTGGCCACGCGGTTGTCGATGACCCTGGCCGCCACCGCCGCCGACAACCGGATCCGCCTGTGGGCGCCGTTCAAGCTGACACGTGGGGCGGTCCTTCCGCTCACCCTGGCCGGGCTGGTGATCTATCTGCCGGTTCTGATGCTGCATATCCTCGCCTGGACCTTCACGCGGATCACGGGAAGTCCTGACCTGGCGCCCTGGACCAGCGGCATCTCCAGCGCGGTCTCGATCTTTCTCTACCAACCGATCTCGGTCGGTATGACGTCCTATATCTATCGTCGTCTGCGGGGAGACGCGGGCCAATGACCCTGTCGCCATCCGACACGGCCTTCGAGGGCTTCCGCATCATCCGCGAACGGCCGGGCCTGATTCTGGCCTGGACGGGCTTCTACCTGCTGTGCCTGCTGGGGATGATCCTGATCCTGCTGGTGCCGAACCTGGGCAATCTGGCGACGGTCGAGGCGACTGGCGTGCAGCGCGACTACGGCGAGCTCCTGGCCCGGTTCGGTCCGCCGATCCTGGTGATCGTTCCGCTGGCCATGGCCATGCTGATCATGCTGGTCACCGCCGTCTACCGCACCGTGCTGACGCCCGAGGACAAGGGTTTCGCCCATCTGAAGATCGGCGCGGACGAACTGCGCATGTTCCTTGTCAGCCTGATGGTCATCGTCATCTTCGGCCTGGCCAGCGGTGTCTATGGCGCGGCGGTGGTGGTGTTGGCCAGCCGCGCCGGCGGTCTGCACGGCCTGGTGACCTTCGTCGGGTCTATCGGCGGCGTCGTGCTGCTGGGCTGGCTCGCGGTGCGGCTGGCGCTGGCGGGGGTGATGACCTTCGCCGAGCATCATTTCCGGCTGGGCGCCGCCTGGCGGCTGACGCTGGGCCAGTTCTGGCGCCTGCTGCTGACGCTGGTCCTGACCATCCTCTACGCGATCCTGGTGGTGATCATGGCCCTGACGCTGAGCCTGGTCCTGGCCAAGGTCACGGGCGGCTTTTCGCTGATGGGCGAGCTGGCCAGTCCCGACCTGACCAACCTGACGCCCGCCCTGGCGCTGCGCGGGTTGGGCGAGCTCCTGCTGCAGCTGGCCCTGCAGGCCCTGCTGATCGTGCTGGTGTTCGTGATCTTCTACGCCCCGCCCGCGGCAGCCTATCGCCGGCTCAAGGCGCCCTCGGTCTAGGCCGACGCGCTGGGCCGCGCCGCGGCCCGGTCATGCCAGGCCTTCAGCCACGGCAGGTCCGCCGGAGGCTCCAGCCCCGTGAAGGTCGCGAAGTCGATCGTGGTCAGGGCGACGATGTCGGCCATCGAAAAGCCGTCGCCGGCCAGCCAGGGACGGCCGTCGGCCAGGTCGCCGTCGAGCCAGGCGCAAACCCGGCCATAGGTCTCGCGGTTCGACTCGCCGAAGTCCCGGAACTGCGTCAGCAGGGCGGCGGTCAGGGGATGGGCGTGACGCCAGAACATGCCGACCGGGACCGTCAGCTGGAACTCGACGCGGCGGATCCACATGTCCACCAGGGCCTGCTCCCGCACCGTCGATCCGAACAGGGCCGGGGCGGGATGCAGGCCTTCCAGATAGCGGCAGATCGAGACGCTCTCGGAAATCGCCGTCCCGTCGTCGAGCACCAGGGTCGGCACCTGGCCCAGGGAATTGCGGGCGCGGTGCTCGTCGGACTTGTGTTCGCGCAGGCGCAGGTTGACCCGGGTCTCGGGCAGGTCGATGCCCTTTTCGGCGACAAAGATGCGCACCCGGCGCGGATTGGGCGCCGGGTTGCGCTCGCCGTAGAGGATCATGTCAGGCGATCAGGAGCAGGGCTTGGTGCCGCAGGTCGCCAGGCCGGAGCGCTGGGCGGCTTCGAGGTCCGCCCGGTCGGCCTTGGCGCGCGCTTCCCAATCCGCCCGCGTCATGCAGGTGCGGCTGGGGACCCGCGAGCCGATCACCGGCGAGGTCTTGCACACGCGCTCGTTGGGGTCCTTCCTGGCCACGGGCGCGGCCACGGGGGCCGGCACGGCCTCGGGCGCGGTCGGCGGCGTTTGATCCTCGGCGGCCACGGCGGTGGCGATCGAGGCGGCGGCTACAAGCGTAAGCAGAAGAACTTTCACAGGGACCCCCAGGGGAATGAGTGCGGCATGGGATCTCGCGTCACCAAACCAGATACTGGTATTTAGAGCACGACACACGCGCCGTGTCATCGCCTAGACGGCGCGCGCGGCCCGCGCGTGACGATTTTGCACAACCCTGCGGCGCCAGCGCCTCGCTTGCCTCCGGCGACGAGGGATGCTCCCTTGAGGGTGGCAGGGGCGGTCGCTGGAGCGTCCGCGGCCTTGGGGAGCGATTGGCATGTTTTCGGCGACAGATGCGGCCTTCAGCGGATTTCGCGAGGGCCGTGAAAATTTCAGGACTCTGCTGATCTGGATCCCGATCCTGGGAGTTCTTTCACTGGCGATGGTCGTGTTGATGATCGTGTTCGCCGGTCCCGGCCTCGTGGCGCTGCAGACCCAGCCGCCGGCGACCGGGTCCGACCCCAAGGCCGCGCTGGAGGCGCTCAAGCCGATCGGGATCCTCTACGCGGTGATCATCCCCTGTGGCCTGCTGTTCTACGGCATCCTCTACGCCGCCGTGAACCGGATGATGCTTCGTCCGAGTGATCGCAAGCTGGCGTGGATCGCGTTCGGCGCGGATGAACTTCGGCAGATCGCCGTCATGATCCTGCTCGGACTGTTGTTCTTCCTGGTCTACCTGGTCGGGGCCGTTGCCGTGGGCGTTCTGGCGGCTGTATCGGCGGCCGCCTGGGGAACCGGCGTGGCGACCCTGATCGGGATCGTCGCCGGCTGCGTTCTGCTGGCGCTGTTCGTGATGATGGCGGTGCGCCTGTCGCTGGCCAGCGCGCAGACCTTCGCCACCGGCCGCATCAACATCTTCGGTTCGTGGAAGCTGACCAAGGGCCACGTCTGGCCGATGCTCGGGGCCTATCTGCTGGCCTTCATCCTGGCGATCATCGCCTATATCGCGGTCTATGCGATCCTGCTGCTGGTCGTGATCGTCGTCGGCGGCGGCTTCGGCGCGGCCAGCGGCATCTTCTCGCCGGACATGACGTCGCTGCAGACCTATTTCACGCCGATGGTGCTGGTCTATCAGCTGCTGGCGATGATCCCCGCGCCGTTCCTGATGCTGATCATGCTCTGCCCGGCGCCGTCGATCTACCGCGGCCTGGTCGGCGCGAGCGGCCCGGCATCGACGTTCGACTGACGCCCCGGGGCGCGCGAGCGGGCGATCAGGCCCGCTTGCGCCGCTCGCCGGCGCGGTCGCGGTGCCGTTTGAGCACCTCGGCGAGGTAGCGGCCGGTCCAGCTGCCGGCGATGCCCGCGATCTTCTCGGGTGAGCCAACGCCGACGATCTCGCCGCCGCCGTCGCCGCCCTCGGGGCCGAAGTCGATGATCCAGTCGGCCGTCTTCACCACGTCCAGATTGTGCTCGATGACCACCACGGTGTTGCCGTGGTCGACCAGTTCGTGGAGCACCTCGAGCAGCTTCTTGATGTCCTCGAAATGCAGGCCCGTGGTCGGCTCGTCGAGGATGTAGAGGGTGCGCCCCGTGGCCTTGCGGCTCAACTCCTTCGACAGCTTGACCCGCTGCGCCTCGCCCCCTGACAGGGTGGTCGCCTGCTGGCCGACGTGGATGTAGCCCAGGCCCACGCGCTTGAGGGTCTCCATCTTGTCCCGCACCGGCGGCACGACCTTGAAGAAGTCGGCCGCCTCATCGACGGTCATGTCGAGGATGTCGGCGATCGACTTGCCCTTGAACAGGATCTCCAGCGTCTCGCGGTTGTAGCGCTTGCCCTTGCAGACGTCGCAGGTGACGTAGACGTCGGGCAGGAAGAGCAACTCGATCGAGATCAGCCCATCGCCCGGGCAGGCCTCGCAGCGGCCGCCCTTGACGTTGAACGAGAACCGCCCCGGTCCATAGCCGCGGGCCTTGGCCTCGGGCAGGCCGGCGTACCAGTCGCGGATCGGCTGGAAGGCGCCGGTATAGGTGGCTGGGTTAGACCGCGGCGTGCGGCCGATGGGGGACTGGTCGATGTCGATGACCTTGTCGAAGTTCTCCAGCCCCTCGATCCGCTCGTGCTGGGCCGGCGCGTCGCTGGCGTTGTGCAGGCGCCGGGCCGCGGCCTTGTAGAGGGTCTCGATGGTGAAGGTCGACTTGCCGCCGCCGGAGACGCCGGTGATGCAGGTGAAGACGCCGACGGGGATCTCGCCCGTCACGTCCTTCAGATTGTTGCCGCTGGCCCCGATAATGCGGACCATCTTCTTCTTGGAGATCGGCCGGCGATCCCGCGGCACGGCGATCTCGCGCGCGCCCGACAGGTACTGGCCCGTCACGCTCTTGGGATTGGCGATCACCTGCTCAGGGGTGCCCTCGGCGACGATCATGCCCCCATGGACGCCGGCGGCCGGCCCCATGTCGATCACATAGTCGGCCGTCAGGATGGCTTCTTCGTCATGCTCGACCACCAGCACCGAATTGCCCAGGTCGCGCAGGCCGCGCAGGCTGTTCAGCAGCCGGGTGTTGTCGCGCTGGTGCAGGCCGATGGAGGGCTCGTCCAGCACGTAGAGCACGCCGGTGAGCCCCGAGCCGATCTGGCTGGCCAGGCGGATGCGCTGGCTCTCGCCGCCGGACAGGGTGCCGGAATTGCGTGACATGTTGAGATAGTTCAGTCCCACATCCACCAGGAACCGCAGGCGATCATTGATCTCCTTCAGGATCCGCCGGGCGATCTCCATCTGCTTGTCGCTGAGGCTCTGCTCCAGGGCGGTGAACCACTCCCGGGCGTGCTGGATGGACAGGCGCGAGACCTCGGCGATGTGGCGGCCGTCGATCTTCACCGCCAGGGCCTCGGGCTTCAGGCGGTAGCCGTGGCAGACCTCGCAGGGGGTCTCCGACTGGAAGCGGCCCAGTTCTTCGCGCACCCAGGCCGAATCGGTCTCCCGCCAGCGGCGCTCCAGGTTGGGCAGGACGCCTTCGAAGGTCTTGTTGACCTCGTACTTGCGGGCGTTGTCGTCATAGACGAAGTGGATCTTCTGACCCTTGGAGCCATGCAGGACCACATCCTTGGCCGCGTCGGGCAGCTTCCACCAGGGCTCGTCCATCGAGAAATCGTAGTGACGGGCCAGGGCCTGCAGGGTCTGGGTGTAGAGGGGCGAGGGCCCCTTGGACCAGGGGGCGACCGCGCCCTTGTGCAGGGGCTTGTCCTTGTCGGGAATGACCAGGTCGGCGTCGAAGGCGAGCTTGGCGCCCAGGCCGTCACAGGCCGGGCAGGCGCCGAAGGGGTTGTTGAACGAGAACAGCCGGGGCTCGATTTCGCTGATGGTGAAGCCCGAGACCGGGCAGGCGAACCGCTCGGAAAAGATGATCCGCCGGGGCTCGGCCTCGCCCTCGGCCACGTCGGCCCATTCGGCCGTGGCGATGCCGTCGGCCAGGCGCAGGGCGGTCTCGAGGCTGTCGGCGTAGCGGCTTTCCTGGTCGCCCCGGGTGACCAGCCGGTCCACCACGATGTCGATGTCGTGCTTGAACTTCTTGTCGAGGGTGGGCGCGTCCTCGATCGGATAGAAGGTGCCGTCGATCTTCAGGCGCTGGAAGCCCGCCCGCTGCCACTCGGCGATCTCCTTGCGGTACTCGCCCTTGCGGCCGCGGATCACCGGCGCCAGCAGATAGAGCCGCTCGCCATCGGGCAGGGCGGTCAGCTTGTCGACCATCTGGCTGACGGTCTGGCTCTCGATGGGCAGGCCGGTGGCCGGCGAATAGGGGATGCCGACCCGCGCCCACAGCAGGCGCATATAGTCGTGAATCTCGGTGACCGTGCCGACGGTGGAGCGCGGATTGCGGCTGGTGGTCTTCTGCTCGATGGAGATGGCCGGCGAGAGGCCCTCGATCAGGTCCACATCCGGCTTGCTCATCAGCTCCAGGAACTGGCGGGCATAGGCCGAAAGGCTCTCCACATAGCGGCGCTGACCCTCGGCATAGATGGTGTCGAAGGCCAGCGAACTCTTGCCCGAGCCGGACAGCCCCGTGAGCACCACCAGCTCGCCCCGCGGGATGTCGACATTGACGTCCTTGAGGTTGTGCTCCCGCGCGCCGCGCACGCGGATGAAGTTCAGCTGATCGGCCATGATTGTCCTGGAAACCCTGCCGGCCGCCCAGGTTCCAGACAGCCGGTTTCTATGTAGTGCCGGGACTCAGAGATAACACGAGAACAAGCCGGGAACAAAGAGGTCAGCGGGTCGCCGCCGCCTGGACCTGCTCCATCACCCGCAGGACATTTCCGCCCCAGAACTTGTCGAGATCGTCCTGGGTGAAGCCGGCCGCCACCAGGCGTTCGGTCAGGGCGGGAAAGGCCGTCACGTCTTCCAGACCTTCGATGCCGCCGCCGCCGTCAAAGTCGCCGGACAGGCCCACATGGTCGATCCCGACAGTCTCCACCACATGCAGGATGTGCTTCATCAGGTCGTCCATATTGGCCCGGGGCAGGGGATATCGCGCCTCGATGTCCGCTCGTTCGGCCAGATAGGCCTCGCGCTGTTCAGGCTTCACCTCCACAGGCTGGCCGTACTTCTGGGTCAGGGCGGCTAGGGCCGCGTTGCGTTCGGGGATGCGCGGGGTCTCGATCATATAGCCGGAGAAGGCGTTGATCTGGATGACGCCGCCCTTGTCCGCCAGCTTTCGCAACAGGGTGTCGGGGATGTTCCGCGGATGGTCATAGACCGCCTTGACCCCTGAATGGGAGAGCACCAGCGGCGCCCGCGACAGCTCCAGCATCTGGTCCAGGGCGGCGTCCGATGCGTGGCTGGGATCGATGACGATTCCCAAGTCGTTGGCGTGGCTGACGAAAGCCCTGCCGGCCTCGCTCAGGCCGCCCCATTCCGGCCCCCCCGGATCGGTGGAGGAGTCGGCCAGGGCGTTATTGGCGAAGTGGACCGGACCCATCATCCGCACGCCCAGCTTGTAGAAAGTCTCCATCAGCGACAGGTCGCCGGCGAGCGGGGCGCCGTTCTCCAGGCTGATGAAGACGAACTTCTTGCCCCGGGCCAGGGCCTCACGGGCCTGGGCCGGGGTGGTCACCAGGACGAAGTGTTCATGGTGGCGGGCCGTCATCTGCAGGATTTCGGCCGTGCGCGTCAGGGCGTGGTCGCGCGACCACATGTCGGCCACGGCGTCGCGCCCCCTCTGGGGGGTGAAGACGACGAACACCCCGCCATCGACCCCGCCCTCGACCATGCGGGGATAGTCCACCTGGGTCCCGTCCACGGCGTAGTCGTGGCGGTCCATGATGCTCCAGCCGCGGGCGGCGAAGTTGGCGGGGGTGTCGAAGTGGGTGTCGAGGACGATGGCGGCCTCGTGCATCTGCGCCGGAGTCTGGGCGAGGGCGGCGCCGGCGACCGTGGACAACAGGCCAGCGAGCAGAATGGAACGGATTTTCACGAGACGGACCCCCAGATGCGATGGAGGGCGGAGGTTAGGTCGGCGCGGCGCCACAGCGCAACGGCGCAGGCCGGCGACTCGCGCCGAATTTGCGCGCCGGCCCGGCGACGACTACATGCAAGGCGCCAACTGAGAGGAGAGACCGACATGCGCGCCGCGACCGACATCCGCACCGCCCTGCCTGTCCACGTCGCCACGGTCTCCTCGCATGTCTGCGCCCTTCGTCACCCTCGATCGCCTGTCCTACAGCACCCCTGACGGCCGTCGGCTTCTCGACGACCTGACCCTGGCCTTCGGGCCTGAGCGCACCGGCCTGGTTGGCCGCAACGGGGTGGGCAAGACCACCCTCATCCGCCTGATCCTCGGCGAGCTGACGCCGGCAACCGGCGCCGTCTCGATCCAGGGGCGCGTCGGCGTGCTGCGCCAGATGGTGGAGCCGCCGCCGGGCGCCCGGGCGGCCGATCTCATGGGGCTCGGCGAACCTCTGTCGCGGCTGGTGCGGCTTGAAGCTGGCGCCGGCGACGAGGACGATGTCGCCGACGCTGACTGGACCCTGCCGTCGCGTCTCGAGGCGGCCCTGGTTCGGGTCGGCCTGGCAGGGCTCGATCCCCAGCGCCCGGCCGCCAGTCTGAGCGGCGGGGAGGCGACGCGGGCGGCCCTGGCCGGCCTGCTGGTCCAGGCGCCGGACCTGCTGATCCTGGATGAGCCGACCAACAATCTCGACGCCGGGGCGCGGGCGCTGGTCGCCGATGTGCTGGGCCAGTGGCGGGGCGGGGCCATCGTGGTCAGCCATGATCGCGACCTGCTGCGCCAGACCGACCGCATCGTGGAGCTCTCGGGCCTGGGGGCGCGGCTCTATGGCGGGAACTACGACCTCTATGCCGAGCGCAGGGCGCAGGAAGAGGCCGCCGCCGAACAGGCCCTCGAAAGTGCGGCCCGCGACCTGGCCCGCGCCGGCCGCGAGGCCCAGGCCGAACGGGAGCGCAAGGCGCGGCGGGATGCGGGCGGCCGGCGCTTCGCCGCGCGGGGCAGCGAGCCGAAGATCCTGCTGGGCGCCCGGGCCGAGCAGGCGGAGAATTCCGGCGGCCAGCAGAACCTGCTGGCTGAACGCCGCCGCGAGGCCCTGAGCGCGCGGCTCGCCGAGGCGCAAGGGGCGGTCGAGCAGGTGCGGCGGCTCGGCTTCGACCTGCCGTCCTGCGGGCTGGCGGCCGGGCGCCGCGTCCTGTCCCTCGACAGGGTCGCCCACAGCCTGCCCAATGGGCGAAGCCTGTTTACGGGTCTGTCCCTGGACATCACGGGGCCAGAGCGTGTCGCCATCGCCGGCCCCAACGGCTCGGGGAAGACGACCCTGCTGCGGCTGGCCGCCGGCGAGATCGCCCCGCAGGCCGGCTCGGCGCGGCTATGGGTTGCGGCCGCCGTGTTCGATCAGCAGACCGCCCTGTTGCGGCCCCAGGAGACCCTGCTGGAGGCCTTTCTGCGCCTGAACCCGGACGCCGACGTCAATGCCGCTCATGCGGCCCTGGCCCGCTTCCTGTTCCGCAACGCCGCGGCCGGACGGCGGGTGGACAGCCTCAGCGGCGGCGAGCGCCTGCGCGCGGCGCTGGCCTGCGTGCTGATGGCCAAGACGCCGCCGCAGCTGCTGATCCTGGACGAGCCCAGCAACCACCTCGACCTCGACTCGCTGGCCGCGGTCGAGGTGGCGCTGCGGGACTATGACGGAGCGCTCCTCATCGTCAGCCACGACCGCGATTTCCTCGCCGCCGTCGGCGTCGAACGGGAGGTCCGCCTCAGGCCCGGCTGACGACCCGGAACACGCCATTGGCCCGTGCGCACGGCTTGCCGTCGGCGGTCACGAAGGCCTGGGCGAAGCAGAGGGTCGAGCCCGGCTTCACGAAGTCGGTCTCGAACGCCAGCCATTGGCCAAGCTGGGCCACCGCCAGGAAGTCCAGGTTCAGGTTCACCGTCACCAGCGACCGGTCCCCAGCGAGAAGGTGGGCGCAGGTCAGGCCCATGGCGTTGTCGGCCAGGGCCATCAGGAGACCGCCGTGCACGAATCCCCGGCCGTTGGCGTGGGCCGGACCCGCGCGGAGCCCCAGGATGACGGCGGTGTCGGTCCTGCGGACAAACAGGGGCTCCCAGGGTTCGGTCAGCGGGCTCCGTCGGTCATGCGGGAGGAAGCCCTCGGGCGGGGCGTGATCGGTTTCCATCACGCCCCCTCACGCGGCCAGCTTGGCGAGGTTCTCCAGGGTGAGCACGCAGGCCTCGGCGGCCTCGGCGCCCTTCTTCCGGAAGTGAGCGTGGAAGAAGTCGTGATGCGCTTCGTGCTCATGGAAGTGGTGCGGGGTCAGGACCACGGAGAAGACCGGCGTCTGGGTGGCGAGCTGCACCTGCATCAGGGCGGCGACGACGGTCTGGGCCACGAAGTCGTGCCGGTAGATGCCGCCGTCGATCACGAAGGCCGCGCCCACCACCGCGGCGTAGCGGCCGGTGTGGATGAGGCTCTGGGCGTGCAGCGGGATCTCGAAGGCGCCGGGGACTTCGAAGCGGTCGATGCGGTCGGGGCCAAAGCCCCGCCCGGCCATGGCGTCGGTGAAGCCGGCATGGGCCTCGTCGACGATGTCGCGATGCCAGAGGGACTGGACAAACGCGATGCGTCCGGCGCGGTAGGCGCCATTGGCGGTGGGGAGTTCATAAGCAGCTTGGGTCATGGTCGTTTCCCTGACGGGTGGATGAACCACGACTCAGGGGCGCGCTGGACGGACCATGCGGGCGCACGCGCCCTCAAGGTGTCGCCCAACGGTTCTCATAACCGGACTCTAACCGTCGGCCCCGGGATCACACCGGGTCTGCTCGTCCCTGGCGGCGGTGAGGCCGACAGGCGCCCGCGGGCTCGTCCAGATCTTGGAAGACCCGGCATTACCGCCGGTGGGGAATTACACCCCGCCCTGAGAACGTAGATCGCCGGAACCCCCGGCGACGGGGTCAGACTAGCCGCATCTCTGCGCGCTAAACAAGCGTTTGGATCAGGCGCGCTTGTTCAGGGTGATGGCGGTGGCGGTGTTGTTGGTGGTCTGGCTGGAGCGCGGACCATAGCCCACGGCCTGGCCGCGCTGGGCCGTGACCTCGTCGGCGATGGCCTTGACCAGGCCTTCGGTGATCGTGCGGGCCGCCTCGATGGCACGGCCCTGGCGGGCGAGGACGGCGTCGAAGGCCTCGGTGGCGCGGACCAGGCGCGCGCGCTGGGCCAGGGGGGCGCCGGCCACCAGGGCGGGATCGGCCCGCACCCGCGCCGATTCATGCCGGTAGAGATTGGCCAGCCGGGTGGTCTCGTCCAGCTGGGCGGCGGCCTCGTGCGGGCGGCCTTCCTCGAAGGCCTGGGCGCTCTTGGCCACCAGCTCGGTCAGGCGGTCGGTCAGCATGACCAGTTGTTCGACGCGGTCCTGCGCGTCCGTCGCGGCGATCGCCATGGCGGCTACTCCTCCAGGCCTTGAAGCTTCAACATTTCGCGGGCCACCGTATCGGCCAGGCCGACCCCTCCGCTCTTGGTGGTCTCCTTGGCGAAGGCCTCGGTGAGAAAGGAGCGGAACTGATTTTCCGCCTGGCCGCCGCCGAACGGGGCGGACACCTCGGTGGCGGTGAACATCTGCTGCATCATGATCGACAGGAAGGCGGCCTCGAAGTCCTTGGCCGTCTTCTCGATCTGGCCGCGTTTGGCGAGCTCGGCGGTGTTGGCGGCGCCCTCGGCGGCCTGCGGAGCAGGGGAGATGGCGGAGATCGGGGAAAGCGCGCTCATCACATCACCTCGATGTCGGCCTGCAGGGCGCCCGCGGCCTTGATGGTCTGCAGGATGGAGATCATGTCCCGCGGCGTGACGCCCAGGGCGTTGAGGCCGGCGACCAGATCTGAGAGCGAGGCGCCGCTGCGGACGGTCAGGAACTGCTTGCCCTTCTCTTCCTCTACATCGACCTGGGTCTGGGGCACGACGACGGTCTCGCCCTGGCTGAAGGGCGCCGGCTGGACCACGGCGGGGAATTCCTGGACGCGGATGGTCAGATTGCCCTGGGCGATGGCCACGGTGGAGACTCGCACCGCCTCGCCCATGACGATGACGCCGGACACCTCGTCGATGACCACCTTGGCCGGGGTGTCGGGATTGACCGAGAGGTTCTCGATCTGCGCCATGAAGGCGGTCATGTCGTGGCCGGCCGGCGGGCGCACCGCGACGATGGTCGGGTTCTGGGCGTAGGCCGTGCCGGGGAACTGGCGGTTCACCGCCTCGGCGATCCGGCGCGAGGTGGTGAAGTCGGGATTGCGCAGGGTCATGCGCATCTGGCCCATGGAGGCGAGCTGGAAGCCGAGCTCCCGCTCCACCAGGGCGCCGCCGGCGATGCGGCCTGCGGTCGGCACGCCCTTGGAGATCGATGAGCCCGAGGCGCCGCCGGCCGAGATCGAGCCGGTCTGGACGGTGCCTTGGGCCACCGCATAGGCTTCGCCATCGGCGCCCATCAGCGGCGTCACCAGCAGGGTGCCGCCCTGCAGGCTCTTGGCGTCGCCCATGGCCGAAACTGTGGCGTCCACAGGCGAGCCCGCCGCGGCGAAGGCCGGCAGGCGAGCGGTGACCATGACGGCGGCCACATTCTTGGTGTTGATGTTGGCGTCGCGGGTGTTGACCCCCATCCGCTCCAGCATCCCCTCCAGGCTCTGGCGGGTGAAGGGGGCGTTGCGCAGGGAGTCGCCGGTGCCGTTCAGGCCGACGACGATGCCGTAGCCCACCAGCATGTTGTCGCGCACGCCCTCGAACTCGACGATGTCCTTGATGCGGGACGCCGACAGGGCAGGGCTGGCCGCCAGGCTGGCGGCGATCAGGATGGCGCTGAACAGTCGAAACGGGTGGGACATGGAGTCTCGCCGGGCATGAGGAACCTGGACCTGCCCTTGCGACGACCATGCCAGATGGGCGCGCGCCAAAAGTCTAACAATTACAGTTAACGCAGGGCGGCCGGGGCCCGCGGCGAGGCGGCAAGCTGCAGAAATTGCCCGGCATTAACCATACCCTAAGGCCCCCGAACCCAAGGTCCCGCCTGAGTTCATTCTGCGTGGTGTGGGTCGCATGAAAGTCAGTGGTGCAGGCGGCGCAGGGGGCGCTTCAGGTCCGGGCCGGACCCGGGGCGCGCAGGGCGGCGAGGGGTTCAAACTGCCGGCCGCCGGTGGTGTGGCCTCAACCGCCGCAGCCGGTCCCACCGCGGGGGTTTCGGCCCTGGGCGGGGTGGGGGCTCTCCTCGCCCTGCAGGAAACAGGCGGTCCGCTGGAGCGCAAGCGCCGCGCCGTCAGGCGGGCCGGTCGCATCCTCGATGTCCTGGACGAGGTGAAGATCGCCCTGGTGGGGGGCGACCTGTCCATGAGCCAGCTGGAGCGCCTGGGCCGTGCGGTGCGCGAAGAGCGTGACCAGACCGAAGATGCCGCCCTGGAAGGCGTTCTCAACGAGATCGAGACGCGGGCGGCCGTGGAACTCGCCAAACTCGAAATGGCCCGCTCTGCTGCTCTTCCGGCGCGACGGGAGTCGCGTTGAATGTCCTGGGAGTTCTGCTATATAGCCGCCTCCCAAGTTCCGGGGATACGTCCAGGGGCGTGAGGTATCGATTATGTCGACCACTGTCTTGGCTAAAGAAGACTCATATCGTCCGTCTGAGGACGAAGAGTTCATGAACGACCGCCAGGTCGAATATTTCCGACAAAAGTTGAATGACTGGAAGGAAGAGATTCTCCGTGAATCTCGCGAAACGCTTTCGCACCTCCAGAACGAAACTGAAAACCTGCCGGATGATATTGATCGCGCCTGGTCGGCCACCGATCGTGCGCTTGAATTGCGTACCCGTGATCGCCAGCGGAAACTGATTTCCAAGATCGACGAAGCCCTGCGCCGGATTGAGGACGGGAGCTACGGCTATTGCGAAGAAACCGGCGAGCCCATCGGCCTGGCCCGGCTGGAAGCCCGTCCGATCGCCACCCTCAGCCTGGAAGCCCAGGAGCGCCACGAGCGCCGCGAGCGCGTCCACCGCGACGACTGAGGCGGCGGGCTGCCCGCGGCGGCCGCCCCGTCCGGACCTTCGTCTGCGGCCACTCAGGTGATCCGGGTGGCCGTCAGCGGGGCCTCGTCGTCATCTCCGGCGGCCAGCCGAGCATTGATCAGGGGCAGGATATCCGCCACACGGCTCGCCACGGCCCAGCTATCCATGAAGTCCGGCGGCGTCAGGCGCGCGTCCACCGTGTGCTGCAGCAGTTGGAACAGCGGGTCCCAGAACCCATCAGGGCTGTAGAAGACCACCGGCTTGCGATGCAGGTCCAGGCGCCGCCAGGACAGGAGCTCGATGATCTCCTCCAGGGTGCCGATGCCGCCGGGCAGGACCACGAAGCCGTCCGAACGCTCGAACATGATCTGTTTGCGCTCATGCATGGAGCGCACGACGATGGTCTCGACCACGTCCAGGGCCCGCTCACGGCTGGTCAGGAACTGCGGGATGATCCCCAGGACGTCCCCGCCGGCCTCATGGGCGGCCCGGGCGCAGGCGCCCATCAGGCCCACGCCGCCGCCGCCATAGACCAGGCGCAGATTCGCCGCCGCCAGGGCGCGGCCGAAGTCTGCGGCGTCGGCCAGGAAGCTCGGCTCCACGGCGTCAGAAGAGCCGCAGAAGACACAGACGGACTCGATGCGATCGGGCGAAGCGCCCATAGGATGTGTGCCTCCGGGAAAATGACAGGCCGCTGGGGCGAGCCGGGAATCCGAGTAGCTAGGCTCAGACATGATGCGATTCAAGGAAACCCTGCCCCGTGCGGCCGTCTCGAGCCTGGCCCTGGCCCTGCTCCTGGGGGGGTGCGGCGAGTCGCAGGTGAATCCCGGCGTGGGCCTCAACCGCGAGCCCCCGGCCCAGGCCACCTATACCGCCCCGCCCCAGGGGACCGGCGTGATCCGGGAAGGGGCGGGCCGGGTGCTGATCGGCCGCGCCGCGCCATCGGCCCGGGTCCGGCTGGCGACGCCCGAGGGCGAGGTGCGGATGACAGAGGCCAACGCGCAAGGCGCCTGGCGGATCGGCCTGCCCCTGGCCGACGCGCCGCAGATCTTTGGCCTTTCGATGATGTTGGGCGAACGCACGGTCCAGGCCGAGGGCTATCAGCTGGTCCTCCCGGATGATCGCCTGGTGCTTCTGCGGGCTGGCGCTGGCGCCGTGGTGTCGCCGCCCCCAGCGGGAGGCGCCGAAGGCCCTGCCGAGCCGCGCCTGCTGGCCTTCGATTTCGACGAGGAGGGCGGCGCGGTGGTGTCTGGCCGCGCCATGCCCGAGATCGGCCTGTCGGTTCGTATCGATGGTCGACCGGTGTCCACCGATGGCGCCACCGACGCCCAGGGGCGGTTCAGCCTGCCCTTCGGCGCGCCCGTGCCGCCAGGGCCGCACCGTATCGACGTCATGGGCGAGCAGATGGTCCTGACCGCCCAGGTGGACGCGACGCCGGCTGCGCCGCCGGAGCGCGGGGCCTTCACCGCGCGCGCCACGTCATCTGGCCTTCGCATTGATTGGCTAACCCCCGGCGGCGGCGTCCAGTCGACGCTATTGCTCGATTGACCGGAGTGTTGGCTTGAACCCGCCAGGATTGGCTCGCGGCCGCAACAGCGGCGACCTGGCGCTTGCCCCGGATTTCCGGTTCTGGCCGGCCATGGCCGATCTTGGCCGTCTGGTCATGCGGTCGGGCGCGCCGCAGTTGCGCCTGCGCCTGACCGCCGCGGTGGTGCTGGTGCTGATCGGCAAGCTGGCGGCGGTGATCTCGCCGGTGATGCTGGGGGAGGCGATCAACACCCTGTCGGTTCCAGGCGGGGTGGTGGTGATCGGCGGCGGTTTCGTCGCCCTGGCCCTGGCCTTTGCGGGGCTGCGCCTGCTGTCGGCCTGCGCGCCCTTCGCCCGCGATGCGGTGTTCACCGCCGTCTCCCAGGCGACCATGGCGCGGGCGGCGGTCGAGGGGTTTGGCCATGCGGTCTCCCTGTCCCTGGACTTCCACCAGAGCAAACAGACCGGAACCCTGGCCCGGGTGATCGAGCGGGGCGCGCGCTCCACCGACTTCCTGATCCGCAGCGTGGTGTTCAATCTCGGGCCTACAGCGGTGGAGCTGGTGCTGGCCATGGGGGTCATGGTGGTGCGGCTGGACTGGCGGTTCGCCGCCACGGCCCTGCTGACCGTGGTCATCTACGCCATCGTCACCTTCAAGATCACCGACTGGCGGCTGTCCCATCGCCGGGAGCTCAACGAGGCCGACGCCCGCGCCGCGGGCCTGTCGGTGGACGCCCTGATCAACTTCGAGACCGTGAAGACCTTCGGCGCCGAAACCCGCGCCGTGGGCGCCTATGGCCAGGCGCTGGACACCTATGTGGGCGCGGCGGTGAAGGCCAACACCTCGCTGTCTCTGCTGAACGGCGCCCAGGCGGTGATCCTCAATCTCGGCCTGGCGGTGATGACCGTGCTGGCGGGCCTGGAGGTGGCGGCCGGGACCATGCGGATCGGCGACGTGACCATGGCCATCCTGTTGCTGATCGGCATCTATGCGCCGCTCAACATGCTGGGCTTCAATTATCGCGAGATCCGCCAGGCCTTCATCGACATGGAGCAGCTGGTGGCCCTGACCGGTCGGACGCCGGACATCATCGACGCCGCCGACGCCCGGGACCTGCCGCCGGCGGCGCCCCAGGGGGCGCGGCTGGAATTCCGCGATGTCGCCTTCCGCCACGACGCCCGCAGCCAGGGCCTGCTGGATGTCAGCTTCGTGGCCGAGCCAGGAACCACCGTGGCCCTGGTCGGGCCATCCGGCGCAGGCAAGACCACCGCCGTGCGCCTGGCCCTGCGCCTGATCGACCCGCAGGGCGGCGCGGTGCTCCTGGACGGGGTCGATCTGCGTCAGGCCCGTCAGTCGGCCCTGCGCCGCGCTGTGGCGCTGGTGCCGCAGGACGTGGCCCTGTTCAACGACACCCTGCGGGCCAATATCGCCTTCGCCCGGCCCGAGGCGAGCGCCGCCGACATCCAGGCCGCGGCCGAAGCCGCGGAGCTGGGCGACTTCCTCGAAGGCCTGCCCGAG
>NZ_JAUSLG010000011.1 GCF_030646615.1 Phenylobacterium sp. | reverse complement strand
CGGCGGCGGCGGCGGCGGCGTCACCTATCCGTAATTGTGACCTGAGGCGGGGCGCGCGCGCCCCGCCTTCCCAACATTTCTGTTTTTCCATTCCCCGCCCCTTTCGGTGCGGTCTAATCTGAGGTGTCGATCGTGACTGCGAACAAGCGCGTACTTGCGGCGAGCGCGGCGATCGCTGTCGCCGCCGGCTTCACACCGGCCGCCGAGGCGCAGACAGCGCGCGGCGCGCTTAATCAAGTTTCCGGCGCCGAAAGCAACTTCGCCCGCGACCGAAACATCAGCGTTCGCCAGCGGCCCCATGAGGGCTACGAAGCCCTCGGCCTTCGCCTGGGGACTTTCATGGCGTATCCGAAGGTTTCGGTGACGGCCGAACACAACGACAACATCTATGGCGTCGCGACCAATGAGACCGACGACCTGATCTGGCGCGTTCAGCCCGAGATTTCGCTGAACTCCGGCTGGTCGCGGCACGCGTTGCAGGCGCGGGCGCGGGCTTCGATCAATCGCTACCAGGACAACGGGTCTGAAGACACCGACGACTATACCGTCGGGGCGTCAGGCCGTCTGGACGTCAGTCGCGCCACTCAGATCGCAGCAGGCGCCGACTGGTCCCGCATGACCGAGCCGCGGACCTCGTCGAGCACGCCCCAGGCGTCGACGGCCCCCATTCAGTACGATCTGGCGTCAGCCAATGTGGGCTTGAGCCACGAGTTCAACCGTCTCCGCGTGTCTGGCCGGTACGATATTCGCGAATACGACTACGAAGATGGTCGTACCGCCGCCGGAACCCCCATCGAGCAGGACGACCGAGACCGCAAGGTGCACGCCGTGACAGCTCGCGCCGATTATGCGGTCAGTCCCGCCACAGCGCTGTTCGTTGAGGTCAGCCGCAACTGGCGCGAATACGATCTGACGCCGCCGGCCGTCGCCTTGACTCGCGACTCAGAGGGGACCCAGGCCCTGGTGGGCGCCAACTTCGAACTCGGCGCCCTTGTGCGCGGCGAGGTCGGCGTAGGCTACATCACGCAGGAATATGACGATCCCCGCTTTGATGAGCTTGAGGGTCTCGGCGCCCGCGCTCAAGTCGAGTGGTTCCCCACCCAGTTGACGACCGTGTCGCTGACTGGCTCGCGCACCGTGGAAGACAGCGGCATCCCCGGCTCGTCTGGCTATCTGTCGACCAATGTGGGCGCCCAAGTTGACCATGAGCTCATGCGCAACATCATCCTCACCGGCCAGGCCTCCTATGGCCAGGACGAGTATGAGGGCGTTGACCGCGATGACGACCGCCTGAATCTGGGTGTCAGCGGCACCTACCTTCTGAACCGCTATGCCGGCCTGACCGTGGCGTACAGCTACTTCGACCAGAGCTCGGGCGGCGCCGACGGCGGCAACGACTTCAAGGTCAACAAGCTGGGCGCGACGCTCACCTTGCAGTTCTGATCGGGACGGCCAGGCCTCAGGGCTTGGCCGTCACTTTCCCGGCTTAGTTCGGCCTCAACATGGCCCTGGCTTTGCACGCCCCCGTAGCAGCAAGCCAGTTTCGGGACATCGCCTTCGATGAACGCTTTTACACAATCCAACGCAGAGCCCGGTTTTGAAGACGCTGGGGGCGGCCCCGGGGCTCGGCGTGGGGGCGGCTTGGCCGACCAGTTCGATCTTCGGCGTCTGGCGAACATGTTCCGGCGTCGCGCCCGCCTTATGGCCGCCGTCGCGGCCCTCGTCTTTCTCGCCGTTGTCCTGGTCACCATGACTGCGACGCCCATGTACACAGCCACCGCCAATGTCATGCTCGACACGCGTGCTGAACAGGTCGTCAATGTTGAGGCTGTGCTTTCGGGGCTGCCGGCCGATTCCAGTGTGGTGGATACTGAGGTCGAGATTCTGAAATCTCGCCGTCTAGCCGAGCGCGTCGTCAACGCCCTTCAACTGGACAAGGACCCAGAATTCAACCCGGCGCTCCGGTCGCCGGGACTGGTCGCCACCGCGCGGCAAGCCATCCGCTCAACCATCGCAACCGTCTCTCCCCCCGAGGCGCAGGACTCCGCGGTCGCAGAGCAGAAGGCCCATGAGCGGGTGGTCAATAGCGTGCTGAGCCGCTTGGCCGTGCGCCGCTCTGGTCTGACCTATGTGATCAATGTGAGCTTCGAGGCGGAGAGCGCCCCCAAGGCCGCGACGATCGCCAACAAGTTCGCCGAACTTTACCTGCTTGAGCAGCTCGAAGCGAAGTTCGATGCGACGCAGCAGGCGACCAACTGGCTGAACTCGCGCCTGGAAGGTCTGCGCGAACAGGTGCTGAGCGCCGAGGCCGCCGTCCAGCAGTACAGGATCAACAACAATCTGCTGAGCGCCGCCGGCACGAACCTGACCGAAACCGAGATCTCCAACTACAATCAGAGCCTGGCCGAGGCCCGTGCTCAGGTGGCCGAGGACGAGGCTCGCCTCTCGACAGCCCGCAGCCAGCTGGCGCGCGGCTCGACCGGTGACGACCTGGGCGAAGCCCTGAGCTCCCCCGTCATCCAACAACTTCGCCAGCAGCGCGCCACCGTGAGCTCGCGGGTCGCTGACCTGCAAGGGCGATATGGCGATCGCCACCCCGAGATGCTGACCGCCAACCGCCAGCTTTCAGACATCGACGCCCAAATTCAGGCCGAGATCCAGCGGATCATCTCCAATCTTGAGGCCAAGGTGCAGGTGTCACGCCAACGCGCCGGCGCCATCGGCGGCAGCCTCTCCAGCGCCCGCGGCACCCTGGCCGGCAACAACCAGGCTCTGGTGCGCCTCAATGAGTTGGAACGGACCGCCGAAGCCTCGCGCACCCTCTATGAGAGCTATCTGAACCGGTACAAGGAGACGAGCTCGCAGCAGGGCATCGAGCAGTCCGATGCTCGGGTGGTCTCCGAGGCCACCATCCCGACCGGCCAGAGCTCGCCGAAGGTTCCGCTCAACCTGGCGCTGGGCCTGGTCCTCGCGCTCGGCTGCGGCGTGGGCGCGGTGATCCTGGCGGAGATGCTCGACGCCGGCCTCGCCACGGCCGAGGACGTTGAACAGCGCCTGGATGTCTCGTATCTCGGCGCGATTCCGCTGCTCGCCTCGGTCGCCGAAGGCCGCGTCGGCTCACCCATCGACTATGTGGTGGAAAAGCCCCTTTCGAGTTTCGCCGAGGCGTTCCGGAACCTGCGCGCCTCAGTGATGTACTCACGCCTTGGCGAAGCCGTGAAGATTGTGGCGATCACCTCGGCGCTTCCGGGCGAAGGCAAGACGACCACCTCTGTCTGTCTGGCTCGCTCCGCCGCCCAACAGGGCAATCGCGTGATCCTGGTCGATTGCGACCTGCGCCGGCGCTCCGTGAACCGGATGTTTGGCGCCGAGCCTCAGCGCGGCCTCATCGAAGTCCTGGCCGGGGAGGCCACCCTTGAAGAGGTGACGACGATCGACAGTGTCACCGGCGTGCGGCTGCTGCCCCTGGCCAAGTCCAGCCTGACCCCCAGAGACGTCTTTGGGTCGGCGGCCATGGATCGCCTGCTTGAGCAGCTGCGGGAGTCCTACGACCTTGTTATCCTGGACACGGCTCCGGTTCTGCCTGTGGCTGACACCCGCGTGCTGGCTCCAAAGGCCGACGCAGTGGTCTTCCTCGCGCACTGGCGCAAAACGCCGCAGCACGCGATCGAGGCGGCGTTCCGGCTCCTATCGGGCACCGGCGCCCACCTGGCCGGCGTCGCCCTCACCCAGGTCGATATGAAGCAGCAGTCGAAATACGGCTACGGCGACCCAGGCTACTACTATGCCGAATACAAGAAGTATTATGTGAGCTGAGGGCTGGCTCCCTGCCGGGAGCTAGCCGAGGGCTTTCAGGCTAAGCTGGAGCAGCAGAGCCGCCGCGATCCAGAAGGATCCGCACGTCACAGCCACGAAGGCGACCGTCTTTCGCGCCGACCACTGGGTCGGTGCGCGGGGCGACAGGGACTCACGCAGCTGGTCTTGCAGCCGTCTGGCCGGGCTTTCGCCCGCAAGATCTTCAGCTGAGGCCAGTCTCGCAGGCCGGAGCGCAGGCTCCGGCGACGAGATGAAAGATGTAGCGACCACTTCTGCGGTCTTAGGCTTAGGTTTGGCGCCCACGTCGAGATCCTCCGAGTGACCCGATCCTTGTACCAAAGGGCGCCTAACAAACCGTCTCCGTTCAGGTCTCGCGCCTGCTCTTGGGACGAAATCCGCCGCAGCGCTCATCTATATTAATTGAGTCTTACGGGCGTCGCGAAGACGACAGCAATATCGCCCTATGATTGCAGGGCGAATTTCATCAAGGGGGTGGAATGCAGAAGGTTCTGGTCACCGGCGGCGCCGGCTATGTGGGTGCTCACACCTGCCTTCGGCTGTCCGAGGCGGGCTTCCTGCCGGTTGTCTATGACAACCTGAGCAATGGCCATGCCGAGTTCGCCCAGTGGGGTCCCCTGGAGATCGGCGACATTCGCGACGCCGCAAGACTGGACGCCGTTTTCGCCGCCCACAGCCCCGTCGCCCTGCTCCATTTCGCCGCTCTGATCGAGGTGGGCGAGTCTGTCCGCCATCCAGACCAGTTCTACGACAACAATGTCGCCGGCGCGCTTTGTCTCATTAATGCTGCGCGCCGGGCGGGGGTTGAGGCCATGGTGTTCTCCTCCACCTGCGCCACCTACGGCGAACCCCAGCAGATGCCCATGGACGAGACCCATCCGCAGGCGCCGCTCAATCCCTATGGGCGTACCAAGCTGATGGTCGAGCAGATGCTGCGGGACTTCGATCGGTATTCGGGGTTCCGCTCAGTGGCCCTGCGTTACTTCAATGCGGCCGGCGCGGACTTTGAGGGGCGGATTGGCGAGTGGCACACGCCTGAGACCCACGCCATTCCCCTGGCCATCGCGGCGGCCCAGGGCTCAAACGCCGGCTTCAAGGTCATGGGGCGGGACTATCCGACCCGCGACGGCACCGCCGTTCGCGATTACATCCACGTTCTCGATCTGGCCGCCGCCCATGTGCTGGCGTTGAAGCACCTGCTGGCGGGGGGCGCCACTGAGGTCTTCAACCTTGGCACCGGCACGGGATCGACCGTCCAGGAAGTGGTCGACGCCGTGGCCCAGGTTTTGGGTCGCCCCTTCGAGGTGGCCGACGCCCCACGGCGGGAGGGCGACGCCCCCGCCCTCGTGGCCGACAATCGCAAGGCCCGCGAGATTCTCGGCTGGACCCCAGGCTTCGGTCTGTCGGAAATCCTTGAAAGCGCATGGAAATGGCACACAGACGGCCTTCCGGCCCTGCAGCGGGCCCAGACATGATAGTTCTTGCCGCAGTGCACACTTTGGGCGCCTTAAGAGGTGGCGCCGAGGCACAAGACCGCTCATAAGACAGCTCAACCCTGCGACGAAAAAACTAGATCGGCCTAGGGTCAGAGGGTAAAGACTGCGACAACCGTAAGGGGCTGCAGCTTGTATTTTTCAGGCACGAAGAATATCACCCTCCAGAGTACAGGCCTGACGGGCCTGCAAGGGGGCGCGTTGTACTCAGGTCCGGCTGTAAAGGGCGGCCATAAGCTCAGCCTTGACATGTGTCGGTTTCTTGACGTGATCATCGCGCTGGCCGTGCTTATATTCATCGCCCCGCTCATGCTGGTGATCGCCGGCCTCATCAAGCTCCAGGATGGTGGTCCGGCGCTGTTTCGCCAGTCTCGCATCGGCCAGGGCGGCGAGGCGTTCAACTGCCTCAAGTTCCGCACCATGGTCACCGACGCCGAGGTCCGGCTCAACGCCCTGCTGGCTCGGGACCCTGAGGCCCGCCGGGAGTGGGAGCTTGACCACAAGCTGCGCAAGGATCCTCGGATCACGGCCCTGGGCGCCTTCCTGCGCAAGTCGAGCCTCGACGAGCTGCCCCAGCTGTTCAACGTTCTGAAGGGCGAGATGAGCCTGGTGGGCCCGCGGCCCATCGTGGTGGCGGAAATCCCCCGTTACGGCCGTTGGTTCGCGCACTATTGCGCCGTCAAACCCGGCGTGACCGGCCTCTGGCAAGTGAATGGCCGCAACGATGTCTCATACCGTCGCCGGGTCGCGCTCGATGTGCTCTATGCGCGCACGGTCGGCGTCAGGCGTTATGTGCAGATCATGGCGGCCACCGTGCCGGCCGTTCTCCTGCGCAGCGGGTCCTATTGAGCGATAAGCGCTATCTATCGTTTTCCGCTCGCCTTGCCTGCGGCCAGTAAAAGTAGAATGCCGGGGCGGGGGCCTGGTGGGATATGTCTCAAGCATTCGATCTTGTCGATGACGCCCGGCTTGCGTCCGATCTGGCCCGACAGGCCGGGGCCCTGCTCCTCAAGGCGCGCGACCTCACCAGCATCACCGGCAAGCCCCTCGGCGGTCTTGGTGACGCTGTCGGCCAGCAGTTCCTCAGCCACTCCCTCCAGAGCCTGCGCCCGCATGATGCGGTCCTTTCGGAAGAGGCGACGGACGACGTCGCCCGCCTTGAACGCTCGCGGGTCTGGATCATCGACCCCCTCGACGGCACCCGGGAATACTCCGAAGGCCGCGACGATTGGGCCATCCATGTGGCCCTGTGCGTCGATGGCGAACCGGTGGTGGGCGCCGTCGCCCTCCCCGCCCTCGATCTCGTGCTCGACACCCGCACCCCGCCCAAAATGCCGGACGCTCCGGACGGCCTGAAGATTCTCGTCAGCCGCTCGCGCCCCCCTGAGGTCGCCAGCCGGGCGGCCGAGGTGCTGGGCGGCGAACTGGTCGGGATGGGCTCGGCCGGCGCCAAGACCATGGCCGTCGTCCGCGGCGAGGCCCACGCCTATGTCCATGCCGGCGGTCAGTACGAATGGGACTCCGCCGCCCCGGTCGCCGTGGCGCTCGCCGCCGGCTTCCACGTCTCCCGCCTAGACGGCGCCCCGATGGTCTACAACCAGAAGGACGTCTACATGCCCGACCTCATCGTCTGCCGCCCAGAGCTGAAAGATCGGCTCATGGCGGCGGTAGCCTAGTCGAGCGTCGGCAGATGCGCCCCGTCCAGACTCGCATAGGTCTTCTCAAGCCCCATCCGCAGGCTGGTCGCTGGACGCCAGCCGAGGCTGGACAGGCGAGAAATGTCCAGGAGGCGCCGGCTGGCGCCATCCGGCTTGGCGGCGTCGAAGATGATCTCTCCGGCAAAGTTCGTGACCTCTGCGATCTGATGGGCCAGGTCGGCGATCGTCACATCGAACCCGACACCGACATTGACAGGCGCCTCCCCGGAGTAGCGCTCCAGAAGCGTCACGCAGGCGTCAGCGGCGTCATCGACATAGAGAAACTCCCGGCGCGCCTTGCCCGAGCCCCAGACCTCGACTGTCGATGCGCCCGACCGGCCCGCATCGGCAAAGCGGCGCATCAGCGAGGGCACGACATGGGCGTGCCGTCCCGCCGGGCGCGGATCAGGTCCGTAGAAGTTCGTGGGCAACGCGCTGATGAAGTCACAGCCGTGCTGTCGCCTATAGGTCTGGCAGAGCTTGACTCCGGCGAGCTTCGCCAAGGCATAGCCCTCGTGAGCAGGTTCCAGCGGCCCGCTCATGAGGACGTCTTCCTTGAAGGGTTGCGGGGCGTCGGGCGGGTAGACGGCCGCCGAACCAATGAAGAGCAGCTTCTGGACGCCTGCGCGGCGGGCGCCCTCAATGGTGCTCCCGGCGATCAGCAGGTTGTCGAGGAGCACGTCGCCGGGGCGGTCGAGATGCGCCTGGATGCCGCCGGCCGCCGCCGCAGCGATGACGGCCAACTCCGGCGCAGCGCCCTCGGCCCAGGCGGCCGTGGCGGCCGGATCCCTCAGATCGAGGTCCTGGCGAAGGGGCGCCAGAACCTGGGCTCCGGCCTGGGCGAGGCGCCGATGCAGCGCCTGTCCCAACAGTCCCCCGGCGCCGGCAAGCCACACGCGCCGACCGGCCAGGTCAAATCCTGTCATCTGATTTTCTCGTTCCCCAACTACATCGGCACGGCACGTTTATTGAGAAACTCCGTCCTATGCGACACCCCTGATCCGAATTCGGACAGCGACCGGCGCAATTCCTACACTGAAACCTTTGCACCACCTGGTGCAGGCAGACATCCCTTCGACGAGGTTAGTTTATGAGCAAGACAGCATTAGTTTTGGGAGCCGGCGGCTTCATCGGGGGACACCTGGTCAAGCGCCTGAAGCGTGAGGGTTTCTGGGTGCGTGGCGTTGACCTGAAGTTCAACGAGTACGCTGAGACCCAGGCCGACGACTTCGTCATCGGTGATCTCCGCGATCCCTATGTCGTTCGGCAGGTGATCGATCGACGTTTTGATGAGGTCTACCAGCTCGCCGCCGACATGGGCGGGGCCGGCTATATCTTTACCGGCGAAAACGACGCCGACATCATGCACAACTCCGCCACGATCAATCTGAACGTCGCCGACGCTTGCCACAAGCGCACGATCAAGCGGGTGTTCTATTCGT
Organism: Phenylobacterium sp.; assembly: GCF_030646615.1. Lineage (GTDB taxonomy): Bacteria > Pseudomonadota > Alphaproteobacteria > Caulobacterales > Caulobacteraceae > Phenylobacterium. The sequence goes on along the minus strand of NZ_JAUSLG010000011.1, from coordinate 68,013 downwards.
CGTCGGCCTGCATGTATCCGGCTTACAATCAGGAAGATCCCGACAACCCGAACTGCGCCGAAGACAGCGCCTATCCGGCCGCCCCCGACAGCGAATACGGCTGGGAGAAGCTGTTCTCCGAACGCCTGTTCCTCGCCTACAACCGAAACCATGGGATGCAGGCCCGGGTCGCACGCTACCACAACATCTTTGGCCCCGAGGGCACATGGTCGGGCGGCAAGGAGAAGGCCCCGGCGGCGCTGTGCCGCAAGGTTGCTGAGACGGCGTCGAACGGGACGATCCAGGTGTGGGGCGATGGCCTGCAGACCCGATCCTTCCTCCATGTCGACGAGTGCCTTGAGGGGACGACCCGACTGTTGCGCTCGGACTTCGAGGGTCCGGTGAACATCGGCTCTGAGGAGATGGTCACGATCAATCAGCTGGCGCACGTCATCATCGACATCTCCGGCAAGTCGATCAACCTGGAGAACATCCCCGGCCCCACCGGCGTGCGCGGGCGGAACTCCGACAATCGGCTCATCCAGGAGAAGCTTGGCTGGGCCCCGTCTCAGACGCTCCGCGCAGGGCTTGAGACCACCTACGAGTGGATCGAGCGTCAGGTTCGGCGCAACGACGCCCGCAAGGTCGCCTAGAGCCACCGACGGGGGCGCCAGCCTGGAGACTATTGGCGTCCCCGTCGCACCGCTATCGCCCGCTGGAACACATTCTGGAACCGCGCCGCAACCGCCGTCACGTCGAAGTTTGTCTCCGCATAGGCTCGTCCGGAGGTCCCCATCGCTGTTCGGAGCTGACCATCGCCATGCAGACGGCGCGCAGCAGCCACCAGACCTTCTGTATCTCCAGCCTCGACCACGAGGCCGGCGCCGGCATCTGCGAGAATGCGCGCCGCGAGGTTCTCGCGGGGCGCCGAAAGGATGATCGGACGATGAGCGCAGAGATAGCTCAACACCTTGGACGGCACAGAAAAGCGCCCGGCGTCCTCCTCGAGGAGGGCGATGACGACGTCGGCCGAACCAAGGACCTCAGGCAAGACCTCCATCGGCTGGAGCGGGAGGAGGCTGAGATTGGATCTCGGCCGCGCCTGAAGTTCGGCCCGGAGCATATCGGCGCCCTGCCCTGCCGCCACGACCGTCACCGCCACCTCGGGGTGGGCGGCGAACGCGTCGGCCAGGGCCGTCAGCACGAGCGGATCATGCTTGAGGCCCAGGGTGCCGGAGTACAGGAAGTTGAACTTGCCCTGCAGGCCGTGCGCCGTCGACCAGCCGTTGTCCCGCGGACGCACAGGGAGCGAATCGATGGCGCCCCAGTTGGGGATGATCTCGAGCTCGGCGTTACGCACCTTCAGTTCGGCAAGGCCACTCTGGAAGTCATCGCTGATCAGGACAATGGCGTCGCTGCGCCGCAGTTGCCCCGCCTCCAGATGCTCGTACCACGCCGCCACCGCGGCCCCAGCGCCGAACCACTTGCGACCCAGAATGCGCTTCACCGCCAGGCTGTAGAAGTCCTGCATCCAGAACACGAAGGCCGCGCCGCTCGCCTGTGCGGTCCGCATCAGCGGCTCCTGCGCCTCCACCGGCGTGTTGCCCGAGATCACCACATCGGGCTGAAAGGCGGCGATCCGGGCGCCCGCTTCCCGGCCATAGCGAATGTCCATCGCCCGCCGCTGGAACAGCTTTTCCTTGGAGTAGGCGCCCGGCAGATCAATCGCGTCGACGGAAAACCCCGCGGCGTCGTCGGCCCGAACAGAAGCATCACCCTTCGGACCAGCATCGCCGGCAAAGTAGAAATGCCGGACAGCATGCCCCTCCCTCGCCAGTTGGCGGGAGAGTTCAAACTGAAACGGGTGCCCCGCATAGTCATGGACGGCGATACGCATCGCTGGTTTGCCTCAAATTTCAATAATTGAGGATAACATCCACTCATTTAGAACGTTTTCAACTATTATTTTTATTATTTACTTCGAACTGACAGTTTTTCGTGATTAGAGAACGCTTACGCGCCTGCCCTCGAACGCTTGGACGATCAATGACATCGATGCAAACCACCCCCATCACGAAGCCCCGCGTTGCGCTCGTCTCTGGCTTCTGGGGCCAGAACATCGGCAACGCCTTCTTCAACATCGGCGGCAAGTGGATCCTGGAGCAGGTCTTTGGCGAGGGGAACGTCGCCTTTATCCAGGACCAGCCTGGCTATCGGACGTTCCATGACCAGTCCAAGGGAAACCCGGCCAACGACATCGAGCTGCTGCAGTACCTGGACGTGGACTACATCGTCCTGCAGGGGCCGCTGCTGACCACCGGCTTCGCCCAGCTCTGGCGGCCGACCTTCAAGGCCCTCACCGCCCGGGGGACGAAGATCATTCTGCTGGGCGCGGCCTTCTTCAAGTTCCGCGACGAGGAGTATGCGGCGGCCAAGGCCTTCCTGCAGGAGTTTCCGCCGGCCCTGATCAGCACCCGCGACTCCCGCAGCTACGAACAGCTGAAGACCTGGGACCTGGCCATGCCCCTCTATGACGGCATGGATTCCGCCTTCTTCGCCCCCAAGGCCTATACGCCCTTCGCCCTGACGGCGCCGCCCTATGTGGCCCTGAACTTCGACCGCTATCTGGAGCCGACCATCACGCTGGGCGCCGCCGCCAAGCCCGGGGCAGACTTCAGCTTTGAGCGTAACGGCAAGGTCTGGAGCCTGGAGGTTCCCAAGCTGTCGTCCCGCCTGGCCCACCGCAGCAAGGTCCAGGCCTATCTCGGGCACCTGATCGACCGGCGGCAACTGCCCGCGGAGATCGACGGCCTGATGGTCATGCGGCCGGAACACCGGGTCAACCCGCACATGACCTATAAGATCTACCAGCACCCCAACGCTGTGGCCTCGGACGAGCCCTGGACCTATTTCAACATCTACGCCAATGCCGACCTGGTGCTGGCCGATCGGGTCCATGCCTGCGTCGCGGCGCTGGCCTATGGCCAGACCGCCATGCTGTTCACCCCCTCCCCCCGCCAGGCCCTGTTCGCCCGGGTCGGCGCGACGGAGATCCGCAACCGCCCGGTCTCCATCGATCTGGCCTGGCTTGAGGAAGAACGGCAGAAGGAAGTGGCCTGGCTCAAGGCTCAGGTGTGAGCGGGGACCGCCGCGCCCCTTGACGGGGCGCGCGCTCAGCGCCGCCGCCGCGCCAGTCCGGCCTCATAGGCCGCCACATGGACGTCGGCGCACACATTCTCGTCCAGGTGCTGCAGCGCATAGGTCCGGGCGCTGCGGCCCATCCTGGTCCGGGCCGCCTCGTCCTGTGCCAGATTCAGCACATGCTCGGCCATCTCATCGACCGTGCGGGAGCGGTTCAGGTAGCCCACCTCGCCGTCCTCGACAAAGTCGGCCATCGAGCCCACTTCGTTCACGACGACAGGCATGCCGGTGGACATCGCCTCGGCCGTCACCACGGAAATGCCTTCGCCGTGGGAGGGCAGGACGAAGATGTCGAAGGCGGTCATGTAGCGGTCCACATTCGATCCGGGCTCGACAAACTTCACAATGTCGGCCTCGACCAAGCCATAGCCCTCGGCTCGATCCACCACTTCTGACTGGTAGTAGTCCCGGTGATGCGGAAGCCACCCGCCACAGATGGCGTAGCGCAGGCGCGTATCACGCCCCTTCAGCTGTTCGGCCACCTCGACGACGGCCTGGTGGTTCTTGTTCGGCCCTCGACCGCCCACGGTCGCCACAACCACCTCATCGCCGGTCCAGCCGAGCTCCTGGCGCACCTCGGCGCGGACCTCGTCGTTCGGCGCATATCGCGTCGTGTTGATCGGCGCGAAGAAGACGAAGATCCGCTCACGAATCCGGTTCAGGCCGGGGTGCTTCTCGATCACCGTGTGACCGGCCGTCATCACCGAATGGGCCATCAGACGCACCAGGGGCGTGAAGACCTTCTTCAGGGCCAGGGGCGGCTGGTCGCTATGCAGCTGCCAGACCACGGTCTTGCCCATCAGGCGCCCGGCGAAGGCGCTGTGGAAATGCATCAGACCGCAGACCTGCACGATCTCGATATCTTCCGTCCGGATAAGCCGGCACAGACGGAAAATATCCAGCGGGATCGTCAGCAGAAACTGCAGTTGGACGAGGGGATTCAAGGTCTTCCGGATCCGCCGCAGCGGAATTTCGGCCACGCGGACGCCCGACTTCTCAAGTCGCTCACGTCCATTGTCCCGTCCCGTTTTTGGCAGGACCACCGTCCACCGCCAGCCTCGGGCTTCGCAGAGCGGCGCGACCCTTTCCATGATCGTGTGGATGCCGCCCCATTCGGGCGCATGGATCACCGACAGTACATTCATCTCTAATTCCCCCTTACGGCCGCTCGAAAGCCTGCGTCACGGCCGCCCGCATACGCCCATATCTCGCGGCGAACTCATCGCTATCCAGGTCAACATCGGCCGGCGTCGCCCGGCGGACAGACTCATTGGGATGCGCCATGTCGATGATGCAGTTGCGCCCCAGGCCGTGGTCATCGACGAAGTGCTGCAACTTTTCATTATATGGAATGATCATCATCGGCACGTTATGTAACGACGCCAGTATCGCCGAATGGTACCGACTAGCGACGACGATGTCGCAGCGCGACATGTCCTCCATTAGGGCTGCCAGACCAATAGATCTCTTGACGATACGGCTCCCCGCGCCGGCCGCGCCTAAAGACCCCGCCAGTATGTCGGAGCTCTCGAGATCCGACTCCTTTTCGTTGTCCTTGAACGCATAGATGCTGAACTCGGCGGCGGGATACCGGCCGGCGAGCGCCACGCCCAGCTCGCGCCAGAACGCCCCATTGTCCGCCACCAGGCCATAGGGCGACAGATCGATGGTCGAGACGCCGATCCGGCCGACCTCGGAGTCAGGGGCGAGCCCGGGCCGCTGACGCCCGCCCGGCCGCAGCGCATAGGCCAGATCCACCCCGAGGACCGCCTGCGCGTGGCCCGCCGCCCTCAACAGGCGGAGGGACTGCTCATCCCGAACGACGAGCACCGCGCAGCAGCTCATGGCGATCTTCGACAACAGGCGCGTATACCAGGTGGTGATCCGGCCCGCGCCAATCCCGATCGCCGAGACCTTCTTGCCCAGCAGCCTGGGCGCCGCATAGAGCCCGCAGAGCTTCAAATAGCGCAGGAATATGGTGCGATGGGACACGCCCTCATATTCATCATGGAACGAGGTCCCCCCCACCCGCGCGACGAAATCGCTGGCCAGGATCGCCCGCAGGGCGTTGGGCAGGCTCGCCTTCACCACCGAAACCCCGGCCCTCGACCCGACGTCGACGGCGGAGGGGTCGCGGGCGAGGATCGTCACCTGCACCTCGGGTCGAACCAGGCTGAGCAGCCCGGCCAACATGGCGTCATCCCCCAGGTTCTCGCCACCCAGATAGCCAAACAGGACGGCGCGCCCGCCCGCCACGGCGCCAGTCGGTTCACTCATCTGGCGTGGCTGCGGCGCTCGAACCGCCGCGCCTCCGATGCCGCAGCGCAACCCAGTAGAACATTGTTACTCGTCCGGCTCTCAATTGGAGATATACAGGCGAACCCTTGAAGGGCTCAATCTGGGGCCATTATCTTCAGCAATGGCGCCTCATGACGGAAGGTCTAACCAGAGCAATACCTCTTTACAGCGTGGCCGTGAAAGAGAATATATGTTTCCGTTTTCCGCCCCGGAGATTTTTTTAAATGCCCCTACCCCATTTTCTTATTATCGGGGCGATGAAGGCGGGGACCACCACTCTCTACGACGACCTCGGCCAGCACCCGGGGGTCTGCATGTCCTCCCAGAAGGAGCCCGAGGGCCTGCTGCATATCGATGCCCCCGGCGGCCTTGAGCGATATGAACGGAGCTTCCGCGCCGCCCAGCCCGGGCAACGGATCGGGGAAGCCTCCACCGCCTATGCCAAGCGGCCGGAGCATGAGGGCGTGGCCAAGACCGCCGCCCGCCTCCTCGGCCCGGATCTCAAGGTCATCTATATTATGCGCGATCCCATCAAACGGATCGTGAGCCAGTATCAGCATGAGGTCGGGCTGGGTCTGGAGGCCCGCCCGTTCGACATCGCCGTGCGCGAAGACCCCCGCTATGTGGCGTTCAGCCGATACGATTATCAGCTCGAACCTTGGCGGGCGGAACTCGATTCAAGCCATATCCTGTGTCTGAGGTTTGAAGACTATGTCCAGGACCGCGCCGGGACCCTTGCCCAGGTGGCCGAGTTCCTCGGCCTGGATGAGGCCGGCCTCCCCACGGCGTTCGGCGGCGCCCGCAACGCCTCGGCCCAGAAGCCCGTCGCGAAAGGGGCCTGGCGGGGCCTCATGCGGTCTGGCCTCTATCTCGACCACATCAAGCCCCTGCTCAACTCCCAGACCCGAGACCGCCTGAAGCAGTGGCTCCTGCCCGTGGCGAAGAACACGCCCGTCATCCTGGACGACGATACCGTCCAATGGCTGCAGGCAAGCCTCACCGAGGCCGACCACGGCGCCTATCGTGATGCGCGCCTGTCCTCGTGCTAGCCGGGCTAGGAACTGGCCCGTTGAGTTTCTGAAGGGAACTTAACCTGCGCAGTAGCCGCACGCTCTGCCAGCGGCGCATTATTGGAGAGCGCCAGTTCAGCCGTGTCATGCTGGGCCGCTGGCAGCCCTCCCATTCAGACCTGTTCCCAGGCCTCAGCCGGTCACAATTCTCTGTACCGCTGGCGGAAGGATGCGCTTGGCTACAAATAGTCCGGTTGAGCAAACTGCTACAGTCAATGGCACTAATAGAATGCTGTAGAAAACAGGATTCATCTCCAATCCCCCCCTGGACCAGACCTTCGCTATAACAGCGAAAACCAGCAGGTGGGTGAGGTAGATGAAGTAAGAGTTGCGGCCGATCCAGGCCCACCCTCTGAACTGGTACTTTCGGAGCGAAGCGGTCGCCCCTAGAAGCGCCAGGAAAAGCGCTCCTGAGGCCAAGAGGCTGGTCGCCTTCGTTTGGGACATCCCGAACTTTGCCGCGTCCGCCGCCGTCAGAGCTTGGCCCTCAAGCCAACTGAGGCCAACGCAGAGAAGCCATCCGCACCACAATAGAGGTAGCCAGCGCTGTAAAAATTTCGACTCCGGAAGGTGATACCGACGAGCGACGAAGCCAAAATGATAGAACGGGTACCATACCCAGAACGGCAGCGCGTTCGCCGGAAAACTCGACAGGGGATGGTCGACCAGAAACAGCTGGAATACGTAGCTGGTGACTAACCCCGCAAGCGCACCGCCTGCCATTATCAGCGCGTGTCCCCTTACGCTTGAGACTTTAGAGATTAAAGGGGTCAACACGACCATCTGAGCCAGAACGATTACGAAGTAGCCAACTCCGATCCCCTCACCCATGAATATGTCGGCGGCCAACACGTTCGGAGATAATAGATCCTCCGGCCGGCCAAGGCCGACATAGACAAAGGTCCAAAGAAGGTATGGCGGCAATAGCCGCTTGAGCCGCGAGGATATGAACTCACCGGACTGAATTACCGCCCTACCGCCAGCCATGTAACCAGCCAGAGCAAGAAACATCGGCACAGCAAAATTTATGAATTGGCGGATCAGAAGCGCAAACTGGAAGGCAAACGTCTGCTCACCCATCTGGCCGGGAATATTGAGGGCATGAATTCCGACGACAGCAAGTATACTCCACCCCTTGATGGCGTCCCAGTAGTTATCCCTGTCTGCCACGGCTGCTTCCCCCAGGTCGTTACGGGCGCTGTAGTCCTGCCCTTAAATTAGGTTTCAGCTCACAGCGCTCAGTAGTTCGCCGTAGGTTTTCGGGCTTTGCTCCCGCCCCCCAAGGTTGGCGAGCGACAGCGGAGCCAAGGCCTTCAACAGCAGCTTCGCGGCGTTCCGTGGCCTCAGGGCCCCCCCGCGATAGGCGTTCAAGACCAGCCCCACGGCCCGCCACCTCAGGCCGGCCGCGGCATATTTCGGCGCCCCCAGGCGTGCGAGGAAGGCCAGCCGCGCCCGCTCGCTCAGAAGCGGGCTGATGACCTCGAACGCCTGCAGGGTCTCCTGATACTTGTCGCTACGGCGAAACCGCCCGCCGCTCAGGGTGAGGTCAAGGACCGCCAGGGCCCGGGGCAGAAAGACCAGCCGGGCGCCCCCGGCGGTCATCCGCGCCAGGAAGTCGAAGTCCTCATGGCGCCGCAGGCCTTCCCCGAACCCCACCGCCCGGCCCAGGGCCGCGGGAAAGAGACAGGCGCTGAGATGGATCAGGCCGCCCCTGAGAAAGGTGTAGTCGCCGTACGGCTCCCCGTCCCGCGGTCCGTCGGCCGGCGCCTGCCAGGTTCTGTCGCCCTTCACATAGGTGATCTGCGAAAAGACAATGTCGCCGGGGTGTGAGATGGCCTCGGCCAGACACCGCTCCACCTTTTCCGGAAGATAGATGTCATCGTCGTCGAGGAAACAGAAAAAGTCCCCCGTCGCCGACTGAAGCGCGCGGTTTCGGTTGGCGACAATGCCGCCATTCTTCGCCGCGGCGACCAGGGCGAGTCTCGGGTCATCGAACTCGGCCAGCACGCCTGCGACGTCGTAGGATGAGGCGTCATCGCAGACCAGGATCTCAAGATCCCCGTAGGTCTGACGAACGACGCTGGCGATCGCGCGCCTCAGCATGTCAGGACGATTGTACGTCGTGATGGCGACCGTGACTTTCAAAGCCGACGCCCCTCAAGCTTAAAGGCAGGTCGACGACGACCTACGACCAGATAGCGCAGAAGGTAGGCGACAACTAACAGAGGCGTCAAAGCCAACAGCATCAGAACAATGATTCGAGATAGGTTCCCGTTCATCAATCCATAGATGAAGGGCATTAGGGATATATAGAATACAGTGGCAATTTTATTGTTCGCTAAAAGTGGCCTGAAGGTGTTCCAAACCACGCGGGTCAGGGCGCCAAACAGCAGCGATACGATCAGATATCCGAAGATGCCGAAGTTCATGTAACCCTCGGCCATAAAGCTGGGCGGCCGGCCGGTCAGTCGCGTCGTCTGACCGAGCACCTGCTCCTTCACCATCTTGCCCAGACTGACGTCCGGCTTGTTGGGCCACAGGGAGCGGGGGATCGGGAAGGTGACCCAGCTGAAGAAGGAGGAGCCATACAGGTAATCCATCCGCTCGGGCACATTGCCCAGGATGTGGGAGGTGCCAGCGATGGACAGGCCGTTTCCGGCGGCGCCGAGGGCGACAATGGGGTTGTTGAAAGAATCCACCCGACGCGACAACTCGCCGCCCTGCGCGGCCTGACGCAACGACGTCATCGCCGAGAAGGCCAGCAGCACCACGACGGCATAGGTGACAAGGGTGCGAAGCTTCAGCCGCTCATAGACCATGGCGATGATGAACAGGGCGATGAAGGTGTTCATCACCTGCCCGCGGTGGCTGGTGACAAAGGGGATCAGGACGCTGCCGGCAATCAGCACCACCAGCGCCGCCGCGACATTGAGCGGCATGCGGCGATAGATCGAGAAGGCCGCAGCGGCGACAAAGGTGACGATCGCCACGTTCAGGGCGGACACCACCCTGACCAGGCCCTGGTCGCCGCTCTCCAGATCGCGCTTCCGCGAGATCGCATCAAGGTCGCCGCCGACGGCGCCGACGGCGAGAAAGCCCGACATGATCCAGACCAGGGGAATGGCGACGGTGATGATTGCAGTGAGCCGCGAGGGCGAGACACTGATGTCCTGGAAGAGTCTGATCTCTTCCAGGCGTATGCGAGCGGTCGGAAGGCAGCTGCCGATCCCCACCAGGGTCAGGGATACAAGTATCCAGATCCCCCCATTGATGAAGTGGGCATAGGGCTCTCCATTCGTGACAAAGTCCCACCGCGGTCCCGTTCCATAGGCGATAAAGCTCGCCCCCAGGGTTGTTCCCACAATTATCGAGGGCAGAAGGAGGAAGGTGGGCTCGATGAAGGACAGAGGCCGCCGCGAAAGAATGACCGGCAGGCCGAAAGCCCCCGGCGCCAGTATCCCCAGGCCAAACACCACGTGGCGTTCTCCGTTGGGCGTTACGAGGCCGAAGAAGACCAGCGCAAATCCAGCAAGGATACTCAGCAACGAAATGGCTGTTAGAACATGCCTCGCCAAGAAACCACTCCAAGCAGCCACCCGGAGGTGGCGAAAGCGTTGCGGGGCCAGCAACCGGAATTCCAGGATGCCGTATTTCGCCCCGTTGATACAGGTCGCCCCTAGTCCAGGTCCAGTTTTTCCGCTGTAGCGCTCGCCCTGGCGAGGCCCCTCTCAGGGATCGCCGGCGCAAGGCGCGCACCGCGGCCTGCTGGGGTCAGATTTGCGCGCCCTTCGGGCGGGCCCTCAGGAACCGCCGCAAGATGGGCGGCGTCCCCTCAACCAGGGCGCCATAGGCGCCAGGCGCCGCGATCGGCACGATAAACCGGACGGAGAGGGCGTAGATCAGAACCCCGACCGGGACCCCGGCGCACAGGCGAACCCAGGCCGGCGCAGCGTCCAGGGCGACCACACCCCCCCAGACCACGGCCGACATCAACAGGGCCGGCAGGGCGAACGGCGCAATGGCGCCCACCGTGGCGCGCAGGGGCACTCCGATGACGCGGCGGGCGAGGAAGGCGCTGGCGGGGATGGAGAAGGCGCCGCGGGCGACAAAGCCCACGGCGGCGAAGTAGATGCCGAACATCGCCCCGATCGAGGTGGTGACCAGGCTGAAAAGGGCGCCCTTGATGCTCAGTCGCGCCGCCAGCCCCGCCGAGCCCTCGACGATCAGCAGGGGATAGAGCACCGGCCCGATCAATGACGAGAATATCCCCAGGCAGAGTATCGAGGAGATGACGGCCGCGTCTCTCCATTCGGCGCCCATGACTTCATAGATCGCGATCGGCGCGATCGCCGCGGCGCCGAGGAACACCGGACAGACCACGGCGGCGTAGACGCTCAGCGCCTTGACGAACTTCTGGTCGGCGCCGGCCTTCGAGCGGGCGAAGGTGGGCAGGAGCATCTGATTGATCGGGGATACGACGGCCTGGGTGAGGAACTGATTCACCTGGCTGCCGACGCGGAACTGGGCGGCGGCGTTAACCCCCACCATCGCCCCGACGATGAGCTGGGCGATCCTCATATAGCCGCCGGAGATCGTCGCGCTGAGCATGATCGGCATGGCGAAGGTGATCTGCTCCCTCGCCTGGGCCACGTTCAGGATCATCGCCGGTCGCCACCGCCCGAGCACCAGGACCACGAAGAACATGCCCAGAGCTTCGATGAAGCTCAGCGCGACCACGGCCCAGCCCCCGGCGCCGGCGATCGCCAGGATGACCGCGGACGTGGCCGCCAGCACCGAGGCCACCAGCTGAGCCGCGGTGAGAATGCGGTGCCGGAAGTCGCGCTCGATGAGCGCTTCCTGGATCGACGAGATGGCGCCGATCAGGACCACGCCGGCCGTGACCTGGACATATGAAATGATCGACGTGGCGCCGAACAGAACCCCAGCCAGAGACGACAGGGCCACAACCCCGCCCGCCAGGACGAGGCCCAGCAAGGTGTTGGTCCAGAACGCCGTCGAGGTGATCTCGGTGGTCAGGGTCTTCGACTGGATCACGTAGTCGCGCAAGCCGCGGGTCACCAGCCCGCGCAGAAGGACCGCGATGGCCACCGCGATCGACGCCGCGCCCAGGTCTTCAGGCCCGATAATGGCCGCGATAATAAAGAACGCCCCGGTATTGGCCGCCTGGCGGCCGCCAAAGCGAGCCACCAACCAAAGTGCGCTACGCGCGGAGCGCTCTGCGAGCTTCATTAGCGCCCGGCGCCAAGCGCTTCGGCCACCCGCAGGCCCGCCGACTGCGCCCGCGCCCGGAGTCCCGGAAGGCGGGCGGCCAGCGCCTGTCCAAGGTCCTGCTCCTGTGACGCCATGTGCGCCGTCAGCGCCCACAGCTCGTCGGCCGTCACCTTTCGCGCGTCGAGCACCAGGTCCTCGTGGCCGAAGGCGTCACGGTTAATGCCCCGCGCCTTCACGCTATAGGACAGGGAGATGGTCGGGCGACCCGACGACATGGCCGCGATGGTGGCGTGCGTGCGGGCGCCGACGAACATATTGCAGGCGGCGATGATGGCCTTCAGCTGACTTGCGTTCAGCTGGGCGTCCACGAGCCTCACCCGGTCTTCGTCCTTGAAGGCCTGATAGACCGCCCTCAGCACCTTGCGATCATCATTCACCCCCTGCCCTGAAAGGGGAAAGACATGGGGGATCAGCACGACGCCGAAATCCGTCTCCCGCAGGACGGTTTTCACATAGGCCTGCGCGACCTCCACAAGACTGTCTCGCCCCTGGGCGGCTCGGTCGGCCTCGACCAATGGGCTGATATTGAGCCCCAGGACCCTGGACCCGGGCGGGAGATCGATCTCCACGGACGTCGCGGGCTTGAGAACAAAGGCCGGATCGGACACCCGCGTGACGTTCTTGAGGCCATGATCCTCCAGGTACTTGGCCGTAAGCTCGTCTCTGATGAACAGGTCCTGCATTCGAGCCAGATGACGAAGGGCCGTCGGTTCAAAGGCCGGCGTCTTGGAGAAGGGTCCTACGGACGCGCCCCAGAGGAAGGTGGGCTTGCCCTTGTTCATCGCCGCGGCGTCGTGGGACATGACCCGGATCGGAAATCTGTAGTCGAGCGAATACATGTCGCCGCCCACGGAAATGACCGCATCACTGCTGTCTATCCCCGCCGACACCTCATGGCTGATGGGAAAGGGCCAGGGCTGGGCCTGGAGAGCCGGAAATCGCCCCAGCACCTCCTGCCACAGCCGTTGGGTCCGGGGCTGCGCGCCGGAGCCGACAAACTCCACGCCCAGTTCCCGACTCTCGGGCCACTGACGCGCGTCAAGTCCGGGATCGTCGGACGGTACGAGAAAACGGCTCTCACCCAGCGACTTTGTGAGGATGTCCACCGTCGACCTGACAATCGCCTCGCAGCCGCGGTTCGAGAATGTTCTCTGGCCCGTAAGATAAAAGGTCCGACCCATCTAGATTTCCTTGAGAACTTCAGTAAGCGGCTTACGCATCGACCGGCAGACTTCGAACTCGTCCCTGAGCTCTCCGACAGCGATGTACATGATCACATTGTCTGCGTCGGCTATGGGCATCCTGGCCCGCAACGCCTTGTCGGCATCAGGGTTCTGACTCCAGTTCAGACAGCAGGAACCAATGCCTCTGGAATGCAGGGCAAACACCAAAGCCATGGCGAACATGCCCCCGTCGATCCAAGACTGGTATCGCTCTCCCGACGTATTGAAAGCCGATAGATCAGAGGTGACGATCACTAGATTCTCGATCTGGTCGGAAAATCCACGGTTTCCGTTTTGAAGAGCCAGCGCCCTGTCTATGACGCTCTTGTCCTGGATCAGATAGCACCTAGCCGACTGTCTGTTGCAGACAGATGGCGCATACATGGCTTCGGTTACGCATTGTTCGAAAGTTGATATCGGGATCACCCCCGGTTCGAATTCTCGAACACTATGGCGAGATCTCACAAACTTCCCGAAATCGATCTCGCCGTCGCGCGTGATATCGGCCTTTCGGACCGTTTGAACGCCGCCACGCTCTTCAGTCCCCTGCCAGGCGCCCCTGAGATCGCCCAGCGCCTTCAGCAGGCCGGCGCTGCCTTCGGGGGGCTCAAGCTGCTCATGAAACTTGACATAGGCCGCTATGCTTCCGAGGGCGGCGTCGCGGAATGCTGAGGCTCTTCCATACTCGGAATCCAGCATTCGCAGCACTTTGCGAAGCACCGGCTGCCCGAAGAACCGACGAGGAGAGGGCAAGCTCAGCCCCTTCTCGACTTTGTGGTATTCCTTTACCAGAATCGCATCAAACTGACTTTGATTTTTGAACCTTGGCGCAATAGCGGCGTAATTCGAAAACCTAGTGAAGTCATATACCGCACCACGAGCCAACCTCATCAGGACGAGATTGTGCCGCACGATCGACTTCACCTGGGATAACATAGTCATATTTTTCTCAGCCGCCGGCCTTCAGGCCACAAACTCAAATGATGGGCAGATCGCTCAGCCTATACTTGGAAACATCATACAGGCTGCCGCCAGGTGATAGAATGAACTGGCCGGGGCCGGCTCGGTTCGGAAACGGCCGCTGGCCTCGCAGGCGTCGGCCCAGACGCCCCGTGCTGGCGTATCGAGGTAGCGGACCAGGGCGCGGGCCGGCGCCAGAACGTCCTCGCCCAGGATCAGGGCGGCCTTCAGCCACTCGGTCTGCGGCCACAGGCGGGCATTGGCGTCGCGCACGGTGAAGTCGTCGTTCAGGGCGTTGATGGCCACGCCGCGCTTGGCGTCGACGCCCCGGAGACCGGCGGCGTAGAGGCGGCGGGCGGCCTGGTGGCAGCGGGCCTCGCCGGTCCGCCTGGCCCAGCGTTCCAGCAGCCAGGCCCATTCGAACTGGTGGCCGGGCTCGATCAGGCGGCCGTCCTCGCCGGGCGCCGGCGCCCAGTCGGAGTCGAAGAATTCCCTTAAGGCGCCGCCGTCGGCATCGATGAAGCGGGTCAGGGCCAGTTCGATGATCTCGGCGGCCAGGGCCTGCCATTCCGGGCCGCCGCCCGCCTCGGCCCAGGCCATGGCGGCCTCGAGCAGGTGCATGTGGGCGTTGGCCTGGAAGGGATGGGCGCCTTGCTCGCGGAAGCCGCCCGCCGGATGACGCATGACCTGAAGGGCCGCCAGCAGGCGCTGCCCCTCGGCGGCCAGGTCCGTATGGCCGGGATCGGCCTGGTTCAGGGTGGCCATGGCCAGCAGGGCGAAGGCCTGGTCATAGAGGGCCGCGGTCTCGTCCACCGGCTCGCCCTCGTTCGACACCACGGCGCGGAACAGGCCGTCGGGGCGACGATAGCGGGACAGGAAATAGTCCATCCCGTGCCAGGCGGCCTGACGCCAGGGTCCCTGCCAGCCCATCAGGCCAGCAGTGGCGTAGACGAAGGTCTGGCGGGTCTGGACCCGGGAGCGTCGCGGCGCGTCGACCGGCGCGCCCTCCGGCGTAAGGGCCTCGCGGAAGCCGCCCCGCACATGGTCGGCGCCCAGGGTCCACCACAGCGGCAGGGCGCTGGTCTTCAGCCACTGGTCGAACCAGGCGGCCGCCTGATCCACCGTGTCGAACGGCGCGACCGGCGCCACGGTCTCACGGCCCTGCGCCTTTAGCTGATCGACGGCGGTCTTGACCTGCTGGCTGGAGGCCAGGTCGCAGACCAGGATCTGGCCGCCATCGGCCACCACGGCGAGGTCCTTGACCCCCACCAGGGTCACCTGCATCCCGGCCGGCGCCCGGACCAGGCAGCCGGTCGAGCCGACCATCAGCGCCTCGCCCCGGACGCCGTTGCCCCTGGCGTCCTTGTCGCTGGCCTGCCAGACCGCGTCCCAGGCGCCGAGGTCGGACCAGGCGAAGTCCACGGGGAGGACAGCGGCCCGCCGGGTCTTCTCCATGACTGCATAGTCGATGGAAATCTTGGGCGCCGTCCGGAACGTCTCGGCCAGCACGCTCTGCCCCGCGGCGCATGTACTGACGGCGGCCCGGGCGGCCTCGGCGATGGCCGGGGCGAAGGCGTCCAGTTCGGCCATGAGCACGTCGGCGGCCACGACGAAGTTGCCGCTGTTCCAAAGATATCCGGCCTCGATATAGGCCTGGGCCGTCGCCGCGTCAGGCTTCTCGACAAAGGCCTGCACCGGGCGCACAGGCCCGGTCGCCTCGCCCGGCGATATGTAGCCATAGGCGACCGAAGGGCCATCCGGGCGCATCCCTAGGGTGACGATCTGGCCCTGGCGGGCGGCGTCAACAGCCGTCAGTGCGGCGGCCCGGAAGGCGGCGCCATCGGGCATGTGGTGATCGGCGGCGACCACAATGGCGACGCCCTCAGCATCGCGCCCCGCGATCCAGGCGCAGGCCGCCGCCATGGCCGGGGCGGAGTCCCGGGGCTCAGGCTCCAGCAGAACCGTGGCCGAGACGCCGATTTCGCCCAGCTGGGCGGCGATCATTTCGGCATGGGCGATGCCGGCCACGATGACCATGTCGCCTGCCTGTCCCAGGTCGACGACCCGCAGGACGGTCTCCTGGAACATGGACCGCGCGCCCACGAGGGGGAGAAACTGCTTGGGATGGGACGGACGTGACGCCGGCCACAGGCGCGAGCCTGAGCCGCCGCACATGATGACGGGATAGATGGCCAACTGAGATCTTCCCCCGCACTGCGGCGTATCGCGTTGGGAGCCAGATACGCCCCTTCGCGCGAAAAAGCGCCAGTTCTCGGTTAGCGTGCAAGTCCTGCGCCGGCCAAGCCTAAAGCCGCTCATTCTGCGCGGCGGCTGCTTATCGGCTGATTTTATTGCGCCTGCATCACAGGCCGCTCGGCTTCCTTGCGCGAACGCTGCGCATCACCGTCCGACGCCTTGGCCATGAAAGGCCCGCCACCAGGCGACGAACCGCGGGATGCCCTCTTCCAGCGAGACCTTGGGCGCATAGCCTGTGAGCGCCGCGAGCTTGGAGATGTCGGCATAGGTGGTCGTCACATCCCCGGGCTGCATGGGCAGGAACACCTTCTGCGCGGTCTTCCCCAACGCCGCTTCCAGCAGCGCGATCATGTCCATCAGGCCCACGGGCCGGCTGTCGCCAATATTCAGGATGCGGTTGACCCCCGGCTCGGGGGGATGGTCGAGGGCGCCGATCACGCCATCGACGATGTCGTCGATATAGGTGAAGTCCCGGGCCATCTGGCCCTGTCCGAACACCTCGATGGGTTCGCCGGCCAGAATCTTCTCGGTGAACGAGAAATAGGCCATGTCGGGCCGGCCCCAGGGGCCATAGACGGTAAAGAACCGCAGGCCCGTCTGCGGGAAGCCATAGAGCTTGCCATAGGCGTGGCTCATGAGCTCACAGGCGCGCTTGGTGGCCGCATAGAGCGAGACCGGCGCATCGACGGCGTCCTCCTCGCGAAAGCCCGCGCCATCCCCGGGCCGATCCCCATAGACCGAGCTCGACGAGGCATAGACCAGGTGCTCGAAGCCCGGCGCATGGCGGCAGGCCTCCATCACCGACAGGTGGCCCGCCAGGTTGGAGCGCTCATAGGCGAAGGGGTTTTCGATGGAGTGGCGCACGCCGGCCTGGGCGGCCAGGTGCACGACGCGCCGCGCGCCGCACTCAGCCATAAGGGCCGCAAAGGCCGGGGCGTCGGCAATATCCATGCGCACCATGCGAAAGGCCGGATAGGCCTCCAGCCGCGCAGCACGGGCGGCCTTCAGCGCCGGATCGTAATAGGCGTTGAACTCGTCGACGCCGACCACGGCGTGGCCCCGGAGCAGCAGGCGCTCGGCCACGTGCATGCCGATGAAGCCGGCTGCGCCGGTGACGATGACGGGCGCCGCCATGACCAAGCTTGGAACTCCATTCCACGACCGGGCGATCGAACCGCCGAGCCGCGCAGGGGTCGCACGAAATCACGGCCAGGTGAAGCTCGCGCCGTGGAGCCGTCAGTCGGACTTGTGCTGCGGCTTATCCTTGCGGGAGGTGGACGCCATCTTCTCGAGCTCCTTCTCGCTCATCGACTTGACCATCGATTTCGAGGCGCCCTTGAGCTCGGATTTGGGCGTGTCGCCGCGCTTGGCCGACAGGGCGGCGCCGGCGGCCTTTTGCTGGGCGGCGGATTTGGCGGGCATGTCGCATCTCCTGAAAGACCTGATGCGACGCCAACCAACCTTGCCGGCGTGGAGTTCCTAGGGCCCCCTCTGGGATTTGGTGCGGACGGCGGGAATCGAACCCGCACTTCCTTTCGGAAAACAGATTTTCGTACCACTTCGACTTTCGCCGCCCGCCCGTCACCTGGGCTGTTCGTGGTCTGGACTATCCCTTCGCCCTAGCCGCATGGCCTTAGGCGCCGCCCGTCTAGTCTCTACACCTTCCGCCGGCGAACCGGGGCTTGGCTCGGGATTAGCCTAGGTCGCCCCTTAGCCTTCCCCGAATTTGAGCGGTTCTACGCCGCGGATTTCCCCGCGGGCACTCTGAAGTCAAAGTCTGCTGCGTCTACCAGTTTCGCCACGTCCGCATGGCCTGGGTCGTGCCACAGCCGCGCGCGTCAGGCGAGGGGCAAGTGCGCAAAAGGCGCGGGCGAAAGGCCGGCTTAACCCGGCCGGCCTAGGTTCGGCGTCTCGCAAACCCTCAACGGACGGATCAAGTGGAACGGCGCAGGTCCCCCCGCCCCTCGGTCCGAGCGGTCGATCGCCCTCGGACAAGGGTCGCCGTTCTGGGCGGTGAGATCGATCTGACGCGCCCGGAAGAGGTGATGACCCTCCTCGCCACCTGGGTGTCGACCGGCGCGCCGGCTCTGATCGCCAACCACAACCTGCACAGTCTCTATCTCCTCCAGAAGCGGCCCGAGCTGGCCGCCTTCTTCGCCGAGGCCGACCTCATCGAGGCGGACTCCACCCCGCTGCTGGTCTTCGCCGGCCTGCTGGGTTGGCCTGCCCGGCCGTTCCATCGCTGCACCTATCTCGACTGGCGGCCCCAGTTCTGGAGTCTGGCCAACCGTCATGGCTGGCGGGTCTTCTATCTGGGCGCGGCGCCCGGCGTGGCGCAACGGGCCGCTGAGCGCCTGTCCGCGGCCTATCCCGGCGCGGTGATCGGCGTCCGCGACGGCTATTTCGATCCTGAGCCCAACTCCGCCGACAACGCCGCCGTCCTCGACACGATCACAGCCTTTGCGCCGGACGTCCTGCTGGTCGGCATGGGGATGCCGCGGCAGGAGTTCTGGATCCTCGACAACCGCGCCGCCCTGCCGTCCTGCGTCATCCTGCCGGTGGGCGCAGCCTTCGACTATGAGGCCGGGGCGCAAAAGGCCGCGCCCCGCTGGATGGGACGGGCGGGACTGGAATGGCTGTTCCGTCTTGTGTCAGATCCCGGGCGGCTCTGGCGGCGCTATGGCCTGGAGCCGTGGTCCCTGCTCGGCCCGGCCCTGGCCGATCTCCGCCAGGCGCACGGCGAGAGCCGCCTGGGGCGACGGACGCGCTCAGGCCGCCTGTCTGTCCCCCAGCCGGTCAGCGAGGCGGCCCCAGTTCAGGGCGGCCTGCATCTGGGCGTAGATGGCCGCGAGCCAGCCGCGGCGGCGCAGATCGAGAAAGACCTCGTCGCTGAGCCCCCGAAAGCGGGACTCGTCGATGGTGAGAAAGCCTGACAGGGACACCTTGGCGCCCTCTGGCACCTCCACCACGGCGGTGCGGCTTTCCAGCAGGTCGAGCTCCAGCAGTTGCTCGACGAAGGGTATGGTGGCCCGCTCGGCGGCCTGGGCCGAGCGGCAAAAGGTCATGGCCGACTCCAGCAATGCGCTCGGCCTGTCCCCATCGAACAGGGGCTTGCCGGCGGTCTCGCTCAGCACCTCTGGGCGGTTCTCGATGCACAGGGTGATCAGCTCGCCTTCCTGACCGAGGACGAAGGGAAAGCGACGGACATAGATGGGCACATAGGCGCCCTCCCGCCAGCGGCCCTTACTATCGACAAAGAGGTTCTCGCCCTCACGCAGCCCCAGGATCGCCAGGGGCCGGGGCCTAGGCTCACGGCTGAAGGCGATCGGGTACCACGGCGCGGCCAGGGGAATTTCCGACAGCGTGAGAGGCACGGCGTTGGCGCCGCCAGCGAACCCATAGTCGAGAGGCGTACGAAGACGCATCGTCCCGTGCTGAGCGAAGGTGATCGGGGCTATATTCTCGTAGAAGAGCAGCGTCATGCCGGTACGCGCCCCCTTTTTGCAGACGGACTGATCAGGATTCGGACAAACTAAAGCGGACCAACAGGCGCCGATGCAAGCCCTGGACCGCTGACTCCTGTGGCCCTGCGACCACGCTATCCTACCGAGGCGCCCATCGCATCCTGCCCAGAAGCCGTCTATGTGCGAACCCCCAACCTGCCGACTTGCCCGAAGAGACACCACAATGCTGGCTCTGCCCCTGGATATCGACCAGATCAAAGGCTTCCTCGATCCGGCGGAGGGCGCAGCCTTGCAGCGAGCCGCCCTGGCTGGCGCGCCGCTCGGCGCCTGTCTTGAGATCGGCGCCTATTGCGGCAAGTCGGCGGTCTATATCGGCACAGCCTGCAAGAGCGTGGGCGCCGCCCTGTTCTCGATCGACCACCACCGAGGGTCAGAGGAAAACCAGCCCGGCTGGGAGTACCACGACCCCGACCTCTGGGACGCCGAAGCCGGGGCCATGGACACCCTGCCCGTCCTTCGCCGCACCCTGCGGGCTGCGGGCCTGGAAGACACGGTGGTCCCCGTCGTGGGGCGCTCAGCGACGGTGGCTGCTCTCTGGGGCGGGCGGCTGGGCTTCCTGTTCATCGATGGGGGCCACACCCTGGAGGCGGCGCTCGCCGACTATCGCGGATGGACGCCGCACCTCACGCCCGGCGGACTGCTGGCGATCCACGACGTCTTTCCCGATCCCGCAGACGGGGGCCGGCCGCCCTTCGAAATCTATCAGCGGGCGCTCGCCTCCGACCTGTTCGCGGAGGTGGAGGCGGTCAAGAGCCTGCGGGTGCTCCGCCGACTCTAGCCGGCTTGCGGGTCGGCCCTAACGGACCAGGACCGCGGAGGCTCGGGTCAGGTCGTAGACGGCGTCGTGCGCCAGGATGGCGGCGGCCTGAGTCCAGGTGGGCCGCTCCTCGGGCCAGATGATCGCCTCTTCGAACTGCCATCCCATCCAATAGGCGCCATTGGCGTCCCGGTGGGCGTCCTGCCAGGTCAGGAGTTCGGCGGCCTGGTCACGACGATCAAGCGCGATGAGCGTCATCACCAGTTCGCAGGATTCCGCCACGGTGGCCCAGGGCTGCTCGACCACGCAGCGGCAGCCGACACCAGGCTCGACGAACCGGTCCCATCCGGCGTCCAGCCGTTCGAGCGCCGCCGCGCCCTGCAAGGCGCCGCCCAGCATCGGATAGTACCAGTCCATGGCGAATCCCGAGCGGTCGGCGGTCCGGTCGAAGCGCGCCGGGCGGCCACGCAGCGCCTCGCCAAGCTGCGCCCGGGCCGCCCCCCAGGCGGGCTGGGGCTCGCCGACCAGGTTCGCCAATCGAAGGGCGCAGTCCAGGCTCTTGTGGATCGAGGCGCAGCCGGCGCGCACGGCGTCATCGGCCGAGGTCCCATGGGCTTCCTGCGACCACGAAATGTCGCCCTGCGGGTGTTGCAGGCTCAGGATGAAGGCCATCGCCTTGCGCACCATGGGCCAGTAGCGGCGGGCGACCTCGGCCTCGCCGGTGAGGGTCACGAAGTGCCAGACGACGACGGCGCAATAGGCGGCGAAATTGGTGTCGCGGAAGGCGGGCGGCTGGACCCGCGCCATATGCAGCCGATCGGCCATGGGCAGCATGTTGCCGTACTCGCCGAGCCAGCCGCCGTCGGCGCCTTGGCGCGCCATGAGGCAGTCGAGACCGGCGCGGGCGGCGTCCCACTCCCCGGCGACCGCCAGGCCCATGACGCACTCCCCATGGTTCCAGGGGTCCCAGGGACCGCCGGTGAACCAGGGAATGGCGCCGTCAGGCTCCTGAGCCTCCAGCATGCAGCTCACCGCGCCGCCCAGGGGATCGCGCGGCCGAGGGGGCGCCCGGCGCGAAACCACGCCCTGACTCATGTCGCGGCCTCGCCGGCCATGGCCGATTTGCGGAAATAGAAGGCGACGCTCTTGCCCATGATCGGATTGGCCAGCGCCTCAAGACCTTGGGTCAGGGCGGGCTTTTCCATCAGGTCCCACACCAGGAAGCGGTGATAGGCCTTGATCATCGGATGATCGTCCTGGCGGCTCCAGAAGGCGGTTTTGAGCCACCAATAGGGACTGTGCAGACCATGCGCATAGTGCTGCCCCAGGAACCGGTAGCCAAGGCGTTCGATCTCCCGGCGCAGGCTGTCTTCCTGGAAGATGCGAACATGGCCGCCAGGCTGGTCGGCATAGCCGCCCTTTCCCGGCGCGAGCTTCCAGCAGATGGCCTCGGGCCAGGCCCGGGGGACCGTGGGGGAAAACACGCCGCCCGGCTTCAGGACCCGGCTGATCTCGGCCAGCACCGCGAAATAGTCGTCCAGGTGCTCGAGCACTTCGGAG
Source organism: Phenylobacterium sp. (assembly GCF_030646615.1). Lineage (GTDB taxonomy): Bacteria > Pseudomonadota > Alphaproteobacteria > Caulobacterales > Caulobacteraceae > Phenylobacterium. The sequence continues at coordinate 45,893 of NZ_JAUSLG010000011.1, read as the reverse complement.
CAGATGACCGCGTCGAAGGTCGCCTCGGCGAACGGCAGGCGATAGGCGTCGCCCTTGATAAAGGCGCAGGCCCCCGGCTTCGCAGGCTTGGGCAATTCGCCCACCCCGGTCATCGCCTTGCGAAGGGAGGGGAGATCCATGTCCAGGCCGACGACATTGACGCCGTCCTCCAGATGGACCCCGTGACAATGACGCCCTTCGCCGCAACCCAGATCCAGAACCCAGTCCCCCGGCCGCAGGGCCAGGCGGTCTATTTTCACGGTCAGCACGCCGAGATCACCGCATCTTCGAGGACCGTTTCATAGGCGGCCGCGGCCCGGTCCCAGGAGAACACGTCGCGCGCGCGACGGCGACTGGCCTCGCCAAGGGCCGTGCGCTTGGCTGGATCATCGAGCAATTGTGCGATCGCCGTGGCCAGGGCCTGGGGATCGCCGCGTCGCACCACGATCCCGGCCTCCCCCACCACTTCGGGCAGGGCGCCGCCGTCCGTGACCACCACCGGCGAGGCGCAACTCATGGCCTCTGCCGCCGGCAGGCCGAAGCCTTCGTATAGGGACGGCGTCACACAGACTGTGGCCCGGGCGTACTGCTCGGCCATCTCTTCACCGCTCAGATCGCTGATGAAGCTGACCCGATCGGCCAGGCCCAGGCTGTTGAGCAGTTTTCCAGTGGGGCCATCCGGCTTGAGCTTGCCGATGACCACCAGCTCAAGATCGGGATAGGCCGGCAGCAGATCGGCATAGGCCTGAATCAGGACGCCCAGCCCCTTCAGGGGCACATCGGCGCTAGCGGTGGTCAGCAGCCGACGATCACGCCGACGCAGGTCAGGCTGTGGGCGAAAGACGTTCTGATCGACCCCGATGGGGATGGCCGTCATCCGCTCGGGCGCAATGTTCAGATACTGAGCGACATCGCGCCCTGCGCTCTTGGACACCACGATCACCCTGTCCAGCTTGGGCGCCACATGCTCCTGCATACCCAGGAAGCTGTACCAGCGGCGGATCAGCCAACGGACCTTCCTGTCGGGTTCGGCGTCCAGGGCCAGTTCCAGGTCCCGCCGGATCGGGTGATGGATCACGCCCACCACCGGCAGGCCTGCGCGCTGGGCGTCGAGCAGTCCGTAGCAGAGCGACTGGTTGTCGATGACCACGTCATAGTCGCGGATATGCGCCTTCAGATAGCGGGCGACTCGACGACCGAAGGTGTAGGGCTCCATGAACTTGCCCGACAGGTGGCCGAAATACTCCGCCAGGTCCGTCCAGCTCAGAAGATGCTTCAGACGCAAGGCTAGATGCCCATTATGGGGTTGAGCATAGAGGTCAAGGGACGGGATCTTGACCAACTCGACCCCTGCCGGGAGATCGGGATAGGGCGGTCCAGACAGGATATCGACCTTATGGCCCCGAGCGGCCAGGGCCCGCGCCGCCTGAAAAAGGTAAACGCCCTGCCCGCCGACGCGAGGATCGGATCGATACGACAGGAAGGCGATCCTCAGCGGACCGCCTCTTCGCACGCGGCCGGAATGGGGCGGATGAAGGACGTCAGTGGCTAGGGGGGTGTCGAGCATGCCTGGGGGGTCTACAGCCTGAAAGAGCGAGAGCCTAGGCGAACCTCGCCTTCCCCGCGCGTATGTTGTTCAAGTGAAACGCAACCCAGCGCGTTTCGATCATTTGAGGCTCGCGCCGCGCCATTGCTCGAATGTTGCGGCGTGTGTCGACGGCGCCGACCCCCCGAAATAATGGCGAAGTTTGCCACCGTGACGGGCAACCGGCGCCCTGGGTGAGGTTAATAAATTCCCGTCAAAGGCGAATTATTTCCGCCAGGCCCCTTGCGCTTTCCATCCCCCAATGGCCATTGGGCGAACGCGCTCAAGCTCCGCCTGCAGCCGAGGCGTTTCGACCAGAAGCCGCCCCTTAACGGTTCGTTAACCATCCAAATTGAGCACAGCGTGCCCATATTGCGCACCGACTTGCTTGCCAAATTGTCGCAGGGGACCACCTTAGAGTGGAATTTGCGAGGTTGTCATGGTCACCGAACCTTCAGCACACTGGCCCTTAGCGAGAGTGAAATCTCATTCTTCTGATAACTTTACATCTCTGATGTATCGCTTTCACTTGGCCGCTAGCACGCTGTTCAAGTTGACGTCGTCATGGCGCGCGAAGTGCGGAAATGATTCAGAAGCGCTATACATCTACACGGCCTTTTTGCTTGCCCTAGCGGCAGAGGCGGTGAAGTCCGTTGGCCTGAACGAAGAAGACATGGGCGATGAAGTGACCGCCACATTGTCGGCCTTCAGCATCGCCTCTATGACAGGCATCCCCAGGGAAACAGTCCGCCGCAAGCTGCGGATCCTGTCGGAGCGGGGCATGATCGTGCCAGGTCCCGGCTCGGCTTTCAGCCTGACACTCGCTCGCGAGGCGATCCGGGAGTTTGTTCAACGCGCCCAGCCCCTGGAGCTCCCCTACGATTGGGAGGCCCTCCAATGATCGGCTCAGACTCCCCGTCGGCCCAGATATTCAATCTTGAATTGAGCCGAGAACCCGACGCTGTAGACGCCCCCCAGCCCGCCGCACCCTATTTCTTCGGGTCGGGTCTGCTGAGCCAGGATAGTGATCGGCGTGTGGTGGAGTACTGCCTGCTCGACACCTTCGCCACGATTGCGCTGAAGTTCCGGGCCGAATGGACCCTGACCTTCAGCCATGGCCGCCTGCGCTGGCAGCCGGGGTCGGACGCCTTGGCTGGTCTTCTGATGTTGCGCCTGGCCGTGGCCCGCGAGACCGTGGTCATCGCCAGCCGCAAGGCTGAGGACTCTCTTCTGCCCATCTCCGCCATCGAGGAGGCCCGGCGTGTGATCGAGGGCCAGGAGTTCTACGAGAACCGTCAGCTCCGGGCGCGCGCGCCGGCCGCCTGCGCCCGCATGGCCCGCGCCCACGCTGAGGCCCTGGAATCGGAGTTCACCGCCTTCCTGGTGGCCGCCCGGCTGCATGAGGTCTGGGCCATCGGCGAGGAGGCTCTGCGCAATCCCCCCGAGGACGTCGCCGACGCCGTGATCGTGCCCTTCCCCATGGAGGAGGCCCGCAGTTTTCAACCGCCAGCCCGAGAGCCGCGCCCCGTGGGCGCCCAGTTGCTCTCGCGCCTGCTTGATCCATTCACCGGGCGGGCGCATGCGCCGCCCCCGGAGGGACGTCCCCAATGAGCCAGCCAGGCGATATCCTTCGCGCCGTCGTCGGCCCCCTGGGCTATCCGATCACCCGCGACACCCTGCCGCCGCCGGACACCGTGCGGTGGAACGCCCGGCGCAAGGCCGAGCTTCTGCTCGCCATCCGCGCCGAGCTGATCTCCCTGCGTGAGGCTGTGGCCCTCTATAAGCTGTCGGCCGAAGAAATCGCCGGCTGGCTCAGCCTGTTTGAACGCCATGGCCTGGACGGCCTGAAGACCACCCGCGCCCAGACCTATCGCCCCGCCAAGAGCCGCCGCGTCCAGACGCCGTCGCAGCCCTTTGGCCAGCCGGCCCAGACGGCGATCCCCTGACGCCATCGGCCCCTGGGCCAGCGCCGGCTCTCAGGCCGGCGTCTCCACGACCTGCACCTGCTCGATGCCGGCCGCGCGCAGCACGGCAATGAGTTCGCTTAGGGTCGCCTCGACCTCCGCAGGGTCGCGGCCGCGGATCACCAGGTTCGAGCCAAACCCGTCGGCCCCATAAAATGGATAGCTGCCCAGCGAGAGGGCGGGATGGGCCTTGGCGAGCCCCTCCAGCGGAGCTGCGATGGCGCCCTCGCCTGAACCCTCGACCCGCAGGGTGCGCGAGACCACGACCGCGCCGCCCTTCAGGCGCGGCCCCACATCCTGCAGCATGCCGCGCATGATCTGCGGCACGCCAGCCAGCACGAACACATTGCCGATGGTGAAACCCGGCGGCCCCTGGACCGGATTGTTCACCAGGTCTCCGCCCACCGGGATCCGCGCCATCCGCCGCCGGGCGGCGTTGACCTCGCCGCCCCACCGGGCCGCCATCATGGCCAGGATATCCGGATGCTCCACCAGCTCGACGCCGAAGGCCGCAGCCACCGCATCGGCGGTGATGTCGTCATGGGTCGGGCCGATCCCGCCGGTGGTGACCACATAGTCGTAGCGGGCGCGCAGGGCGTTCAGCGCCGCCACGATCTCTTCGAGCACATCGGATACGGTTCGCGCCTCGGCCAGCTCCACCCCATGGGCGCCGAGATAGCGGGCGATGTCGCCGAGATTGGTGTCGCGGGTGCGCCCCGACAGGATCTCGTCGCCGATGATCAGCACGGCGGCGGTCACCCGTCCCGCCGTGAAGGGATCAGCCGCGTCGCCCTCGGTCCTGTCCATCGCCCTCGTCCTCACCTAAACCCTGACTGACTACTCAAGGTACGGACTAACGCCACCGATGGATTTCCCGCAACCGCTCAAGCGCGGCCAGCTCATCCAGCGCTACAAGCGCTTCCTGGCCGACATCGTCCTGGAGGACGGGACGGAGATCACCGCCCACTGCCCCAATCCCGGGGCCATGCTCGGCCTCAACATGCCGGGCCTGCCCGTTTGGGTCTCCCGCTCGCCCGATCCCAAGCGCAAGCTCGCCCACACCCTGGAACTGGTGGAGGTCGATGGCGGCCTGGTGGGGATCAACACCATGCATCCCAACCGCCTGGTGGCCGAGGCCCTGGCGGCTGACGCCATCCCCGAGCTCAGCGGCTACGCCAGCCACCGTCGCGAGGTGAAGTACGGCCAGGCCAGCCGCATCGACTTCCTGCTGGAGGAGCCTGACCGCCCCCGCTGCTGGCTGGAGGTCAAGAACTGCCACCTGCGCCGCGCTGGAACCCTGGCGGAGTTTCCCGACTGCGTGGCGGCCCGCTCGACCAAGCACCTGAGGGAACTCGTCGCCATGGCGGCTCAGGGCGACCGGGCCGTCGCGCTCTTCGTCGTCCAGCGCACGGACTGCGACGCCTTCGCCGCCTGCCACGACCTGGATCCGGCCTTCGCCCGGGGGCTGGAAGCGGCGGCCGAGGCTGGGGTCGAGGTGCTGGTCTATGGCTGCGACCTCAGCCCCGAGCGCGTCAGCATCGGCGGTCAGATGCCCTGGGCGCGTTAAGTCGCACCCCCGGATGCTCAGACAGGAAATCTAGACTTTTCTGACTCTTGTGGTCCAACCGGTCAGATTCCTGCGCGAACTTGCCGCAGCGGCCGGTAACTTTCTACCCATGCTCCTGACTGTAGCTCCAGCCCTCATTTCAGCTGGGGGTTCTCCGTGTCTATTCACTCGCTTTCCGTCGCCGCGCCTTCGTCCACCGCCCGCCGCGTCCATGTTTCTGGCGCCTCGCGCCTCGTCCTGGCCGCCCTGGCCGGCGTCGCCCTTGGCCTGCCTGCCCCCGCAGCCGCCGCGCCGCTCTCCAACGAGGTGCTGAGCGGCGACTACATCAAGATCGGGCTTAATGACAAAGGGACCCTCGGGGTCGACGGTAACACCTCACCCGGCGTCCTTTATGACGGAACCGGCACCGGGACCTTCAATCCCGCCTATGACTACCTGACCCCCGGGTCGCCCTTTGAAGGCTTCACGATCAGCGGTGTCGCCAGCAGCGCCTTCACTGCGACCAACAACAACTCCGACCTTAGCTCCGCCGACATAAGCGGCATCCTCACAAGCTATAACGGCGTCGCCTATGGCGGGACGACTAGCGACAATCGGGCCGTCTGGACCGGCTCCTTTGGCGGCTTGTTCAACATCACCCACGACTACGCCTTCAACGCCGACGGCCAGCAGCTCAATATCGGCACAACGATCGAGGCGCTCGCCGATCTCACCGACCTGACCTTCGCCCGCTTTATCGACCCCGACGCGGTGGCCGCCGCCGGCGACTCAAGTTCCACCAACAACGTCCGCGGGGCGACCGGCGTGCCGGAGACCGATCTGGTCTATGCCGAGGCGCTGGCCTCGAAGTACGTCATCGGCCTCTATACGAACGACACGACGACCCACAATTCGGCGATCACAAGCTGGACGTCGAGCACGTCGGACTATCTCGCCGGGACCAATGTGGGCAATGGCGACAACACGATCGGCCTGGGGTTCAGTATCGGCACCTTGCTGATGGGCTCCAAGATCACCCTGGTCTATCGCTACATCTTCGGCACCGACATCGCCGCCGCCGTCCAGGCTAGCGGCGGGGGCGCCCCAGCGGCAAATCCGCCGCCGCCGTCCACCATCGACACCAGCGCCTCCTACAGCGTTGATCAATTGAAGAGCGGCTCGGTCATCCCGGTCTTTGACGGCGGCACCCTGACCCTGGGCTCCACCGGCGACACCGATGTCGACTTCACCATTCTTGAGGCGGGCGGAACCATCGACACCGCCGGCTTCGACCTGACCCTGACGGGCGCGCTCACCGGCGCCGGGCAGCTGACCAAGATCGGCGGCGGGGCGCTCACCCTCACCGGCGACAACACCTATACCGGCGTCAATCTGATGGGCGGCGTCCTGGCCTTCACCCACGCCGGCGCACTGGGCGCCCCAGGTGGACGCATCTCGATCTCACAAGGCGCCCAACTGCAGGCGCTGGGCGACCTCACGGTGGGCCAAACCCTCAACATCGCGTCCGGGCAGGGCGGCGGCATCGACACCGGGGTTCATCAGGTGCGCCTGGACGGCGGAATCATCGGCGGCGGCGCAGTTCAGAAGCTGGGCGGCGGCGTGCTGACCCTGAGCGGCGCTAATGACCACGGTCTTCTAGACATCCAGCAGGGCCGCGTCTTCGTCGAGACCCAGCAGGCGCTCGGCGCGTCCGATGGCGTGATCCTGCTGCAGAGCGGCGCCAGCTTCGGGGTCGGCGGCGACTTCACCATGACCCAGTCGGTGGTCGTCAACGGCGCCGACAGCCAGTTCGACACCGGAAGTCACAATGTGAACCTCACCGGCGCCATCGCCGGCGCCGCCTGCTTCACCAAGGTGGGCGTCGGTCATCTGAACCTGCTGGGCGCCGGCGCCAACGCCATCGGCGCCTGCGTCGAAGAAGGCCGTCTCAGCTTCAACAACCTGTTCGCCGGCAATGTCTGGGTCGAGGCCGGCGGCGAGATGGGCGGCAGCGGCAACATCGCGGGCGACGTGGTGGCCAATGGCCTGGTCTCGCCAGGCAATTCTCCCGGTCGCCTGGTGATCGCCGGCAGCCTGACGCAGTCAGCGGGCAGCGTGCTCGGCCTGGACATCGATGGCTCGACCCCCGGCGTCGGCGCGGGCCACTACGACACCTTGGTGCTGACGGGCTCTGGCGGCGTCTACACCGCCGGCGGCGCGATCGTACCGATCACTCGGGGCATCACCGGCGAGGCGACCAACAGCTTCACCCCGGCCATTGGCGACGCCTTCCAGGTGGTCACCGCCGAGGGCGGCGTTGTCGGCGCCTATGACAGCCTGGTCCAACCCACCAGCGGCATGCCGGCCAATGCCCGCTTCGAGGTGGTCTATCGTCCTGACGCGGTGATCCTGGTGGTGACTCCCGACCGGCTCGCCGCCTTGGGGGGCCGCGCCAACGGCCAGGCCGTGGGCGCCGCCCTCGACACCGTGCGGCCGGCCGCCCATGCGCGCACACAGGCTGCCCCCTTCACCCGCAGCCTGGCCGGTCTGACCCTCGACCAGACGACCCTGGTTCTCCAGCAGGCGTCGGGCGAAATCCATGCGGCGACCCTGGACACGGCGCTGCAGAGCCACCGGGCCGCCCGTACGCCGCTTGGCGCCCGGATCGCCGAGGGTTTCGACACCGACCAGCGAGTCTGGGGCCGGGTGAATGTGGAAACCTGGGACGTAGAATCCGACGCCCGGGCCCTGGGCTATGACAGCGAGCGCACCCATGTGGCGGTCGGCGCCGATCGCCGCCTCAGCGATCAGTTGCTGATCGGGGCCGGCGTCGCCTATTCGGAAACCGAGGTGGACGCTGGCGCGATGGGGGCTGCGACCACCTTCTCCTACCAGGGCTTGGCCTATGCCGGCTGGCGGCAGGGCCCGCACTATGTCGATGGCGCCGTCTCGATCAGCCGCGACAGCTACAAGACGGCGCGAACGATCGCCCTGCCCGCGGGTCCGCAAACGGCCTTCACCAAGCCCAAGGGCGAGGCCTATGGCGTCGACCTCGAGGCAGGTCGCGAATTGGGCTTCCAAGCGCTCGACGTGGCCCTCGTCGCGGGTCTCGCCGCTGACCGCATTGAACGGGACGCCGTTGTCGAGGAAGGCTCGGCGCTTACGGCCCTGAGCCTTTCGGCCGCGACCCGGGACGCCGTGCAGGGCCGCATCGGCCTGCGGGTCAGCCGTCAGGCGCCCTGGGGCGGCCTGATCCTCCGGCCGCAGGCCTCGGCCTTCGTGCTGCAGGAGTTCGCCGACGTTGAGGGCCGCAGCGAGGCTCGCCTCGACGGCGCCGCCTTCACCGCCCGCGCCGCCTCGCCCGGCCGCACGAGCCTGCGCCTGTCAGCCGGGGTCGAGGCGATGGCCGGGGCCAATACGCGCCTCAGCTTCAACTACCGCTATGGCGCGTCTGATCAGAGCGAGAGCCACGCCCTGGCCGCGACAGCGTCCATCGCCTGGTAGGTGAGCACCTACGCCCGCCGCAGCGGATCTGCGGCGGGCGTTGAAGTTTTGTGCTAGGATTGCGACATAGCCCTCATTCAGACGTTTCGCCTGCGCCGCCGCCGAGGTCGGCTGGCTGACCGCAGACGGACCGGGAGTTTCGCACCGCCATGAGCACCACCGACGTTCTCGAAGCCGATTTCCGCGACGGCCAGATCCGCACCCACGGGCCTGAGGGTTTTGAAGGCATGCGCAAGGCCGGCCGGCTGGCGGCCGAATGCCTGGACATGCTGACCCCCTATGTCGTGCCCGGCGTCGTCACCGACGAGCTCGACCGCCTGGCCCGCGAGTTCATCCTCGATCACGGCGCGCTGCCAGCCTGCCTCTTCTATCGGGGCTATTCAAAGACGGTCTGCATCTCGGTCAACCACGTGGTCTGCCACGGCATTCCCGGCGAGCGCGTACTGCGCGAAGGCGACATCGCCAATATCGACGTCACCTGCATCCTCGACGGCTGGCACGGCGACCACAGCCGCATGTATGGGGTCGGCCCGGTTTCGGCCCGGTCCAAGCGGTTGGTGGAGGTGACCTACGAATCCATCGCCCGCGGCATCGCGGCGGTAAAGCCCGGCGCCACCACCGGGGACATCGGCCATGCGATCCAGTCCTATGTGGAGTCCATGCGTTGCTCGGTGGTCCGAGACTTCTGCGGCCATGGCCTGGGCAAGGTGTTCCATGACGCGCCGAACATCCTGCACTTCGGGCAACCGGGTCAGGGCGAGGTGCTGAAGACCGGCATGTTCTTCACCATCGAGCCCATGGTGAACCTGGGCAAGCCGGCGGTGAAGGTGCTGGCCGATGGCTGGACGGCCGTCACCCGCGACAAGTCGCTCTCGGCCCAGTGCGAGCACTCCATCGGCGTCACCGAGGACGGAGCCGAGATCTTCACCGCCTCGCCGGCCGGCCTCTTCCAGCCGCCGATCGAGACGGCCTGAGGATCAGAGGGCGGACGGCCTGAGCGCCTGAATCTTCTGACGTTCCGCCGCACGCGCCCGTCACCGCCGATCCTCTCTGGCGGGCTCGGTCGAAATCCGGCTCTGCGCCGCCTCAGGCCTCAGTCGGCGATGTGGATCAGCATCTTGCCGCTGTTGGCGCCCTCGAACAGGCCGATCAGGCCCTCGGGCGCCCGCTCGAAGCCGTCGAGCACCGTCTCCTGATACTTGATCTGGCCCGACTTCAGCCACGCGGTCATGTCCGCGACGAAGGCGGCGTTCAGGTGGGCGAAGTCGCTGGCCACGAAGCCTTCCATGCGGATGCGGCCATAGATCAGGCTGAACAGGTTCTGCACCCCTTCGCCGCCGCCATTATAGGTCGAGATCATGCCGCAGACCGGAATGCGGCCGCGCACATTCATCCGCGGCAGGGCCGCGTCCAGATGGGCGCCGCCGACATTCTCGAAATAGACGTCGATCCCCTTGGGTGTGGCGTCCTTCAGGGCCTGGGCCAGATCCTGGGTCGTGTAGTTGATCACCGCGTCCAGCCCGACCTCGTCCCTCAGCCAGGCGGCCTTCTCGTCCGAGCCCGTCGAGCCCACCACATGGCAGCCCTTGATCTTGGCGATCTGGGCGGCCACCGATCCGACCGCGCCGGCGGCGGTGGAGATGAAGACCTGCTCGCCGTCCTTCAGCGCGCCGGTTTCCAGCAGACCGCCATAGGCCGTGATCCCGGTGCCGCCCAGGGCGTGCATATAGACGCTGAGCGGCAGGTCGGGATCGCGCTGGAGACGCGACACGCCCTTGCCGTCCGAGACGAAGGTCTCGCGGAATCCGGCCCCGTGGCGAACCAGGTCGCCTTCCTTGAACTTCGGGTTCCGGGACTGGACGACCCGGCCGATGCCGCCGCCCAGCAGGGGCGCATCCAGGGCCTGATCGGCGTCCAGCCGCGGCCGCATATAGGGGTCCACCGACATGATGAGCGCGCTCACCTGGATCTCGCCTTCGCCGGCGTCGGCCACGGGGACCTCCACCAGGGCGAAGTCGGCGGCCACGGGCTTGCCATTGGGACGGCGGACGAGATGGATCTGGCGGGTCTGGGTCATGGGAAGGTGATAGCGCTCATCGGACGTTCGACCCAGAGCTCGGCATGAACTTTCCCTAATTCGCCGGCCAGATCAGGACGCCGCCGGGGCCCTCAGCCGGTGCAGAGCTTGCGGATATCGCCGCGAGAGCGGGGCGGTCTGCCCCTCATCCAGGGCCACCGCGTAGTCCCCCGAGCCTTCGGGCGTCAGGCCTCGTACGGCCCGGGCGTTCACCAGCCAGGACTTGTGCGTGCGGACGAAGCCCCCAGTTCCAAGCTCTGTCTCCAGGGCGGCCAGCGAGCTGCGCATGAGGGGCCGGCGCCCGTCGCGCAGATGGAACTGCGCATAATTGCCCGCGCTGCTCACCGCCAGGATGTCATCCAGCCGCACGCGCACCAGGCGGGCGCCGTCGCGGATGTCGAAGAGGTTTTCCAAGGGCGCCGCCGGGGCCTCAGGCTGGGCCGGACGCGCCGCGGCCAACAGCCCCGCCATCCCATAGCAGCCGGCGAACATCGCGTAGGCCAGCAGATCCTTCCAGACCTCGTAGCGATATTCGCCCATGGCCACGCCCGGGTCATAGGGCTGGCCCAGCGCCCCGAAGGCGAGGGCGCGAAACAGGATGAACAGCCCCACATGCAGGATGGAAAAGACCAGGGCGGCCGCCCCGTGGGCGATCAGGCGCGGGACCCACGTCCACGTGGTCGTGCCGCGAAGCACCGCCCAGGGCAGCCAGGCCAGGAGGGCGATCCCCAGCCAGCTTGAGCCCTCATAGACCAGGTGTTCGACCACCCGTCCCCGTCCGCCCTGGGTGAACCCCAGCACATTGAGCAGGCACACCGCGGCCGCCACGATCAGGATCAGGCCCCAGCCGATGGCCAGCTGACGCCGCCGCTCGTCCCCGCCGGCCCGCCGCTCATCCCAGAGCGCTTTCGTCCGCCCTGCGACCCCGCCATGGGAAGGGCCGCCCGCCGGTGATGGAGTCTGCGCCATGAACGATCCGAGCCCGCGCCGATATGACCTGGACTGGATCCGCATCGGCGCCTTCTTCCTGCTGATCCTCTACCACGTGGGCATGTTCTATGTGCCCTGGGACTGGCATGTGAAGAGCCCGCACCCGATCGCCTGGCTTGAGCCTGTGATGTTGGCCACCAACCCTTGGCGGCTTTCCCTGTTGTTCCTGGTCTCCGGTGCGGCGACCCGCTTCATGGCCGACAAGCTGGCGCCCAGCATCCTGGCAGGACAGCGCACGGCAAGGCTCCTGCCGCCGCTGGTCTTTGGCATGTTGATCGTCGTGCCGCCCCAGTCCTATTACGAAATCGTCGAGCAGCTGGGCTTCGACCAGGGCTATCTCGCCTTCTATGGCCGTTACCTGACGGCGTCGGGGAACTGGTGCGACGCCGACGGCTGCCTGATCACGCCCACCTGGAACCACCTGTGGTTCGTGGCCTATCTGCTGGTCTACACCCTGGTCCTGGCAGGGCTCATCGCCTGGGGCAGGCCCGCCCTGATCCGTCTGGAACAGGCGTTGGCGCGCCTCCCGGCCTGGACGCTCCTGCTCGCCCCCATCGTGTTTCTGGGGCTCGCCCGCGCCGTCCTCTTGCCGAGGTTCGGCGTGACCCACGCCCTGGTGGACGACGGGTACAACCACGTCCTGTCGTTCAGCATGTTCCTGTTCGGCTATCTCACGGCCAAGTCCGAGGCGGTGCGGACGCGTCTGATCGCCCTGCGCTGGCCGGCCCTCGCCCTGGCGGTCTGCGCCTATCTGGCCTTCAGCCTCTATGCCTGGACCTGGCGGGACGCCGCGACCGATCCCGCCGCCAGCCTCGTCCTGGCCATGCGCTTCGTCTACGCCGTCGATCAATGGGGCGCCATCATCGCCATACTGGGCTTCGGCGCCAGACACCTGAATCGCAGCCATCCGGCCCTGAGCTACCTGACCCTGGCGGTCTTCCCCTACTACATCGTCCACCAGACGGTGATCGTCGTCGCCGGCCATCACCTGGCGCAGGCGGGGCTGCCCCAGGCGCTGGAGGCCGCCCTGCTGATCAGCCTGACCGTCGCCGCCTGCGGCGCCACCTATGAAGTTGTCCGCCGGGTTCCCCTGCTCCGCCCGCTGTTCGGGTTGAAGCCGGAGGCGCCGGCCGTGACGACGGCAGAACGGGTCTTGCCAATCCGGAACGGATAAGGAACATTCTGGCGCCATGTCCGACGCCTCAGGCCTGTCCGAAGATCTTTCCCGCCAGGCCGAGCTCTGGGCCGCGGCGGAGGTGAAGCCGCATCATCTGGGGCATCGGGAGCGTTTGCGGGATCGGGCGCTCAACGGCGGGATCGAGGCCTTGCCCGACTACGAATTGCTGGAGATGCATCTCTTCCGCGCGATCCCCCGGGGCGACGTCAAGCCGTTGGCCAAGGCGCTTCTGGCGCGGTTTGGGTCGCTCGCCGCCGTGCTCGGCGCCTCGGTGGCCGAACTGCGAAGCGTCAAGGGCGTCGGTCCGTCGGTGGCTCTGGATCTGAAGCTGTTGCATCACACCGCCCTGCGCATCGGCCGCGAACAGGTCGCCCGGCGGACGGTGATCACCTCATGGAGCCAGTTGCTGGCCTATGTGAAGCTGGCCCTGGCGCACGAGGCCCGCGAGCAGTTCCGGGTCCTGTTCCTGGACAAGAAGAACCAGCTGATCGCCGATGAGGTTCAGAACCACGGCACGGTGGACCACGCGCCGGTCTATCCCCGGGAGGTGATGCGCCGGGCGCTCGAGCTGTCGGCGAGCGCCATCATCCTGGTTCACAACCATCCGTCGGGCGACCCGACGCCGTCATCTGCAGATGTGGATATGACCCGGCAGGTGGTCGAGGCGGGCCGGACCCTGCGCATCGCCGTCCATGATCATCTGGTGGTGGGGCGCGACGGGGTGGCGAGCTTCAAGGCCCTTGGCCTGATGTAGGGCGGCCTCATCGCGTGAGGCGTCGAGGGCGCGACGAACGCGCCCTCCTGGCATCTTCTACTGGCGCGCCTTGCGGGCGGCGTAGCGACGGTCGCGAGCTTCCTTTTGCTCGGCCTTGGTCAGGGCCTTGCGCGCCTTGCGCTCGCCGCGCTTGGCTTCCAGGGCGTCGGCCTCGACCGCTTCGGCGGCCAGACGCGCGGCCTCTTCGGCTTCAGCGGCGGCCTGCTTCTTGGCTTCCTTGGCGGCCTGGCGCTCCTGACGGACCCGCTCCAGCTCAGCCTCGCGCAGGGCGGCGCGTTCAGCAAACTGGGGATCGGCGGCGGCGGCCTTGGGCTTGAAGTTGGCCAGGAGGGCCTTCTTGGCCTCGGCGGCGGTCTTCAGGCGTTCAGAGAAACTCGTGCGGTCGTTTTGGTTCATGTGGAGCTTTCGTCGTGTTGCGCCGCAGGGGCGGCTTCGGGTTCAGAGGGGGTTTCGGCATTGGCTTCGGCCGACCGGAAGGTGGCCGCGCAGATCGCCTGTAGATGACGGCGGACCGAATAGGTGGCCAGCAGGGCGTCCACGGCGCGGAAGCCCTCGCCCTTCAGGCGCTGCTTCAGTTCCGGGAGATCGGCGACTTCGCCGGAGCGAGCGAGGAAATAGGCGCGTTCGAGGGTGGACATGGTCGTCCTCCTAGGTTCAGCAGGTCCGGCGTGGCCACGAGGGTCCTGGCCGCGTCGTTCAAGCACAAGTGTTCGCACCCCCATCCTTGAGGGCGTTCATCAGAATTGCCGGCGAGGATCGAAGTAGGCTCGGGCTCGATCCGAAGAGCGGGCGTGGAGAGCAACCGAACCAGTGCAATGTCCGGTCACCCTAGCATCAATGTGCGGCCGGCGCCAGCGCAGCGGCGTCATGGGGGCGACGCCTCGTCCGGACGCGCGCCCACCGCCTGGGCGGGCCTCGCCTGGGCGACGCGACAGAGCGTCCCCTCCCCTGTCGCCATGGCCTGCCCCGTCTCCAGCCGGCTCAGCACGCCTTCCGCCTGACCCTTGATCCACCACTGCTGGCCGGCGCCCACATAGCGCGCGCCGCTGGCCGCCGGCGCCAGGGTCAGAAGCTTGATCTCCCCACGATATTCGATGAGCGCCGTCTCGTCCCGGCGATAGTCCACCCGCAACCGCTCCCCATTGGCGCAGCGATAGACGACAGCGCTGTCCTCCAGGACCAGCGGGCTCCCCAGGGGCTGGGCCACCGGCTCGACGGCGACGATTTCAGGACTGGGCGCAGGGCCGGCGGCCGGCTCGCAGGCGGTCAGGGCGATCGCGGCGAGAGGGGCCAGCGCCAACGCGTTCAACAACCGGGAACGGACCATGGCGACCTCCAAGGCCAGTGTAACGCCATTCGCGCTTGGCGCTAAATCACGGTGTCGCCCCTGCCCCCTCGGCCTTGGCGTCCGCCTCCCAGGCCAGGAAATCGGCGTCCTGCAGCAGGCGCGCGCCATAGGCGTCGGCGGCCGGGCGGCCGCCGAAGTCGGTCAGCGCCAGGCCGTAGGTTCGCAGGCGCGAGGCGACCGGTGTGAAAAAGGCGTCGGCGATCGACCAGGACCCGGCCAGAAACGGGCCGCCATGCCGGTCCAGCATCAGGTCCCAAAGGGTGGCCAGGCGCTTCAGGTCGCCAGCCAGCGCCTCCGTGACCTCGATCCCGGAGGGCGCCTGGTCGAGCGCCATGGGACAGGCGCTGCGCAGGACTGCGAATCCCGAGTGCATCAGCGCGCTGGCGGCGCGGGCCTGGGCGCGGGCGGCGGGGTCTTCTGGCCAGAGGCGCGCGTCGGGATAGCGCTCGGCCACATACTCGCAGATGGCCAGGGAATCCCAGACCAGCAGGTCGCCATCCTTCAGCACCGGGACCTGGCCGAAGGGGGAATGGGGCGCAATCTGTCCCTGGGTGACCTCGCCCTGCCGCAGATTCACGAGGGTTTCGGTGAACGCGGCCCCGGTCTTGCGCAGCACCAGCCAGGGCCGCAACGACCAAGTGGACCAGCGCTTCGTTCCGATGACCAGCTCCATCCCGACCTCCTCGAAATCTGGGTATCGCACTTGCCCAAGCCCAAGGGAGCCTGTCTAGAGTGCCGCAACGATAAGAAGCCTTATGCCCAGGAGACCAAGCCGTATGACAGACACCGCCGCGCCTGTGGCGCCCACGCCGGACACCGCGCCTGCGCCCGCCGAGGGGATCACGCCGCTCGCCAAGCCGGTTCGGACCTATGCCATGAGCCTGCTGCTCGGCATCTATACGATCAATTTCCTCGATCGGCAGGTGGTGAACATCCTGGCCGAACCGATCAAGCAGGATCTGGGTCTCGCCGACTGGCAGCTCGGCCTGATGAGCGGCCTGGCCTTCGCCCTCTTCTACACCGTCCTGGGCATCCCGATCGCCCGGCTGGCCGAGCGCGGCAACCGGCCGATGATCATCGGCACGGCCGTGGCCGCCTGGAGCGCCTTCACCGCCCTGTGCGGCGTAGCGCAGAACTTCGTCCAGCTGATCCTGTTCCGCATCGGCGTCGGCGTCGGCGAGGCGGGCTGTTCGCCCCCGGCCCACTCGCTGATCAGCGACTATGTGCCCAAGGAAAACCGCTCTACGGCGCTCGCCTTCTATTCCATGGGCACGCCGATCGGCGGGCTTCTCGGCCTGATCTTCGGCGGCCTGATCGCCGACGCCTATGGCTGGCGAGTGGCCTTCTTCGTCGCCGGGGTGCCGGGCATCCTGTTCGCCATCCTGGCCTTCTTCACCCTGCCCGAGCCGCGCAAGGAGCTGGCGCGCCGCACGGTCAAGATCCAGTCGAACTCGGCCACCTTCCCCGAGACCCTGAAGTTCCTGAAGGGCCGCAAGACCTTCTGGTACATCTCCTTCGCCGCGGCGATCAAAGCCTTCATCGGCTATGGCCACGCGCCCTTCACCGCATCCTTCTTCCTGCGCAACTATCCCGACCAGGTGCAGTCCCTGGCCTCCACGGTCGGCGCCACCGTGGGCTATAATCTGCAGTCCATCGGCTTCCTGGGCCTGGCGCTCGGCCTGATGTCGGGGACAGCCGGGGCGCTGGGCTCCTGGCTCGGCGGGTTCATCGCCGACAAGTTCGCCGCCCGCGACCTGCGCGCCCAGATGGTCGCCCCGGCCATCGCCTCCCTGGTCACCATCCCGATCTATATTGCTGCAGTGACGATCGGCAGCGTGCCCCTGGCCCTGCTGCTGCTCACGGTGAACGGCCTGCTGGGCACCATCTGGTATGGCCCGGTCTACGGCACGGCGCAGTCGATCGTGCCGCCGCACATGCGGGCGACGACCTCGGCCATTCTGCTGTTCATCATCAATCTGATCGGCCTGGGCCTTGGCCCGCTCGCCGTGGGCCTGCTCAGCGACTACTTCGCCGTCGGCATGGGCATGGGGTCTGGCGAAGGCGTCCGCTGGGCGCTGATCGTCTCGACCACCTTCGGCCTCGTCGCCTTCTACTGCTTCTGGCGGGCGACCCAGACCATCCGCGAAGACCACGTCGGCTAAGGCCAGCCCGCCCGGCGCCCCTACGGCGTCGGGCGGGGCTCCTTTTGCCCCCTGGCGCGGCGGTCAAGCCTGTGTCCAGATGCCGCCCCATAAGGACGACAACAGTTCGGGGGAGTGAGACGTGACGGCGATCGATCCGGGGGCGGCGAGCGCGCCCAAGCCTTTATATTCAGAGAGCTACAAGACCAGCGTCCTTGGCCTGCTGGTCCTGGCCTACACCTTCAACTTCATCGACCGGACGATCATCTCGACCATCGGTCAGGCGATCAAGGTCGACCTGGGCCTCACCGACACCCAGCTGGGCCTGCTGGGGGGCCTGGCCTTCGCCCTGCTCTACACCACTTTGGGCATCCCGATCGCCCGGCTGGCCGAGCGGCGCAACCGCGTCAACATCATCTCCATCTCGATCGTCATCTGGTCGGCCTTCACCGCCCTGTGCGGCATGGCCAACAACTTCCTGATGCTGATCCTCTTCCGCCTCGGCGTCGGGGTCGGCGAGGCGGGCCTTTCGCCGCCGGCCCATTCGCTGATCTCGGACTATTATGAGCCCCGCCGACGGGCCACGGCCCTGTCGATCTACTCCTTCGGCATTCCGCTGGGCACCATGTTTGGCGCGGTCGCCGGGGGCTGGATCGCCCAGAACATCTCCTGGCGCGCGGCCTTCGTCCTTGTGGGCCTGCCGGGCATCCTGGTGGCCATCGCCCTCAAGCTCTTCGTCAAGGAACCTCCCCGGGGCTATTCCGAGCAGGTTCCCGTGGTCGATACGCCGATGCTGGAGGGCGAGGAGACCGTCCCCCCGGCGACCATCAAGCCGCCCTCCATCCTGGCGGTGGCCAAGCGCATCTTCGGCCGCTGGAGCTTCTTCCACATGGTGGCGGGCATCACCGTCGCCTCCTTCGCCAGCTACGGCACCGGCCAGTATCAGGCCGCCTACTTCATCCGCATGTTCGGCCTGGACCTGGCCACCGTCGGGCTCATCTTCGGCCTGATCGGCGGGGTCGCCGCCGGGGTCGGCACCCTGATGGGCGGCTTCCTCACCGACTGGGCCGGCAAGCGCTCGGGGCGCTGGTACGCCCTGGTGCCGGCCATCGGCCTGCTGGTGGCCTGCCCCCTCTACATCCTGGTCTATCTGCAGAACGACTGGCGCTGGGCCGCAGCCCTGCTGCTGCTGCCGGGCATCTTCCACTACACCTATCTGGGTCCGACTTTCGGGGTGATCCAGAATGCGGTGTCCCTGCGGATGCGGGCCACGGCGACGGCCCTGCTATTCTTCGTCCTGAACCTGATCGCGCTGGGCTTCGGCCCGCCCTTCTGCGGCTGGTGCATCGACATGATCAGCCAGCACCTGTTCGCCGCCAACAATATGGGGGACTTCTTCACCCTCTGCCCCGGCGGCATCGGGGCGCCGGGCGCTGGCCCTGTGGTGGATGCGGCCTGCCGGGCGGCGATCGCAGAAGGCTCCCGCCAGGGGATCATCTGGAACCTGCTGATCTATGCCTGGGCCGGCGTCCACTACCTGCTGGCGGCCATCACCCTGCCCAAGGACATGGCCTCGGCCCTGGCGGCCTCCAACGAAGACTGACCCCTTCGCCTTGACAGGCGGGCGCCTTGGCCTCCATCAGCCGGTGTCCAAGGAGCCCGCCTATGATCCCCCGCTACGCCCGCGCCGCCGCCGCCGACATCTGGTCCCCCCAGACCCGGTTTTCGATCATGTTCGAGATCGAGGCCCACGCCGCCGACGCCATGGCGGACCTCGGGGTGATTCCGAAGGAAGCGGCGGAGACCATCTGGGCCAAGGGCCGCGACGTGATCTGGGACGCCGAGCGCATCGACGCCATCGAGCGTGAGGTGAAGCACGACGTCATCGCCTTCCTGACCCACGTCACCGAGGTGGTCGGGCCGGAAGCCCGCTTCCTGCACCAGGGCATGACGTCGTCGGACGTGAACGACACGGCCCTGGCCGTCCAGCTCAGCCGGGCCACCGACCTGCTGATCGAGGACGTGGACCTGGTTCTCGCCGCCCTGAAGAAGCGCGCCTTCGAACACCGCATGACCCCCTGCGTCGGCCGCAGCCACGCCATCCACGCCGAGCCGACCACCTTCGGCCTCAAGCTCGCCGGCCACTATGCCGAGTTCCAGCGCGCCAAGGAGCGCCTGGCCATGGCCAAGTTCGAGATCGCCACCTGCGCCATCTCCGGCGCCGTCGGCACCTTCGCCAATGTCTCGCCGCAGGTCGAAGCCCACGTGGCCGAAAAGATGGGCCTGGCGGTGGAGCCGGTCTCCACCCAGGTGATCCCGCGGGACCGCCACGCAGCCTATTTCTGTGCGCTCGCCGTCGTCGCCTCGTCCATCGAGCGCCTGGCCGTCGAGATCCGCCACCTGCAGCGCACCGAGGTGCTCGAAGCCGAGGAGGCCTTCGATGTGGGCCAGAAGGGCTCGAGCGCCATGCCGCACAAGCGCAACCCGATCCTCACCGAGAACCTGACGGGCCTCGCCCGCCTGATCCGCTCGGCCGCGGTCCCTGCGCTGGAGAATGTCGCCCTGTGGCACGAACGCGACATCAGCCACTCCTCGGTCGAGCGCGGCATCGCGCCCGACGCCACCATCCATATGGACTTCGCCCTGCGCCGCCTGGCCGGTGTCATGGAGCGGCTGGTGGTCTATCCGGAGAACATGGCCAAGAACCTCGATCGTCTGGGCGGCCTGGTGCATTCCCAGCGGGTGCTGCTGGCCCTGACCCAGAAGGGCTCCTCACGGGAGGGCGGCTATGCGGCGGTCCAGCGCAACGCCATGAAGGTCTGGCGCGGCGAGGGGAACTTCCTGGACTTCCTCAAGGCCGATCCCGAGATCACCCTGGCCGATGAGGAGTTGGAGGCGCTGTTCGACCTGGGCTACCACTTCAAACACGTGGACACGGTCTTCGCCCGGGTGTTCGGCGAGCAGGCCTAGGCCAGCACGTCACGGTTGGGCCGGGACCACGCTCTCCGCCTGATCGCCCGTGGGGGGCTCGCTGTCTTCGGGCCGGGCCAGCCGGTCGGCCAGGCGGAAGACGAAGGGGTTGGCCAGGATCGAGATCAGGGCGCCGGCCAGCACCAGGTCGTGGGTCTCCCGGGCCATGATCCCCACCGACACCCCAACGCCCGCCAGGATGAACGAGAACTCGCCGATCTGGGCGAGGCTGGCGGCGATCATCAGGCTCGAGCGCTTCTCCATCCTGAACAGGCTGGTGATGGCGAGCGCGGCGGCGGACTTGCCGACCACCACGATCAGCACGACGGCGATCACCGCCAAGGGCCGCTCGACGATCACCATCGGATCGAACAGCATGCCGACCGAGACGAAGAACAGCACGGCGAAGGCGTCCCGCAGCGGCAGGGAGCGCTCGGCGGCGTTGTGGCCCAGGGGCGAGCTGCTCAGCACCACGCCGGCCACGAAGGCGCCCAGGGCGAAGGAGGCCCCGAACACCGCATAGGCCAGATAGGCGATGCCCAGCGCAATGGCGAGCACCCCCAGGGTGAAGAGTTCGCGCGACTTGGTGTGGGCGATCCGCACCAGCAGCCAGGGCAGGACGCGCGAACCCACAATCATCATGAAAGCCAGGAAGATGGCGATCTGAACCAGGGTCGAGCCGATGCGCAGGGCGACCTCGCCAGCGCTGGTCCCGGCCTGATTGAGCGCCATCAGCGGCACCAGGACCAGGGCGATGACCATCACCAAGTCCTCGACGATGAGCCATCCCACGGCGGTCTGACCAGCCTCGGTCTTGAGCGCCTTGCGCTCCTCGATGGCGCGCAGCAGCACCACGGTGGAGGCCACCGACAGGGTCAGCCCGAAAAGCGCCGCCTCGCCGTTTGAAAATCCCAGAAGCCGCCCGACGCCCCAGCCCAGGACCGTCGCCACGGCGATCTGCACCACCGCGCCCGGCACGGCCACCCGCCGCACCTTCAGAAGGTCGGCCGGCGAAAAGTGCAGTCCCACCCCGAACATCAGCAGGATGACCCCGATCTCCGCCAGCTGTCCCGCCAACGAAACGTCGGCCACCCAGCCCGGCGTGAACGGCCCCACAGCCACCCCCGCCAGCAGGTACCCCACCAGCGGGGACAGCTTCAGCCGGTTGGCCAGCATGCCGAAGACGAAGGCCAGGACGAAGCCGGCCACCAGCGTCAGGATCAGGGAATCATCGTGAGGCATCGCATCTCCAAGACATCATGCGCGGCCGGCCCGCAGGCGCTCGTCAGCGCGCCGCCCCCTGGGGTCTATTCCTGGTAGCCGATCCCGCCCGTGTACGCTATTGGCGCCACAGGTGCGCGACGGCCCAATCCTGGCGCCGCTCCGCATTCGTGCCTTGGCGCCTCTTTGTGGTCATGGGCGTTCTGGACAACGATCCGCCGGATTCTCGCCAAGACGAGGGCCGCCATCGGAGGACGCAAGGCTTGATCATCTCGACGGCGCGGCGCGCGGATATCGACTGGCTCCGGATCGGCGCCTTCGGCGTCCTGATCCTCTATCATGTCGGTCTCGTTTACGCCCCCTGGGACTGGCACGTGAACAGCCAGCATCGGGTCGACGCCCTTCAATATGTGGCCCTGGCCAGCAATCCCTGGCGTCTCAGCCTGCTTTTCCTCATTTCCGGCGCCGCCCTGAGATTCATGACCGTACGCCGGCGCACCTCGGAGGTCGTCGGCGCGCGCATGGCCCGTCTGGCTCCGCCGCTTCTGTTCGGCGTCCTGGTTCTGGTGCCGCCCCAGGCGTGGCTGGAGGCCCTGGACAAGGGCTGGTGGACGGGGGGGTTCGCCGCCTTCTGGCTGAAGGAGTTCTCCATCGCGGGTCTGGCGGACGGCGTGCCGCTCAACCACCTGTGGTTCATCCTCTATATCGGGGTCTACAGCCTCTTGACCCTGGCGGTCCTGTCCCGGGATACGCGCCTCGAAAGAGCCGAAGCCCTGCTGGCCAAGGCGCTCTCAGGCTGGGGGCTGATCCTTGTCCCCATGGCCTATCTGGCCGCCTGCCGGCTGATTCTGTTTCCGATCTTCGGCCAGACCAATCACCTGCCGAACGACTGGTACAATCACGCCATGTCGCTCGGCCTTTTCGCCCTGGGCTTCGTGCTGGTGGGACGCGACGACATCTGGCGACGCTTCGAGGCCCTTCGCTGGCCTCTGCTGGTCACGGCTCTCACGGCGCTTGCGACCCTGATCGTGCTGCAGGCCCTGGCCCCGGACTCCGCCTGGGTCGCAACTGTGCGGCGCACGGTGTTCGCCATCGACCAATGGGCCACCCTGGGCGCCATCCTTGGCTTTGGCAGCCTCCATCTCCGGGAGGCGGACGGCCCGGTCCGGCGCTATCTCACCGACGCCATCTTTCCCTGCTATCTCGCCCACCAGACCCTGCTGGTGATCGCAGCCTTCGTGCTGAAGCCCTACGCCCTGCCCGTCGGAGTGGAAGCCGCCATCCTGGTCGCGGTCACCATTGGCGGCAGCCTGCTGGTCTATGAAGGCGTGCGCAGAGTCGGGCCGCTCCGCCCTCTCTGGGGCCTGAAGCCGATGGCGCCCAGCCTGGCGGCCCCGCCGCCGGCGACGGCCTGAGCACGACCGACCAACCGCCGGCGCCGGCAGGTTCAATATTCAGAAACTGGAGATTAGAGGCGCACGCTGCTGCGAGCGCCTCTCGCGGGGCTATTCGCCGGTGCGAAACTGTTCGCGGGCCTGGGCCAGGAACTCGTCCATCTTCATGCGGACCTCGCCCTCAGAGACCTGGACGCCGGAGCCCTTCAGGTCTTCGAAGACCTTGCGCAGGACGTCCTCGTCGCCGGGTTGCTCGAGGTCGGAGCGGACCACGGCTTGCGCATAGGTCGCCACACGATCCTCGGCAAGGCCCATCAGGCCAGCCGCCCATTCACCCAGCATGCGGTTGCGCCGCGCGCTGGCCTTGAATTCCTGTTCCTGATCGAGCGCGAACTTTCTTTCGAAGCCCCTCTCACGATCGTCAAACGTGGTCATGCGTTCCCCGATAAGCGACACATCGCAGGCTCCATACCCCCCACTGGGCGAGCCCGCAATCGAAACACACAAGTGGCGAGATGTTCGCAGGCGCGACGGCGCGACGCACGAAAGGCCCCAGCGCAGGTTTGCGCACCTTGCGCCCATCCGCTAATTTCCGCGCGCCTCATGTCGAACGAGAGGCCGAGTCGGGACCGCGCGTGGACGTCCGCTGCGCGCGTTTTTTCATTTCCGACCGCGGCAAGCCCTCGTTCTGGGAGAAGGCGTTGCAGATGACCCGCCGCAAAAAGATTTACGAGGGCAAGGCCAAGATCCTCTACGAGGGTCCAGAGCCGGGCACCTTGATCCAGTATTTCAAGGACGACACCACCGCCTTCGACGCGACCAAGAAGGCCGTGCTGGAGGGCAAGGGCGTCATCAACAATCGCATCAGCGAATATGTGATGACCCGCCTGAACTCGATCGGGGTGCAGAACCACTTCATCAAGCGCCTGAACCTGCGCGAGCAGCTGATCCGCGAGGTGGAGATCATTCCGCTGGAGGTGGTGTGCCGCAACATCGCCGCGGGTTCGCTGTCCACACGGCTGGGGCTGCCCGAGGGCCAGGCCCTGCCCCGCTCGATCATCGAGTTCTTCCTGAAGGACGACAAGCTCCACGACCCGATGGTCACCGAGGAGCACATCACCGCCTTCAACTGGGCCTCCACCCAGGAGATCGACGACATCATGGCGCTCACCCTGCGGGTGAACGACTTCCTCACCGGCATGTTCGGCGCCGTCGGCATCACCCTGGTGGACTTCAAGATCGAGTTCGGCCGCATCTGGGAGAACGACTTTGGTCGGGTCATCCTGGCCGACGAGATCAGCCCCGACTCCTGCCGCCTGTGGGACTCGGTCACCAATGAGAAGCTCGACAAGGACCGCTTCCGCCGCGACCTGGGCGATGTGATCGAGAGCTATACCGAGGTAGCCCGCCGCCTGGGCATCATGAAGGAAATGCCCACCGTGATCCAAGGAGGACTCCACTAGTGAAGGCCAAGGTCCACGTCTTCCTCAAGCCCGGCGTTCTGGACGTCCAGGGCAAGGCCGTCGAGCAGGCCCTGCACGGCCTGGGCTGGTCCGGCGTCGAGGGCGTCCGCGTCGGCAAGACCATCGAGTTCGACCTCAAGGCCGCCGACCGCGCCGCCGCCGAGGTCGAGGTCAAGGCCATGTGCGACAAGCTGCTGGCCAATACGGTCATCGAAAGCTACCGGGTCGAGCTGGCGTGAGGGCCTGGGGCGCCCTGGCGCCTGGCCTGCTGGCATTCGGTCTGGCGGCCTGCGCGCCCGCCGCGCCCGAGCCCGTCGCGGCGTTCCAGCTGGACTGCGCCCAGGGCTTCGACGCCATCCGCAGCGAGATCCTCGCCCGCCCGGGCCTGAAGCCGGCGCCCGATGCGCCTGGAGAGCCCTACGAGATCTTCAATGAAGAAACCGGCCGGGCCTCCTACATACTGACCAGGCCCGAGGCCCCGGCCCATCCCGCGGTCTTCGTCCAGACCGCCACCCGACGGGACGGCGCCCGGGTCATGGACCATGAAGGCTGCGCCTTCGGCGACGCCGCCGAATACGATCAGCTTCTCGCCTACTGGGAGTCCCTCGCCGCCGCGCGGTGACCACCAGTCTCCCGGCTCCGGCCGGCTCAACTTTGGAACGACCAGGTTCGAACGCGACATGAAAGCCGCCGTCATCGTCTTCCCCGGCTCCAACTGCGACCGCGACTGCAAGGTCGCCGTGGAGCGCTCCACCGGCGCCCAGGTGGACATGGTCTGGCACGGCGACACCGCCCTGCCCGAAGGCCTGGACCTGATCGTCCTGCCGGGCGGGTTCTCCTATGGCGACTATCTGCGCTGCGGGGCCATGGCCGCCCTCTCGCCGGTGATGACCGAGGTCAAGGCCGCCGCCGGGCGGGGCGTCGCCACGGTGGGGATCTGCAACGGCTTTCAGGTGCTCTGCGAGGCCGGCCTGCTGCCCGGCGCCCTGCTGCAGAACGAGCGCCTGAAATAGGTCTGCAAGCCCGTCAGCCTTGAGGTCACCAACGCCCAGACCCGCTTCACCTCGGGCTACGGGAGCCGCCGCGAGGTGGTCATGACGGTGGGCAATGGCGAGGGGAACTATTTCGCCGACGAGGCCACCCTCGACCGGCTGGAGGGCGAGGGCCAGGTGGTGTTCCGCTACCAGGACAATCCCAACGGCTCGGCCCGGGCCATCGCTGGGATCGTCAACGCCAAGGGCAATGTGCTGGGCATGATGCCCCACCCGGACCGCGCCTTCGAGGCCGAGCTGGGCTCGGCCGACGGCGCGCTGCTGTTCCAGAGCGCGCTCGCCAGCGCCTGAGGCCGCCGCAAAAACTTCGCGACGTATAACGGCGCATTAGCATGGCTTGATCGGCCCAGGCGGGCTATGCGCAGGCCCATGTCTTCGGTCCAGTCCGCCCTGCCGCCCCCCAGTCCTCTGGCCGTCCCGGTCCTGATGGGGGTGGTGTTCCTGAGCCTGATCGGCTTTGGGGTGGTGATCCCGCTCCTGCCCTTCTACGCCGTAGTGTTCTCCGCCACGGCCTGGCAGGTCACCCTGATGTTCGCGGTGTTCGCCGCAGGCCAGTTCTTCGGCGAGCTGATCTGGGGTCGGCTGTCGGACCGCATCGGCCGCAAACCGGTGATCCTGGGCACCATCCTGATGGCGGCCCTGGGCTATGTGGCCCTGGCCTACGCCCCCAATATCTGGTTCGCCGTCGCCGCCCGCGCTGTGGCCGGCGTCTTCAGCGGCAACATCTCGACCATCCAGGGCTATATCGTCGACGTGACGCCGCCGGAGAAGCTGGCCGGGCGCCTGGGCCTGATCGGCTCGGCCTTCGGCATCGGCTTTGTGGTGGGCCCTCTGCTCGGCGGATTGCTGGCCCGCCCGGAACTCGGCGCGGCAGGCTTCCAGCCTCCCCTGCTCACCGCCGCCGCCCTCTGTGTCGCCGGCGCGGTGGGCGCAGCCGTCTTCGTGCGCGAGAGCCGCAGCCGCGCAGCAGCAGGCGTCCAGCGTCCCGGCCCGCTTCAGGCCCTGGCCAGCACCCTGGCCGACCCGGTCCTGCGGCGATTGATGGGCGGCACCTTCCTCTCCTTCGCCGGCTTCTCGGCCATGTGGTCCATCTTCGGCCTCTGGGGAGCTGCGGAATACGGCTGGGACCCGAAGATGATCGGCTTCGTCATGGCCCTGACCGGCGTCGCCGCAGCCACCAGCCAGGGCCTGCTGGCCGGCTGGGCGGTCAAGCGGATCGGCGAGCGGCCCACCGTGCTGATCGGCCTGACGGTCACAGCTGTCTTCCTGTTCCTGGAGGCGCTTGGGCCGCCGGTCACCGTGGCCATCATCCTGATGATCATCCTGGTGATCGGCCACACCACCAGCCAGCCGGCCACGTCGTCGCTGATCTCCAGGGCTGCGCCGGCCGGACGCCAGGGCGAGACGCTGGGGGCCAACAATGCGTCCAGCGCCGCAGCCCGCGTGCTCGGCCCGGTGATGGCGGGCTTCCTTTTCTCAGGTGTGGGGACCTGGGCGCCCTTTGTCCTGGCGGGAGTCCTGATCCTGCCGGCCGCGCTGCTCATCGGCCTGGGCGACCGGCGCTGAGCGCACCGGCGGCAGCTCGCCCCGGGCTACGGCCATACCCATCTGCAGGCTCCGGGCGATCATCTCGGCCCGGGCGATGAACAGCTCGGCCGCAGGCGGTTCGCAGGTCTCCGCCGCCGTCGTGCGCCATATGGCCAGCCAGTGGGCGAAGTGCTCGCCCCCGACGCTGGTCAGGCGCATGTGGGCCGGCATGGGCGCGCCCCTGAACCGGCCGGTCGCCAGGGTGACCGAGGACCAGAAGTCGCAGAGCTTCTCCAGGTGCCCGCCCCAGTCGGCGATCTTGGCCTCGAAGATCGGCCCCAGCATGGGGTCGGCCCGCACCTTGCCGTAGAAGGCGTGGACCTGAGCCTGGATGACCGCCTCGGTGACGCCGGCCGCCCGCCCAGGCGCCAGGGCCAGACGGCGGGCGGCGGCGGCGGCGCGCTCTTCGGGGGTGATGTCTCGCATGGCGCCATCCTGCCGCATGGGAATGAGGGCGCGCCACTCCGGAGCGATACTTATCGTTCGCTATTAGGAATCGTTTGCAACTAGGCCAGATGCGGTTAGGAAGGGCGCACGCTTGCCCGCACCGTCCTGGAGGCTGATCTTGTCCTGCGCCTGGCCTTTCGCCCCTTGGCTCGTCCCCCCGCGTCGGGAGGTCCGATCGTGAGCGGCAGGGTTGTGCGCGCGCCCCTGTGGCAGAGATGCGCCGACGTGGCCGCCCGGGCCGTGGCGGCCATCGGCCTGGGCTATCTGGTCGCCGCCCTGGCCGCGGCCGCCCTGGCGCGCTGGCTGCCGGCGCCGCGGCTCGAGGCGACCATGATCGGCAGCCTGGCCTCCTTCGCCATCTTCGCCGCCGTCGCCATGTGGGCCTTCGCCGCCCGCGAAGCCTGGCGGGTCTGGGCCTTTGGCTGCCTGGTTGCTTCGGGTCTGGCGGTGCTGATCTGGCTGTCCCTGCTGATGGAGCCGCGCCTGTGAAGGGATCGTTCCGCCAATCGATGGCCTGGCTCCACACCTGGTCGGGTCTGGTGTTCGGCTGGGTGCTGTTCGCAATGTTCCTGACCGGCACGGCCAGCTATTTCCGCCCCGAGATCACCCGGTGGATGGAGCCGGAGACCGGCCGCCCGGCCAGCTACGCCCAGGCGGCCCAAGGCGCCGTCGCCTATCTGACCAAGACCGCGCCTGACGCAGAGAGCTGGTCGATCACCCTGCCTGACGAGCGCCAGGCCACAGCGCGCCTCTTCTGGCGACCAGCGCCGACGCCAGGCGAAGAGGCGCCGCGGCGACGCGGCCGAGGCGACAACCGGGCCGTCCTTGACGCGGCGACCGGCGAACCGGTGAGCCCCCGCGACACCCGTGGCGGCGAGTTCTTCTATCGGGTGCATTTCCAGATGCACTATCTGCCCGTGCTGCAGGGACGTTGGGTGGCGGGCCTGTGCGCCATGTTCATGCTGGTGGCGATCCTGTCTGGGGTGGTCACCCACAAGCGGATCTTCAAGGACTTCTTCACCTTCCGGCCGCGCAAGGCCGCCCAGCGGTCCTGGCTGGACGCCCACAACCTGACCGCCGTCCTCGCCCTGCCCTTCCACCTGATGATCACCTATACCGGCCTGGTCACCCTGATGGGCCTCTACATGCCCTGGGGGGTCACGGCGAACTACAAGGCGCCGGAGACCTATTTCGAAGCCATGTTCCCGAGGGCCGAAGAGGTCGAACGCAGCGGCGTGGCCGCCCCCCTGGCCAACCTGCCCGGCGTGCTGGAGACCGCGTCTGAGCAATGGGGCGGCGGGCGGCCCTGGATCGTCAATGTCAGCAACCCCGGGGACGCCTCGGCCGTCATCGAGGTCACCCGCCATTCCGGCGACCAGCTGGCCTATGCCGGCGGAACCCTGGCCTTCAATGGGGTCACTGGCCAGCTGATCTCGGCGACCCCAGAACCGGGCCCAGCGGTCCTCACCAACCGCGTCATGTACGGCCTGCACATGGGCCGGTTCGCCGATCCGATCCTGCGCTGGGTCTATTTCCTGTGCAGCCTGGCCGGCTGCGCCATGGTCGCCACAGGGCTCGTCCTCTGGACGGTCAAGCGCCGCGCCCAGCTGCCCGATCCGGATCGACCCCATTTCGGTTTCCGCCTCGTGGAGCGGCTCAACATCGGGACCATAGCCGGCGTCCCGGCCGGCATGGCCGCCATGCTGTGGGCCAACCGCCTGCTGCCCGTCGGCATGGCCGGCCGCGCAGAGTGGGAGGTCCACAGCTTCTTCATCGCCTGGAGCGGAATGATCGCCTGGGCCTGCGCGCGGCCGCCCAGGCGGGCCTGGGTCGAGACCCTGTCGGCCGCCGCATTCCTGGTGGCCGCCCTGCCCCTGGTCAGCGCCGCGACCACTTCACGCAACCTGGTCAGCGCCCTGCTGACCGGCGACTGGGCCATGGTCGCCTTCGACCTCACCCTGCTGGCCCTGGGCGCGGCCCTGGCCTTCTGCGCCCTCAAGGCCGGCGCCTATCGTTCGGCGCCCAAGCCCCGCCGGCGGACCCGGACCGAGGAGGCGCCCGCATGATCCTGACGGCCGCCTTCCTCATGGCCTATGCCGGGTTCGCCGCCCTGTGCCTGTCGATGACCAAGCATCAGGTCGAGACCGTGGGCCGTCGCCTGGTCCCCCGCGAACAGACCCTGGCCAAGGCCGGCGGCGCCGCGGGCCTTGGCGCGGCCTTCGCCTGCGCAGTCGTCGCCGAAGGCTGGCGCTTCGGTTCGGTGCTCTGGAGCGGCCTCATCATGCTGGCCGCCCTGGCGCTGACCCTGCTGCTGGCCTACCGCCCCAGAACCGCCGCCCGTATCGCCGCGGTGAGCGCCTATTTCGCCCCTCTGCTGATCGCCGCCTGGGCCCTGGTGACCTTTATCGGGGCTTGAGGGCGCCCGTGACGCAGCGGTTGGCGCGCCGCGGCGTTCGGCCTATGAACCGCTCCGACCTCTGGAGCCCGACCATGACCGCCGACACGCCCCCCGATCGCCTGGCCACCAATCCCGACAGCCCCCACTACGACGAGGCGGCCCTGGCCCGCGGCGTGGGCGTGCGCTTCAAGGGGGTCGAAAAGAACAATGTCGACGAGTACTGCGTCAGCGAGGGCTGGGTCCGCCTAGCCGTGGGCAAGACCCTGGATCGCAAGGGCAATCCGGTGACGGTGAAGCTGCAGGGCGAGGTCGAGCCCTATTTCCGGGATGACGGTCAGGGCTGATTTCCATGACGCGGCCTTGTGGCCCGCGCCACGGCGCCCCAGTTTCCCCGCCAACGAAACAAGGGAGCCGCCCATGAGCGACGCTGTGAAGACCACCGGCCTGGAACTGCGGTCACTGATCACCTCCGACGGAGAGCTTCGACTGTCGTTGGCGCGCGTGCCGACGCCTGAGCCCGGCCCGGGTCAGTTGCTCGTCCAGGTACAGGCCTCGCCGATCAACCCCTCGGATCTCGGCCTGCTGCTCGGCCCTGCCGACATGGCCACACTCAGGGCCAGCGGCGAAGGCGCCGACGCCACCCTCACCGCCAAGGTGCCGCCGCAACGGATGGGCGCCCTTCATCCGCGCCTGGACCAATCCCTGGCCGTGGGCAATGAGGGAGCGGGCCTGGTGATCAAGGCCGGCGAAGGCGCCGAGGCCTATCTGGGCAAGACCGTCGCGATGCTGGGCGGCGCCATGTACGCCGAACACCGTCTGGTGGGCGCCGCCGAGGTGATGGTGCTGCCGGAGGGCGCCACGGCCGCCGACGGCGCCTCGTGCTTCGTCAACCCGCTCACCGCGCTCAGCATGGTCGAGGTCATGCGCCGCGAAGGCCATACCGCCCTGGTCCATACCGCGGCGGCCTCCAACCTCGGCCAGATGCTGAACAAGATCTGCCTCCAGGACGGCGTCCCGCTGGTGAACATCGTGCGCAGCGACGCTCAGGCGAAGATTCTGCGCGACATCGGCGCGAAGTACGTCCTCGACAACACGTCGGAAACATTCATGGCCGACCTGACCGACGCCATGGAAGAGACCGGCGCGACGCTCGCCTTCGACGCTATCGGCGGCGGCGATCTGGCCAACAAGATCCTGGTGGCCATGGAGACCGCGCTCAACCGCAAGGCCGAGGTCTACAGCCGCTACGGCTCGCCGGTGCACAAGCAGGTCTATATCTATGGCGGCCTGGAACTGCGCCGCACCGAGATCGACCGCAGCATCGGCATGGCCTGGGGCGTCGGCGGCTGGCTGCTGAC
This sequence comes from Phenylobacterium sp., assembly GCF_030646615.1. GTDB lineage: Bacteria > Pseudomonadota > Alphaproteobacteria > Caulobacterales > Caulobacteraceae > Phenylobacterium. The sequence continues at coordinate 14,896 of NZ_JAUSLG010000011.1, read as the reverse complement.
CTACTTCCTGCAGAAGATCGGGGCGGCCGACGCCCAGAAACTCCGCGAACGGGTGATGGCCGAGCTGAAGACCACCTTCGCCAGCCACTACACGGCCGAAATCTCTCTGGCCGAGGTCATGCAGCCCGAGGTCATCGCCGCCTATACCCGCAAGGCGACGGGCGAGAAGTACCTGGTCAACCCCGCCAAGGGTTGAAGCCAGAGGTCCTGACGGGCTTGGCGCTGGAGGTCGACGTGTTATCGTCGGCCTCCGCCCTTCCGAATAGAGGTGCTGATCGGGTGCTTTCGGCTCTGGCCTTTGGTCTGTTGCTGCTCGGCCAGGAAAGCCAGGCCACCCTGCAGTCCTGTGTGCTGGAGGCCGAGGGTTGGGTCTGCCGCTACCGGGTCCCCGACACCATCTACCGCCCGATGACAGATCAAGACGCGGCCGCCGCCTCGCCGCCGCAGAGCGCGCCTTTGCTGCCCCCAGCCGATCCTGCGAACATCGCCGCTACGGGACCCGTCGGCGAGCCTTCGGGCGCCGAAGCCATCCGTCAGGCGCGCCTGATCCGCCGCTGCGCCGAGGCCTCCTGGATGTCGCTTTGCACGCCTGGCGATCGCCGGGAGGCCAGGGCCCTGCAGGACGCCGCCGACGCCAGGGCCGCCCTGAGGCTGGAGGTCACCACCCTGGCCGCCCAGGACCAGTGCGACGCCGCCGTCCGCACCGCCCTGGAGGGCGGCGACCTGCCCCTCGCCCGCGAGATCCGGGCCTTCTGCGCCACAGAAAAATAGGCCGCCCCTTTTACGTCGCCGCTTGGGTCGCGGCCCATCGGCGCGCGCTCGGAGGCCCGAGGACAATCACCTCAAGCGGGCGCCAGCACTTCCGCGATCTCCCGTGCGGTGTCGCGTGCGGTGCGCATCACGCCGATGAGGGTCGCTGACGCGAAGCCGGTCCACTCGCCGTAGCCAACCAGCCACAGCCGCGGCTCCTTGACCGCGCGCGTGCCCTCGACGGCGATGCGTCCGGAGGCCTCGATGACGTCCAGGGCCGTGAGGTGCTGCAGCGCAGGTCTGAATCCCGTGCACCAGATCACCGCATCCACCTTGGTCTCGCGTCCATCGTCCCAGACCACCCCGTCTTCGGTGAAGCTCCGGAAAGGCCGGACCGCGTTCAGGACGCCTCGGGCGCGCGCCGCCTTCACCGGCTCGACCATCACGACGTCGCCAAGCCCACCCGGCGGCGGCGCATCCCCGCCGACGCCTTGCTGCGCCTGCCAGCGGGCGGTGGCGCGTTCGAAAAGCACGCGCCCATCGACCTCGTCGGACAGGAAGGTGGGCGGCTCCGGAGTCACCCAGGTGGTGTCGGCGACTTGCGACACCTCGGCCAGAATCTGTGCGCCGCTGTTGCCGCCGCCAACAACCAGCACGCGCTGGCCGGCGAACGGCTCGGGCCGTTGGTACTGCGCAGAATGGATCTGCACGCCGCGAAACAGCGTCTGATTGGGATAGGGCGGCCAATACGGAGAACGCCATGTGCCCGTAGCGCTCACCACGGCCCGGGTTCGCCAAGCGGCGGCGCAGGTCTCCACGACCAGCCCGTCCGATCCTCGGCGGACGAAGTCGACCTCGGACGGGCGAACGACCGGCAGATCGTACCGGGCCTCATAGGCGGTGAGATAGGCGACGACATCATCGCGTTTGGGATAGCCCTCGCCTGCCGAGGGCATCGGCCAGCCTGGGAGCGAACTCCATTGCGCAGGCGAGAAGAGCCGCAGTGAATCCCAGCCATGCCGCCAAGCCCCGCCGGGCCCCGGCTCGCCGTCCAGGATGGCGAAGCGCAAGCCGGTGCGGCGCAGGAAGTAGCCTAAGGCCAGACCTGCCTGCCCGCCGCCAATGACGATGACATCGTACGGGGCGTCCGGGTGCGGCGGATTCAAAATGGCGCTCCAGGCCTCGTCAGACGCGAAATGTCTGCCTCTCAGGCACGCACTTCGCCATGCGCCATATCAAATGCCGCTAGCCCTCTGCTGTACTGCGCAGTCGGCGCTTAGACGAACCCATATCCGGTCGCCGCAGAATCTCGGCCTCCAGTGTCCCGCTTTCAGATCAGCTTCCGGCGCCGGCCGGGCCACAGACGCGGCCATCGGGGCAAGGCGCCACATGGACCTGCGGCGGCTCTACCGTGACCTGCGAGGGTTTTACGCGAACATCGGGCGCGTGAAGATAGATCTGCGCCGGGGCGACGCGGATCGGCGGCGCCTCCACATAGATGGGTGGCCCCTGGATATCGATCCGGCCCGAGGGCACATAGACCGGCTGGGAATAGACCCGCACCGCCGGGCCGCCCACATGGCGGACATTCCAGCCCGGACCGGCCGGCGGATAATAGAAGACCTGCTCCTGGGGGCAGTAGCAGTCGGCGCGCCCGGGATAGCCCGGGTGGAGCGGCGGGCAGTTCTGGTAGGACGGCTGCGGCGCTGTCGGATGGTATTGCGCACTGGCTGCGCCGGCCGAGGCCAGCAAAGTGACAGCAGCCATGGATGCGATTTTGAGCATGACACCTACCCTGGTTTGATTTCACCAAAGGGCTGGCGTGAGCCATCAGCCCCTTACGCTCACGCCTCCTGTTAGGACGGAATGTCGCACCTGACAAGGTTTCGTTAACCATAGGTCTCTGAATGGTTAACGCGCGCAAAAACCCAGCGAAAGCAGGCTTCTCCCCTAGCGGGAATTCAGGCGCGACAATGCAACTCAAGACCGAGGACATCCGGACTCTCGCACCATCCTATCGCCCTGCGGCGCGAACCTCGCCGAGCCCGATGCGATCAGACGGAATCGTCTGATCGTTGAATCAGGCTCTAAACTCCAAGTCTTGAGCGCGTTTCGTTCCGATAACCGGTTCCCACTTATCGGAACGCGCTCTAGAAGGCCGCCATGACTGCTGCGCCCGCGAAATCCCTGGCCGATACGGCCGCCGAGTTCGGCCTGAAGGCCGAGGAATATGACCTGATCGTCCAGCGCCTGAACCGCGAGCCCAACCTCGTGGAACTGGGCGTCTTTTCGGTCATGTGGAGCGAGCACTGCTCCTACAAGTCGAGCCGAAAACACCTGGGCAAATTCCCAACGACAGGACCTCGGGTGATCCAAGGACCCGGCGAGAACGCCGGCGTGGTGGACATCGGCGACGGCCAGGCCTGCGTCTTCAAGATGGAGAGCCACAACCACCCCTCCTATATCGAGCCCTATCAGGGCGCGGCCACGGGTGTGGGCGGGATCATGCGCGACGTCTTCACCATGGGCGCGCGGCCCGTGGCCCTGCTGAACGCCCTGCGGTTTGGCGATCCGTCGCACCCGAAGACCAGGCGCCTGGTCTCAGGCGTGGTCGCCGGCATCGGCGGCTATGGCAACTGCGTGGGCGTGCCCACCGTGGCCGGCGAGACCAATTTTCATCGCGGCTATGACGGCAACATCCTGGTCAACGCCATGTGCGTGGGCCTGGCCGACGCCGACAAGATCTTCTATTCCGCCGCCCCTGGCCCTGGCCTGCCGGTGGTCTATTTCGGCTCCAAGACCGGTCGCGACGGCATCCATGGCGCGACCATGGCCTCGGCCGAGTTCGACGACGCCTCCGATGAGAAGCGCCCCACCGTCCAGGTCGGCGACCCCTTCGCCGAAAAGCTGCTGATCGAAGCTACGCTTGAGCTGATGGCCTCGGGCGCCGTGGCCGCGATCCAGGACATGGGGGCGGCTGGCCTCACCTCGTCTTCGGTCGAGATGGCCGGCAAGGGCGCGGTCGGCATCGAGCTGAACCTCGACGCCGTGCCCCAACGCGAAGAGGGCATGAGCGCCTATGAGATGATGCTGTCGGAGAGCCAGGAGCGGATGCTGGCCATCCTCAAGCCCGGCCGCGAGGCCGACGGCCAGCGCATCTTCGAAAAGTGGGGTCTGGACGCCGCCACCATCGGCCAGACCACTGACACCGGCCGCATTGTCCTGACCCACCAGGGCCTGGTGGTTTGCGACCTCCCGCTGGGTCCGCTCTCCGACGACGCGCCCCTCTATGACCGCCCCTGGGTGGCGCCGAGCCCGCAACCGGCCCTGGTCGCCGCCGACGTGCCGGCCCCGGCCGACTACGCCGCGGCCGTGCGCCAGCTAATGGGCAGCCCGGACATGGCGTCCAAGCGCTGGATCTGGGAGCAGTACGACCGCCACGTCATGGCCGACACCATGGAAGATTCCGCCACCGGCGCCGACGCCGGCATCGTGCGGGTCCATGGGACCAAGAAGGCGCTCGCCGTCACCTCCGACTGCACCCCGCGCTATGTGCAGAACGACCCCTTCGAGGGCGGCAAGCAGGCCGTGGCCGAGGCCTGGCGCAACCTCACCGCCGTGGGCGCCACGCCCATCGCCATCACCGACAATCTGAACTTCGGCAATCCGGAGCGGCCGGAGATCATGGGCCAGATCGTCCGGGCCATCGAAGGCATGGCGCAGGCCTGCCGCGAGCTCGACTTCCCGGTCGTGAGCGGCAATGTCTCGCTCTACAACGAGACCAATGGCCAGGCCATTCCGCCGACGCCGACCGTGGGCGCCGTCGGCCTGATCGCCGACTATGACCGCCATGCCGACTTCTCCAGCCTGAAACCTGGGGACATCCTGGTGCTGCTGGGCGAAACCCGCGGCGAGCTGGGCGCCAGCATGTATCTGCGCGAGATCCTGGGCCGCGAGGACGGCGCCCCGCCGGTCGTGGACCTGGCCCGCGAACGGCGCACCGGCGACTTCGTGCGCGACATGATCGAAGGCGAGCAGATCGCCGTGGTGCACGACCTCTCCGACGGCGGCCTGATCGCCGCGGCCGCCGAGATGGCCCTGGCGTCCGGCGTTGGGATCACCCTGGAACTGCAGGGCGTGCTGCCCCCCCAGGCCGAGCTGTTCGGCGAGGATCAGGCCCGTTATCTGGTGGCCGCGGCCGACGCTGAGCCGCTGCTGGCGGCCGCCAAGTCCGCAGGGATCCCGGCGCGCCGCGTCGGTTTGGCCGGAGGCGCCGACCTCGCGGTCGCCGACCTGTTCCAAATGCCCCTGGAACAGCTTCAGGATGCATACGAAGGGTGGATGCCGGCGTACATGGGATAAGGCGGAGCCACTGGACGGCGACCGCGTTAAAGGTCGCCATGAAAACCTCCCTCCCCCATCTCGTCGCGCCCGCCCTTCTTCTCAGCCTCGCCGCCTGCGCCGGAGCGCCCACCCAGGGCCAGTTCCTGTCCAGCTATGAGGATCTGGCCCCGCGGACCGACATGGTCCGCGCCGGCGCCCTGGACCGCGCCGATAAGGACGCCCTTACGAGCGTCCGGGCCGTCCGCATCGAGCCCACGATCTTCTCCCCCAGCACCAACGCCAAGGCCTGGATGACGCCGGAGGAGCAGACGATGATGCTGCGCGAGGTGGACGCGCAGCTCTGCTTCGAACTTTCGGAGCGCTTCGAGATCGCCGGCCCGGATGCGGCCCCCACCACCCCACGGGTTCGCGCCGCCATCACCGAGGTGGTCGCGACCAATCCGGCCGGCTCGGCGGCCTCGGCGGCGGCGGGCTTCTTCATTCCGGGTCCGGTCGGCATTCGCGTGCCCGGCGGCCTGGGCGGTCTTGGAGCGGAAGCCGAGCTTCTGGACGTCGCCGATCAGCAGATCGCCGCCATCGTCTGGCGACGCACCGCCACCGCCATCGGCACCGACAATCCGTCCCTCAGCCGGATCGGCGACGCCCTGCAGTTCGTCGAGCCCTTCGCCGATGCGGCTGCGGCGACCATGACGCCCGAGGATCACCAGCCCCGGGAGATCACCGCCGAAACCGATCCCTGCCGGGAATATGGGTCGCGGTTCCGCGTCGAAGGCTTCGGCGCCCGCTTCGTCACCGGCCTCTATGTCCCGCAGATGAGCGCCGCCAAGCCCGCCGTTGATTGAGTCAGTTCATCGCAGCGAGGTCCGCAGGACCTCGATATGACGCGCGGCTAGCGGTCTATAGGCTCGCAGAACCAACCTTCATGGGCAGCCACAAGGTCCGTCTCCGACACGAGCGGCGCCATGGGACAATTGTTTACAGTTCAGTATTCGACAGCAGAGCCTGTCTCGGCTCCTATCGGTCGCCCGCCCGCCGACCGTACTGGAGATGAGATGCCCCTGGTGAAGCGCCTTGCCGCCGAATGTCTTGGAACGTCCTGGCTGGTCCTGGGCGGATGCGGCTCAGCGGTGTTAGCCGCCGGTTTTCCCGAGGTGGGGATCGGCCTGCTCGGCGTCTCTCTGGCGTTCGGCCTCACCGTGCTGACCATGGCCTACGCCATCGGCCACGTCTCTGGCTGCCACCTCAATCCCGCTGTTTCGCTCGGTCTCTTCTTTGGTGGTCGGTTTCCGGCCAAAGACCTGGCCCCATACGTGGCCGCCCAGGTGCTGGGCGCCGTGGCCGGCGCAGCCGTGCTCTATGTGATCGCCAGCGGCGCGCCGGGCTTCGATGTCCAGGCGGGTTTCGCGTCCAACGGCTTCGGCGAGCACTCGCCCGCCGGCTTTGGCCTGCTGGCCGCGCTGGCCGCCGAGATTGTGCTGACTTTCATGTTTCTGATCGTGATTCTCGGCTCGACCCACGGCGCCGCGCCCAAGGGCTTCGCGCCGATCGCCATCGGCCTTTGCCTGACCCTGATCCACCTGATCAGCATCCCGGTCACCAACACCTCGGTAAACCCGGCGCGCAGCACGGGTGTCGCGGTCTTCGTCGGGGATTGGGCGATGGGCCAGCTTTGGCTCTTCTGGGTCGCGCCACTGGTTGGCGCGGCGCTGGCCGGTCTCGTCTATCGCTGGCTGGGTGGCCCGCAACCTGCGCCCGTCGCCGTCACGGGCGAGGCCTGAGCGCCCCAGGCCATCGACGTGCGACCGCCCTCCGGCGCCTCGTAGCCGATCTGCGGCTGGCGAAAGGGGGCGTGCTAGGATCAGCCAGGCACGAGGAGATTCCATGAAGCCAGGCAGAGCCATTCCCGCCCACGCCCTGCTGCTGGGCGCAGCCGGCGTCCTGCCGTTCGCCGCCCTGGCCCTGGTGATCGCCCTAGGCGGCCTCGGCCTCCTGGCGCCGGAACAGGCCGAGCGGGTACTGCGGCTGTACGCTGCGCTTATCCTCTCCTTCATGGGCGGGGCCCAGTGGGGCCTGGCCACCGCCCACGATCAAGGCCCCTCGGCCCGAGCCCTGGCGGTCAGCGTCCTGCCGGCCCTGTTCGCCTGGGCGACCTTCCTGATCCCCGGCGGGCCTGGCCTGCTGGCCCTGTCGGCCGCCTTCCTGGCGCTGATGCTCTACGATCTGTGGACCGTACGTCGGGGCGAAGCGCCGGTCTGGTACGGACGCCTGCGCATCGGCCTGACCCTCGCCGTGGTCGCCGCCCTGCAGGTCGCGCTGGCGGCCAGCCGCGGCCTCGGCTGATCTGGCCCCCGCGGCGCACGCGGGATAAACAGCGCACTCACCGCGGTTTCAGGGAGCTCACAGCATGGCCGGTCTCAAGGACAAGCGCGGCTTCATCGACAAGGATCGTCTCGACCTGTCGGAGCGCAAGGCCGTCGAATACTGGATGAAGCGCTGGGGCGTGACCCGCGACCAGATCACCGCCGCCCACCGCAAGGTCGGCCGGATGACGAAGGATATCGCCGCAGAACTCGGCAAGCGGCGCTAGCCTGCCAAGGCATGCTTTACCTTGGCGGAAAATTCGCGCCACGCGCGCATACGCCAAGCTTGGCCTTAAGGTCCGGATAAGGCTAAGCTTTCGGCGTCATACAGGCGTCTCCAAGATGCCATCGTTCCGTCACCCTGTGGCCTTTTCGCCGCAGCAGCGGCAAAATGTGGGCGATTTTGGGCGCGTTTTAGGGGTTTTGCGCCAGATTGAGCCCTCCCCCATGTGTACCGACGGTCTTTCCATGATCGAAGTTTCGGCAACCGAACCTTTCCATGGGAAGAGCCGATGCCGACCAGAACCAGCCTTCTTGCCTCCACGCTGCTTTCCAGCGCCGCCGCGCTAGCGGCCCTGGCCGCCCCGCAGGCCGCCTTCGCCCAGGACGACGCCGTCGCCGTCGAGGAGCTGGTGGTCACCGGCTCGCGCATCCGGCTGCAGGACTTCGTCTCCCCCAATCCCGTCAGCACCCTGACCGGCGAGGCCATTGAGCGTTCGGGCGTCACCAACGTCACCGACCTGATGGAGAACTACCCCGCCCTGGTCGGCTCCACCGACACCCAGGCCCTGTCCAACGCCGCCGACCGGGGCAGCGTCGGCCTGAACCTGCTGAACCTGCGCAATCTCGGGACCAAGCGCACCCTGGTGCTAGTGGACGGCCGCCGCCACGTGGCCGGCCAGCCCGGCTCGGCCGCCGTGGACACCAACGCCATTCCGGTGGCCTTGATCGACCGGGTCGAGATCCTGACCGGCGGCGCCTCGGCCATCTATGGCGCCGATGGCGTCTCGGGTGTCGTGAACTTCATCACCAAGCGCAACTTCGATGGCCTGGACGTCCGCGCCCAGTACGGCTGGTCGGACCTGGGCGGCGGCGAGGAGAGCTTCATCAGCGCGCTGGGCGGCCGCAACTTCATGGACGGCCGGGCCAACCTCACCGTCGGCCTGGAATATTCCAACCGCGACGCCCTTGATCCGAGAGATCGCGACTTCTCTCGCGCAGGCAGTCGCGAGACCCTGGTCAACAACCCGGCCGACTACAACGACATCGACCGCGGCCCCTGGGGCGACACCGACCTCGTCTTCGCCCGTGACGCTCGCTACATCGACACCGGCCTCGGCGGCGGCGTCTACACCCGCGCGGGCTTCGACCCCAACACCCTGTCGGGCGTGAGCTTCCAGGGCGACGGCGCCCCCTGGCAGGACGGTCTCTATACCGGCGGCTTCACCATGCTGGGCGGCTCGGGCACGCCCATCGACCTCTTCCAGACCGAGCTGGTCCCAGGGCTGGAGCGCTGGACCGGCTATGTCGGCGGCATGTTCGAGATCGCGCCGAACCACCGGTTGTTCGCCGATTTCAAGTACAACAACGCCAAGACCAGCTTCAAATCCCAGCCGACCTTCGACTACGGGATCCTGGTCCCGATCGATAATCCCTTCATGCCCGACTCCATTCGCGCCGACGCCCTGGCGCCGGGCGGGACGGCCGCGGCCGGGACCTGGCTCGACACGCCTGGCGTGCTGGTGGCCCGCGACAACTTCGATCTCGGCAATGTCCGCCGCGAGATCGAGCGCGAGACCTTCCGCGGCGTGATCGGCTTCGAGGGCGATCTGTCCCCGTCCGTGGCCTACAACGTCTCCTACACCTACGGGCAGACCAAGGAATCCAACACCGAACTGAACAACCGCAACAATCTGCGCTGGTTCGCCGCCATCGATGCGGTCCGGGACCCGAGCTCTGGCAACATCGTCTGCCGCTCAACCCTTGATCCGTCGGCCATTCCCGACGGCGATCTGTTCGGGACCACCGTCGATCCTGACGCCTGGAACAGCGTTTATATCGGCGGCGGCCAAGCGGCCGGTTGCGTGCCCATCAACATCTTCGGCGAAGGCGGCATCTCACCGGAAGCCGCGGCCTGGATCAACAGCGCCGCCACCTCCAGCGCCAAGGTCGAGCAGGAGGTCTTCAGCGCCTACATCACCGGCGATTCCTCCCAGGCCTTCTCCCTGCCCGCCGGCCCGGTCGGCTTCGTGCTGGGGACCGAGTATCGCAAGGAAAAGAGCACCGACACCCCGTCGGACGACGAACTGCTGGGCGCTCAGCTGGGCTACAATGTCACCTGGCTCGGCCAAGGCGCGGTCGCAACCGGCGAGTTCGAAGTCCACGAACTGTTCGGCGAGCTGGCGGTCCCCATCCTGCGCGATCTGCCTATGGTGGAGTCGCTGGACGTAAACCTCGCCTACCGGTTCTCTGACTATTCCACCATCGGCACCACCGACACCTGGAACATCGGGGCCCAATGGCGGCTGACCCAGGACCTGATGGTCCGCGGCAGCCGGGCCCGCGCGGTGCGCGCGCCCAATATCAGTGAACTCTTCCTGCCGCAGAGCCAGACCTTCCGCACAATCACCGACCCCTGCGACACGCGCAATGTCCAGGCCGGCACGGAATTCCGCGTCGCCAACTGCACCGCCGACCTGGGTTTCGATCCGACGCAGGTGGACTTCATCAACACCACCTCGTCTTCGGTCGAGGGCGTCATCGGCGGCAACCCAGATCTGAGGGCCGAAACCGGCGACACCCAGACCCTGGGCCTTGTGTTCACCCCGCGCTTTGCGCCGGGCCTGTCCATGTCGCTGGACTATTACCGCATCACCCTGGCTGATGCGGTGAACCTGTTCACCGCCAACACCATCATCGAGAGCTGCTACGATCTGGAACAGCCCAACGACTTCTGCGGTCTGTTCACCCGCGCGCCGGGCAGCCAGTTCGTCGACTCCTTCAGGGAGTATTCGGTCAACGTCTCGTCCTATGAGACAGCCGGATTCGACTTCTCGATGCAGTATCTGCTGAACCCGGTGGACTTCGGCGTCGTCCGCGACATCGGGACCTTCCAGTTCAACCTGGTGGCCAACCGGCTGACCAAGCTGGAATTCGTGGAGATCGACGGCGCCGAGGCCTCCAGCGAACTCGGCTTCGCCGGCGCGCCCAAGTGGCAGGCGAACTTCGACGTGACCTGGCTGTGGAACGACCTGATGGTCAATTACGGCTTCAACTGGTTCGACGAGACCAAGCGCTTCACCGACGAGCGCCGCGCCTCCAACCCGAACTATGTGCCGGACGGCTATTGGAACTGGTCGCCGCGGAAGACCCACGACATCCAGGTCCAGTACAGCTTCCAGGACCGCTACCAGGCCTATGCCGGGGTGAACAACTTCACCAACCAGTTGCCGGATCGGGGCTCCACCGGCACGGCGACCACGGGGGCGGCGGCCTTCACCGAGGGCGCCTCGCCCGTCGGACCCGTGGGCCGCTACTTCTATGTGGGCATGAAGAGCAGCTTCTAGCGCTCATGCCTGCGGGGCGAGGGAGGGCGGTCGCCTATGCGGCCGCCCTTTTTCGTTCCGATGGGAGGCGGCTCAGGCCTCCGTCGCCCGCCGCAGCAGGTCCAGGGCCGCGGCGGCGAAGGCTTCCATATTGGCCGCCCGGTCATCGGAGCCCGTGCGCAGGGTGGTGACCAGCTCCACGGGGCCAGAGAGCGCGATGCAGGTGTGGCCGGCCGGGTCGCCATAGCCATTGCCGGTGGGCCCGGCCGCGCCGGTCTCCGACAGGCCCCAGTCGGCGCCGAACCGCTCGCGCACTGTGCGCGCCAGCAGCATCGCATAGGGCTCGGACGCCGAGCGCATGCCGGCCACGGCCTCGCGGGGGATCTCCAGCAGGCTCATCCGGGCCTTGCCCGTATAGACCACCGCGCCGCCGAGATAGTAGGCCGAGGCGCCCGGCACGGCGAGCAGGGCCGCCGAGATCAGGCCGCCGGATGAGCTCTCGGCCACGGCCACCTTTTGCCCTTGCGTCTTAAGGGCCTCGCCCACCTGCGCCGCCAGTTCCGCCAGATTGCTCATGCTCGTGTCTCTCCCGGTTTCGCGCCGAACCTAGCAGGCGCGGGCGACGAACGTCTTGGCCGCAAGCCGTCTCCGGCCCATGATGGCGCCAATTAGAAGCGCCGCGATTTTCGGGAGGATTTTCACATGGACGCCCAATCACAATGGACGGGGCTGGACGCCACGCGTCTGGACCGCATCGCCGACCACCTGCAACGCAACTATATCGAGCCGCAGAAGATCGCCGGCTGCCAGGTGCAGGTCGCCCGCCACGGCCACATCGCCTACGAAAAGGCCTTTGGCTCCATGGATGTGGAGCGGGCCAAGCCGATGCGCGACGACGCCATCTTCCGCATCTATTCCATGACCAAGCCGATCACCTCGGTGGCCCTGATGATGCTGTACGAGCAGGGCCATTTTCAGCTGAATGATCCGATCAGCCGGTTCGTACCGTCCTGGCGCAACCATCGGGTCTGGGTGTCCGGCGAGGGCGACGACCTGGTCACCGAGGCGCCGCACCGGCCCGCGACCTTCCGTGACGTGCTCAGCCACACCAGCGGCCTGACCTATGGCGGCGGCCTGCCCGGCATGGGAATCCAGCATCCGGTGGACAAGATCTATCGCGGCCTGAAGGTGCGCTCCGTGGGCGGGGCTGACTCCATGCAGGAGTTCATGGACAAGCTTGGCCAGGTGCCCCTGCTCTATCAGCCGGGCACGCGCTGGATGTACTCCCTGGCCACCGACGTCTGCGGCGCCCTGGTGGAGATCATCTCCGGCAAGCCCTTCGACCAATACCTCCAGGAAGAGATCTTCGAACCGCTCGGCATGGTCGACACCGCCTTCCACGTCACCCCGGACAAGATCGATCGGTTCTGCGCCAACTATCAGCGCGGGCCGGACAAGACGCTGAAGCTGATCGATGATCCCGGCGGCGACAGCCAGTTCGTCCGCGAGCCCGGCTTCAAGTCCGGCGGCGGCGGCCTGACCGGCACGGTGGCCGACTATGGCCGCTTCACCGAAATGCTGCGCCGGGGCGGCGAGCTGGACGGCCACCGCATCCTGGGTCCCCGCACCCTGGAAATGATGCACATGAACCATCTGCCCGGCGGCAAGGACCTGACGAAGCTGGCTATCGGCGCCTTCTCCGAGACCGCCAATGAGGGCGTGGGCTTTGGCCTCGGCTTCGCCTCCACCATGGGCCAGGTGGAGACCGGGTCCCTGGGCGTCGGCGACTACTATTGGGGCGGCGCGGCCTCGACCATCTTCTGGGTCGATCCCAAGGAGGACCTGACCCTGGTCTTCATGACCCAGCTGATGCCATCGGGCACCTTCAACTTCCGCGGCCAGCTGAAGAGCCTGATCTATTCGGCCATCACCGACTGAGGCCAAGGCCGGCCCGGGCGTTCGCGCGTCCGGGCCGCGCCCTTGATTGACGGGGTCTAGGCCGCCGCGGCCAGGGCGTCGCGGGCGGCGCTGGCGATCTCCAGGGAGCGGGCGCGCTTGGCCTGGTCGAAGATCTGGGCGGTGATGATGACCTCGTCGGGGCGATGGTCGGCCACGAACCGTTCGAGGCCGGCGCGGACGGTCTCGGGGCCGCCGACCACCGCCTTGGACAGCGGCGAGCCTGGCGCCACCGTGCCGGCCAGCGCCCCCTCCGAATCCTCGATCGGCGGCGGCAGGGGGCCGGGCTGACCCCGGTGCAGGTTCACAAAGGCCTGCTGCAGCGAGGTGAACAGATACTTCGCCTCGGCGTCGGTCTCGGCCGCCACCAGGTTGAGCGCCAGCATCAGGCGTGGCTGGTCCCCCGGCCGCGCGGGATTGAACTGCTGGCGATAGATCTGCGCGGCCTGGTCCATCATGGCCGGCGCGAAGTGGGAGGCAAACGCGTAGGGCAGGCCCAGCGCCGCGGCCAGCTGGGCGCCATAGAGGCTGGAGCCCAGCACCCAGACCGGCACCTTGGACCCGACGCCGGGCACGGCGCGCACCGTCTGGCCCGGCTGCGCGTCGTCCAGCAGGGCCATCAGCTCCATCACATCCTGCGGGAACTGATCCACGCCGCCGGCCAGGTTGCGGCGCAGGGCCCGGGCGGTGACCTGGTCAGTCCCCGGCGCCCGGCCGACGCCCAGGTCGATCCGCCCCGGATAGAGGGCGTCCAGAGTGCCGAACTGCTCGGCGATGATCAGCGGCGCGTGGTTGGGCAGCATGACGCCGCCGGCCCCCAGCCGGATGGTCGAGGTCCCCTCCCCCACATAGGCCAGGGCCACGGCGGTGGCCGCACTGGCGATGCCGGTCATGTTGTGATGCTCGGCCATCCAGTAGCGCGCAAAGCCCAGCCGCTCGGCGGCGCGGGCCAGGTTGCGGCTGTCGCGGAGGGACTGGCCAGGGCTGCCGCCCTGCACGATGGGCGAAAGGTCGAGAACTGAGAGCGGGATCATGGAGGCTATATAGGGGGGCGCGGCGGAAATGCTCGACGGCAAGGGAGAAGAGCGCCGGGCGCCAGGTGACCGCGACGCGCCCAACGCCGATCCTAGCCTTCGCCACCAGCCTGCGTCCGAGCGCATCACGCCGTGGTTAGCGTCCTAAGCCAACGAACAGTGTATCGCTGCGCCCACGATATCCCCAGAAATTGCCGACGTTTCCGGCCTAGTCGCTGGCCCTAATGGGCCCCCCAGGCGCAAGCTTGGCAGCGCTCGATCTCTTGCGGCGGGGCCAAGGCTCAACATCGGCCCCCGCAAAGCGGCTGAAATTGGAACCACGCCGCAGCGCGGGTGAACCGATTCAGCCAAAAGTTGTGCTGAGCCTCAAACAATACCTTTAACGTGTCCGCTTTGTCAGGCATGTTTTCGGGATCGGCCAGCTCAACGCTCGCCTGCTCCCGGGGGGGACCATGACCAACACCGTTTATCTGACCAGCGGATCAGACACCTATTTCGGAGACGCCGGGGCGCCGGATTTCGATGATCTGATTTATGCGGGGGACGGCGACGACCACGTGACAGGCGGTAGCGGCGCCGATTCCATCTATGGCGAAGGCGGGAACGACACGATCCACGGCGGCGAGGGTAACGACCTGCTGTCTGGCGGCTGGAACGCGGAGAGCGTTAGCGGCGGAACGGGCGACGATACGATCCTCGTGAACTCCCTGGCCGGCTGGGGGAGCATTATCGATGGCGGCGCGGGCGCCGATACGATCTCGGCCAGTGCTCACAACAGCTACATCGGCCTTCACAGCTTTGTGGGGATCGAGGCGATCACGAGTGGCGGCTACAGCAATGTGACCGTGCTGGGGACCGCTGGGTCGGAATATTGGGACCTCACCGGCGTCCTGGTGAGTGGGGTCAG
>NZ_JAUSLG010000004.1 GCF_030646615.1 Phenylobacterium sp. | reverse complement strand
GTGGCCCGGGACTCCGGCGCCGTCGTGATCGCCCGCCGCAAGGGCGTGGTCGAGCAGATCGACGGCACCCGGATCGTCGTCCGCGCCACCGAAGAGACCGACCCCACCAAGCCGGGCGTCGACATCTATCGGCTGCAGAAGTTCCAGCGCTCCAACACCTCGACCTGCATCAACCAGCGTCCGCTGGTCCGGGTGGGCGACCGGATCGCCGCCGGCGACGTGGTGGCCGACGGCCCGTCCACGGAGCTGGGCGAACTGGCCCTGGGCCGCAACGTGCTCGTCGCGTTCATGCCCTGGAACGGCTACAACTTCGAGGACTCCATCCTCATCTCCGAGCGCATCGTGCGCGATGACGTCTTCACCTCGATCCACATCGAGGAGTTCGAGGTCATGGCCCGGGACACCAAGCTCGGCCCTGAGGAGATCACCCGCGACATCCCCAATGTCGGCGAGGAAGCCCTGCGCAACCTCGACGAGGCCGGCATCGTCGCCATCGGCGCCGAGATCCAGCCGGGCGACATCCTGGTGGGCAAGGTCACGCCCAAGGGCGAAAGCCCGATGACGCCGGAAGAAAAGCTCCTGCGCGCCATCTTCGGTGAAAAGGCCTCGGACGTTCGCGACACCTCGCTCCGCCTTCCGCCCGGCGTGTCGGGCACGGTGGTCGAGGTCCGCGTGTTCAACCGCCACGGCGTCGACAAGGACGAGCGCGCCATGGCCATCGAGCGCGCCGAGATCGACCGTCTGGGCAAGGACCGCGACGACGAGTTCGCCATCCTGAACCGCAACATGACCTCGCGTCTGCGTGACATGCTCGTGGGCAAGGTCGCGGTCTCCGGGCCCAAGGGCCTGGGCCGCGGCGAGATCACCGCCGACAAGCTGAACGACATCTCGCCGGGCCTGTGGTGGCAGATCGCCCTTGAGGACGAGAAGGCCATGGGCGAGCTGGAGGCCATGCGCCGCCAGTTCGACGAGGCCCGCAAGCGTCTGGACCGTCGCTTCGAGGACAAGGTCGACAAGCTGCAGCGGGGCGACGAACTGCC
>NZ_JAUSLG010000058.1 GCF_030646615.1 Phenylobacterium sp. | reverse complement strand
CGGCGGCCCCGCCGCGGGCGGCGGTCAGACCCGCTCCTATACCCCCTCGCCCGATCGCCGGGACGACCGGGCCAGCACCACCACCTATCGCCCGCCGCGGCCGCGCTTTGACGCCACCAGCTTCAACCAGCGCGCCCCCCGTCCCGATCGCGAGGGCGCCCGCGCCGAGGCTCCGCCTGCGGCCGACCAGCCGCGCGAGGACCGCTCCACCCCCCGGGGTGAGCGTTCGGCGCCGGCCGGCGGCGATACGGTTCGCTATTCGGCCCTGACGCCGCGTCCTGCGCCGCCGCGAGACGGTCCCCGTGGGGCCGGTCGTCCGGTCGCCCCCGGGGCGCCGCCGGCCACCCCTGAGGTCCAGCGCGCCGCCCGTCAGGCGCCGCGTCCCGGCGCGGCCAATCTCGACCGTCGGCCGGAAGAGGAAGACGATCGTCGCGGCAAGCCCCCCGCGCCCGGCAAGGCCATCAGCCGCGGCAAGGGCGCGCCCCAGCGCCGCGAAGGCCGCCTCACCATCCAGGCCCTGGCGGCCGGCGATGAAGGCGCGGTCGAGCGCATGCGGTCCCTGGCCTCGGTTCGCCGGGCCCGTGAGCGCGAGCGTGAAAAGCGCAAGGGCGGCGGCCAGGAAGCGGCCCGCGTCGCCCGCGAAGTCATCATCCCCGACGTGATCACGGTGGGCGAACTCGCCAACCGCATGACCACCCGCGGGGTCGAGGTCATCAAGTTCCTGATGCGTCAGGGCGTGATGATGAAGATCAACGACGTCATCGATTCCGATACCGCCGAGCTGGTGGCCACCGAGTTCGGCCACACCGTCAAGCGCGTCTCGGAGTCCGACGTCGAGACCGGCTTCCTGTCCACCGACAACGACGACTCCGATGCGCCCCTGCGCTCGCCGGTCGTGGCGGTCATGGGCCACGTCGACCACGGCAAGACCTCGTTGCTGGACGCCCTGCGTTCGGCCGATGTCGCCTCGGGCGAACATGGCGGCATCACCCAGCATATCGGCGCCTATCAGGTGCGGCTGGAGGACGGCAACCGGGTGACCTTCCTGGACACCCCGGGCCACGCCGCCTTCTCCGCCATGCGGGCCCGCGGGGCCAATGTCACCGACATCGTCATCCTGGTGGTGGCGGCCGACGACGGCGTCATGCCCCAGACGATCGAGGCCATCCAGCACGCCAAGGCGTCCGGCGCCCCGATCATCGTGGCGATCAACAAGATCGACAAGCCCGACGCCGATCCGACCCGGGTGATCAACGAGCTGCTGCAGCACGAGATCGTCGTCGAGCGCCTGGGTGGCGAAACCCAGGTGGTCGAGGTTTCGGCCCTGGAAAAGCTCGGCCTGGACGACCTGCTGGAAGCCATCCTGGTCCAGGCTGAAATCATGGATCTGCGGGCCGATCCGGACCGCACCGCCGAGGGCGTGGTCATTGAGGCCAAGCTCGACCGCGGTCGTGGCGCGGTGTCCACCGTCCTGGTCAAGCGCGGCAGCCTGAAGCGCGGCGACATCGTCGTCGCCGGCGCCAACTGGGGCCGGGTCCGCGCCCTGTTCAACGAGCGCGACGAGCAGCTGGACGCCGCTGGTCCCTCCACGCCGGTCGAGGTCCTGGGCCTCGACGGCACGCCGGAGCCGGGCGAACCCCTGGCTGTGGTGGAGAACGAAGCCCGCGCCCGGGAGATCACCGAGTACCGTCAGCGGGTGAAGCGCGAGAAGTCCGGCTCGCCGGTGGCGGGCGCCTCTCTGGCCGACATGATGGCCAAGCTCGCCGACAAGAAGGTCTCCGAGCTGCCGGTCATCGTGAAGGCCGACGTGCAGGGTTCGGCTGAAGCCATTGTCGGCTCGCTCGACAAGATCTCCACCGAAGAGGTGCGTGCGCGCATCATCCTGTCCGGCGCCGGCGCGATCAGCGAAAGCGACGTCATGCTGGCCAAGGGCGCCGGCTCGCCGATCCTCGGCTTCAACGTCCGGGCCTCCAAGCAGGCCCGGGACCTGGCCGAGCGCGAGGGCGTGGAGATCCGCTACTACTCGATCATCTACGACCTGATCGACGACATCAAAGGCGTGCTCTCGGGCATGCTGGCGCCGATCCAGCGGGAAACCTTCCTGGGCAACGCCGAGGTCCTCCAGGCCTTCGACATTTCCAAGGTCGGCCGCGTGGCGGGTTGCCGGGTCACCGAGGGCGTGGTCCGCAAGGGCGCCCGCGTCCGGATCATCCGCAACGATGTGGTGGTCCTGGAACTGGGCGTGCTGCAGACGCTCAAGCGCTTCAAGGACGAGGTCAACGAGGTCCCCAACGGCCAGGAATGCGGCATGGCGTTCCAGGGCTTCCAGGACATCAAGGCCGGCGACACCATCGAGTGCTTCAACCTCGAAGAGGTCAAGCGCTACCTCTAAGGTCGCGTCTGGACATCACAACAGAATGGGCCGGCGGCGATCTTCGTCTCCGGTCCTTTTTCTTGGCCGGCGCTTTTCTGTCCGGCGGGCGCGTAGAACCTCAGTTCTCCTCGGCCACCGCCCGGCGCAGGGCGGCCATCAGGGCCTGCAGGTCCCGCCGGTCCAGCCGCGCGGCGACGCCCAGAAACGCCTCCACCTCCTGGGGGCGCACATCGCCGCCCGCCGGGGCGTTGGGCAGGCGCAGGCGGCGGGCGCGTTCGATCCCCAGGGTCTGGCGCAGGGCGGCGATGGCGGCCGGCCCCGTCCCGATCTCGAAGGCGAAGGCCGGGCTCGCGCCAAAGGGCCCGGTCGGGCCAAGCTTGCCGATGGCCATGCCCGAGCGCATCAGCACCTCCTCCATCAGGCCATCGGCCAGGCCCACCAGGCGCGGGACGCCGCGCTCGTACGCCTCCTCCAGGATCGCCAGGCGGACCTCGCCGGGGGGCACGTGACCCGGGCTGCGCTGGCTCGGGGGCAGGAGCAGGATCCGGCTCAGCTCCCAGGTGTCGATCCGCCGGGCCAGGTTTTCGTCCGGCGCGAGGTGGGCGGCGGGGCCCCCGAGCAGGCTCCAGCCGACCGTCGGACGGATGCGGCAGCTGGCGACCAGCGCCCCATCGGCCTCAAGCACGAGGAAGTAGATCGCCTGGTCATCGTCGCCGGGATCGGATTCGCCGCCGCTGGCGTCTCGCTGCAGCGGCCAGCCCAGCTGGTCGATGAACACCTCGGCGCGCTGCGCATGCATCATCGCCAGTTCGCGGCGGTAGAGGCTGCGATTGCCGGCGGTGACGACATGGATCATCCGCCGTCGCCCGCCCCTGGCCCGCCGCAGCCGGGAAGATTGTTTCGAAAAAGCCCCACGGCCAGATCGTTAGGGTTGTAGGGCTCGCCTGTCCAGAGTGTGCGGGCGCGCTCAGTCGCCGGGCAGCCCGGCCTTCAACTCCGCCAGCCACAGCCGGGCATTGCCGTCGGACGGGGCGCGCCAGTCGCCGCGGGGCGAGAGATTGCCCCCGGACACCACCTTGGGCCCATTGGGCATGGCCGAGCGCTTGAACTGGCTGAAGCCGAAGAACCGCTGCAGGAACACCTCCAGCCAGCGGCCCACAGTCTCCAGGTCGTAGGCGTTGCGGGCCTCCGGCGGGAAGTGCGGCGGCCAGGCGCCGGCGGCGGCGTCCCGCCAGGCGTGCCAGGCCAGGAAGGCGACCTTGGACGGACGAAGCCCGAAGCGGGTGATGTAATAGAGGTGGAAGTCCTGCAGTTCGTAGGGGCCGACGATGGCCTGGGTGGACTGGATGGCGCCTGCCGCATCGGCCGGCACCAGCTCGGGTGAAATCTCGGTGTCGAGGACGGCCAGCAGCAGATCGTTGGTCGCCGCCTCGAACTGGCCATGGGCGGCCGCCCAGCGGATCAGGTGCTGGATCAGGGTCTTGGCCACCGAGCCGTTGACATTGTAGTGGCTCATCTGGTCGCCGACCCCATAGGTGCACCAGCCCAGCGCCAGCTCCGACAGGTCGCCGGTCCCCAGCACTATCGCCCCGCGCTGGTTGGCCGCCCGGAACAGATAGTCGGTGCGCAGGCCCGCCTGCACATTCTCGAAGGTCACGTCATAGACCGGCTCGCCGCCGGCGAAGGGATGGTTCAGGTCGGCCAGCATCTGGCGGGCCGCCGGGCGGATGTCGATCTCCTCGGCCGTGGCGCCGATGGCCCGCATCAGGGCCCAGGCGTTGGACTTGGTGCCGTCCGAGGTGGCGAAGCCCGGCAGGGTGAAGGCCAGGATATTGGCCCGGGGCAGGCCGAGCTGATCGCAGGCCTTGGCCGCCACGATCAGGGCGTGGGTGGAATCGAGCCCGCCGGAGACGCCGATGACGATCTTCTCGGTGCGACTGGCCTTCAGGCGCTGGGCCAGGCCCTCCACCTGGATGTTGAAGGCCTCGTAGCAGTCCTCGTCCAGGCGCACCGGATCGTCGGGCACGAAGGGAAAGCGGTCTTGGCGGCGCATCAGGCCGCGGTCGGCGAAGTCCGGCTGGTGGGCAAAGCCGATGCGGCGGAAATCGTATTCCGGATGGCCTTCGGCCGTCGCCGCATCGTTGAAGGTCGGGGTGCGCATCCGCTCCAGCCGCAGGCGCTCGACATCCACATCGGCGAGCGTCAGGCCGCCGGCGGTGGGGAAGCGTTCGCTCTGGGCCAGAAGCGCGCCCAGCTCATAGATGTCCCCCTGGCCGTCCCAGGCGAGATCGGTGGTGCTCTCGCCGGGGCCTGCGGCCGAATAGAGATAGGCGCCCTGGCATCGCACCGACTGGGAGGCGCACAGCATGGCCCGGTCGCGGGCCTTGCCCACGACCACGTTGGAGGCCGACAGATTGGCCAGGATCAGGGCGCCGGCCAGGGCGCCGCGGGTGGACGGCGGGGTGGCCGCCCAGAAGTCCTCGCAGACCTCCAGGTGGAAGACGAAGTCGGCCAGGTCTTCGGCGGCGAAGATCAGATCCACCCCGAACGGGACGGTCTGGCCGGCCAGGGTCACCTCCAGGTCGGTGAGGCCGGCGCCCGGCGCAAACCAGCGTTTCTCGTAATATTCCCGGTAGTTGGGCAGGAAGGACTTGGGCACGACCCCCAGGATGCGCCCGCGGGAAATGGCCAGGGCGCAGTTGTAGAGCCGGCCGTTGCGCCGCACCGGCGCGCCGATGGCCAGCACCGGGCTCAAGGTCTCGCTGGCCGCGCAGATCTCCGCCACCGCCGCCTCGACGGCGTCCAGCAGGGCGTCCTGCAGGTGCAGATCATCGATGGCGTAGGCCGAGACGCAGAGCTCGGGGAATATGATCAGGTCGGCGCCGGCCTCATGGCCCTTGCGCGCCTGCTCCAGGATCGCCTGGGCGTTGGCGGCCGGATCGCCCACGGCGACCCTGGGCGTGGCCACGCCGCAGCGGACAAACCCCTGGGCCTGACTGGAATAGAACCGATGCGCCATGCCGCTCCTCGAACCCTAAAGCGCTCCCTGATTGCCACAGATGTGGACCCGGGGCGAGTTTGCCCAAGCTTCGCCGGATACGAAGACCGCGCCAGGCGTTGCATGATCCCCGTTAAGGACACGCCGTGACCCCAGATCCCTATCTGCTCTTCCTGTTCGGGCTGGGGGCCGTGATCCTGCTGGTGGCCTGGCTGCCGCTGGGCCTGAAGCGCCTGCCGCTCAGCCTGGCCATGGTCTGCGTCGCCATCGGCGTGGCGGTGTTCAGCCTGGGCGGCCTCAACTTCGACCCCGACCCGCGGACCTATGACACCCTGACCGAGCGGCTGACCGAGCTGGTGGTCATCATCGCCCTGATGGGGGCCGGGGTGAAGATCGACCGGCCCATGGGCCTGCGCAGCTGGGGGTCGGCCTGGCGGCTGCTGGGCATCGCCATGCCGCTGACCATCCTGGCCATCGCCGTCCTGGGCGTGCAGGCGCTGGGCCTCTCTCTGGCCATGTCGGTCCTGCTGGCCGCGGCCCTGGCGCCCACCGATCCGGTGCTGGCCGCCGATGTCCAGGTGGGGCCGCCGGGATCGGGGGAGGAGACCGAGGTGCGCTTCGCCCTGACCTCGGAGGCCGGCTTCAATGACGGCCTGGCCTTCCCCTTTGTCCACCTGGCCCTGGTCTTCGCCGCCGTGGCCGCCAACACCGGCGATTCCATGGCCTGGCCCGGTCCGCAGGACTGGCTGCACTGGGTCTCCATGGACGTGGTCTGGCGGATCGGGGCGGGCCTGGCCATGGGCTGGCTGCTGGGCCGGGCCATGGGCTGGGTCGCCTTCGACATCCCCCATGTGCGCCTGTCGGCCACCGGCGACGGCCTGGTGGCCCTGGGCGCCACCTTCGTGGTCTATACGGCCACCGAGTTCGTCTACGGCTACGGCTTCCTGGCCGTCTTCATCGCCGCCCTGACCCTGCGGTCGCGGGAGCGGAACCACGACTATCACCGCGCCCTGCACGACTTCGCCGAACAGGTGGAGCGGCTGCTGATCATGCTGGTCCTGGTGCTGTTCGGCGGCGCGCTGGCCGCAGGCCTGATGTCCAGCCTGACCTGGACCGACCTGGCCGCCTGCGCCGTCATCCTGCTGGTCATCCGGCCGCTGGCGGGCTGGATCTCCATGTGGGGCTCGAACCTGACCCGCCGCGAGCAGTGGCTCTCGGCCATACTGGGGGTCCGGGGCATCGGCTCGTTCTTCTATATCGCCTATGGCCTCAACCACGGGGACTTCGGCTCATCCGAGCGCCTCTGGGCGATCACCGGCGCCGTGGTCCTGATGTCGGTCATCCTCCACGGCGTCGCCGCCACCCCCCTCATGGCCTGGATCGAACGCCCCGACAAAGGCGTCCGCCAGGAGGGCGAGGAAGATGTGGTGAAGTGAGGGGGACCAGGAGACAAAGCTCATCTGGGTGTCTAGCTTGGTTCCGCCGGTCGGACGGTAGCGTCCCGAAAACCGGCTAACGGCCTTCTGAAGTGGAAAGCGGCAGCCTCACCGGGTATGCCTAAGGACACTCTGACTCAGCCTAACGCCGGGCTTGCCGAAGGCGCAGTGTTTAGAGCGACGTAGTCGCTCTGTTGAACGCACAGCCGGCAAACTAGGCATTGGCTTGTCCCAGATAATGGCTGGAATAAGCTGCGAGGCGGCCAAATATATCTGGCTTTGAGGAGGCCTGAGTGCCCACGATGCTGTTTGCCTTCGTACTTATGCCTTTTGACCAGGAATTCGACGATGTCTATCGCCTTGGCATAAAAGAGGTCGCAACGTCGCTGGGAGTTGTCGCCGAGCGGGTTGATGAACAGAGTTTTTCGGAGACAATTCTAGAGCGCATATACAGACAAATAGAGACGGCAGATTTCATCATCGCGGACATGACGGGGCGAAACCCAAATGTCTTTTACGAAGTAGGATATGCCCATGCTAAAAAGAAGCCCGTAATACTAATTACCAAAGATGCTAATGATATTCCTTTTGACCTGAAGCATCATCGACATCTGATATATGGCGACAAGATAACAGGATTAAGGGAAAAACTCTCCGCAGAAATCGCATGGATTAAGGATGAAATTAATAGGGCGCGAACGATACCAATATCAATCAGTAGCCGTCCCCTATGGGGCGTCCTAGAAATGACGCCGTATAGGCATTCTGCCGAGGTATATTTTCAGTTCGACCTTCACAACAAGACAGATATACGAAGTCCAGATCTGGAGGCGTTCTATTTACACACAGGGCCGGGTTGGGCATTTAAGCAGGGCGCTGTAGAGTGTCCAAATACAAAATCAGACCTTAAAAACTACAGCATAAGACATTTCATCCAACCATCAGTCCCGAGGCTTTCGCCTGGAGCGTGGTCTCAGGTGAAGCTTATCGGAACAAAACAGGTGTGGAATAAATATCGCGGGGGAGAGCCTCTAGAATCTTACAAGCTCACAGGAGTGGCATTGATCGACATTGCCACATCTGAGGGAAACTATACTGAGGAACTTCTCCTCGATGTGACGGTCGACGAGTCGCCATTCTGATCTACATAGGCCGGACTCGCTATCCAGGCGGGTTGTTGATGTAGATGACATAGTACTCCGGCGATGCCCACCCGATGCGTAGGCCGTCTGAGATGCCGAGTTGTCCAGCGACAAACCGCACCGGCTTTAACCGGTCGGATCGGACGAATGGGCACTCGTGCTTCGCCGCGATTTCTCCGGCAATCGTCCGGTTCAGCTTGACGCCCGCTTCCGCCGCCCGGTTCAGATCGGTCCAGAAGGCGTTGGCGATGACGGGCGATCGACAAAGAAACATCCCATCGCTCGCCGGGACGATCTCAGCCCGAAGCCTGGTGGGGGTCGCGCTGAGCATCGCAGCCAGCGCGAAGACGCACACGCTTTTAATCACTTCCGCCCCCGCGCTGACGCTCGACGCAGCATCATACAGCCGTGAGGACGGTGGGCCAGTGAAGCTGATGCGCCATCGTGGCAGATCGGCGTTCTGGAAGATCCCGCGCGCTGGCAGTGACGTCGGGGCGCGAAGCGCGAGCGAACTCCTTGCACTAAAAGTGGGGCTGCTCAGCCTCAAGATAAGCCATCTGCCGAGCGACCCCCGCACGGCCGGCTTCACCTATCGATATCTCGAGTGAAAGAATGGTGCCGCCTAGGTGACTCGAACACCTGACCTACGCATTACGAATGCGCCGCTCTACCGGCTGAGCTAAGGCGGCCCGTGGCGACGCGGGGCCTGGGTGAGGCGTCTGCGTCCGGGGGCGACTATTTAGCGGCTGTCGGGCCGCTCGCCAAGCGACTCTGTGGCGGTGGGGTGATCTGTCGCCGGGCCGAGCCAGACGGGGCCGAACCGGGCGATGATCAGGCCCCCCAGGATGCAGAGCACGGCGAAGGCGATGGCGGTCCAGTAGACGGGTCCGAACATCCGCGGCGGGGGGGCGGGCTCGGACTCGTCGGACGGGGCTTCGGGGGCGTTCACCGGGCGGCGGGCTCGGCCGGCCTGGCCGCCGACGGCGCTGTGCGCTCGATGAGGTTCAGCAGGGCGGCCTCCATGGGCAGGGGGGCGAAGGCGCGCTCACCGATCCTGGCCCGCGCCAGGGGCTTGGCCACCGCCCGGGACAGGCAGAGCGCGCGCAGGTGGCGCGCCTCGCGGCCGCGCAGCAGCAGGGCCAGCTGGCGGGCCGCCCGGGGGGAATGGACCAGGACCGCCTCGGCCTTCAGCGCCCGCTCAAGCTCGTCCCGCGACGGCGTCAGCGGGCGGGTTTCGTAGATGGCCTGGCTCCGGGCCGGGACGCCGGCGGCGGCCAGGGCGCCCGTCAGGTCGCCGGCCGGCTCGGCGGCGGCCAGGTGGAGGACCGTTCCCCTGAACTCACTGGCCCGCCCCGCCAGGCCGCGGGCCAGGGCGTCCACGTCCCCATCGGCGGAATAGACCTGGCGGAAGCCCGCGGCCCGCGCCGCCTGGGCCGTGGCCTGGCCGACCACGAAGGCCGGCAGGCTCCGGTCAGGGTTCAGGCTCGCAAACACCCGGATCCCATTGGCGCTGGTGAAGGCCAGGGCGCCGACGCCGGCCAGGTCGGGGACGACGCCGTCGAGGGGCGCGACCTCCAGCAGGGGCAGGACCAGGGGCCGGCAGCCCATGGCCCGCAGGCGCTCGGCCGTGGCCGCGGCGCCCGGCTCGGCGCGGGTGATCCAGATCAGGCGCCGGTCTTGGGACGTCATCGCCGCAGGAAAGCTTGAGCCGGCGGGCCGATGCAAGCCCGCAGGGCGCCAAGCCGGTTCTCAGGGCGTGGCGTCTTCCGGCAGGATGATGGCGTCGCCGGCCTCGTCGCGCAGCTCGGCGCCCAGCTTCAGGCCCAGCTCTCGGGCCGCGACCATGGGGTCGGCCGCACGGGTCAGGTCCAGGCCCTCTTCCCGGCGGAAGCGCAGGCGGCCGTCCGGCGACAGGGCCTCGACGATCAGGAAGAGCTGGCCGGCCTTCAGGGTCGCATAGGCGCCGATGGGCGTGCGGCAGGAGCTTTCCAGGGCCGCCATGGCGCCCCGCTCGGCGGCCACGGTGGTGGTGGTGTCCAGGTCGCGCAGGGCCTCCAGCCAGGGCTGGCCCTGGTCGGCCTCGCGGGTCTCGATGGCCAGCGCTCCCTGGCCCGGGGCGGGCGGGCGCTCGACGGGATCGATGAAGCTCTTGGCCGATCCGTCCAGGCCCAGGCGCTTCAGCCCCGACAGGGCCAGGATGATGGCGTCGTATTCGCCCGCCTCCAGCCTGGCCATGCGGGTGCCCACATTGCCCCGCAGGAGCTGGACGTCCAGGTCGGGGCGGGCATGCAGGCTCTGGGCCTGGCGGCGCAGGCTGGCGGTGCCGAGCCGGGCGCCCTGGGGCAGGTCTTCCAGGGTGCGGGCCTCGCGGCTGAGGAAGGCGTCCCGGGGGTCCTCCCGCTCGGGGATGGCGGCGATGACCAGGCCCGGCGGCAGGACGGCGGGCATGTCCTTCATGGAATGGACTGCGCAGTCGATGCGGCCGTCCAGCATCGCCTCCTCGATCTCCTTGGTGAACAGGGCCTTGCCGCCCACCTCCAGCAGGCGCCGATCCTGGATCTGGTCGCCGGAGGTGCGGATGATCACCAGGGGGGCGACGCGCTCGGCGTCCTCCGGCGCGGCGCCCAGGGCCGCGGCGATGCGGCGCTGCATCTGGCCGGCCTGGGCCAGGGAGAGCTGGGAGCCTCTGGCCCCGATGCGGACGACGGGCGGTTGCGAAGACACGGTGGGCGGTCTACCTGCGATGCGATGACTGACAGCCCGCTGCTACAGGACAGGCGCCTTGGCCGCAACCGGATGACCGATCCCTCGGCGCCGGGCCTCGCGGTCCTGGGTCTCGAGACCAGCTGCGACGAAACCGCCGCAGCCGTGGTGCGGCGGAGCGCCGACGGCCAGGTGCGCGTGCTGTCCTCGGTGATCGCCAGCCAGATCGCCCAGCACGCTCCCTATGGCGGGGTGGTGCCCGAGATCGCCGCCCGATCCCACGTGGAGGCCATCGACGCCATCGCCGCCCAGGCCATGGGCGAGGCCGGCCTCTCCTATGACGATCTGGACGGGGTGGCCGCCACCGCTGGGCCTGGCCTGGTGGGCGGGGTGATGGTGGGCCTGGCCTTTGGCAAGGCCGTGGCGCTCGCCCGGTCTCTCCCCCTGGTGGCGGTGAACCATCTGGAGGGCCATGCGGTCTCGGCGAGGCTGGGGGCCGAGGTGGCCTATCCCTTCCTGCTGCTGCTGGTGTCCGGCGGCCATTGCCAGCTGCTGGAGGTGGGCGGCGTCGGCGCCTGTCGCCGCCTGGGGACCACCATGGACGATGCGGCCGGAGAGGCCTTCGACAAGATCGCCAAGACGCTGGGCCTGCCCTATCCCGGCGGTCCGGCCCTGGAGAAACTCGCCGTCGGCGGGGACGCCGAGCGCTACCCCCTGCCGCGGGCCAGGCTGGGCCACAAGGACTGCGACTTCTCCTTCTCAGGCCTGAAGACCGCCGCGGCGCGGATCGCCGAGGGCCTGACCACGCAGGCTGAACGCCGGGACCTGGCCGCCGCCGTCCAGGCCGCCATCGCCCGCCAGCTGCGCGAGCGCACCGAGCGAGCCATGGACCTCTATCAGCAGGCCCATGAGGGCGAGGCCCTGCGGTTCGTGGTGGCCGGCGGGGTGGCGGCCAACGGGACCGTGCGCGCCACCCTTGAAGAGACCGCCCGCGGGCGGGGTTTTTCCTTCACCGCCCCGCCGCTGGCCTACTGCACCGACAACGCCGCCATGATCGCCCTGGCCGGCGCCGAGCGGCTGGCGCTGGGGATCAGCGATCCCCTGGACGCCCCGGCCCGGCCCCGCTGGCCCCTCGACGCGGTCGCGGCCGCGGCCCATCCCAGCCACCTCGCCGGCCGAAAGGGCGTCAAGTCATGAGCCAGCCGATGAAGCGCGCCGGGGTGATCGGCGCCGGCGCCTGGGGCACGGCGCTCGCCCAGGTCTGCCTGCGGGCCGGGCTTTCCACCACGCTCTGGGCCCGCGAGCCCGAGGTGGTGGCGTCCATCACAGAGACCGGGGAGAACCGCCTGTTCCTGCCCGGCGTCGCTCTGGATGCCGGCCTCGTCTGCACCGGCGACCTGGCCGCGCTGGCTGACGCCGACCTGATCCTGATGGTGGCGCCGGCCCAGCACCTGCGCGCCGCGCTGACGGCGTTCGCCCCCCACGCCCGGCCGGGCCTGCCCATCCTGCTCTGCGCCAAGGGGGTGGAGCAGGGAACGCTGAAGCTGATGACGGAGGTCCTGGCCGAAACCCTGCCGGATGCGACGCCCGCCGTGCTGTCCGGACCGAGCTTCGCCGGCGAGGTGGCCCGCGGCCTGCCCACCGCCGTGACGCTCGCCTGCCCGGACGAGGCGCTGGGCCGGCGCCTGGCTGAAGCCCTCGCCGGCCCGGCCTTCCGCCCCTACTACGCCGCCGACATGATCGGCGCCGAGGTCGGCGGGGCGATCAAGAACGTGCTGGCCATCGCCTGCGGCATTGTCGAGGGCCGGGGCCTGGGCCGCAGCGCCCACGCCGCCCTGATCACCCGCGGCTTTGCGGAGATGACCCGGGTGGCCGTGGCCTTAGGCGGCGAGCCTGAGACCGTCGCCGGCCTCTGTGGCCTGGGCGACCTGGTGCTGACCTGCTCCAGCCCGCAGTCGCGCAATATGAGCGTCGGCCTGGCGCTGGGCGCCGGCCAGACCCTGGAGCAGGCCCTGGCCGGCAAGCTCTCGGTGGCCGAAGGGGTGGCCTCTGCGCCCGCCGTGCGCCAGCTGGCGGCGAAGCTCGGCGTCGAGACCCCGATCTGCGAGGCCGTGGCCGCCATCCTGGCCGGCGAGGTCGCCGTGGATGTGGCCATTGAAAACCTGTTGTCCCGTCCCTTGAGGGACGAACGCTAAGGATCCGCCATGAGCCTTTTTGTCCTGATGTGCTTCGACAAGGCCGACGCCCTGCCCCGCCGCACCGCCGCCCGGGCCGACCACCTGGCCTATATCGAACAGCGCCTGGAGAAGGTGAAGCTGGCCGGTCCCCTGCTGACCGAGGGCGGCGACATGGCCGGCTCGCTGATCCTCTATGAGGCCGAAGACCGGGGCGAGGTCGAGGCCTTTGCGGCCGGCGATCCCTACAAGGCCGCCGATGTGTTCGAACGGGTGGAGATCTCCGCCTTCAAGGTCACCCGCGGGGCCCTGGCTTGAGCGCCAATCCCGCCCGTCCGCCGGCCGGGACCGACCTCTGCGCCCTGGACGAGGTGGCCGAGCCCGGCGCCAAGGGGTTCCGCTTTCGCGCCGAGGCGGCCATGTTCGCCGGCGTGGTGGTGCGGATCGGCGAGGAGATCCGCGGCTATGTGGATTCCTGTCCCCATGCCGGCTGGCCCCTCTCGGCCCTGGACGACCGCTACCTGACGCGGGATCACCGCCACATCCTCTGCGCCGGCCACGGGGCGCTGTTCCGTCCCCTGGACGGGGAATGCGTCGTCGGCCCCTGCTTTGGCGAACGCCTGACGCCCTGGCCGGTGGAGGTGCGCGACGGCCGGGTGGTGACGGCCTGACCATGACCGCGCCGGGGCAGATCATCGTCCTCAACGGCGTCCCGCGCGCCGGCAAGTCGAGCCTCGCCCAGGCGATCCAGGACAGCTTCGACGGCGTCTGGATGAACCTGGGCGTGGACGGCTTCAAGGCCATGACGCCCCAGCGGTTCCAGCCCGGCATTGGCCTTCGCCCCGGCGGCGAACGGCCGGAGCTCGAGCCGCTGATCGCCAGCCTCTATCTCGCCCTCTACCAGTCCATCGCCGCCCATAGCCGCCTGGGACTGAACGTCGTCGCCGACCTCGGCCATCACGACGCCTATTCCCAGCCGCGCCACATTCTGCCGGCCTGCGCAAGGGTCCTGGAGGGCCTGCCCGCCTGGCTGGTCGGCGTCCGCTGTCCCATCGAGGTGGTGATGGCGCGCCGCACCGCCACCTGGAACCAGGCCTGGTCCCCGGGCGATCCCATCCCCGCCCCGGTCCAGCGCTTCCAGGACGAGGTCCACAGGCCCGGTCTCTACGACCTGGAGGTGGACACTTCAGCGCTCGCCCCCGAGGCCTGCGCCCAGGCGATCGCCGCGCGTCTGGCGCAAGGGCCCCGACCCACGGCCTTCGCACAACTGGCCGCCCTGGCCGGCTGAACGGCGGCGCGGCCGTCGGCGATGTCCATCATGATCCCCGCCCAGTCTGACGAGGTTCCCATGACCCCAACCGGCCCCCAAGTCCGCATCGCCGCGGCCCAGACGCCGGTCTTCTGGGCGGATGTGGCCGGGGCGCTCGCCTATGCGCGGGGGGTGATCGGGCAGGCGCAGGCGGCCGGGGCGTCCCTGCTGTGTTTCCCGGAAGGGTTTCTGCAGGGCTATCTGACAGCGCCTGAGGCGGCGCGGCGGGCGGCGCTGGATCTCGGATCCTCGGCCTTCGACGATGTGGTCGGCCATCTGCCGGAGTCCGGCCCCACCCTGGTCCTGGGGCTGATCGAGGCGGAAGGGGAGCGGCTCTACAACACCGCCGTGGTGCTCGAGGGCCGCCGCCTGATCGGCCGCTACCGCAAGACCCATCTGCTGAAGAGCGAGGCGGTGTTTGCGCCCGGCGAGGACTGCCCGGTGTTTGAGGCCGGCGGCGTGGGTTTCGGGATCAATATCTGCTTCGACACCAACTTCCCCGTGGCGGCGCAGAAGGTGGCCGACCAGGGCGCGACCCTGCTGGTCTGTCCGGCCAACAACATGCTGCCCCGGGATATCGCCCTGGCCTGGAAGGATCGCCACAACCCCGTGCGGGGCGAGCGCTGTCGCGAGACCGGGCTCTGGTGTCTCTCCGCCGACGTCACCGGCGAACGGGGCGACCGCGTGGCCTGGGGGCCCACGGCGCTGCTGGACGCGCAAGGCGAGGTCGTGGCGCAGCTGCCCCTGGACGCCCCGGGCCTGCTGGTCTGCGACCTGCCAGTTTTCTCGACCGAGTAAAGCCTCGCCTTGACTCTTATTTAGACATTTAGCTAAATGTCGTCATGAGCGGCGTCTTCAAGGCCTTGTCCGATCCTACCCGACGTCGGGTGCTACAGTTGCTCAAGGCGCGTCCCATGAGCGCGGGAGAGCTGGCCGACCAGTTCCCGGTCTCCAAGGCCACGATGTCGGCCCACTTCGCCGTGCTCCGCGAGGCGGACCTGATCGCCGCGGAGAAGCAGGGAAGGTCGATCATCTACGCCCTGCGAATCTCGGTCCTCGAGGACGCCCTGCTCGGCTTCGCCGATGGCCTCGGCCTTGGCATCGCCCGCTCGCCAGAGGCGCGCCCGCAAGAAGGTGAGACATGAACCGCCACGTGAAGTTCGTTCTGTTCACCGCCGTCCTGGCGAGTCTGGTCTTTGCGTTGGCCGCTATCGGCTGGCGCATTCACATGATCCAAAACCTCGGCCTGGACCTTCGGCCCCGGCCGCTGGCGCCCTTCATCCTGCTGGCGGTTCCGACCGTCCTGGCCGTGATTCTCTGGCGGTCGAACCGCCTGTTGGCCGGACTCCGACCGGGCGTCTCCGACGAGAGTCCGCGTCACCTGCAGGCGAGCCTCGTCTTCACCTTTGTCTTCACGGCGCTCTGCACGGCCTGGATGGGCCTACTCTACGTCGCGGCCCGCCCTCCGGAAGGCGATCTGCTGGTTCGGCTGGCCGTGGGCCTGATGGGCCTGAGCGTCGCGATCCGCGCCAACCTGTTCGCCAAGCTGTCCCCACCGGCCCTGGATCGGCCTTTCAATCGCGACGCCTGGGCCCGGGCCGCTCTCCGCGCGGGCTGGGGCTCGGTGTGCATTGGCCTCGTGCTGATCGTCGCCGCCGCCGTCCTGCCGATGAAACCGCTCCTCTTCGCCTGTTTGGCCGGCGCCGCCGCCCTCGTCCTCCTCAGCCTCGCCCTCCGTCGCGCAGTGCGGTGAGGTTAGCTGCGGCCCTGCTTGCCCCGGGCCTGCTGGTCTGCGACCTGCCCCTGGGCGCGTGAGGGGCGCTCAAGACTTAGAGTTTGGAGCCTGATACCGGGCGAACTCGGCGGCCAGAATATCCATCACCGCTCGAATCCGGGGGACCCGGCGCAGGCTCTCGTGGGTGACGATCCAGGTTTCCAGATGGGCCACCACCCATTCGGGCAGCACGCGGCGAAGCGTGGGGTCGCGGGCGCCCGCCGGGACCTGGGCGACGGCGATCCCGAGACCCGCCCGGGCGGCGGCGAGCTGGGTCGGATGGCTGTCGGTGCGCAAGGCCAGCCGCCCACGGTCGAAGGCGGGACCCAGGGTCTCGGCGAAGGCCAGATCGGCCCGGGCGCGGTCGGGGCCGATGAGGTCGTGCCGCGCCAGGTCCGCCTGCGAGGCGGGCGTCCCCCGGGCGCGCAGATAGGCGTCGGAGGCGAAGAGGCCGAGCGGGATCACCGCGGCCTTGCGGGCCACCAGGGCGTCCTGGGCCGGGCGGACCGTGCGGACGGCCACATCCACCTCCTGGGCCAGCAGGTCGGCCGGGGCGTTGCTCAGCGACAGCTCCACCTGGATCGCCGGGTGGGCGTCGCGGAGGGTCTTCAGCATGGGCGGGATTACTTCGACGCCGACGAACTCCGGCACGCTGATCCGGACGACGCCGGCGACCTCGCCTGGCGGGGCGGCGGCCAGGCGGATGAAATGCTCCGACGCCAGGGCCATGGCCCTGGCCGGCCCCTCCAGGGCGCGGGCCTGCTCGGTGGGGGTCAGGCCATTGGCCGAGCGGGTGAAGAGCACGGCGCCCAGGGCCGCCTCCAGAGTCGCGATCCGGCTGCGGGCCGTGGCGTGGGAGATTCCGAGCCGGCGGGCGGCGCCCGACAGGCTGCGCTCTTCCAACACGGCCAGAAAGGCCTGCTGATCCTCCCAGGAGATGGGGCTGCTCATATGTTTTCTACTAGCAGCCTGCAAGCTTCTTGCAATTTCTAACAGGATGCCGTGGGCGCAAGGTCGGTCTCATCAAGAGGAGACGCGCGATGAACAGCGAAAGAACCGCCCTGGTCCTGGGCGCCACCGGCGGGATCGGCGGCGCAGTGGCCCAGGCCCTGCTGCGGCGTGGGTGGCGTGTGCGGGGCCTGGCCCGCGACCCGGCGAGCGCCGACCGACAGGCGCTGGCAGGCGTCGACTGGCGGGGGGGCGACGCCATGGATCGCGCCCAGGTGAGCGCGGCGGCGGACGGAGTCTGCGCCATCGTCCATGCGGTGAACCCCCCCGGCTATCGCCACTGGGACAGGTTGGCGGCGCCGATGATCGACAACACGATCGCCGCGGCAAGGGCGGCCGGCGGCGCGCGCATCGTTCTGCCCGGCACAATCTACAACTACGACGTCGCCCGCACCCCCGTGATCGGCGCCGACACGCCGCAGGCGCCCCGCAGCCGAAAGGGCGCCATGCGCGTGGCGATGGAGCGCCGCCTGGAGGCCGCCGCCCCGGAGGTCCCGGCGCTGATCCTGCGGGCCGGGGACTTCTTCGGTCCCGGCGTCCGCTCGAGCTGGTTTTCGCAAGCCATGGTCAAGCCGGGCCAGCCGGTGCGCAAGATCGTCAAGGTGGCGCGGGGGGCCGGACATAGCTGGGCCTATCTGCCGGATCTGGCCGAGACCTTTGCAAGCCTCATGGACGCCGCTGATCGCCTCCGCCCCTTTGAGCGCCTGCAGTTCGAGGGGCTCTATGACGAGACCGGGACCGTGCTCACCGACGCGGTGTCGCGGGCGCTGGGGCGCGACATCCCGACGGCGCCCTTCCCCTGGTGGGTGATGCAGGCTTTGAGCCCCTTCGGCGGCTTTCCCCGGGAGGCGGCCGATATCGCGCCCTACTGGCGCTGGCCGGCGCGGCTCGACAACCGCAGGCTTGTGGAAATCCTCGGGTCCGAGCCCCCCACGCCGCTGAACCAGGCGATGGACGCAAGCCTGGCCAGTCTCGGCGCGACCTGAACCTTCAGCCACGGACCTCGCGCTACATCACCCCCAGGCGCCGCAGCACGCCAAGGTGCAGGTCGCGTTCGTGGGTGTGGACGCCCGGCGCGCCGGCGACGACGATCAGCGCCTTCCAGAGCGCCCAGGCCTGGCCGCGGAGCCAGCAAGCGTCGTCGAGGCCCAGGCGCTGGCGGAAGGTGTCGCGGGCGGCGTCCTCGAGAACGGTCCAGGCGAAGGCCAGGTCGCAGGCCGGATCGCCGACCCCGCAGGTCCCGAAGTCGATCACCGCGGCCAGCCGACCGTTCCGGACCAGCAGATTGCCCGGCGCCACGTCCCCGTGGATCCAGACCGGCGGGCGGTCCCAGCGCGTGGCCAGAGCCTCATCCCAGAGGGCGAGCGCCGCGGCGCCGTCGATCTGATCGCCCAGGGCCTGCACCGCCGCCCGGGTCTGGCCGTCATAGACGGCCGGATCGCCGCCGCGGTGGAAGTTGTGCGGGCCGGCCGGCGGCCCCTCTGAGGCGTCGACGGCGTGCAGGGCCAGCAGGAAGTCCGCCAGGTCCTGGGCGAGGGCCTCATGGTCGAGGCCGTCCGCGGCGGCGGCCACGGTCTCGCCGGCGATCCAGGCGCAGATCGACCAAGGGAAGGGATAGCCGCGGCCCGGCGCGCCCACCGCCATCGGCGCGGGGATCGACAAGGGCAGGCCAGGCGCCAGCCGGGGCAGCCACATCTGCTCCTTCTCCACCTGGGCGAGGTAGTGGGCTGCGGCCGGCATACGGACCAGCAGATCGGCGCCCAGGCGGAAGGTGCGGTTGTCCCACCCGCCGGGCTTGACCCGGGTGATGGGAAGGTCCGCCCACTGGGGAAACTGCTCGGCCACCAGGGTGGCGACCGTCGCCTCGTCCACCTTGACCCGCTCGCTCATCGCCGCCCCCAGCTCTTCCTTCAGGCTTCCCTTGCGTCAGGGTTGAAGCCCCTGATCGGTGCGGTCCATGGTCCGCCCCATTGTTTTCGCCCATTCGAGACACATAAGGGAGGGCCATATGCCCATCAGCCGCGAAGTTCATCTCATCACCCGCCCCAACGGCATGCCGCAGGAGGGCGAGTTCGAGATTGTCGAGACCAACGTCCCTGACGCCGCCGACGGCCAGGTGCTGGTCCAGAACCTCTACATGTCGGTAGACCCGGCCATGCGCCCGCGGCTGACCGCCGGCCAGGCCCTGAACGAAGCCATGATGGGCGGGGCGCTGGGCAAGGTGGTCCAGTCCAAGAGCCCGGACTTCGCCGTCGGTGATCTGGTGACCAACCGCCTGGGCTTTAGGGAATATTTCGTCTCCGACCCCAAGGGCCTGTCCAAGCTGACCCCGGCCGAGGGCCTGCCGCTGACGGTGCACATGCATGCGCTCGGCATGACCGGCTTCACGGCCTATGGCGGCCTGCTGTTCATCGGCGCCATGAAGGAGGGCGAGCAGGTGTTCGTCTCCACCGCCGCCGGCGCGGTGGGCTCCATCGCCGCACAGATCGCCAAGATCAAGGGCGGCTATGTGGTCGGCTCGACGGGCTCGGACGACAAGGCCGCCTGGCTGCGGGACGAGATCGGTCTGGACGCCGTGATCAACTACAAGACGCAGCCGATCCGCCAGGCCCTGGAAGAGGCCACGCCCAAGGGGATCGACGTCTATTTCGAGAATGTCGGCGGCGAGCATCTGGAAGCCGCGCTCCGCCGGATGAACACGCTGGGCCGCATCGCCGTCTGCGGCATGATCTCGGGCTATAATGAGGGCCAGGCCCCGGTGCGGAACCTGTCCAACATCATCTATTCGCGGGTGATGCTGCGGGGCTTTGTCGGCACCGACTTCATGCACCTGCAGCCCGACTTCCAGCGCGACATGGCCGCCTGGCTGCGCGACGGCAAGATCAAGTACCAGGAGACGGTGATGGACGGGATCACGTCCGCGCCCAAGGCTCTGATCGGCCTGCTGGAAGGCGTCAATTCCGGCAAGATGCTGGTCAAGCTGGCCGACTAGGGGCCTCGTCTGCCTCTGAGGGGTCCTGCCATGCGGGACCCCGAAGGGGGCGCGCCTAAAGCCCCAGGTCGGCGGTGACTGGGGCGTGGTCGCTGGGGCGCTCCCATTCGCGGACGTCGTCATGGACGCGGGACGAGGCCGCGCCGGTGCGGAAGGCGGCGTCCTTCAGGCCCGGCGAGACCCAGATGTGGTCCAGGCGCAGGCCGCGGTTGGACTTGCGGAAATCCGCCGAACGATAGCTCCACCAGGAAAACAGCTTCTCCGGCTCCGGCGTCGCGGCCCGCGGCAGGTCGATGAAGCCCAGGGACTTCTGCAGGGCGTCCATGGCCGCCACCTCGACCGGCGTGTGGCTGACGATGCGGGACATCTGCCGGTGGCTCCAGACGTCGAATTCGCCGGGCGCCACGTTCAGGTCGCCCACAATGGCCAGGGGCGACCTGGGATCGCGGCGGCCCATCTCGGCGGTCAGGCTCTCGAAGAAGTCGAGCTTGTGGTCGAACTTGGGGTTCAGGGCGCGGTCAGGCGTATCGCCGCCGGCCGGCACATAGAAGTTCTGGATCTCCACCCCGGCCACCTTGGCTGAGACGCAGCGGGCATGGCCCTCGCGGCACACATTGAGGATGGGCGCGTCCTCGATCGGCAGGCGCGAGGCGATGGCCACCCCGTGCCAGCCCTTCTGGCCGGCGATCTTCACATGCGGCAGGCCCATGGCGGCGAAGGCGTCCCGGGGAAACTCGGCCTCCTGGCACTTGATCTCCTGCAGGCACAGAACATCGGGCGCCTGCTCGTCGACGAAGCGGGCGACCTGCTCGGCGCGCAGGCGGACGGAGTTGATATTCCAGGAGGCGATACGGAGGCGCATGGGCAGGGTTTAGGCCACTGAGCGCGTCCCGATAAGTGGGAACCGGTTGTCGGATCAAACGCGCTCGGCCTCTAGGCGCGCCATAAGAAAACGCCCGGGGACTGGAGAACCCCGGGCGCCAAGTCATTCGTCTCTCATGCCGCCGCCGGGAGGGGATAGGTTCCGGCACGGCGCTGATATCGGGCCAGCGGCCCTGCCTCAGCGATGCGTGTCATATTTGCCACGAGGCCGATAAAAGTCAAGCGGGAATCACGATGATTCTTGCCTGTTGTGAGATTGTCACATTCGGCCCCGGCCAGGACGCAGATTTCGTGGGTCCTTCAGGACGAACAGGCTGTCGTCCAGGCTGGCCACCTTGTCCAGGCGGGTCAGGCGCACCCGGGTCGCCTGGCCCTGGGCGTCGCTGATCGTCCAGCCCGCCAGCTTCGTCGGCGAATCGGAGAAGGAGAGGGTGATCTGGCCCTCGGCCTCCTTCTTGCCGTCGCGGGCGGTGATGGAGAAGCCGTCGGCCAGGCGGTTCACCCGCGTCACCTGCACGCCGCGATCCAGGCGGATCTGCTTGGCCAGGAACAGGGACAGGGGCGTGGCGCCCAGGGGGTAGGATTCAAAGGTCTTGAGCTTGGAATTGGCGACAGACACCAGATTGCCGTCCGACACCACCAGCAGGCCAGACGGCGCGGCATAGGCGAAGCGCGCCTTGCCGGGGCGCTTCAGAAAGATCTCGCCCTGGGTGGTGACGCCCCGGGGATCGGTCTGAACGAAGGTCCCCTTGGCCTGGCTGAGCCCTTCCAGATAGGCCACGGCGCTGTTCACCAGGGCCTGGTCGGCCGAGGACAGGGCCGCAGACGCCGGGCCAGCCGACAGCAGACCGGCGAAGGGGGCGGCGGCGAGGCCAAAGGCCAGGGTCCGGCGGGAGAGGGCGGGGGTGCGGATCATGAAAACCAGCTCCTTGGTCGTGGCGGGCCAGCCTTATCAGGCGCCCGCGGCGTCAATAGGGCGGCGCGCCCTTCGCCCCGGGCATGGCCTAACGGCCACGCTTTGGCTTCGTTCCCGGGGGGCGGATGCGCCTTCAGACCGCAAGTTCTAGCCGAGGCGCGATGAATGGGTCATGTCCAGGGTGTTCAGCGCCGCAGCGGATAGATCCATGACCTTGTCGTCCTCCACCCCGTCTCACGAAAACCGCGCCCTGGTCACCCTGTGCCGCGACCGTGGCTGGATCGATCAGGCGGTGCAGACCATCGAGGCCGACTTCAACCGCTCAGCCGACACCCACCTGCTGCGCGCGCCCGTGGCCGGGGGCGTCCACCTCTATTTCAAGGACGAGTCGACCCACCCCACCGGCAGCCTCAAGCATCGGCTGGCCCGATCGCTGTTCCTCTACGCCCTGTGCAACGGCTGGATCGGACCGCGGACGCCGATCATCGAGGCCTCCAGCGGCTCGACGGCGGTGTCGGAGGCCTATTTCGCCCGGCTGCTGGGCCTGCGGTTCATCGCGGTGATGCCCCGGTCCACCTCGGCCGAGAAGGTGGCGCAGATCGCATTCCACGGGGGCGAGACCCATTTCGTCGAGGCCAGCCCCGATGTGTACGCCGAGAGCGCACGGCTGGCCGCCGAGCTTTCGGGCCACTACATGGACCAGTTCACCTATGCCGAGCGGGCCACCGACTGGCGGGGCAACAACAATATCGCCCAGTCGATCTTCAGCCAGATGGCCCAGGAGCCGCACCCGGTGCCCGCCTGGATCGTGGCCGGGGCCGGCACCGGCGGCACCACGGCGACCCTTGGCCGGTTCATCCGCTACAATCGCGCCTCCACCTGCCTGTGCCTGGCCGATCCGCAAGCCTCGGTCTTCCACCGCCATGTGGCCGATCGGGGGGTGACGGCCAGCGCCGACCGGGGCTCGATCATCGAGGGGATCGGCCGCGCCCGTTGCGAGCCCTCCTTCAATCCCGAGCTGATCGACCGGGCCATCCCCGTGCCCGACGCCGCCAGCATCGCCGGCGCGCGGGTGGCCTCGCGGCGCCTGGGCCGCTCCTGCGGCGGCTCGACGGGGACCAACCTCTTCGCCTGCGCCCAGGTGATCGAGGCCATGGCGGCGCGGGGCCAGGCCGGCTCGGTGGTCACCCTGCTGTGCGATTCCGGCGAGCGCTACGCCAGCACGCTCTCCAATCCCGACTGGCTGGCGGCGTCGGGCCTCGATACCGGCCCTTATGAGGCGGCGCTGGAGGCCTTTTTCGACACGGGCCGGTTCAAGGTCTAGTCGGCCGGCCAGGGCTGGCGGGCGCCGTCCAGCCTGTGGACCACGCCCCGCCGCATGACGAAGGTGACCCGCTCCAGCTGGGTGACGTCCTCCAGGGGGCTTGCCGCCACTGCGACGATATCGGCGGACTTGCCCACCTCCAGCGTACCCAGGCTGGCCGAGAGGCCCAGCAGGTCGGCGGCGTCCACCGTGGCGCTGCGGATGGCGCGGGCTGGCGTCATGCCGGCGTCGACCATCATCTTGAACTCCGTGGCGTTGTCCCCGTGGGCCGAGACGCCGGTGTCGGTGCCAAAGGCGATCTTCACGCCCGGCGCGGCGTACTGCTCGATGTGTTTTTCGAAGGCGATGCGGGCGGCTTCCTCGGCCTTGGCCAGGACGGCGGGCGGGCGCTGGCCGGCCCGGGCCTGGGCGACGGCGGCTTCCGGGGCGATCATGGTCGGCACCAGATAGGCGCCGGTCTGCCGGAACAGGGCCAGGGTCTCGGCGTCGGTGAAGGTGGCGTGCTCGACGGAATCAACCCCGGCGCGGAGGGCCGCCTCGATGCCGTCCTTGCCGTGGGCATGGGCGGTGGCCTTGCGGCCAAAGGCGTGGGCGGTGTCGACGATGGCCTTCATCTCGTCATCGAACATCTGCCGGCCGAGGCCGCCGGCGACATTGGAGAGCACCCCGCCGGTGGCGGCGAACTTGATCACCTGGGCGCCCTGGGACACCTGGATGCGCACCGCCCGGCGACAGGCCTCGGGGCCGTCGCAGGTGTTGACCGCGTGCGCCCGCTCCAGCTCGGCATAGGGCTGGGCCAGGCCGTTGGCGCCGTCCCCGTGGCCGCCGCTGATGGAGATCATCCGGCCTGCATTGACGATGGTCGGGCCCTCGATCAGCCCCTTTTCGATCCCGTCCCGCAGGGCGGTGATGGCGGCGGGATCGGAGCCCAGGTCGCGGACGGTGGTGAAGCCGGCGTCCAGGGTCCGGCGGGCATTGTCCAGCCCGACCACGAAGCGGGTCTCGGCCCCGCGGGTCATGGCCTCCAGCCGCGCGGCGGTCTTGTCGTCGTCGGAGAAGATGTGGACGTGGGCGTCGATCAGGCCGGGCAGGACGAACTGGTCGGACAGGTCGATCAGCCGCGCGCCGGCCGGTGCGGCCAGCAGGCCGTCGGCCACCTGCACGATGCGGCCGTCCTGCACGACCAGGGTCGAGGCGCCCCGCGGCGCCTGGCCCGGCTTGTCGAGCAGGGCGCCGGCATGGACATAGGTCCGGGGGACATAGGTCTGGGCGGGGGCGGCGGTCTCCTGAGCCTGGGCGGCGTGCCCGATAAACCCGGCGACCAGAACGACGGCGGCGGCGATGTGGCGCAACATGAGCTTGAAACTCCCCCTCTTAAGCCCCGCTTGGGCCTCAAGGGGGCGCAGTCTAGCGGTCGCTCTGCTGCGGTCCAGGCTTCACGCGGCCAGCCCTACCAGGGCTTCCACCAGGGCTCGGCGTCCAGGGTCGGGTCGCCGGGCTTCACCTCCTGCTTGCCCCAGGTCATGACCATCAGGAACTTGTGGCTGCGCATCTGGGTCTCGCCGGAAATGCGGTGAGACACGGGCACGGCCGCCCCGGAGCGGGCGTCATAGGCGAAGATCGAGAACTCGGCGACGCCGGAGCGCTCCGCCTGGCTGTAGAGCGACAGCTCCGGCACCGAGAAGGTCGAATAGTTGTTGCCGGTGGGCAGGGTGAGCGCCGGGACGCCGAGGACCCGGCTCATCTGATCGATGGACAGCGCGCCCATCCGAACCTCGACGATCAGGTCGGCCTCGGCCCGGTTGGGCGACAGCCGAAGACCGCTGTTCAGGATGCGCTGGCGCAGGGCGCTGGCGGCGTAGGGCGCCCATTCGCCGGTGAAGTTGACCGTGTCGAGGAAGACCAGGCTGCCCTCGGGCGCCTCGATGCGGAAGTCGGACGCCGCCCGCTCGGCGGCGTGCGCCACCAGCAACTGCTCGGTCGCCGTGCGGCCGGGCCGGGTCTGCACCGCCGTGGCGCAGGCGGCGAGTCCCGCCAGGGCGACGGTCAGGGACAGGACCAGGGCGACGCGCGCGCCCTTGCGGGGACTGGAAATTCTCATCACACGACTCGCAGCCGGTTCGCCCCCCGGCTCCCCCAGGGGCTTAAGCCTGATCCGCCGTCGGCCGCAACCGGGGGCCTGCACATTCTCGGGGTATTCGCCGACCGGACGGGGAGCGCCTGATCAGCGGGCGCGGGCGCCCTGCAAGGACCCGGCCCTTGCCGACGGCCGCCCCGGCGGCGCAAGCTGGAGGCGTCGAGAAGGGGGAATGACCATGCCGTTCGTACCGCCGCAGTTCGAGATTCCGCGCCGTCTCGAGCACCCCGACTTCGTGCTCCGCCCCCTGACCATCCACGACCTGATCAAGGACTATGCGGCGGTGATGACCAGCATCGAGCGCCTGGCCGACGTGTTCGGCCCCGGCAATGACTGGCCCCGGCCGGACATGACCCTGGAGGAGGATCTGGTGGACCTGGGCTGGCACCAGGGGG
This sequence comes from Phenylobacterium sp., assembly GCF_030646615.1. Classification (GTDB taxonomy): domain Bacteria; phylum Pseudomonadota; class Alphaproteobacteria; order Caulobacterales; family Caulobacteraceae; genus Phenylobacterium. The sequence continues at coordinate 50,941 of NZ_JAUSLG010000058.1, read as the reverse complement.
AGTTCGAACGCCGCACCTCGTTCACCTTCACCATGATGGCGCCCGACGAGGGCCAGTGCCTGGGCTGCGCCTATATCTATCCCGCCGGGCGGCCTGGCTATGACGCCAAGGCCTATTGCTGGGTCCGGGCCTCGGCGGCCCATCTGGACGCGCCGCTCTATGCCGCCTTCAAGGGATGGCTGGCCACAGACTGGCCCTTCGAGCGCACGGCCTTTCCAGGGCGCGACATCTCCTGGGCCGAATGGGGCGCGACTTGATCACCATGCCCTGGCCGGTGGGCAGCTCCAGGATGTGATAGCCGCGCTCGGCCATCCAGGCGACCTCGGCCACATGCTGGGCCGGCCCGTTTGGACGCCGGCGATCAGGTCAGCCAGCGGCGGGGCCGTCGTTCGCCCAGATCACGGCGCTCGCCCGGCGCCAGGCCCAGGGCCCGCATGCGCACCGGGGGCAGGGGCGCCAGGGCCTCCACCGGCTCCTGCCCGCCGGCCGGGCTGGGGGCGACCCGCAGGCCCAGACTGATGGCCATGTCGACGGCCACCCACTCGGCCTGGGCGCGGTCGGCGCGGCCGATGGCGAAGTAGCGGCGGGCCTGCTCGGCCTCGCGTCCGGGCTCCAGCAGCACGGCGACGACCCAGCCGGCGGGCGCCCGGGATTCGGCGGCGCGGGGGTCTGAGGGCGGGGCGGTCATGGCCTCCTTCGGACCACGGATGGCGCGCCAAGCCAAGAGCTTGCGGCGCCCCTGGCTATTTCGCCTGCGACACCCCATCTAAGCCTATGCGTCATCGGGCGTGTGCCGTGTCTCAAGCGGTCGAACCCCTCCGATGCGGCGCGATTCTGGTTTTTTCCCCAAATGTCTCCCCTCCTGATTGTGTCGGCGGTCTGTGTGCTTACCGCCGTTCTGGCCCCCGTGGCCTTCTCCCTGCTGGGCCTGCGGCCGCGCTGAGCGGCGTCGGCGCGGGCCAGTCCTGTGTGATCATCCCTGCGTGATCATCGCCGGCTCACGATGAACTTCTTCTGAGCCCATCCATTCCTTGACGACAGCGGCGCTCGCCGCCCCGGAGACCCCCATGGCCAAGGGCCAGAAAAAGTCCAACAAAGAAGTCCGCAAGCCCAAGCAGGCGGCCGCCGCCAAGCCGGAGGCCGCCGCGCGCTCCTTCCTCGACGCCGCCGGCGCCATGCCGGGCAAGAAGCGCTGATCGATGCGCGGGCTGGGGTGACGCCCTCGACCTTCGAGATCGTCCACCAGACCGCCTACCGGTTCGCCCGGCCCGTGGTCCTGCATCCGCACCGGCTGATGCTGCGGCCCCGGGACAGCCACGAGCTGAGCGTGCTCGACTTCCAGCTCGCCTGCTCGCCGGCCGCCGACATCACCTGGAGCCAGGACGTGTTCGGCAATCTCTGCGCCGTGGCGAGCTTCCGCCACCCCTCGCAGACCCTGGTCATCGAGAGCCGCCTGGAGGTGGCTTCGCGGGCCCAGCCCTGGCCGGTCTTTCCGATCACGCCGGCCGCCCAGACCTATCCCTTCGCCTATTACGACGACGAGGCCACAGATCTTGGCCGCCTGCGCCTGCCCAAGCCCGATCCCGAGGTGGCGCGCTGGACCCACGGCTTCGTCGCAGGCCGTGGCACCGACACCCTGTCCCTGCTCAAGGACCTCAACGCCGGCGTGCTGGGCGCGGCGGCCTACCGCGTGCGGGACGAAGAGGGCGTGCAGAGCGCCGGCGAGACCCTGCGCCTGGCCAGCGGATCATGCCGCGACCTGGCGGCCCTGTTCATCGAGGCCGTTCGCCAGCTGGGCCTGGGGGCCCGGGCTGTCAGCGGCTACATGTTCGACCCCGACCAGGTCGAGCGCCAGGCCGACACCACCCACGCCTGGGCCGAGGTCTATCTCCCCGGCGCCGGCTGGATCACCTTTGATCCTACCCACAACCGCATCGGCGCCGCAGGGCTGATCCCGCTGGCGGTGGGCCGCGCCAATGGCCAGATCATGCCGGTGGCCGGCAGCTTCGCCGGCGCAGCCAGCGACGCGCTCGGCATGGATGTCTCGGTTAAGATTACGCCGGTCGGCTAACGCCTTGATTGCGCCGCGGGCCTTTGGCAGCGTGGACGCCAGAACCCCTCGTCATTTGCAAGGACAGGCCCATGACCCGCAACAGCCTCCGCACCCTGATGGCCGCCACCCTGACGGTGGCCAGCCTCAGCGCCGCCTCGGCCCTCGCCAATCCCGCCGCCGACAAGTGCGCCGCAGGCCTCTCGCCCGAGGGCCGGCTGATGCACCAGACCGTGGCGCCCCACGTGCAGGCGGACTCCGACATCGAACAGTTGATGCGCAAGCACCTGCGGGGCCTGGTCATGGGCGGCAAGCTCAAATTGAAGACCGCAGAGGCCAACGGCCAAGCCGTCGGCCGCTGCCTCAGCCTGCTGAAGGGCTAGAGGCCCCGCTGGGCCTTGCGCCGGTGATCGCCGCAGGGATGATGCCGGCGTCCAGCAGGGTATGCAGATCGTTCACATGGCTCTCCTCCCGCGGGCGGGGCGAGGGATCGGAGATCATCACCACGGTGAGATCGAGGCTGGGGACGACGAACAGCATCTGGCCCCCATAGCCCCAGGCGAAATGCACGTCGTGGCCGGCCGCCTGCTTGGTGAACCAGCCATAGCCATAGGCGTGGCCGCTCCAGGGGGACCTGGTGCGCGGGGTCCAGCTCTCCGCGATCCAGGTCGCCGGCAGGATGCGACGCCCGTCGATCTCGCCGCCCAGGCGATAGAGCTCGCCAAACCGCAGCAGGGCCCTGGGCGACATCATCATGTCGTTGCCGCCGAAATAGATCCCCTGCGGGTCCCGCTGCCAGGGCGGGATGGTCACCCCCAGGGGCTCGCCCAGCCAGTCGCGGGCGAGCTGGTGGGTGCTGGCCCCCGCCGCCTCGCTGAGCGCCGCCGACATCAGGTGCGAGGTCCCGGTGGAATAGATCATCCGGCCCCCCGGATCGTCGTCGAAGGGGCGGGCGAGCGCATGGCGCACCCAGTTGGGACTGGTCACCCAGGCGCCATAATACTGGCCCGAGGTGCGCCCGAGGCCGGCCTGCATCGACAGCAGATGTCCCACCTCGATCTCTTGCAGGCGGGGGTCGGCGCCCGTTGGCAGGTCGCGCGCCAGCAGGGGCGCGATCTTCTGGTCGGTTCCAGACAGCACGCCGCGCTGGATGGCGACGCCCACCAGGGCCGACAGCACGGTCTTGGACGCCGATTTGATGTTCACCGGCTGGTCGAGGCCTGGCCCTCGCAGGCGGTGCTCGGCCAGCACCTCGCCGTCCCGGGCGACGATCAGGGCGTGCAGGTTGGGCAAGGCCTGGGCCTCCTCGACCACGGCGGACATGGCCGCGGGGTCGAGGCCCTGGCTTTCCACGGCGGGCGCGGGCGCCTGGGCCGCCTGGGCCGCCTGGGCCAGGGCGGTTTGGGCCTGGGCGCGATCGGGCGCCGGAGAGGGCGAACAGGCGCCCAGCAGCCCAAGGACCAGGGCGCCGGCGATCTGGCGGGACGGACTGAATCTCATCGGAGACAGATAGGCGCGCCGCGCTCAGGCCCAGCTTGGCCGTGGGGTTCGGTTTCGGCGCGTAGCGATACGAAAAAGCGGGACACAAAACCCACGAAGACAGCGAAGGACACGATGGGGGCGGCAGCCGCCCCTTTGTGTCCTTCGTGTCCCGTCTTTTCAGAGCGCCTGCGGCGCGGGAGGCCTGTGACGTCTTCTCAGGCCGCCGAGGGCGGCTCGGGCGGCATCGGCGCAGGCCCGGGCGCGTCGAACCGCTCGCCGGCCGGATTGCTCGGTTGCACATAGAAGATGATCAGCACCACCAGGCCGATCAGGGGGATGAGCCCGATCAGCACCCACCAGCCCGACCGCCCTGTGTCGTGCAGCCGCCGCACGGCCATGGCGAGGTGCGGCAGGAAGACCGCCAGGCCCAGCAGAAGGCTGAAGGGCTCCATGTCGCCCACCCCCAGACCCTCGTCCAGGATGCTGGCCACGATGGCCGCGAGGACCACCGCCAGGACCCACCACCAGAAGGTGGCGCGGCCGGTGCGGCCCTCGAAGTTCACATAGTTGGCCAGACCGTACTTGACCGCCTCGATCATGTTCATTCCTCCCGGCGTTCGGCGCGCGCATCGGCGCGTCGCAATATCGTGCCGGCGTCACCTTAAGACTGGATTTGCACAGGCATCGACCCCAGCGTCATTGGCCAGGATCAAACCCCGGGGCTTTTGGATGTGAAAATCCATGACCGCGCCGGTCGATCCAGCCAGGAGAGGACATTCCATGAGCGAGCAAGGCGGCCGCCTCGGCGAGGCGGCGACACGGTGGCTGGGCAAGCCGGCCAGCGCCCTGGACGAGGCCGAGCGCCGGGTCCTGGAGACCACCGTGGCCCGCAGCCCGGTGACCCGGGACGCCAACGAGAGCTTCGCCGATGATCAGACCTTCGCCCAGCGCCTGGCCGACCGGGTGGCCACGGTCGGCGGATCGTGGAAATTCATCCTGGGCTTCGGCGCCTTCCTGGGCGCCTGGACCCTGCTGAACCTGACCCTGGGGCGCGGGGCCTTCGATCCCTATCCCTTCATCTTCCTCAACCTGCTGCTCTCGATGCTGGCGGCCATCCAGGCGCCCTTCATCATGATGAGCCAGAACCGGCAGGCCGCGAAGGACCGGGTGAACGCCGCCCACGACTATGAGGTCAATCTCAAGGCCGAGATCGAGATCATGGCCCTGCACGACAAGCTGGATCAGATGCGTGTCTTGCAGCTTGAGGCGCTCCTGGCCGCCCAGCAGGAACAGATCGACCTGATGCGCAAGCTGCTGGAGCGCGAGAGCCGATGAGGCCCGCGGTCCGGGCGTTCGGGACATAGGGGCCCAGGGACGGCCATGGCGCCGGCCGCTCAGAATGCTATGGATCTGGCTTCGCCACCCGGAGCCCGCCATGTTTCGCGCCTTCACTCGCCTCGCCCTGGTCCTCGCCGTGCTGGCGGCGCCCCTCTGCGTCCAGGCGGCCGACATTCCGCCGATCGCCTATCGCGAGCGGGTGCTGGACAACGGCCTGCGGGTGCTGAGCGGGGTGGATGCGACGACGCCGAACGTCACGGTCCAGGTCTGGTACGGGGTCGGCTCCAAGGACGACCCCCAGGGGCGCTCGGGCTTTGCCCACCTCTTCGAACACATGATGTTCAAGACCACCCGCAACATGCCCTCCGAGACCATGGATCGCATGACCGAGGATGTGGGGGGCTTCAACAACGCCTCGACCTATGACGACTTCACCAACTATTTCGAGGTGATCCCCGCCAACCACCTGGAGCGGCTGCTCTGGGCCGAGGCCGAGCGGATGGGGTCCCTGGTGGTGGACGCCGAGATCTTCAATTCCGAGCGGGACGTGGTGAAGGAGGAGCTGCGACAGCGCATCCTGGCCGCCCCCTATGGCCGGCTGTTTGGCCTGATGATCCCCCAGGCCAGCTATCGGGAACATCCCTACAAGCGCCCGGGCATCGGCTCGATCGCCGAACTGGACGCCGCCACCATCGACGATGTGCGCGCCTTCCACCGGGACTATTACCGCCCCGACAATGCGGTGCTGATCGTCATCGGCAACTTCAATGAGGGCCAGCTCGACGCCTGGGTGGACCAGTATTTTGCGCCGCTCAAGACCCCCGAGACGCCCCTCAAGCGGGTCGACGCCGTGGAGCCGCCGCGGACCGGCCCCGGCGTCCATGAGGGCTATGGCCCCAATGTGCCGCTGCCGGCGGTGGTCCTGACCTGGCTGGGCGCCGAGGCCGCCAGCCCCGACGCCCCGGCCCTGCAGGTGCTCGACACCATCCTGTCCGGCGGCAAGTCTTCCCGGCTCTACAATGCGCTGGTCTATGAGCAGCAGATCGCTGTGGAGGCCTTCTCCCAGGCCGACCTGCCCCAGCAGCCGGGCCTGTTCGCCGTGGGCGCCATCCTGGCCAGCGGCCAGACGGTCGACGCCGGCGAGGCCGCCCTGCTGGCGGAGGTCGCCCGCCTGCGGGACGCCCCGCCGACCCAGGCCGAACTGGATGAAGCCCGCAACGAGGTGATCGCCGGCGCCCTGCGCGAGCGAGAGACGGTGGACGGCCGCGCCTTCGCCCTCGGCTATGCCTGGGCGACGCAGGGCGATCCGGCCCGGGCCAATAGCGAGCTGGCCGATCTCGCCGCCGTCACCGCCGCTGATGTGCAGCGGGTGGCGCAGACCTATCTGGCCGAAGACCGGCGGATGACCATTCGCTATCGCCCCGAATCCGAACGTCCGGCCGGCGAGACCCCGGCCGAGCCCGCCCCGCCCCCGGCCCAGGCGGTGGTGTTCGACGGCGAGATCCTCGCCCTGGCGCCGGAGGCCGAGCGCCAGGCGCCGCCGCCGGTGGGCGAGCCGGTGGATCCGGTCCTGCCGCAGCCGTCCGAAACCACCCTGGACAATGGCTTGCGGGTGATCGTCGCCCGCTCCAGCGACCTGCCCCTCATCTCCGCCGCCTTGATCGTGCGTGCGGGCGCCTGGGCCGATCCGAAAGGGCTGGCCGGCGCCATGTCCATGACCGCCGGCATGCTCACCGAGGGCACGAAGACCCGCACAGCGCCGGAGATCGCCCAGCAGGTGGAGGCCCTGGGCGCCACCCTGTCCTCAGCTGCCGGCGCGGAATCCTCCAGCATCGGTCTGACCGTGATGTCCGACAAGGTGGCGCCGGCCTTCGCCATCCTGGCCGATGTGGCGCGCAACCCGGCCTTCGCGGCCGAGGAGCTGGAGCGGCAGACCGCCCAGGCCCTGGACGGCCTGTCGGTGGCCTATGGCGATCCCGGCCAGCTGGCGGCCATGACCGCCAGCCCGCTGATCTTCGCCGGCACGCCCTTTGGCCATCCGGTCGGCGGCACGCCGGCCTCCCTGCCCAAGCTGACGCCGGACACCCTGCGCCGCCTGCATGGGACCTACTTCCGGCCCGACAACGCCATCCTGGTGCTGACCGGGGACGTCACGCCCGAGGCCGGCTTCGCCCTGGCCCGCGAGGCCTTTGGCGACTGGGCGGCGCCCGCCGGCCCCCTGCCGCGCCAGCCGGAGGCTTCGCCCTCGGCCACGCGCCAGGCCCTGGTCATCGACCTGCCGGGCGCCGGCCAGGCCGCCGTTCGCCTGGCCAAGCCGACCATCGCCCGCAGCGACGAGGCCTATTATCCGGCGATCGTCACCAATTCGGTGCTGGGGGGCGGCTATTCGGCGCGGCTGAACCAGGAGATCCGCATCAAGCGAGGCCTCTCCTATGGGGCCGGATCGTCCCTGTCGGCCCGCCGCACCACTGGCGCCTTCCAGGCCCAGGCCCAGACCAAGAACGAGTCCGCGCCCGAGGTGGTCGATCTGATCGCCGCCGAACTGACCCGGCTGGCGGCCGAGCCGGTCTCGGCCGAGGAGCTGAAGGCCCGCAAGTCCGTGCTGATCGGCGGCTTTGGCCGCGCTCTGGGGACAGCTGGCGGCCTGGGGGGCGTGCTCGGCGACCTGGCGGTGCAGGACGTGCCCCTGGAGGAGATCGGCGCCTATACGGCCAAGGTCGAGGCGGTGACAGCAGCTCAGGTGAACGCCTTCGCGGCCGATCATCTGTCGCCCGCCGACGCCGCCGTCATCGTGGCCGGGGACGCCAGCCTGTTCGAGGCGGGCCTGCGCCAGCGGACGCCGGACCTGCGGATCATCGCCGCCGAGGACCTGGACCTGGACTCCGAAACCCTGACCAAGGTCGATTAGTCCGGACAAGGCGCCGACAGGGCTTGAACCTTGGCCTTGGGCCATGCCTGGATAGGTCATGCAGGATCGTTTTGACGTGGTCGTCGTGGGGGCCGGGGCGGCGGGCATAGCTGCGGCTGCGCGGCTGTCGCGCGCGCCCCTGTCGGTGGTGGTGCTGGAGGGCCAGGGGCGGATCGGCGGCCGGGCCCACACCCTGGCCGCTCGCCCCGACCTGCCGGTCGATCTCGGCTGTGGCTGGCTGCACAGCGCCGACCGCAACCCCTTTGTCCCGCTGTTCGAGCGGGCCGACATCCCCCTGGACCGCACCCCGCCGGCCTGGCGGCGGCCCGAGGCCAATCTGAGCCTCCCCCCGGAGGCCCGCGCCGGGTTCGAGGCGGCCATGGGCGCCTTCGAAACCGCCCTGGAAGAGGCCGCCCGGGCCGGCCAGGAGGGCCGAGCCAACGCCTACCTGCCGCGAGCCGCCCGCTGGCGGCCGCTGCTGGAGGCCTTTTCCAGCTATTATAACGGCGCGCCCCTCTCGCAGGTCTCGGTGCAGGACTATGGCGCCTTCATCGACACCGGCCTCGATTGGCGGGCGGTCGAGGGTTATGGGGCGGCGATCTGCGACCTGGCCGACCGGTCCCTGATCGTGCCCCACTGCGCGGTCCTGTCCGTCGACCACAGCAGCCAGGCCCTGCGGCTGGAGACGTCCCGCGGCGCGGTGACGGCCCGGGCGGTGGTGCTGACCATCTCCAGCGACCTGCTGGCCCGCGAGGCGATCCGCCTGCACCCGCCCCTGCCGGCCAAGACCGATGCGGCCACCGGCCTGCCCCTGGGCCTGGCCGACAAGGTCTTCCTGAGCCCTTCTGCGCCCGAGGCCTTCCCCCGGGAGCATCATCTGTGGGGCGATGTGGAGACCTCCGCCACCGGCAGCTATTATCTGCGGCCCCTGGGGCGGCCGGTGATCGAGGCCTATTTCGGCGGCGACCATGCCCGCGCCCTGGCCGCGGAGGGGCCGCGGGCGGCGGCCGACTTCGCCATCGAGGAGCTGGTGGGGGTCTTTGGCGCCGACATCCGCCCCCAGCTGCGCCTGCTGGCGGCCACCAGCTGGAGCCAGGACCCCTGGGCCCTGGGCGCCTATTCCCACGCCCTGCCCGGTTGCGCGCCGGCCCGGCAGGTGCTGGCCGAGCCCGTCGAGGGCCGGCTGTTCTTCGCCGGCGAAGCCACCTCGACCCGGGCCTTCTCCACCGCCCACGGCGCCTGGGAGACCGGCCTTCGCGCCGCCGATGAGGTGCTGGCCGCCCTGCGGGTGGCGGCGGCCTGAATCGAAGGCGTCATAGACCGCTTCTAGGATGACCGCCTGTCCTGGGGAGGCGCCAATGACCGACCACATCACCCGAGCCCTGACCCTGTCGCGCCGCCGCATGATGGCGCTCGGCCTGGGGGCGTTGCTGGCGCCGAGCCTGGACCCGCGCCAGGCCCTGGCCCAGCCCGTCTTCGCCGACGATCCGTTCCAGCTCGGCGTGGCGGCCGGCGACCCGGCGCCCGACGGTTTCGTGATCTGGACGAGGCTGGCGCCTGACCCCCTGGCCATCGGCCACGGCATGCCCGCCCGCCCCGTGCCGGTGAGCTGGGAGGTGGCTGAGGACGAGGGCTTCAGCCGTATCGCCGCCCAGGGCGAGGCCGTGGCCCGGCCCGAGCTCGCCCACGCCGTGCATGTGGAGGTGGACGGCCTCTCGCCGGCGCGCACCTATCACTATCGCTTCACCGCCGGCGCTGAGCGCAGCCTGGTCGGCCGGGCCCGGACGACGCCAGCCGCCGGGGCGAGCCTGGCCCGGGCGCGGTTCGGCGTGGTCGGCTGCCAGCACTATGAGCAGGGCCTCTACACCGCCCACCGGCGGCTGGCGCAGGAGGACGAGCTCGACTTCGTCTTCTGCTACGGGGACTACATCTATGAGGGCCGCTCGGCCCGGGTGGGGAATTCCGGGGCCGGCCCCCAGGCCAACCAGCGCCAGCATGTGGGCCAGGAGATCTACAGCCTGGACGACTACCGACGTCGTTACGCCCAGTACAAGATGGACGCCGACCTGCAGGCCAGCCATGCGGCCGCGGCCTGGTTCGTCACCTGGGACGACCACGAGATCGACAACAACTGGGCGGCCGACCTCGACCAGGACGGGACCGACCGGGCCATCTTCCGCCTGCGCCAGCAGTCGGCCATGCAGGCCTATTACGAGCACATGCCCCTGCGTCGGTCGGCCTTCCCGGCGGGGCCGGCCATGCGCCTCTACCGGCGGGCCGACTACGGGACCCTGCTGCGGCTGAACCTGCTGGACACGCGGCAATACCGGTCCGACCAGGCCTGTGGCGGCCGCTGGGGGGTTTGTGACGAGCTGGAGCGGGCCGAGGCCGAGATGCTGGGCTCTGAACAGGAGCGGTTCCTGTTCGACAGCCTGTCGACCTCGCCGGCCCGCTGGAACGCCATCGCCCAGCAGGTGATGGTCATGGACCTCGATCGCGATCCGGGGCCGGGCTACATGGCCAATCCGGACTCCTGGGGCGGCTATCGCGCCCCCCGGGCGCGGCTGCTGCGCCACATTCGCGATCGGGGCGTGCTCAATCCGGTGGTGCTGACCGGGGACGAGCATCAGAACTATGCCGGCGAACTGCACCTGGACGGGCGCCACCCAGAGGGCCGCGCCATCGCCACGGAGTTCGTCGGCACATCCATCACCTCGGGCGGGGACGGCGTGGACCAGCAGCCGCATATGGCGAAGCTCCTGGCGGCCAATCCGCAGCTGAAGTTCAACAACGCCCAGCGGGGCTACCTGCTGTGCGACGTGACCGCCGAGCGCTGGGAGACCGCCTTCCGGGTGTTGGACAAGGTCAGCGCCCCCGGCGGGACGATCAGCACCCGGGCGCGGTTGGCCGTCCCGGCCGGCGAGACCGGGGTCGTTCCGGCCTAGCTTAGAACGGCCCGCTCGCCCCAGCGGTCGAGGTCGGGCTCGTGGCCCATCAGGGCCAGGCCCGAGGCGATGGATTCCAGCTCCCCGCCGGTCTCGATCCGTTCGGCGGCGAAGCGGCGGGCGAAGATGGCCCGCACGGCGGGCGTCAGGGACGAGCCGCCGGTGAGGAAGACCCGGTCGATCTGATCGGCGCCCAGGCCGGCGTCGGCCAGGGCGGCGTCCACCGCGCCCTCGATCTGGGCCAGTTCCGGCGCGATCCAGCTCTCGAACTCGGACCGGGCCACAGACCGCGTGATGGAGACCGCGCCGGCCTCGAAGGCGAAGGTCGCCTCGTCCTTCGCCGACAGGGTCTCCTTCAGGCGCGAGACGGCGCGATAGAGGGGATAGGCGTGGTTGTCGTCGAGGATCTCCACCAGGGCGGCGATCTTCTGCGGCTCCACCGCCTGGCGCTCCAGGCTGCGGATCTCGCGCATGTCCCGGGAGGCCCGCAACAGGGCCAGCTGGTCCCAGCGGGCGAAGGCCGAATAGTAGCGGTTGGGGATGGGCAGGACCTTGCCGAAGGTCCTGTAGCTCGACCCCTTGCCGAGCGCCGGCGACACCAGATTGTCGATGATCCGGTAGTCGAAGGCGTCGCCGGCCACGCCGACGCCCGATCGCCCGAGGGGCTCGGCCCGGAAGGCGCCTTTGTCATCGCGATGGAAGCGGATGATCGAGAAGTCGCTGGTGCCGCCGCCGAAGTCGCCCACCAGGACGGTGGCGTCGGCCTGAAGCGTGCGGGCGAAGAAGAAGGCCGCGCCCACCGGTTCATAGACATAGAGAATTTCCGAGAATCCCAGGCGGGAAAAGGCCGTCTCGTAGCGGGAAAGCGCCAGCCCCGCCTGGGGCGCGGCGCCGGCGAAGGTGACCGGGCGCCCGACAATGACCCGGCCGGGCAGGTCCTTGAGCGCTGCGCCCGCATGGTCGCGGAGCTTCAGCAGGAAGGCCGAGAGCAGGTCTTCGAAGGCGTAGCGCCGGCCGAGAATCTGGGTCTCGGTGAAGTTGGCCGAGGCCGCGAAGGTCTTGAAGGACTGGATGAACCGCGTCTCCAGCGGGTCCTCCACATAGTCCTCGATGGCCCAGGGGCCGGCCTCCACCGTGCGTTCGGTGGGGTGTTCGGGCGGGGCGTGGAAGGCCAGGGCCGAGCGGAAGGCGAAGAGCTCGCCCTCGGGGGCGGGGAACCGCACCAGCCGGGCCGGCTCGCCGGGCAGGGCGAGGGCCACGACGGTGTTGGTGGTGCCGAAGTCCACCCCCAGGGTGAAGCCGGGGGCGGACGAGTCGGATTCTGAGGCGCCCATGGCGCGATCTCCCCCGGAGCGGCGGCGACGGATCGCCCGCCGCCCGGAGGCGCGCGATCCCTAGGTCAGGCGGTGGTCTGCCTGGGTGATCACAGGACGGCCTCGACCTGGGCCTGGGCCTGGGTCTGGTCGTAGGCGGCCAGGGTGGCGAGTTGCAGGATGCGCGACACCGAGGCCGACAGCGGGCAGATCTGCACCGACTTTTCGAGGCCGAGCAGGATCGGCCCCACCACGGTGGCGCCGCCAAAGGCCTGGACCAGCTGGGTGGAGATGGCCGCCGAATGGATGGCCGGCATGATCAGCACATTGGCCGGGCCGGTCAGGCGCATGAACGGGTAGTTGCCGCGGCGCTCCGGCTCCAGGGCCAGGGCCGGGGGCATTTCGCCCTCGTACTCGAAGTCCAGGTCCATCTCGTCGAGCATGGCCACGGCCTCGCGCACCTTTTCGGAGCGGTCGCCCATGGGATTGCCGAAGGTGGAATAGGACATGAAGGCCAGGCGCGGGGTGTAGCCGAGCGCCTTGACCGCCTGGGCGGCCTCCAGCGCGATCTCCACCAGGTCCTCGGCCTCGGGCATCTCGGTGACATTGGTGTCGGCGATGAACAGGGTGTGGCCCTTGCCCAGCAGCACCGACATGCCCATCACCCGGCCGCCGGCCGCGGGATCGATCACCCGCAGCACCTCGTCCAGCACCTGATCATAGGAGCGGGTCACCCCGGTCACCATGCCGTCGGCATGGCCGAGCGCCACCATGCAGGCGGCGAAGGTGTTGCGATCCTGGTTCACCAGCCGCTGGACGTCGCGCATCAGATAGCCCTGACGCTGCAGCCGCTCATACAGGTACTCGGCGAATTCCGGATTGTGCTCGGAGACCCGGGCGTTGATCACCTTCAGGCCCGCATCCTCGGGGCTCAGGCCCACGGCGCGCATGTTCTCGGCCACCAGCTCTTCGCGGCCGACCAGGATGGCCTCGCCGAGGCCTGCGGTCTGGAAGGCGTAGGCTGCGCGGATCACGCTGGCCTCCTCGCCCTCGGCGAACACCACGCGCTTCTTCGGACCCGACAGCACCGCGCCCTGCAGCTTCTGCAGGAAGGCCGCGGTGGGATCGAGGCGCTGGGCCAGCTGGGCGCGATAGGCGTCCATGTCCTCGATGGGCTTGCGCGCCACCCCGGTGTCCATGGCCGCCTGGGCCACGAAGGGCGGAATGTACCAGATCAGCCGCGGGTCGAACGGGCTGGGGATGATGTATTGCGGGCCGAACTTCAGCTGCACCCCGTGATAGGCCGCGGCCACCTCGTCGGGCACGTCCTCCTGGGCCAGCGCCGCCAGGGCCTGGGCGCAGGCGATCTTCATCTCCATGTTCACCCGCCGCGCCCGCACGTCCAGCGCGCCGCGGAAGATGTAGGGGAAGCCCAGGACGTTGTTCACCTGGTTGGGATAGTCGCTGCGGCCCGTGGCCATGATGGCGTCGCTGCGGACGGCGTGAACCTCTTCCGGGGTGATCTCCGGATCGGGATTGGCCATGGCGAAGATGATCGGGTTGGGCGCCATCGAGGCGACCATCTCGGCGGTCACCGCCCCCTTGACCGACAGGCCCAGGAAGACGTCGGCGCCGTCTAGCGCCTCGGCCAGGGTGCGCTTGTCGGTGTCCACCGCATGGGCGGACTTCCACTGGTTCATGCTCTCGGCGCGGCCGCGATAGATCACGCCCGTATTGTCCACCGCGATGCAGTTCTCGGCCCGCACCCCCATGGCCTTCATCAGCTCGAGCGAGGCGATGCCCGCAGCGCCCGCGCCGCACAGCACGACCTTCGCCTCGTCCAGGCGCCGCCCGGTGATCTTGCAGGCGTTCAGCAGGCCTGCGCACGAGATGATCGCCGTGCCATGCTGGTCGTCATGGAACACCGGGATGTCGAGCAGCTCCTGCAGCTCGGTCTCGATGCGGAAGCATTCCGGGGACTTGATGTCCTCCAGATTGATGCCGCCATAGGTGATGCCGATATTCTTGACGACGGTGATGATCTCGTCCGGATCGGTGGCCGAGACCTCCACGTCGATGGAGTCCACGTCGGCGAAGCGCTTGAAGAGGACGCTCTTGCCCTCCATCACCGGCTTGGACGCCAGGGCGCCGAGATTGCCCAGCCCCAGGATCGCCGTGCCGTTGGAGATCACCGCCACCAGATTGCCCTTGGACGTATAGTCGTAGGCCTTGTCCGGGTCCTCGGCGATGGCCAGCACCGGTACGGCCACGCCCGGGGAATAGGCCAGCGAGAGGTCCCGCTGCGTGGCCATCGGCTTGGTCGGCACGATGGCGATTTTTCCAGGCGTGGGGAGACGGTGGAAGCTGAGCGCCTCCTCGTCGGTGAAGGTGCGTTTCTCGGCGTCGCTCATGAGCGCGGACGGTCCTTGCAGACACGGGTGATGGGATGAGGGCCGCAACCTACATAGGCCGCCCCCCCGCCACAACCTCCAGACTCCTGCGGAGCGGTAGGAATTGCGGGTGGGGGGTGGAGCTGGCACGCGGGTGGAGGTCGATTAGGGCTCAATGAAGACCATCGAAAGGTCTGCTGTGGCGCGCGCACCCGAAGTCGGCTGCGGTCGTTTGCTGATGACTGGAGCATGAGGCACGTCCCCAGTACGCGGCGGATCGCAGATCCGTGCGCCCTCGGCTCGATTGCCGATCAGGGTCCAACGCTGCGGACGTCCCGCCGATATTCACCGCGCACTTCATCAGTGCTTCAAAGGCCCGTAGCCACAAGGCACAGCTTGGGCGAAGCTAGGTGCATGAGAAAGCTGAGCATCGCGGCGCTACTTGGCGCCCTCGTCGTGGCGAACCCTGCCGCAGCACAGCAACTGCAACCCTTGCCGACCACCCGCGAAGGCAACTACGCGATGGCGCAGCGGTTCGCGAACTGTAGCGCGTGGTTCGGACTCATGGAGGTGGTCGCAACGCGCACAGGCATGCCTGAGACAGTGACGCTGGCGCAGGGCCGCGCGCGCGGCTGGAAGGTGGCGGGACTGCTGTTCATGGTCGAGGGCATGGCGCTCAGTCGAGCTGCGGAGGCAACGGCGACATTCGACAACTTGGTCGAGGTACGACTGATGGAGCTGAAGGCGCGATACGAACAGGACGCTGTGGCCATCACAAAGGCCCTGCCCGTGGAATTCGCGCGCGAGTGCGAACCGCTAGTGCCGATGCAGGAAAAGCTAATCGAACTGATACGACGCGGCCCGACAGAGCCGCAGGAATAAACGGCCAAGGAGGCCCCATGCTGTCGGGTGAACGAGTTCGGCAGGCGTGGCACGTGCTGATGGGGAAGGCGCACGCGACCGACCTTTCACCACCGCCTGGGTAGGGCGCCGACCCGCTGACGTCCTTTATGGCTGATGCAGCGCGAAACCGGTGGGCGACGTTCGCGCACTACGGGCCGGCAATGCGAAATCTCGCCTATCTTGACGCCCAGTTCATGGATTTGGATGGCTGGCGTGACCCTCCCAACCCTGTCACGCCGCACCTCGCCTTCCGCAGCCACTCCAATTTCCGCGCGGCCTGCGAACACGCCTTGGCGGGTCAGCTTGGCGACATGTTCCCGATGATCCGCGCCTGCATCGAGGCGGCGGCTTATGCCGTCCACCTAGAGGGTAACGCGAAGCGGACGGAAGCGTGGTTGAGACGGCATGATGGAGCCGCCGCAATGAAAGTGGCGCGAGGGCGGGATTTTCACCACACCACAGTCCTCGCGAGCGTGACGGCGTTGGACGCTGAAATAGGCGCGCTGTTCGGGGAACTCTATCAGCAATCTATCGACTACGGTGGGCACCCGAACGAACGGGGTTTGAGCGCGAATGCGCAAGCAATGCCTGACGAAGAAGGCCGCCGATTTATCCAAATCTATCTGCATGAGAACGGCCCTCGGCTCGTGTTCGGGCTGCATGCGGTGCTTGAGGCAGGCGCTGCAGCGCTTGCCATTCTTCGGCTCGTGTTCGCGGAGCGGCTTGGCCCGGATGACGAAAGCCACCGCGCGTTTCGAGCCAACCTGCGAACGATCCGCGGGTCCGACGATGAAGGCGAACTGCCCGATGCGGAAGCAGCCGCACCGGGCCAAAACCCAGGCTGAACAACGGAAAGTCGCTGGCCCCGCCGCCCCGCAGTCGGCTGCTTGCCAGGCCGGTATTGAAGGCAGGCAGGCCGCACCGGTCGGGCAGGCTGCCGAAAGTCCGCGGTCACCGCGCCTAGACTTGGGAAGCGACCGTGCCCGCCTTGATGGACGGGCGGCAAAGTCCGCAATGGGTTAATTCAACCGTGGCGGCAGGTCGGCAACCGACATTCGTCGACGCTGAGGGAATGGCCGCATTCTGGCTCGGAGCCTCAGCAAGTGGCGCAATGGCGCCGCACCCTTCTTCCAAGGTTGTCAGCCGCCGAACCCAATCAGGCCGTCTCCGGAACGCGCTCCGGGTGCAGCCGGAAGCCTAGGGCGCCGGCCACCTTCAGGACCGTGCTGAACTCCGGACGGCCCTCGGCGCTGAGCGCCTTGTAGAGGGCCTGGCGGGAGAGGCCGGTCTCTTCGGCCAGTTGCGACATCCCCTTGGCGCGGGCGACGATCCCCAGGGCGTGGGTGATGAAGGACGGGTCGCCGGATTCGAAGGCGTCCTCCAGGAAGGCTTCGATCGCTTCGGGGGTGTCCAGAACGGCCGACGCATCAAAGCGGCTGGTCTTCAGAGGCATCCGCTCACATCTCCAATTCACGCGCCATGGCCTTGGCCCGACTGATGTCCCGATCCTGCGATGACTTGTCGCCGCCGCAGAGCATGACAACGAGGACCTCGCCACGCTGCACGAAGTAGGCCCGATAGCCGGGTCCATAGTGAATCCGCAGCTCGGAGACGCCTTCGCCGACCGCCTCCGCATCGCCGAAATTGCCGAGTTCGAGCCGCGCAAGGCGCGCGGCGATCTTGGCCGCAGCCCTGCGATCCCGCAGCTTCTCAAGCCACGCCCTGAACGCCTCGGTCTGGCGCACCTCGATCATGTGTAAACTATGGGCGACAATAGGTGATTTTGTCAACCGAATGTCGCTTGTAGGCGACACCTCATGGACAGCTGGACTTTGGCGCGGCGGCCTGACCACCTCCGCCCTTGACCGCGGGCGCCCCGGCGCGACATTCGCTGCCTTGGGCCACCGAGTGCTGGAGATACTGTCCTGACCGCACCTGGTCGTATTGCTGTTTGTTGGACCACTGGCCGTGAGGGCGGTGAGCCAGATGGTGGTCGGTGTGCTGGTGGGACGGCGAAACCTGATAGCGTGAGCTGACCTTGATGGGTGACGTCGATGACTTCCTTCGCCACACCGATGGCCCTCGACAGCTGAGCCTGTTTGGCGAGGGTGAGGCCCGTATGCCGGCGCCGGCGCCCACGCCTGTGGACCATCCGGCCCGCGCGCGGGAAAAGCTCAACGCCCTGCTGGCCCTGGCGCGCCGGTCCCAGACCCTGCCGTGGTCGGAGCGGGATACGCGCATGTGGGAGACGGTGTTTCCGCAGATGGCTGACTGGCTGCCGGACGACGAGGCCGATACGCTTCGCGCCGAGTTCGCACGCGAGATCGCTCGCCTCCGCGACCGCGCCTGATCCTCTTTCCGGTTGGGGACCCTCTCCGCCCTTGACCGCGGGCGCCCAGGCGCGACATTCGCTCCCCTGCGCCGCCAAGCCCCGGAGAGATCGCCCTGACCGCACCTGTTCGTATCGCCGTCGCGGGCGCCCTGGGGCGTATGGGGCAGGCTGTGGCCGCCGTGGTGGAGGGGCGCGGGGACGCTGACCTGTTCGCCTGTTTCGACCGGCCGGGCGCGGAGGATCCGCGGCTGGTGGATCGGGCCAGCGCGCTTGCTGCGGCGCAGGTGGTGATCGACTTCTCCACCCCCAAGGCCTCGGTCGAGCTGGCCCAGGTGTGCGCCGCCCAAGGGGGCATGGCCCTGGTGATCGGCTCCACCGGGTTTGACGCCCACCAGATCGCGGCGATCGACAAGGCGGCGGGGGCCATTCCCATCGTGCGGGCCGGCAACTTTTCCTTGGGCGTCAACATGCTGCTGGGCCTGGTGGCCCAGGCGGCCCAGGCCCTGGCGGCGGCCGACTACGACATCGAGGTCTTCGAGGCCCACCACCGGCGCAAGGTCGATGCGCCGTCGGGCACGGCGATCATGCTGGCCCAGGCCGCCGCCGACGGGCGCGGGGTGGCGCTGGAGACGGTGGCGCGGGCGGCTAGGGACGGGATTACGGGGGCGCGGCCAGAGGGCGAGATCGGCTATTCGGTGATGCGCGGCGGCGGGATCATCGGCGAGCATTCGGTGGTCTTCGCCGCCGAGGACGAGATCCTGACCCTGTCCCACTCGGCCCGGGACCGCAGCCTGTTCGCCCGTGGCGCGGTGGAGGCCGGCCTCTGGGCGGTGCGCCAGCCGCCGGGCGCCTATGACATGCAGGATGTGCTGGGCCTGAAGAAGGCGCACGCGTGAACCCCGACCTCGACGTCCTGGCCCTGGACGCCAGCGGCCAGCTGGCCCTGCTGGGCGCCGGCCGGATCAGCGCGGTCGAGCTCCTGAAGCTGGCTCTGGCCCGTCACGAACAGACCCACCACCGGCTGAACGCCGTGGTCGCCGCCGACCTGGAGCGCGCCCTGGAGCGGGCGAGGGCCATCGATGACATCCGCGCCCGGGACGGGGCCCTGGGGCCGCTGGCTGGCCTGCCCATGACCATCAAGGACACCCTGGACGTCAGCGGCATGCCGGCCTCGGCCGGGCTGGAGATCCATCGCCGCCGCCAGGCCGAGGACGCCACGGTGAGCGCGCTGGCCCGCAAGGCCGGGGCGGTGATCTGGGGCAAGACCAATGTACCGGTGATGGCCGGGGACTGGCAGAGCTTCAACGGCCTCTATGGGACCACCAACAATCCCTGGGACATCGCCCGCACGCCGGGCGGCTCGTCGGGCGGGGCGGCCGCGGCGCTGGCCAGCGGCGTCACGGCCCTGGAGATCGGCTCGGACATCGGCGGCTCCCTGCGCATCCCGGCCCATTTCTGCGGGGTGTTTTCGCACAAGCCCACCTGGGGCCTCGTCCCCCAGCACGGCCATGTGCCGCCCTCGCCGGGCTCCTGGCAGGAGCCGGACCTGAACGTCATCGGCCCCATGGCCCGTTCGGCCCGGGACCTGCGGCTGCTGCTGTCGGTGATCTGCGATGGCGGGGTCTCGCCCAAGGCGGCGCCCGCCGATCTGGCCAAGGCCCGCATCGGGGTCTGGGTCGAGGCGCCGGGCCTGCCGCTGGACCCGCAGGTCAGGGCGGTGATCGAGGCCTTCGCCGGCGAGCTGTCGGCGGCGGGCGCCACCATTGAGTTCGTCTCCCCGCCGGTGGACGTGGCCACCCTGCTGGACGCCTATATGGTGCTGCTGGGCGCCATCATCGGCGGTGACATGCGCGAGAAGGACCTGCGCAGGATGGAGTGGATGCGCCCGGCGGCGAAGATCGCCCGGGCCCGCGGCGCCGGCCCCTTCTCCTGGGCGGCCACGGCGCTCGCCTATACCGCCCGCCACCGGGAATGGCTGGCCGCCGACGCCATCCGCGCCCGTCTGCGCCGGGAGATGGAGGGGGTGTTCGACGCCTATGACGCCATCCTAGCGCCGGTCGCCCCGGTTACGGCGTTTGCGCACAACCAAGGCTCGTTCCCGTCCCGGGCGCTGAAGCTGTCGGACGGGACGAGCGCGCCCTATGTGACCCTGCTGGGCTGGATCGGCCTGGCGACCGCCTGCCTGCTGCCGGCCACCACCCTGCCGGCCGGCTTTTCAGCCGATGGCCTGCCGGTGGGCGCGCAGCTGATCGGACCGCATGGCGGCGACGGGAGGCTCCTGTCGCTGGCCCAGGCCATCGACGAGAATGTGCGCGGCTTCACCGCCCCGGAGCTGAAAGTCTAGATCACGGGTGTGATCTAGTTCTTTTCGCGGGCGCGCGTTTCGATCCGATAACCGGTTCCCACTTATCGGAACGCGCTTCTAGCGCACCGCCGCCCACGGCTTGGAGAGCAGCGCCGCGCAGTTGATCAGCCCGACCAGGGAATAGGTCTGCGGATAGTTGCCCCACAGCTCATTGCCGTCGAAGGAGATGTCCTCCGACAGCAGGCCCGCCGCCGTCCGCCTGGTCAGCATCTCCTCGAACAGCTCGCGGGCCTCGTCGGCCCGGCCGCTGAGATAGAGGGCCTCGATCAGCCAGAAGGTGCAGATGTTGAAGGCGGTCTTGGGCTCGCCGAAGTCGTCGGGCAGGGCGTAGCGCAGCATGTAGGGGCCGCGCCGCAGGCCCTTCTCCACCGCCTCGATGGTGGCGGCCATCCGCGGATCTCCAGGGGGCACGAAGCGCACGTCCACCAGCTGCAGCAGGCTGGCGTCCAGTTCGTCCCCGTCGAAGGTGGCGGCGAAGCGGCCGAGCGCCGGGTTGTAGGCGCGCGCCTCGATCACGCCGCGCATCTCGTCGGCCCGGGCGTTCCAGTACTTGGCCCGCTCCAGCAGGCCGAGCTGGACGGCCGCATTGCCGAGCCGGTCGCAGGCGGCCCAGCACATCACCGCCGAATAGGTGTGGATCGCCTCGCGCCCGCGGAACTCCCACAGGCTGGCGTCCGGCGTGGCGTACATCTCATAGGCCCGCTCGCCCACCGGCTCGAGGTCGCGGAAATCCTCCACCGTGGCCGGCCGCAGCAGGCGCTCGTCGAAGAAGGCCTGCACCGTCGACAGGATAATCTGGCCATAGACGTCGTGCTGCAGATGCTCGTGGGCCTGGTTGCCGATCCGCACCGGCCCCATGCCGCGATAGCCGGGCAGGGCGTCGGCGAACCGCTCGATCAGGCCAGGCTCCAGCCCCACCCCATAGACCGGCTGCACATGGCCGCCGCCCTCAGTGTCCACCAGGTTGCGCAGATAGGAGAGGTAGTTCTCCAGCATGTCGGCGGCGCCCAGCCTGGTCAGGGCCTGGACCACATAATAGGCGTCTCGCAGCCAGCAGTAGCGATAGTCCCAGTTGCGCCCGGACTCCGCATGTTCGGGGATAGAGGTGGTCAGCGCCGCGACGATGGCGCCGGTCTCCTCATAGGCGCAGAGCTTGAGCGTGATGGCCGAGCGGATCACCGCCTCCTGCCATTCCAGCGGCACCGACAGGGTCCGCACCCAGCTGCGCCAGTAGTCGGTGGTCTCGTTCAGCATCCGCGAGGTGGTGGCCATCACGTCGGCGTCGAACCCCTCATCGGGGCCGAGGAACATGGCGATCGGCTCTTCCAGCCGGAAGACGCGCTCCTCGGTGATGTGGCTGACCGAGGTGTTGGTGGTCAGGCGCATGGTGGTCGGCCCGCCCACATAGCGGATGTGGTTGGAGCCGGTGGTCTGCCTGGCCGGCGCCTCGCCCCAGTTCACCGTCGGGCGCAGGCGGATGCGGATGCGCGGCGCGCCGGTGATGGGCCGGACCAGGCGGATATAGGCGGTCGGCCGATAGACCCGGCCGAACTGGCGATAGCGCGGACAGAAGTCGAGGATCTCGAAACTGTCCCCGTGCTTGTTGGTGACCTCGGTGCGCACGATCGGCGTGTTGCGCAGATAGGCCTGGCGGGTGCTGGCGTGGTCCTCGGCCTCGATGGCCCACAGGCCGTGGACATCCCGGTCGGCGGGATCGCGGTCGCTGAGCAGGGCCGAGAAGAAGGGGTCGCCGTCCACCCGGGGCACGCAACCCCAGACAATGCGGCCTTGCCGGTCGATAAGGCCGCTGGCCGCGCAGTTGCCGATGGGGAACAGGTCCAGGGTCTGGATCACAGCTTAGGCGCCTCGCGGTTGTGTCGCATGTGTCGCGTCCTTTTTCTCGACGGCGTCTTAGCCCTGTTTGCTAAGCTGTGACGCGCCAAGTGACTCGCCGCCATCTTGGCCCGGTGCGGCCGCACTTCCAAACGGGGACCCCATGATCCGAGCCCGCCGCGCGCGTATCGTCGCCACCTTGGGCCCCGCAAGCCGCAGTCCTGCCCAGGTGGAGGCGCTGGCCCGGGCCGGGGCCGACGTCTTCCGCGTCAATTTCAGCCATGGGACCCACGAGGACCATGCCCGCGCCATCGCCACGGTGCGTCAGGCCGAGGTCGCCACTGGGCGGCCTATCGCCGTCCTGGCCGACCTGCAAGGCCCCAAGCTGCGCCTGGGGAAGTTCGCCGACGGCCAGGTGCGCATCCGCCCGGGCCAGGCCTTCCGCCTGGATCTCGACCCGACGCCGGGCGACGCCTCGCGGGTCTGCGCGCCGCATCCGGAGATCCTGGCGGCGGTGAAGGCCGGCGCCGATATCCTGATCGATGATGGCCGGGTGCGCCTGCAGGTGACGCGCCACGGCGCCGACTTCGCCGAGACCCAGGTGATGGTCGGCGAGACCCTGTCCAACCACAAGGGCCTCAACCTGCCCGGCCACGCCATCCCGATCCCGGCCCTGACGCCCAAGGACCGCAAGGACCTGGCCTTCGCCCTGGACCAGGGGGTGGACTGGGTGGCCCTGTCCTTCGTGCAGCGGGCCGCCGACATGGCCGAGCTGCGCCAGCTAGTCCAGGGCCGGGCCGCCGTCCTGGCCAAGATCGAAAAGCCCGCCGCCCTTGACGCGCTGGACGAGATTCTCGACCTCTGCGACGGGGTCATGGTGGCCCGCGGCGACCTGGGGGTGGAGCTGGCGCCCGAGGACGTGCCGGTGGTGCAGAAGGCGCTGATCCGCGCCTGCCGCACCCGGGGCATCCCGGTGATCGTCGCCACCCAGATGCTGGAATCCATGACCACCGCGCCGACGCCGACCCGGGCCGAGGCCTCCGACGTGGCCGGCGCGGTCTATGAGGGGGCCGACGCCCTGATGCTGTCGGCCGAGACGGCCTCGGGCGGCTTCCCCCTGGAGGCGGTCTCGATCATGGATCGCATCATTGCGAGGGTGGAGCGCGACCCCCGCTGGACCGAGCTGATGGCCGCGGAATATCCCATGGAGGACGCCGACGCCGACGCCCTGGTGGCCGCCGCCAGCCGCGCCGCGCAAGGCCCCTCCATCGCCTGCCTGGCGAGCTTCACCACCACTGGCCAGACGGCCCTGCGCCTGGCCCGCGAGCGCCCCCTGCAGCCGGCCCTGGCCCTGACGCCCCATGCCGGCGTCGCTCGGCGCCTGGCCCTGACCTGGGGGGTGGAGGCCCGCGTGGTGCCCCAGCCGGCGGATTCCGAATCGCTCGCCAAGATCGCCACCGAGATCGCCCGCGACCTGGCCCTGGCCGCGCCGGGGCGCCGGATCCTGATCCTGGCCGGCCTGCCCATGGGCTCGCCGGGGGCGGCCAACATCCTGCGCCTGGCCCACGTGCCACGCCGCTGACCGAGCAAGTCAGGGCGCTCTAGCTGACCACCACCTGGACCCCTTCGACGGGGGTGAAGCGGACCTTGATCTGGCCGTCCACATCCTCGAAGCCGAGGCTGATCCGGTGCGGCCCGACCCGCAGGTCCTCGACCCACAGGCGGTCGATGCCGATGGGCAGGCGCGGGTCGTGGATCTCCACCCGCCGCTCGGCGCCCTTGATCTTCAGGCCCAGGCAGGCCTGCAGCATCATGAACACCGCGCCGGCCGCCCAGGCCTGGGGCAGGCAGGCGACGGGATAGGCCACCGGCGGCTCGCCGGCCGCCCGGCGGAAGCCGCAGAACAACTCGGGCAGGCGCATTTCGAAATGGGCGGCGGTCTCGAACAGGTGGGACATCATCAGCACCACCCCCTCGCGCTCGCCGTAGTTGGCGATGCCCTGGACGCACAGCGCCGTGTCGTGGGGCCAGACCGAGCCGTTGTGATAGGACATGGGATTGAACCGGGCCTCGCCGGCCGCCAGGGTCCGCAGGCCCCAGCCGGTGGAGAAGGCGCCTGACAGCAGCCGCTCGGCCACCGCCTTGCCCCGCTCCGGCGCCGGCAGGCCGACGAACAGCAGGTGGCCGGGGTTCGAGCCCAGGACCGTGCAGAGCTCGCCGTCCCCATCGATGGCCATGCCGTAGAAGCCCTTGTCGGGCATCCAGAACCGCTGCTCCACGGCGTCGCGCAGATGCTCGGCCCGGCCGCGCCAGTGGTGGGCGGACTCCATGTCGCCCCGCCGCTGGGCGAAGTCGGCCATGGTCCGGAAGGCGCCATAGGCGTAGCCCTGAACCTCCACCAGGGCGATCGGTCCCTTGGGAAACCGTCCATCGGCATGGAAGACGGAGTCCTCGCTGTCCTTCCAGCCCTGGTTCGACAGGCCTGAGTCCTCGCCGCGGGCATAGTCGATCAGGCCATCGCCGGTGGAATCGCCGAACCGCTCGATCCAGGCGGTGGCGCGCTTGAGCGCCGGCCACAGGGCGTCGATCAGCTCATAGTCGCCGGTGCGCTCGGCATAGGCGCCGGCCAGGACGATGAACAGAGGCGTGGTGTCGACCCCGCCATAATAACGGGCGAAGGGCACCTCGCCCACCGCGGGCATCTCGCCCTTGCGGGTCTCGTGCATGATCTTCCCCGGCGCGGCGTCGCGGAAGCTGGACACCTCCTCGGCCTGGTGGGCGGCCAGATAGGTCAGCACCCCCTTGGCGAGGCTGGGCTCGAACCACAGCAGCTGGAGGCAGGTGATGATGGCGTCCCGGCCAAAGGCCGTGGAGAACCAGGGGATGCCCGCATAGGGATAGGGGCCGGTCTCCAGCCTTGTGGTCAGGAGCGCGATGTCCGAGCGCGAGCGGGCCAGCCACTCGTTGAACAGCCGCCCGGAACTGCGCAGTCGCGCCCCGTGTCGGCGCCGTCGGCGCATGTCCCAGCGGGCGCGGGTGGCCGCGGCCTCGAACCGCTCGCGGCTCGGGGTCAGGCCCGCATGGGCGCCGACCTCGATATAGAGCTCGAAATGGCTCTCGGGATTGAGGCTGCACATGAAGTCCGCCTTCTGCGGGCTGATGCGCCAGGGGGCGTCGGAAAAGGCCACCACGCTGGCCCGCTCCACATAGTCCAGGCCCTCATAGCGGAAGCGCACCGAGCGCCCGTCGCACTCCGGGGGCAGGGTCACGCCCCGCCTCGGGCGCTTGGCGCCGCGGACCTCGAACATGTCGCGGAAGTCGGCGCCGTATTCCAGGGTCAGGGGCGCCAGGACCACGTCGCGGCTGTAATTGACGATGCGCACCCGCTCATAGAGCCGCTCGTCCCAGAGGAAGCGGCGGCGCTCCACATGCAGCACGCCCGGCGGCCCCATCGGCCCGCCGGGATAGGGCAGGGCCTGGTTGGCGCCATTGGAGGTGAAGAACACATTCTCCTGACCGATGGCCGCCGACAGCAGGGAAGGCTGGCTCGTCCCCAGCAACATGCGGAACCGCGAGAGGATGCGGGTGTCGTTGTGGAACAGGCCGTCCCCTTCGCCGGTGATGTCGCCAAAGGCGTCGGCGACGATGAAGGTGTCCTTGTCCTTCAGGGCGAAGAGCCGGTTGGGGGAGCGGGCCTCGCCGGTCTGGCCGGCTTCGGAGAGGGTGTCGGGCGCAAGATCGTCCATGAAGCCTTCAGGCGCTGACGGCGAGGGTCAGTTCCGGCGGAGCCGCCGCGGTCGGGCTTCGGGCCTCATGCAGGGCGATATAGCGTCGGGCCATGGCGTGGGCCGAGAACCGGGTTTCGAACCGCGCGCGGATGGCGGCGCGGTCATAGCTCGCCACCTCGGCCACGGCGGCCACGGCCTGGTCCTGGTTGCGCACGATCATGCCGGTGAGGCCGGGCTCCACCACCTCAGGCACCGAGCCGCAGTCATAGGCGATCACCGGCGTGCCGCAGGCCATGGCCTCGATCATCACCAGGCCGAAGGGTTCGGGCCAGTCGATGGGGAACAGCAGGGCCCGGGCGCGACCCAGGAAGCCCGACTTCTCGGCGTCGCCGATCTCGCCCACATAGGTCACCAGGGGATGGTCCATCAGCGGCCTGATCTTGCCCTCGTAATAGTCCCGGTCGGCCCGGTCGATCTTGGCGGCGATCCGCAGGGGCACGCCGGAGGCGATGGCGATCTCGATGGCCCGGTCCGGGCGCTTCTCCGGCGAGATGCGGCCCAGAAAGGCCAGGTAGCCGCCGGGCTCTGGGTGGAACCTGTAGAGGCCCGCGTCCATGCCGTGATGCACGGTCCCGGCCCAATGGGCGTCGGGGATCGGCAGGCGCTGGTGATCGCTGATCGAGACCAGGGGATAGCGCCGCCAGTGGGCGTAGACCGCCGGCAGGTCCTTCATGTCCAGCCGCCCGTGCAGGGTGGTCAGGGTCTTCTCGGGCATGTCGGCGAAGAAGGGGAAGTGGATCATGTCGGTGTGGAAGTGGATCAGGTCGAAGTCGTCGGCCTGGGCGCGCACCTGGGCCAGGGCGTTCATGTGGGCGGCCAGATCGGACTTCAGCGGCGCGGGGTCGAGGCGGATGGCCTCATCGCGCACCGAAACCAGCCGGGCCTTGGTGCGGGCCTCGGCGCTGGCGAAGAGGGTCACTTCGTGCCCGAGATCCACAAGGGCGTCGGTGAGATGGGCGACCACCCGTTCCGTCCCGCCGTAGAAGCGGGGCGGCACGGCTTCGTACAAGGGTGAAACCTGTGCGATGCGCATTGGATTGTGTCCTGAAGGGCGAAGAATCCCGGGCAGGACGTCCCCGGCCGCACGTCGGCGCCCACCGCCGTGCCGAGTCGGTAAGTCGACAGACCTGTCGAAAGTTCCCCAATGCCGGCGCGCGGGGCTGCAAGCCCGCGCCGGAGGGATTAAGAGGAGGCATGATCGAGCGCTTCGACACTCCTGAAACCCTGGCGGACGCCGCCGCAGAGGCGACGGTTTTGGCCCTGGCGGGCGGGATCGCCGCCCGGGGTCGGGGCCGGCTGGTGGTCACCGGCGGGCGCTCGCCGGGCGCGGTCTATGATCGCCTGGCCAAGGCCGAGCTCGACTGGGGCCTGGTCGATGTCACCCTGTCGGACGAGCGGTTCGTGGCCGTGACCGATGCCGCCTCCAATGAGCGCCTGGTGCGATCGCGGCTGCTGACCGGAAAGACGGCCGCCGCCCGCTTCGTTCCCCTGATGCGTGAGGCGCCGAGCGCCGCCGCCGCCGCCGATCTGGCCGAAGCCGAGGTGGCCGCCCTGGCGCCCTTCGACATGACCCTGCTGGGCATGGGGCCGGACGGCCATGTGGCCTCGCTGATCCCCGGGGCCGCGGGCCTCGAAGCCGCCATGGCGCCGGGCGGCGGCCGGTTCTGCCGGGGGTTCGACCAGGCGATCGGCGATCCCCCCCGCCCACGGATCACCCTGACCCTGGCGGCGTTGTTACAATCACAGGCCATCATCATCCTGATCGCCGGTCCTGAGAAACACGGGGTCGTCGAGCGGGCCCAGGCCGGAGCCGATCTGCCGGTCCGCGCGCTCTTGACCCAGAGCACGGTTCCCGTGCGGGTTCTCTGGACGCCCTGAAGGGAACTGTCATGCCCATGCATCCGGTCGTCGCCGAGGTCACTGCGCGGATCATCGCCCGCAGCCAGGACAGCCGCGCCGCCTATCTGGCGCAGATCGATGCGGCCAGCCGCTCAGGTCCCGGCCGGGCCAAGCTGTCCTGCGCCAACTTCGCCCACGCCTTCGCCGCCCTGCCGGACGACGACAAGAGCCGCATGCGCAACCCCATGGCGCCCAATCTGGGGATCGTGACCGCCTATAACGACATGCTCTCGGCCCATCAGCCCTATGAGCGGTTTCCCGAGGTGATCCGCGCCGCCGCCGACGCCGTGGGCGCCACCGCCCAGGTGGCCGGCGGGGTGCCGGCCATGTGCGATGGGGTGACCCAGGGGCGTCCGGGCATGGAGCTGTCGCTGTTCTCCCGGGACGTGATCGCCATGTCGACGGGCATCGCGCTCAGCCACGACGCCTTCGACGCCGGGCTGATGCTGGGGATCTGCGACAAGATCGTGCCGGGCCTGACCATCGGCGCCTTGGCCTTCGGCCATCTGCCGATGATCTTCGTGCCGGGCGGGCCGATGACCTCGGGTCTCTCCAACGCCGAGAAGGCCCGGGTGCGGGGCCTCTACGCCGAGGGCAAGATCGGCCGCGAGGAGCTGCTGGACTCCGAGATGAAGTCCTATCACGGGCCGGGCACCTGCACCTTCTATGGCACGGCCAACACCAACCAGATGATGATGGAGATGACCGGCCTGCACCTGCCCGGCGCAGCCTTCGTCCATCCCAACACCCCCCTGCGGGACGCCCTGACGGCGGCCGCCGCCCAGCGGGCGGTGCAGATCATCGCCGGGACTGAGGCCTATACGCCCATGGCCAAGGTGGTGGACGAAAAGAGCCTGGTCAACGCCATGGTCGGCCTGATGGCCACCGGCGGCTCCACCAACCACACCCTGCACATGGTGGCCATCGCCCGGGCGGCGGGCGTCATCCTGACCTGGTCGGACTTCGACGACATCTCCCGGGTCGTCCCCCTGATCACGCGGGTCTATCCCAACGGGTCGGAGGACGTGAACGCCTTCCAGGCGGCCGGCGGCATGGCCTTCGTCATCCGCCAGCTGCTGGACGCGGGTCTGGCCCATGATGACGTGGTCACCGTGGCCGGCGGCGGTCTGCGAGCCTATCAGCGCGAACCCTTCCTGGAGGACGGCCGCCTGGTGTGGCGGGACGGGCCCGAGACCTCCCTCAACCTCGACATCCTGCGGCCGGTCAGCGATCCCTTCCAGGCCGAGGGCGGCCTGCGCCTGATGGCCGGCGGCCTGGGGCGGGCGGTGATGAAGACCTCCGCGGTCAAGGCCGAGCATCACACCATCGAGGCGCCGGCCCGGGTGTTCGACGACCAGGACGCCCTGCTGGAGGCCTTCCGCCGCGGGGAGCTGACCCACGACTTCGTGGCCGTGGTGCGCTTCCAGGGTCCCAAGGCCAATGGCATGCCCGAACTGCACAGCCTGACCCCGACCCTCGGGGTCCTGCTGGATCGGGGGCTGAAGGTGGCCCTGGTCACCGACGGACGCATGTCGGGCGCCTCGGGCAAGGTGCCGGCCGCCATCCATGTGACGCCGGAGGCCGCCGACGGGGGGCCGCTGTCGCGGGTGCGGGACGGGGACCTGATCCTGGTGGACGCCCGCACCGGCCGGCTGGAGATCAAGGTCGATGCGGCCGAGCTGGCGGGGCGGGAGCCGGCCCGCGCGCACGAACGGCAGATCGGCTTTGGGCGGGAACTGTTCGGCTGGATGCGTCGGGCCGCTGGCCCTGCCGAGGCGGGCGCCTCGGTGTTGTTTGAAGAGGTGGCCTGATGGGCGTGATCTATGCCGGCCTGGTGGGGGATGTGGGGGGCACCAATGCGCGGTTCTCCCTGGTCGATGGCGAGGGCCATCTGCGCAACACCAAGGTCTATGCCTGCGCCGACTATGGGGCGCTGGACGAGATCATCGCAGAGTATCTCGAGGAGACCGCCGGCAAGAAGCGCCCGGCCAAGGCCGTCGTGGCGGTGGCCGGGCCCGTGGTGGACGGCGAGATCGAATTCACCAATCTCGACTGGCGGGTGTCGGAGACCGACCTGATCGCCAGCTTCGGTTTCGACGCCATCCGGCTGATCAATGACTTCGCCGCCCAGGCCATGGCCGCCCCGGTGCTGGCGTCCGCCGACCTGCGCCCTATCGGCCCAGTTCTGCGCGGGGCCGCCACCTGCCCCATCGTGGTGCTGGGCGCCGGCACGGGCTTTGGCGTGGGGGCTGTGGCGCGCTCCCAGCATGTGGACATCGCCGTGGCCACCGAGGGCGGCCATGCGGGCTTCGCCCCCCATGACGAGGTCGAGGTCGAGCTGTGGCGCCGGCTGATGGGTCTCTATGGCCGGGTGTCGGTGGAACGGGTCCTGTCGGGCCAGGGCCTCTTCGATCTCTATCTGGCGCTGGAGGACATGGCCGGCCACACGCCGGAACTGGCCCATGAGCGCGCCGTCGTCGAGGCGGCCGACGCCGGCGACCCGGTGGCCGGGGCGGTGCTGGACCGATTCTGCGCCATCCTCGGCGGGGTGGCCGGGGACCTGGCCCTGACCCACGGCGCCCGGGGCGGCGTCTATATCAGCGGCGGCATCGCCCCGCGCATGGGCGAGCGCCTGATGGCCGGCGGCTTCCGGGACCGTTTCGAGGCCAAGGGGCGGCTGGCCGACTATGTGCGCGAGATCCCCACCTATCTGATCACTCACCCGTATGCCGCCCTGGTGGGCTGCGCCCGGGAGCTGGCCCAGCTGGAAGGCGTGCGCCTATGACCCTGCCCATGACGGTGGACCACATCCTGGCCCTGGCTCCGGTGGTGCCGGTGCTGATCATCGAGGACGCCGCCGACGCCATCCCCCTGGCCCGCGCCCTGACCCGGGGGGGCCTGTTCGCCCTCGAGGTCACCCTGCGGACCCCTGCGGCCCTTGAGGCCATCCGCGCCATCGCTGGCGAGGTCGAGGATGCGGTGGTCGGGGCCGGCACGGTCACCTCGGCGGCGGCCCGCCAGGCTGTGGCCAACGCCGGCGCCCGCTTCGCCGTCAGCCCCGGCCTGATCGCCGGAGAGCGGATCGAGGGGCCGATCCCCCTGCTGCCGGGGATCGCCACGGCCACTGAGCTGATGGCCGGCCTCGACCATGGCTTCACCGCCTTCAAGCTGTTCCCGGCCAGCGTGGTGGGCGGGGTCAGCCTGCTGAAGGCCTTGGCCAGCCCCTTCCCCCAGGCGGTCTTCTGCCCCACGGGCGGCATTGATGCGGCCAAGGCGCCGGACTATCTGAAAGAACCCAATGTGGCCTGTATCGGCGGCTCCTGGGTGGCGCCCCGGGACGCCGTGGCGGCCGGCGACTGGGACCGCATCACCGAGCTGGCCCGGGCCGCGGCGGCCCTGCCCAGGGCCCGGCCGGCCCCCGCGATCTTGACCTGAACCATCCACAGGCGCATAAGCGCGCCCTTCCGGCGCAACCTCGGTCAGCGCCCTCCCCCGCCACGACCCCCATCACCATATGGGACGAGGGCGGCGAGGCCCCCCGTCGACGTGATCGTCCACGGGGGTTGATCGCGTTTGGGCTCATGGTTTCCTGTCCGCAGGGCGCCTTGGAGCCGGAAGACAAGCGGGCGTGACGTCGTCACCCCATGGGAGATTGAATGTTCGACGCACTTTCTGAACGGCTTTCCGGGGTATTCGACCGTCTGTCGGGCCACGGGGTGCTGTCTGAAAAGCATATCGACGAGGCCCTGCGCGAGGTCCGCATCGCCCTGCTGGAGGCCGATGTGGCCCTGCCGGTGGTCCGCGAATTCATCGCCAAGGCCAAGGAGCGCGCCTCGGGCGAAGAGGTGCTGCGCTCGGTCCGTCCCACCGACCAGGTGATCAAGATCACCTATGACGGCCTAGTGGAGATGCTGGGGGGCGAAGAGGTCGAGGGACTGAACCTCTCCCTCAATCCCCCCACCGTCATGATGATGGCCGGCCTTCAGGGTTCGGGTAAGACCACCACCGCCGGCCGCCTGGCCCTGCGGCTGGCCCGCGAACGCAAGAAGGTCCTGCTGGCCTCGCTGGACACCCGCCGGCCTGCGGCCATGGAGCAGCTGGCCACCCTGGCGACCCAGGCCGGCGTCGACAGCCTGCCCATCGTGGCCGGCCAGTCGGCCCCCGACATCGCGCGGCGGGCGCTTTCAGCCGCCAAGCTGCAGGGCTATGACGTCCTGATCCTCGACACCGCCGGCCGCACGACCCTGGACGAGGCGATGATGGCCGAGGCGGCCGAGATCGCCAGGATCGCCAACCCGTCCGAGACCCTGCTGGTGGCCGATGCGCTCACCGGCCAGGACGCGGTGCGCACCGCCACGGCCTTCCATGAGCGCCTGCCGCTGACCGGCCTGGTCCTGACCCGTTCCGACGGCGACGGCCGCGGGGGCGCGGCGCTGTCCATGCGCGCGGTCACCGGCCTGCCCATCAAGTTCCTGGGCGTCTCGGAGAAGATCGACGGCCTGGACGTGTTCGACGCCCGCCGGGTGGCCGGCCGGATCCTCGGCCAGGGCGACGTGGTCGCCCTGGTGGAGAAGGCGGCCCAGGACTTCGACCAGGCCAAGGCCGAGGTCATGGCCAAGAAGCTGGCCAAGGGCCAGTTCGACCGGGACAGGATGGCCGACCAGTTCGCCCAGATGAAGAAGATGGGCGGCATGGAGGGGCTGATGGGCTTCCTGCCTGGGGTCCAGAAGATGAAGAAGCAGATGGCCGAGGCCAATGTTTCGGACAAGACCCTGGATCGTCAGGCGGCGATCATCTCGTCCATGACCAGGATCGAGCGCAAGAAGCCCGACATCCTGCAGGCTTCGCGCAAGCGCCGCATCGCCAAGGGCGCCGGGGTCGAGGTGGCCGAGGTCAACCGGCTGCTGAAACAGCACCGCCAGATGGCCGACGCCTTCAAGATGATGAGCCGCGATGGGGGCAAGGGCTTCGCCAAGATGGCGGGCATGCTCACCGGCGGCGGCGGCGCCGACATGGCCCGGATGAAGGCCATGGGCGGCGGCAAGGCCCCGAGCCCGCAGGAGATCGAGGAGGCCAAGGCGCGCCTCGCCGGTCTGGGTGGGCCTGGTCTGGGCGGCCCCGGACTCGGCGGCGGTCTTGGCGGCCTGGGCGGCGGCCTCCCCAAACTTCCCGGCCTGGGCGGCGGTCTGCCCCCGGGCGTGAATCCCTTCAAGAAATCCTAGAGCTCACAAGGAACATCCATGCTCAAGATTCGTCTGTCCCGTGGCGGCGCCAAGAAGCGCCCCTATTACTCCATCGTCGTCGCCGACAGCCGCGCGCCCCGCGACGGTCGCTTCATCGAGAAGGTCGGCGCCTATAACCCGCTGCTCAAGAAGGATGACCCCAGCCGCGTCGTCCTGAAGATCGAGCGCATCGAAGAGTGGGTCAAGAAGGGCGCCCAGCCCACCGACCGCGTCGCCCGTTTCCTCTCCCAGCAGGGCCTGGTGAAGTGGGAGCACGGCAACAACCCGCAGAAGGCCGAGCCGGGCCGCAAGGCCAAGGAGCGGGCTGAAGAGCGCGCCCAGCGCGAGGCCGATCGCGAAGCCGCCGCCGCCGAGGCCGCCGCCCAGCCGGCGCCTGAGCCCGAGCCCGAAGCCGCCGCCGAAGAGCCGGCTGCTGAAGCCCCCGCCGCTGAAGACGCCCCGGCTGCTGAAGAGGCGCCCGCCGCCGCTGAGGAAGCCGCCGTCGAGCCGGCCGCCGAGGCCGCTGACGACGCGACCGCCAAGGAAGGCTAAGGGCCCTCCTCGCATCTCCTCCGTCATGGTCGGGCCCCGCCCGACCATCCATGCGCACGGACGGCGCCCATTCTCGATGGGCCAGTGTTCATGGACCTTCGGGACAAGCCCGAAGGTGACGGGTGGGGGTGATCCTCTCTGAAGCGAAGGCGCCATGGCCGATAAGCTGATCCAGGTGGCCCGGGTGGCCGGCGCCTTCGGCGTCCGCGGCGAACTCCGCATCACGACCTTCACCGAAGACCCCATGTCGCTGGCCGCCTTCAAGGCGCTGCTGCGGCAGGACGGGTCTCCGGCCCTGACGCTCACCAGCGCGCGGCCCGTCAAGGGCGGTGTGGTGGCCCGCGCCAAGGAGATCGAAACCCGCGAGCAGGCTGAGGCCGCCCGCGGCCTCGCCCTCTTCATCCCCCGGGACGTCCTGCCGGCGCCCGAGGAGGACGAATTCTATCTGACCGACCTGATCGGCGCCGTGGTGGAGACGCCGCAGGGCGAGCGGCTTGGCGAGGTGAAGTCGGTGCAGGACTTCGGCGCCGGCGACCTGCTCGAGGTCCAGCCGGCCAGCGGCCCCTCCTGGTGGCTGCCCTTCACCCGCGACAACGTGCCCGAGGTGAAGCTGGCCGAGGGCCGGCTGATCGCCATTCCGCCGGAAGAGACGGAGTAGGTAGGGACCTGGCCGGAGGCCAAACAGGACAAGGTCACAAAGGACACGAAGATAGCCAAGGACACGAAGGAGTGGGCGGCTTGGCCTCTGGTGTCCTTCCCGCCCCTTCGTGCCCTTCGTGTCCCGCCTTGACGGCGCCTGCGGCGCTGGATGGAGGCCCTCAGCCTTCCTTGCGCATCCGCATCAGGCCTTCCTGGGCGACCGAGGCCACCAGGGTCCCGTCCTGGGCGTAGAGGGCGCCGCGGACGAAGCCGCGGCCGCCGGACGCCGAGGGGCTGTCCTGGGTATAGAGGTGCCAGTCGTTGAAGTTGGACGGCTTGTGGAACCACATGGCGTGGTCGAGGCTGGCCGACTGCAGTCCCGGCGTCTGCCAGGCCACCCCGTGCGGGCGCATGGCGGTGGACAACAGGTTCATGTCCGAGGCGTAGGCCAGGATCACCTGGTGCATCCGCGGGTCCTCGCCGATGGCGCCGGTGGCGCGGATCCAGACGTCGGACTTGCCCTCGGTGGGCTTGGTGTTCCCGCCGAAGCCGAAGGCGTCGCGGCCGCGCATCTCGATGGGCCGCGGGCGCGACATCATCTTGCGCATCTCCGGCGGCATCTTGTCGGCCGCCTTCTTCATGGACTCCGCCTCGGTGGGCAGGTCGTCGGGACCCGGAACCTTGGGCATGGGCGCCTGGTGGTCGAATCCGTCTTCCACCACCTGGAAGGAGGCGGCGAGGTTGAAGATCTGCTTGCCGTTCTGGATGGCCACCACCCGGCGGGTGGTGAAGGTGCCGCCGTCGCGGGAGCGGTCGACCTCGAACAGGATCGGGATGCGCGGGTCGCCCGGGCGGATGAAGTAGCAGTGCAGCGAATGGCACATGCGCTCTTCGACGGTCTCATAGGCCGCCAGCAGCGACTGGGCGATCACCTGGCCGCCGAAGATGCGGGGCGGCCCGCCCTGCGGGCTTACGCCGCGGAACAGGTTCTGTTCGATGCGTTCCAGCGCCAGGGTGTCGGGCAGGATCTCGGGCGTGATCTCGGGACTGTCCATGAAATGACTTATCGTATGTTGCAGGTGCGAAAGCGCCAGGGCTTAACCCCTGCGGCTCTTCGCGGCAAGGCGAAGCCCGGCCTTGGCTTTTGACCGTCGGCTGGTGCAGATGGGCCCATGTCCTTCGACGCCACTGTCCTGACCATGTTTCCCGAGGCCTTTCCCGGCCCGCTCGGGGTGTCCCTGATCGGAACCGCCTGGCGCGAACAGGGGCTCTGGACGTTGGAAACAGTGGACATTCGCGCCTTTTCCAAGGATAAGCGCGGCTTCCTGGACGACACCCCTGCGGGTGGCGGCCCGGGACAGGTGATGCGGGCGGACGTCATCGCTTCTGCGCTGGACAGCGTGGAGCGGCGAGGGCGGCCGCTTTTGTACATGAGCGCCCGGGGTCGGCCCCTGACCCAGGCGCGGGCGAAGGCATGGGCTGCAGGTCCGGGCGTCATCGTCCTGGCCGGCCGGTTCGAGGGGGTGGACCAGCGGGTGCTCGACGCCCGGGGGTTCGAGGAGGTCGCCGTGGGCGACGTCGTCCTCGCCGGTGGCGAGGTGGCGGCCATGCTGACCATCGAGGCGTGCGTGCGTCTTGTGCCCGGCGTGTTGGGCCAGGCGCTGAGTTTGAGTGAAGAGAGCTTCGAAGACGGGCTCCTGGAACATCCGCAGTACACCAGGCCGCGGGAGTTCGAAGGGCGCGAAATTCCGCCGGTGCTGCTTTCGGGGCACCATGCCGAGGTCGCCAAATGGCGGGCGCAGCAGCGGGAAGAGACGACGCGGGAGCGGCGGCCGGACTTGTGGGCGCAGCATCTCGCCAATCAACAGGCAAAGGGCGCGTAAAGCCCAGTGACAAAGGAATTGAACCGATGAACGTGATCCAGCAACTGCGCCAGGAAGAGGCCGACCGCCTCAAGTCCGCCCGCAACATGCCCGACTTCCGTCCGGGCGACACCGTCCGCGTCAATGTGAAGATCAAGGAAGGCGAGCGCGAACGCGTTCAGGCCTATGAAGGCGTCTGCATCGCCCGGTCGGGCGAGGGCGTCGACGAGAATTTCACCGTCCGCAAGATTTCCTTCGGCGAGGGTGTGGAGCGGGTCTTCCCGCTGCTGTCGCCGATGATCGAGTCCGTCGAGGTCAAGCGCCGCGGCGTCGTGCGTCGGGCCAAGCTCTATTATCTGCGTGATCGTCGCGGCAAGTCGGCGCGGATCGCCGAACGCCAGATGACCCCGGCCGAGCGCGAGGCCGACAAGGCTGAACGCAACGCCCGCGCCGAGGCCTCGGCCGCAGCCCACGCCCCCAAGAAGAAGGACGCCGAAGGCTAGATCGCCTTCAGCGCATAACGATCAAAAGGGCGGCTGCAGGATCTGTAGCCGCCCTTTTTTTGTATCCGCGCCGCCCTTCAGGCTGCGGCGACGGCGCCCAGTTCGTCTGACAGGGCCGACACCAGGTGGTCGAACATCAGGCGCATGCGCGGCGTGGTGCGCAGGCCTTCGGGCATGCAGACCCACATCTCCATCTCGATCCGAAACCGGTCAGCCAGGATCGGGACCAGGCCATAGCGCCGGGCGATCAGGGCCTGGCAGCCGCCGATCCCCAGGCCCGCGCGCAGCGCCGCCAGCTGGGCCACATCGCTGTCGCTGCGAAAGCTGAACACGTCGCGGGTGATCGGGCGGCCGATGTCGATCTGCCCGTCGAACTTGGGCGCGACCCCGTCGAAGCCGATGGTCGGGTGGTCGTCCAGCTCGTCGAAATCGCCAGGCGTCCCGTGACGCGCGACATAGGCCGGCGCGGCATAGAGCCCGATATCCAAGGTCCCGATCCGCCGGCCCACCAGGGTGTTTTGCGTCGGCCTGGCCATCCGCACGGCGATGTCGGCGTCGCGGCGCGACAGGTTGGCCTGGTGATTGGAGACGGTCAGCTCGACCTCGATGGCCGGATGGGCGGCGTGGAAGGCGGCCAGTATGGGCGGCAGCACCTCGCAGCCGACCAGCTCGCTGGCGGTGATCCGCACCGCGCCGCCGGCCTGATCGGCTGCGCCGGCCACCTCCCGCAGGGCTGCGCCGGCGGCGGCGGCCATGTCCTCCAGCTTGGGGCGGAGCGCCAGGGCGAGGTCGGTGGGGGTGAAACCCCGCGGCGAGCGCAGGAAGAGCGGCGCGCCCAGGCGATGTTCCAGCGCCTCGATATGCCGGCCGATGGTCGGCTGGGTGACGCCGCGGGCCCGGGCGGCGGCGGAAAGGCTTCCGGCCTCCAGGACCGCATGCAGGCTCTGGAAGAGATCCCAGTCGGTGGCGGTGATCGACGGCATGGCTAGATGATGGGGACGACAGCGGCGCCGTACAATGTTCGCCGAGCGGAGTTCGGCCCTCAGCTGACCGCCTCGGCCTCTTCCAGCGCCTCGGCCAGGGCCTGCTGCTCGGCCTCGCGCTCGGGGCGGCGGCGGCGGCGGCGCTCCATCAGCCGGCCGGCGGGGAAGGCGTGCATCATCTTCAGGCCGGCGACGGGCGAGAGGTTGGCCACCACGCGCCGGGCCTCTGTCATCATCTGCTGCACCATCTCCTTGTGCTCGATCTCGCCCTCCTCGCGCACCAGGGTCAGGCGGTGCAGGGCGTAGAGGCCGAGCAGGGCCGACATCAGGAAGTAGAAGTCCCAGTTGTTGAAGGCCAGGTGCAGCACGTCGACATCCTCCCCGGGCCTGGACCACCGCACCAGGACCTCCAGCTGGCGGGCGGCGAAGAAGTCGGCGAACAGGCCGCCCAGGATCGGGGCCGCCGCCGCCGCCATCGACGTGATCAGGGTGTTGGCGGCGATATAGGCCGTGGCGCCGCCCCGCGGGGCGAGCTTCAGGGCGATGTTGACGGTGGCCAGGCCGACGCCGGCGGCGGCCCCGCCCAGCACCACATGCAGGCCCACCAGATAGGCGCCGGCCAGCTGGCGGTCGTCGATCTGCGAGGTGA
Source organism: Phenylobacterium sp. (assembly GCF_030646615.1). Taxonomy (GTDB): domain Bacteria; phylum Pseudomonadota; class Alphaproteobacteria; order Caulobacterales; family Caulobacteraceae; genus Phenylobacterium. The sequence goes on along the minus strand of NZ_JAUSLG010000058.1, from coordinate 12,985 downwards.
GCGCCGTGGCGGCGATGCAGAGGATGTAGGCCGGCGCCGTCACCGCCAGCACCGACTTGTTGGAGAAGCGGTCGCTGAGCTGCCCCCAGAACCGCAGCACCCCGATATTGGCGATCTGGCTGACCACGCTGAGCATCATGACGAAGGTCAGCGGATAGTTGAGCTGGGTGACGAAATAGACGGTGAAGAACGGGCTCGCCAGATTCACGGCGAACTGCCAGCTCGACAGGAAGAGGATCAGGCGGCGGAAATTCTCATCCCGCAGGGGCGCCCGCAGCAGGCGATAGAGGTTCACGCCCGCGGCCGGCGGCGGCATGGGCGGTTCCGGCGTACGGGCCAGCGCCGCGACGCTGATCATGCCGAGGACGAAGGCGACGCCGAAGAAGGCGGCGAAGACCATGCCCCGGTCCTGGGCGGCGGCCTGGTCGAGGGCCACCCCCGACAGGATGGTCACGCTCAGGGTCACGCCGGTGGCGATCACCGTGCGTCGGGCGGTGAACGACCCCAGCCGTTCCTCCGGGATCAGGTCCCGCACCCAGGAATTCCAGGCGCAGCTGGTCACCGCGCCGAGGGAGCCGATCACCACCTGGGTGGCCACCAGGGCCGTCAGGCTCCAGGCGTTGTGCGGCAGGAGCGCGATGGCGGCCATGATCGGCAGGGTGAGCCGGGCGCAGAAGGCCGCCGTCGAGGCGATAAGCCGGCGGCGGCGCAGCTTCTCCACCAGGGGCACGGCCGGCGCCTGGATCAGCTGGGTCAGGAAGGGCAGGGCGGCCAGCAGGCCGATGACCGCGTTGGAGGCGCCCAGATGCAGGGCGAAGGCGGCCAGGACGATGCCGGAGGTCACCGCCGTGACCGCCGTGGCGGCGGCGGAGTCCACCATCATCAAGGCGGTCGCCCGGTCGAGGTCGCGCTCGTCCTGAGGGTCCGTCTCAAGGCTCATGGGGTCCTGTCCTAGACGGTTTGGGGGCGCGCCGAAACCTGCGGCGGGTCAAACTCGGCGTCCGGACGCGCCTGCGACCTTTACGGAATGGCCCCAGGCCTCCTACATACCGCGCCATGGCCGCCAAGACGCTCTACGACAAAATCTGGGATGCTCACCTCGTCGCCGAACAGGATGGCGAGACGATCATCTATATCGACCTGCACCTCATCCATGAGGTGACGACGCCCCAGGCCTTCGCCGGCCTCCGGGCCAATGGCCGCCCCGTGCGCCGCCCCGACCGCACCCTGGCGGTGGCCGACCACAATGTGCCGACCGAGGGCCAGGCCCTGGGCGCAGGCGCGGTGGCCGATGAGGAGGCGCGCCTGCAGCTCCTGACCCTGGAGCGCAATGTCGCCGACAACGGCATCGAATATTTCCCCATGGGCGACCTGCGGAACGGCATCGTCCATGTGGTGGGGCCTGAACAGGGCCGCACCCAGCCGGGCATGACCATCGTCTGTGGCGACAGCCACACCTCGACCCACGGCGCCTTCGGGGCCCTGGCCCAGGGCATCGGCACCTCCGAGGTCGAACACGTGCTGGCCACCCAGACCCTGCGCCAGGCCAAGTCCAAGAACATGCGCGTCACCATCGATGGGACGCCGGCCCCCGGCGTCGGCGCCAAGGACTTCGCGCTGGCCGTCATCGGCGCCATCGGCACGGCCGGCGGCACCGGTCATGTGATCGAATATGCCGGCGAGGCCATTCGCGCCCTGTCGATGGAAGGGCGGATGACGCTCTGCAACCTGACCATCGAGGCCGGCGCCCGGGCCGGCCTGGTGGCGCCGGACGAGACCACCTTCGACTATATGCGCGGCCGGCCCGCCGCCCCCAAGGGCGCGGCCTGGGACATGGCCGTGGCCCACTGGAAGAGCTTCTTCACCGACGAGGGCGCGGTGTTCGACAGCGAGATCGTGCTGGATGCCGCCGCCATCGCCCCCCTGGTCACCTGGGGCACCTCGCCGGAAGACGTCATGCCGATCACCGGCCTGGTGCCCGATCCGGCCAGCTTCGCGACGCCGGACAAGCGCGCCTCGGTCGCCCGGGCCCTGGACTATATGGGCCTGGTCGCCGGCCAGCCGATCAGCGAGGCCAAGGTGGACCGGGTGTTCATCGGCTCATGCACCAACAGCCGGATCGAGGACCTGCGCGCCGCCGCCGCCGTGGTGCAGAAGGCCTTCCTGGAGGGCCGGCTGGTGGCGCCGCATGTGCGGGCCATGGTGGTGCCGGGCTCAGGCCTGGTGAAGGCTCAGGCCGAGGATGAGGGGCTGGACGCCATTTTCAAGGCCGCGGGCTTCGACTGGCGCGAGCCGGGCTGCTCCATGTGCCTGGGCATGAACCCCGATCGCCTGGCGCCGGGGGAACGCTGCGCCTCCACCTCGAACCGCAACTTCGAGGGCCGGCAGGGCCGCGGCGGACGCACCCACCTGCTCAGCCCCGTCATGGCGGCGGCCGCCGCCATCGCCGGCCACCTGGCCGACGTGCGCGACTTCATCTGATGATCAGCGGCCTGGATCATGTCGCGCTGGCCGTGCGCGACCTGGATCAGGCGCAGGACGCCTATGCCCGCCTGCTGGGCCGCGCCCCCAACTGGGTGGGCGGCGACGGCGGGGCGCGGCACGCCTGGTTCCAGCTGCCCAACATGGCCCTGGACGTGATCGCGCGGTCTGGCGAAGGCGCGTTTGGCGACGTCATCCGCGCCCATCTCGACGCCCATGGGGAGGGCGTCTGGGCCCTGGCCTTTACGACGCCGGACATTGAAGCCGCCGTCGCCCTGCTGCGCCGGCGGGGGATCGGCGCCGCCGATCCTGGCCCCGTCCGCTCGACCCACGCGGATGGGCGCAAGCGCTACTGGACCACCTCGACCCTGGACGCGGCCGCCACCGGCGGCATGAACATCCTGCTCACCGCCCCGCCCCGGGACGGCCAGCCCTGGCCCATGTCGCCACCCGCCGCGGGCGAGGCCGCGGCGGTCACCGCGCTCGACCATGTGGTGGTCCGCACCCCCAACCCGGAGCGGGCCTTGGCGATCTACGGCGCCAAGCTCGGCCTCGACCTGCGGCTGGATCGCTCCAATCCCGACTGGGGCGCCCGCCAGCTCTTCTTCCGCTGCGGCTCAGCCGTGGTGGAGTTCGGGGCCAGCCTGAAGACGCCGGTCTCGGACGCGCCGGATTCCAGCGGCGGCCTGGCCTGGCGGGTCGATGACCCCGCCGCCGTCCACGCCCGCCTGGCCGCCGGGGGCTGGGATGTCTCGGACCTGCGCCAGGGCCGCAAGCCCGGCACCCAGGTCTTCACCGTACGCTCAGGCGCGCCCGGCCTGCCCGCCCTGATGATCCAGCAGGGGACGCCCGCCGCGTCCCAGGAGACCGCCCCATGAAGCCCTTCACCAAGATCGACGCCAAGGCCGCGCCGCTGGCGCTCTCCAACATCGACACCGACCAGATCATCCCCAAGCAGTTCCTGAAGACCGTGGAGCGGGAGGGCCTGGCCCGGGGGCTGTTCTATGACTTCCGCTTCGACGAGGCAGGGAACGAGAAGACCGACTTCGTCCTGAACCAGCCGGCCTACAAGGACGCCGGCGTCCTGGTGACCGGCGACAACTTCGGCTGCGGCTCCTCGCGGGAGCACGCCCCCTGGGCCCTGCTGGACTTCGGGATCACCTGCGTGATCTCCACCAGCTTCGCCGACATCTTCTACAACAACTGCTTCCAGAACGGCCTCCTGCCGGTGGTGCTGAAGGCGCACGAGGTCGAGAGCCTCATGGCCCAGGCCCGGGGCGGCAACCATGTGGTCAGCGTTGACCTGGAGGCCCAGACGGTCACCGCGCCGGACGGCGAGGTTTTCCGGTTCGACATCGATCCCGCCCGCAAGCACAAGATGCTGAACGGCCTCGACGCCATCGGCGAGACCCTGCAGCGGGTGTCCGACATCGATGTCTATGAGGGCCGCCGCGCCCTGGACAATCCGTGGCTGGAACGGGCGTGAGCCTGGTCATCGCTGGGACCATCCGCGTGCCGGCCGCCCGGCTGGCGGCCTTCCGGCCCCACATGCTGGCCATGCTGGAGGCCAGCCGGGCCGAGGACGGCTGCGTGCAATATGCCTATGCCGAGGACGTGGCCGAGCCTGGCCTGATCCGGGTGTTCGAGGCCTGGCGCGACCAGGCCGCCCTGGACGCCCATTTCCAGACCCCGCATCTGGCCGCTTGGCGGGCGGCCTGGCCGGAATTCGGGGTTTCCGATCGCCGTCTCATCGCCTACGAGGTCGCTTCTGAGCGGACGGTCTAGTTCTCCGTCCACCTGACCAGCGACGGGGCGATGACCATGACCGACCTTCTCCTCCTGCCCGGCGACGGCATCGGCCCCGAAGTGACCGCCGAGGTCCGCCGGGTGATCGCCGCCCTGACCCCGGACCTGGGGGTCGAGGAACGCCCCTTCGGCGGGATCAGCTATGACCAGACGGGCCTGCCCCTGACCGACGAGACCCTGGCGCTGGCCAAGGCGTCCAGGGCCGTCCTGATGGGCGCGGTGGGCGGGCCGAAATGGGCTGGCGTTCCCCGGGACAAGCGCCCCGAGGCGGGCCTGCTGGCCCTGCGGGCGGGCATGGAGGTGTTCGCCAACCTCCGCCCGGCCCTGTGCTTCGGCCCCCTGGCCGACGCCTCGTCGCTCAAGCGCGAGCTGGTCGAGGGCCTCGACTTCATGATCGTGCGGGAGCTCACCGGCGGGATCTATTTCGGCCAGCCCCGCTTCATCGAGGACCTGCCCGGCGGCGGCAAGCGGGCGGTGGACACCCAGGTCTACACGACCGCGGAGATCGAGCGGGTGGCGCGGGTGGCCTTCGAGCTGGCGAGGGGCCGCCGCAACAAGGTCCATTCGGCGGAGAAGTCCAATGTGATGGATTCCGGCCTGCTGTGGCGCGAAGTGGTCACCGAACTGCACGCCCGCGAATTCGCCGATGTCGAGCTGGAGCACATCCTGGCCGACAATGCGGCCATGCAGATCGTCAAGAACCCCAAGCAGTTTGACGTCATGGTCACCGACAACCTGTTCGGCGACATCCTGTCGGACGCCGCGGCCCAGCTGACCGGATCGCTGGGCATGCTGCCCTCGGCGGCGCTCGGCGCGCCGGGCAAGCCTGGCCTCTATGAGCCGATCCATGGCTCGGCGCCGGACATCGCCGGGCAAGGGCTGGCCAATCCCCTGGCCGCCATCCTGTCGTTCGAGATGGCCCTGCGCTGGTCGCTGGAGCGGCCGGAGGCCGCCGACCGCCTGCAAGCCGCAGTGATCAAGGCCCTGGAGGACGGCGCCCGCACCCGCGATCTTGGCGGCGCCCTGACCACCGTGCAGATGGGCGACGCTGTCCTCGCGGCGCTCGCCTAGAGCTCTTCGGCCAGGGAAGGATCGAGAGCGACAGCCGCGGCCCGGTCGGCGGCGGCCCCCTCGGCGTCCCCCAGCTCGGCGCGGACCAGGCCGCGGACGAAGAGGGCGCCAGGCAGCCTCGGATTGATCGCCAGGGCCTTGTCCAGCCATTCCAGGGCGCTGAGCGGGTCATCCAGCATGTAGTAGACGCCGCCCTTTTCCTCCATGAGGTCCGCATCATCGGGGGCCAGCGCCAAGCCCGCATTGGTCTCCCGAAGGGCGGCCTCATAATCGGCCTTGGTGCGCCGGATGACGGCGGCGACATATCGTGAATAGGCGGTGTCGGCGCCCACGGCGGCCAGTCTGTTCATCTGCTCCAGGGCGCCGTCTTCCTCGCCGAGCATGTAGAGCAATTCGCCGTAGATCAGCATGTGCTCGGGGTTGTCCGGGGCAAGGGCCACGGCCCGGGCGCCGGGGCGCCTAGCGTCCTCGAAGCGCTCCAGCCGGACCAGGGTGGCGGCCAGGGCGGCGTTGATCTCGGCGTCGTCCGGATAGCGCTTCAGGAGGCCGGTGTAACCGGCCGCAGCGCCCGGATAGTCACCGCTCCAGAACAGGGCCTCGGCCACGCCGAGCTCGAAGTTTGCATCGTCTGGGTCGAGGGCGCGCGCGCGCCGATAGAAGACCACGGCTTGGGCGGGGTCTGTCCTTAGAGCCAGGGCGCCGAGCCCGCCCCAGGCGATGGCCTCCTCGGGGTCCAGGATGACCGCCCGTTCAAGGTCGGCCTTGGCGCGCGTCAGGTCGTCCAGCTGGATCAGCAGCGTACCCCGCCGGGCGAGGCTGGTCCCTAGGTCGGTTGGGTTGGCGCTCTCGACCAGTTGTTCGGCGAGGGCGAGGGCCCCGTCCAGGTCACCGGCCGTCTCGGCGGCGAAGGAGGCGTAGACGAGAGCCGGAACGCTGAGCGTCGCGAGATCGCCTATGGCGGCAAGGTCAAGCTTGGCGCCCTCAACATCACCGGCGGCGATGCGGGCGAAGCTTCGCAACGCGTAGGCTTCGTCGGTGGGGGCCCGGGCGATCGCCACATCAAGGTCGGTGACGGACCCTTCCGGCCGGGTCAGCATCAAGAGGAGCGCCCGCTCGACACGAAGATCGGCCGCCTCCGGCGCTCGGGCGATGGCGCGGTCAAGAATCCGGTCGCGCTTCTTCGTCTGTCCCACCTCGTCGAGGGCGGCGACCAGGGTCAAGGTCAGGTCGACATCGTCGGGCGATTCCCGATGCAGCCGTTCGAGGTCTTCCACCGCCTCAGCTTGCCGGCCCATGGCGCTGAGAATCCGGGCCCGGGTGCGCCTCAGTTCGGTCGCCGCGCGATCCTGGCGCAGGGCGGCCTCGACGGCGGCCAGGGCCTCGTCATGACGGCCGGCGAACAGGCGCGCCAGAGCCTGGGCGTTGAGGGCGTCCACCGTGGGATAGAGCGCCGCGGCCAGGTCGGCGGCGGCGATGGCCTCGTCGTGATCGTTCTTCGCACTTAGCGCCATGGCGGTCCACATGAGGACCACGGCGCGGTCCTCGTCGGTCTCGGCCGCTGTCAGGGCCGGGCGGCAGAGGGCGAGGCTGGCGTCAGGGGCGCTCAGGGGCGTGGAATCCCAGCAGGCCTGCACCTGGGGCGGGGCGGGGTCTTCCGCCGCCGGATCCTGGGCCGCCGCCGGGCTGACCGCGAAACCGGCCAGCCAGACGCCGGCCGCCAGGATCGATCGGATCTTGGGGCGTCGTAGGTTCATTGCGCGTCTCCCAAAGGCGCGGCGACGGGGCGGGCCAAAACGATGATCGGGGGAGTGGAGAGCCACGGCCGGGCCAGGGCGTGGATGTCGGCGGGCGTCATCTTCGCCAGGGCCTTGTTCAGCCGGTCGAGTTCCGTGCGTTCGGCGTCCCAGTCGGCGGGACTCGCCAGGGCGCTCCCCCAGTAGACGTCGGACCGGCCCACCGCCTCTAGCTGGGCCAGCAAGGGCCTGCGGGCCTGCTCCAGGGCGTCCATGGCCGGCGGGGCGGCGACGAGGGCTGCGGCGGCCTGCTGGACGGTCTCGACGACCTCGTCCAGGCGGCGGGCTTCAGGCGTGACCTCCACATAGAGGGCGATGTCATGGGGATCATCCAGGTGGCCATCAAGTTCGGCGACAGGAGAATAGGTGCGCCCCTGGCGGCGCCGGGTCTCCTCGACCACGGCGGTCTCCAGCAGCGCGGCCAGGACCATGGCGGCCGCCTGATCCTCGATGGCCCGGACCGGCGGGCGGGTCCAATAGATGCGGGCGGCGCTGCGATCGGCCGGACCCTGGTGGGTCACTTCGATCGGGCCAGCCGGCGCGGCCAAATAGTCGAGGGTGGGCCGCGCAGGTCCGGGACGGTGCGGGCGTCGGGCGGGGCGCGCCCCCAGGGTGCGGGCGGCTAGCTCCACCGCCTCGTCTTCGGTGATATCGCCCACCAGGGTCAGCTCCACAGGCCCGGTGGTGAGAAAGGGCGTCAGGGCGGACCGCAGGTCCGCAGGGTCGAGTCGCCGATAGGTTTCCGGATCGACGGCCGCCCCGGCCGTGTCGGGCCAGATGGTCCTCGAGAAGGCGGTCTCGATGGCGTCGATGGGGTTCAGCCGGGCGTCCTGTTCGAGGCTTGCGGCCAGCAGGGCCAGCGGGTCGGCCAGTTCGGCGTCGAAGCCCGGGGCGATGAGGTGGGCCATGATCAGGGCCAGCTGGGCCGGGGTCTGGCTGGCGAAGCTCTGGGCCGCGACGACCAGGCCGGCGTCGGCGAGGGTGGCTTCAAATTCCCAATCCCACTGGGCGTTCAGCTCCTGCAGGGCGCCATAGCTGCGGCCTTCCACGCCGGCCATCGGCAGCACAGAGGCGGCGGCGGAGGCGAGGACGAAGTCTGCGGGGCTGAGTTCGCCTGCGCTTGGGCCCATGCGGATCAGAATCTGCACAAAGCCCGGCGCATTTTCGGTGGCCATGTGCTTCAGCACCAGGCCGTTGGCGAAGGTCACCCGCACCACCCCCTGGGCGAGGGCCTCCCGGCGCACCACCCGGCCATCGGGGCCGAAGTCGTAGGTCAGGGGCTCTGGCGGCGGAAACGCCCTGGCCAAGGGGGCCACGGCGCCCGCCTGCCAGCTTGCGAGCGCCCCGGAAGGCGTCACCCCCGTGTCCTCGATCGAGATGGTGGCCGCCGCCGCCTCGGGCCATAGGGCCTCGAAGGCCGCGGCAAGGTCATCCGAGGTCAGGCGGGCGGTGACCTGACTGATCTGCCTCATCCTCTGATGGGGGGCGAGGAAGGGCCGTCCATATTCTTCGTGATAGGCCAGCTCGTCGGCCATCTCGGCCGAGGTAGCGCTGGCGTAGCTGGTCTGGGCGCCGCGCACATAGGCCCGCTGGCTCGCCACAGCCCCGTCGATCTCGGCCTGGGTCGGTCCCTCAGACACAAAGCTCCGCAAAGTCGCCTGGGCGAGGCCCAGGCCCTCCAGGCCCTTTTGCGGGGCGTGGGTCGCCCGCACGCAGGCCACCCTCCGGGTTTCGTACCAGGCCGGCCCTTCGAACCCCAGATAGTAGACCCCGGGGGTCGCCGCCGCCGCCCGGCTCAGCCGCTGGTTGACGATGCTGAGCAGCAGGGTCTCGCGCAGTTCGTTGGCGGGATCGTCGTGATCTTCCTCCCCAACGGCGGTGTTGCGACAGGCCAGACTCTGGGCCGGCAGGCGGCTGGGCGTCAGGGCCAGGGCGACGGGCGTCTTCGGGGGCTCGGGCGCCGGACTGGTGGGCATGCGGGGCCGCGCGCCTGCGCCCGCCCAGCCGCCGAGGCGGCGCTCCAGCTCGGCGGCCATGTCGCCGGCGTCGAGATCGCCGGTGACGATGATCACGCTGCGGTCTGGGCGATACCATTTGGCGTGGAAGGCCCGCAGATCTTCCGGCGTCAGGGCGTTCAGGGTGGCCACGGAGCCGGCCGGGGTCAGATGGTCCTCGGGCCGGAAGTGGAAGCTGGTCTCCTGTTCGTCGGTCGCATCGCCTGAGCGCAGCCGGTCCAGGCGTTCAGCCAGGACGACGCCCCGTTCGGCGGTCACCTCTTCAGGACGGAACACCAGGCCGTCGCCGACGTCGCGCAGCCAGTCGAGCCCGCGGGCGGCCGTGGCCGCGTCGTGGCTGGGCAGGTCCAGGTGATAGGTGGTGGTCCAGCGGCCGGTGAAGGCGTTGTGGTCCCGCCCGTACGCCCCGCCGGCCCGCGCCATCACCTGGTCGATCTCGCCATCGGCGAGGTTGCGGGTGGAGCGGAAGGCCATGTGCTCGACGAAGTGGGCGATCCCGCGGTTGTCCGCGCTCTCGGCCTGACTGCCGACGCGAACCATCAGGCGGAACGAGGGGCCGTCGGCGTCGGCCATGGGCAGGATCATGTAGGCCAGGCCGTTGGACAGCGCGCCCCGCACCAGAGCGGGATGCTCATCCTGCGCTGAAGATGGGCCCGCGCAGCTTCCCGCCGACAGGAGAATCCAGCCCGCAAGGACGCATTTCGTCCAGAACCGCCCCGCAAACCGCCCCATGCCCGCCCCCGAACAAAACAGAAACGCCCGAGGTTCCCTACAATAGGTTGTTGGGGCTCGCCAACCCCTGTTGTGCGGGTGGGGGCGCGTCCGGCCTCAGTCCAGGCCCAGGCTCTTGCGGTAGTCGGGATGCAGCAGGTCCTGATACTCCGCGTGGCGCTTGATGTAGCTGGCGAAGAAGGGGCAGACCGGCATCACCGCCTGGCCGTGCTCGCGGGCATAGTCCAGGCCCGCGCGGACCAGCTGGGAGCCCACACCCTTGCCCTCGAAGGCCGGCGGGACCTCGGTATGGGGAAACAGAATCCCGGTCTTCAATAGCCGGTATTCGGCATAGGCCACTTCGTCGCCGACGTGGATTTCAAACCGGCCGTCCTCGGTGTTGTTGATCACCTGCAGATCGTCGCTGTCGGCCATGGCGGGGCTCCTGGATCGGGTTGAGCCTCAAAAGAAGCACGGGTCCCGGACGCAAGAAAGGCCGACGTCGCCGTCGGCCTTTCCAGGGGACCTAGAGGTCGCAGAAGCCCCCGTGGGAGCTTCAGGTCAGCTTAGCGCTGGGCCAGCTCGATGCCGGCCACGGCGGCCAGTTCGGAGTCGCCGACCTTTTGCAGGGTGGCTTCCACCGTCGACTTCACGCAGCGGGCCTGGGCGGCCTGGCGGAAGGTTTCGCTGGTGGTTTCACGCAGGCAGACCGAGCGGGCGGCGCCCTGGATGTCGGCGTGGATTTGCTCGGCCGACTTGCCGGCGAGGGAGACCTTGACGCCTTGCGCGAAGGCGGGGGCCGAGATGGAGACGGCCGCGACGGCGGCGAGAGCAGCGATACGAGCGATCATTTTTTCAGTTCCCGAAAAGGGGGTTGATGACAACCACTTTGCGGGGCGTTCCTCTGGCGGCCTTCGTCGTCGATGTGCGTCGTTGTCGGCTGCCTTGAGACAGGTCTTAGCCGCCCTTTCCCCGGGGTCACAAGCTACAATTTTGCGACGCAACATCGCGGTGCTGCGCTGCGGGAGGATCGGGCGCCGGTGGTCAGGTTTTAGGCGCCTGGGCGTCGGGATGGGGAATGAGCGGCTCCAGAAGCCGGTAGGTCGAGGCGTCCAGCACCGCGACACCGGGCAGGGTCAGGTCACGCCACACCTCGAGCGCGTCCACGGAATTATGCGCCGCGATGAAGCCGCTCATGGCCGTCCCGTGGGTGACCACGGCGACGGCGCCCTCTGTCGCGCCCTGGGCGGCGATGTCGACTGCGGCCTGAAACCGCGCCAGGACAGCGTTGGCCGTCTCACGTCCGACCACCATGGCGTCGGGGGTTCCAAAGAAGGCCGCGATCCGGGCCTCGAGGGCGCTGGCCGAGACGAAGCCCAGGCCCGTGCGGTCGTTCTCCTGCAACCCGTCCAGGGGACGGAAGGGCAGCCCCAACGCCATGGCGATCAAGGCCGCGGTCTCCAGGGTCTTGGGTTCGGGACTGGCGAAGATGTGCGCCACGCCCCTGGACCGACAGATCTCGGCGAGCCAGCCGCACCGCGCCTGCCCCTCGGCCGAGAGGACCCAGCGATGCGAGATCTCCCCAGGCGTGATCTCCGGCGGCGCGTGCTTGATCAGGAGAAGTTGGCCCATGGTCGATCCTTGCCGAGATCAGGCTGGCCGCCAGTGGGCGACGAGGGTGTAGGCCCCGGGAATGTGCGGATCGGTCCAGTCGGGGTGTTCCTGGAACCTCGTCACCTGGAAGCCGGCGGCCAGGGCGGCCCCCAACACCTCGCCCAGGGTCCAGAACCGATACTGGCATTCTCCGAGGACTCGGTCCTGGCCGGTCGGGTCAGGCACGGGCGCCCGGACGAGCTCAGCGGAAAAGTAGTCCGGCGCCTGCCCTGGATAGGGCTGGAACAGCTTGCGCTGGACCGGGTGAAATTCATGGAGGACCAGGGCCGCGTCCTCGCCGCAGAGCCGTCCCATGACCTGGAAGAAGGCCGCGATATCGAGGTGGTAGTGGAGGATGCCGAGCTCCATGACCAGGGCGTCAAACGCCCCCAGGCCGAGATCGGCCGCCGCCAGCACGTTGGCCAGGACATAGTCGAGGCTGACCTGCGCCGCGTCGGCGAGTTCGGCGGCGTAGCGCCGATTGTCTTCGGCGAAATCAATCACCGTCACTTGCGCGCCCAAAAGGGCGAGACTGACCGCGAGGCGGCCGTGCGACCCCTGGACGTTGCAGATCCGCTTTCCGGCGACCGGGCCGAGATGGGGCAGGATGCGCCTGGCGGCCCTTGCGGGGTCTGCCTGCAGGCGGGCGGCCGCGTCGGCGGGAGACCCAAGAGCCTCGTGCCAGGCTTCATAGCGAGCGGCGTTCCAGGCCGCCCGGTTGGCCTGCATGATGTCGGCCGCTCGCTCCGCGTCCACCGCCTACCCCTCCACCGTCATCTGGGTCTGGATGACCAGGGCCAGCAGCCTGCCGGTCTCGTCGGTGATGCGGGTCTGCCAGACGCTGGAGCGGCGGCCGATGTGTAGCGGCGTCGCCTCGCCGGTGACGGTGGCGCCGGCCCTGGCCGAGCCCAGGAAGTTGGTCTTGCTCTCCAGCGTCGTCGTCCGCGCCCCAGCGGGCAGGTTGAGGAAGCCGCCGATGGCGCCCAGCGCATCTGCAAACGCCATGAAGGCGCCCCCGTGCAGGATGCCGCCGGCGGTGCAGAGGTCTTCGCGGACGGTGAGCGTCCCCACCACGCGGTCCCTGGCCCGCTCCAGGATCTGCACCCCCATCAGGTCGGCGAAGGGCATGCCGGTGGTCGGCTGGCTCATGGTGATCTCTCCCTTAAGGCGGGCCCGGGCGGCCTCGCCTCCGGGTTGCGCCCATCCATCCTAGCCCCTAGGTGAGGGGGGACGAAGCCGCGGCCGGTCGGGCCCTTGCGGCGGCGCGCTTGCGCGCGTTCATGCGGCGGCGTAACGGAACGCACCGCACCGAAATTCAGGAGAGACTTCGATGGGTTACCGGGTAGCCGTCGTCGGCGCCACGGGCAATGTGGGCCGTGAGATGCTGAATATCCTCGAGGAAGTGGAATTCCCCGTGGACAAGATTCACGCGATCGCCTCGCGCAAATCCATCGG
>NZ_JAUSLG010000098.1 GCF_030646615.1 Phenylobacterium sp. | reverse complement strand
CGGCGTCCTCGGCGGCCATCTGGGCGGCGTAGGGGGTCGACTTACGCGACCCCTTGAACCCCATCATCCCGGCCGACGACCAGGAGATGGTGTTCCCCTGCGCAGCGGTGATCGTGATCATGGTGTTGTTGAACGAGGCGTTCACGTGCGCCACGCCCGAGGTGATGTTCTTGCGTTCGCGACGTTTAACGCGCGCCGGTTCCTTGGCCATCGACTAGCTTTCTTACTTCTTCTTGCCGGCGATCGGCTTGGCCGGGCCCTTGCGGGTCCGAGCGTTCGTGTGGGTGCGCTGGCCGCGGACCGGCAGGCCCTTACGGTGACGCAGGCCGCGATAGCAGGCCAGGTCCATCAGACGCTTGATGCTGACCGCCGTCTCGCGACGAAGGTCGCCCTCGACGATATAGTCGCGGTCGATGGTCTCACGGATTTGCAGGACCTCGGCGTCCGACAGTTGGTTCACGCGCCGCGCGGGCTCGAGTCCGACCTTCTGAACGATCTCGGCGGCCTTGGCCTGGCCGATGCCGTGGATGTACTGCAGCGCGATCACGACGCGCTTGTTCGTAGGAATGTTGACGCCTGCGATGCGGGCCACTGGGGTAATCTCCTGGTCACGCAGAGATGCGCGAACGGCGCCCGGCTCAACAGGATGAGCCGCACGTCCTTCGCGCCCTTTCGCGGAAGCGCCCCGTTATATGGATCGTTGCGTTTCCGTCAATGGCGGAATGGCACATTTCTGGCCATCCCGTTGGGCGAAGGTGAAGACTCCGGGACTTTCCGGGGTCTTCGGGGTGGCGCCGTGGGGTCCCGCGCTAGGGGCGCGGGGCCGTCATGGCGCCGTCGATGGCCTGGGCCACCGACTCGATCGATCCCATGCCGTCCACTTCCACCAGCTTGTTCTGGTCCTGGTAGTAGGGCAGCAGGGGGGCGGTCTGGTCGTTATAGGCCCCAAGGCGAACCTTGAAGCTCTCGGGATTGTCGTCGGGGCGGGCGGTCTCGGCGTAGCGGCCGGCGATCCGGTCCATCAGAGCCTGGTCGTCAACCTTGAGTCGGATGACCAAGTCAATCTTGGCGCCCCGGCCTTCGAGCATGGCGTCCAGCGCCTTAGCCTGGGCCAGGGTCCGCGGAAAGCCGTCGAAGATGGCGCCGCCGGCCTTCTCGGCCTCGGGCAGGCGCTCTTCGATCATGGCGATGACGATCTCGTCGGACACGAGGTCGCCCCGCTGCAGGATTCCCTCGACCTGTTTGCCGAGATCAGAACCTGAAGCGATGGCGGCCCGCAGCATGTCGCCGGTGGAGAGCTGGACCATGCCCTTCTCCGCCACCAGCCGCTTGGCCTGAGTCCCCTTCCCCGCCGCCGGCGGGCCGAACAGAATCAAATTCATTTCAAATACCCTCCCCCGCCGGCCGGAAATGGCGCGGCGTATAGCGAGCGATCCCCGTTCAGGATCGCCCGCGGCCGCCCCGCAGCTTCGACTTCTTGATGAGGCCTTCGTACTGGTGGGCGAGCAAATGAGATTGGATCTGGGTCACGGTGTCCATGGTGACCGTCACCACGATGAGGATCGACGTGCCCCCGAGATAGAAGGGCGCGTTGTAGAAACCGATCAGCGCCTCGGGCAGCAGACAGACAATGGTGATGTAGGCCGCCCCGATCACCGTCAGGCGGGTGAGGACATAGTCCAGGTACTCCGCCGTCCTCCGGCCCGGCCGGATCCCCGGCAGGAAGCCCCCGTACTTGCGAAGGTTCTCCGCCGTATCGTCCGGATTGAACACGATCGAGGTGTAGAAGAAGCAGAAGAAGACGATCAGGGCGCCGTACAGCAGCATGAACAGCGGCTGGCCGTGCTGCAGCGCGCCCACCGTGCCCGGCAGCCACTGGGCCCAGGGCGGCAGGTCGGCCGTCGCCAGGAAGCCCATCACCGTGGTCGGCAGGAGCAGCAGGCTCGAGGCGAAGATCGGCGGAATGACGCCGGCGGTGTTGATCTTCAGCGGCAGGAAGGAGGTGTCGCCGCCGACCATGCGGTTGCCCTGCTGGCGCTTGGGATACTGGACCAGCAGGCGGCGCTGCGAGCGCTCCATGAAGACGATGGCGATGACCACGGCGATGGCGATGGCCATGATCAGCAGCATGCCGACGCCCGACAGGGCCCCGGTGCGGGTCATGGAGAACATCTGCCAGATGCCCCGCGGCAGGACCGCGACGATGCCGGCGAAGATGATCAGCGAGATGCCGTTGCCAACCCCGCGGCTGGTGATCTGCTCGCCCAGCCACATGAGGAAGAGCGTGCCGCCGGTCAGGGTGACCACGGTGGAGACGATGAAGAAGGGTCCGGGGCTCTGGACCAGCCCCTGGCTGGCCGACAGCCCCATGGCGATGCCGAAGGACTGGAACACGGCCAGCACGACGGTCAGATAGCGGGTGTACTGGTTGAGCGTCTTGCGCCCGGCCTCGCCGCCCTCTTTCCGCAGCTTCTCCCAGGGCGGATAGACCGCGCCGAGCAGCTGAACGATGATCGAGGCCGAGATGTAGGGCATCACGTTCAGGGCGAAGATCGCCATACGTTCCACGGCGCCGCCGGAAAACATGTTGAACATGCCCAGAATGCCGCTGGCCTGGCCCTCGAAGGCCTGGGCGAAGGCGATCGGGTCGATGCCCGGGATCGGAATATAGGTCCCCAGGCGATAGACGATCATCGCCAGAAGGGTGAACCCGATCCGCTTGTGCAGCTCCGTCGCCTTCTGGAAGGCGCCGAAGTTGAGATTGGCTGCGAGTTGTTCGGCGGCCGAAGCCATTTAGATCCCCGCGTCTAAGAACCGGTCACACATAGGGGAGGCCCGGGCGCATGTCATCCGGCCAGGGCCGGTGATGCGATGAAAGCGCCCTGCCCGGCCCGTCGTCGCCATCACAGATGACGACGATGGCGGGCCAGGACAAGGGCGCCCTGGACGCCCGTGGGCCTAGCCTTCGGCGGCTTCGGCCTGCGGACGCGTGGTGGTCACCGAGCCGCCCGCCTTTTCCACCGCGGCGATGGCCGAGGCGGAGGCGGAATAGACGGTGATGTCGATCTTGGACTTGATCTCGCCCTTGCCGAGGAGACGGACGCCGTCCTTCTCGCGACGCAGGACGCCGGCGGCCACCAGGGCCTTGGCGTCGATGGCGGTCTTGGCGTCCAGCTTGCCGGCCGCGATGGCCTGCTCCAGGCGCCACAGGTTCACCTCGGCGAAGTCCTTCGCGCGGTGAACATTGAAGCCGCGCTTGGGCATGCGCATGTGCAGCGGCATCTGGCCGCCTTCGAAGCCGGCGATGGAGACGCCGGTCCGGGACTTCTGGCCCTTGACGCCGCGGCCGCCGGTCTTGCCCTTGCCCGAACCCGGGCCGCGACCCACGCGCATACGGCCCTTTACGGAGCCTTCGCGGGGGGAAAGTTCATTAAGCTTGGTCATGTGCGCCTCTCCAGCGAGATCTATCGCCGGGGCCTTCGCCCCGACTCGGCTTGAAAAAGAAGACCCCGCCAGGCGGGGTCAGGATCGGGGTGGAAGGCCTAGCCCTCCACCACCTCAACCATGTGCTGAACCTTGCGGATCATGCCCCGGATCGACGGGGTGTCGTCCAGGGTGGCGATCCGGCCCACGCGGTTCAGGCCCAGGCCCACCAGGGTGGCGCGCTGGTCCTTGGCCCGGCGGATCGGGCTCGCCTTTTGACGAACAGTGATCTTGGCCATGTCGCTTATCCTTCGACGTCGGCGGCGACAGTGGACTCGGCCGAGGCGCCGTCGGAACGGCGGCCGATGACATCACTGACCTTCTTGCCACGCTTGGCCGCCACCTGGCGGGGCGAAGCCTGGGCCTTGAGGGCCTCGAAGGTGGCGCGCACCATGTTGTAGGGGTTGGACGAACCGACCGACTTGCCGACCACGTCCTGGACGCCCAGGGTTTCCAGAACCGCGCGCATCGGGCCGCCAGCGATCACGCCGGTGCCGGGAGGCGCCGCGCGGACCATGACCTTGCCCGCGCCCCAACGGCCGTTGCCGTCGTGGTGCAGGGTGCGGCTTTCGCGCAGCGGCACACGGATCATCGACTTCTTGGCCTCTTCGGTGGCCTTGCGGATGGCCTCAGGCACTTCACGCGCCTTGCCATGACCAAAGCCGACCCGGCCCTTCTGATCGCCCACCACCATCAGGGCGGCGAAGGAGAACCGACGGCCCCCCTTAACGGTCGCCGCGACGCGGTTGATGTGCACCAGCTTTTCGACGATGTCGCTGTCGGCGCGGTCGTCCGCGGGGTTACCGCGATTGCGGTCCCGGCGATCACCGCCGCCGCGTTCGTTTCCACGAGCCATTCGCTTACCCCTAGAAGTTCAAGCCGGCTTCACGCGCGGCATCGGCCAGCGCCTTGATCCGGCCGTGAAAAATGTAGCCGCCGCGATCGAAGACGACGTCCTTGACGCCCTTTTCGATGGCGCGCTGGGCGACCAGGGCGCCGACGCGAGCCGCGGCGTCCTTGTCGGAGCCCTTGGCCGGCTTGTCGCCTTCCAGCGACGACGCCGCAGCCAGGGTCACGCCGCGTTCATCGTCGATGACCTGGGCATAGATGTTCTTGTCCGAACGGAAGACCGACAGACGCGGGCGACCGTTGGAGAGAGCGCGGAGGCGCCGGCGATTCCGCTCGGCGCGGCGCTTGGAGGTGTCACGAGGAGAGAGCGCCATGGCTTACTTCTTCTTGCCTTCCTTGCGCCGGACCTTTTCGCCGGCGTAGCGGACACCCTTGCCCTTGTAGGGCTCCGGCGGACGGATACGGCGAATACGGGCGGCGGTCTCGCCGACCAGCTGCTTGTCGATGCCGCTGATCTTCACTTCGGTCTGCTTCGGCGTGGCGAAGGTAACGCCGGCCGGAGCCTCGATTTCCACGTCGTGGCTGAAGCCCAGTTGCATGGACAGCATCTGGCCCTTCATCGCGGCGCGATAGCCCACCCCGACCAGCTCGAGCGTGCGCTCATAGCCGTCGGTGACGCCGGTGACCATATTGGCCACCAGGGTGCGGGACAGACCCCACATGGACTGGGCGCGGGTGGTCTCCACCTTCTTGGCGAGAACCAGTTCGCCGTCTTCCTGGCGGATTTCGATCTCTTCGGCCACCGTCCAGGAAAGCTCCCCCTTGGGGCCCTTCACCTTGACCGTCTGACCGGCGATCGTCACCTGCACGCCGTTCGGGACGGGAACCGTCTTCTTTCCGATACGCGACATATCAGTAGACCCTGCAGAGCACTTCACCACCCACATTAGCGTCGCGGGCGGCGGTGTCGGACATGACGCCCTTGGGCGTCGACAGGATCGAGATCCCGAGGCCGTTCTTGATCGGCTTCAGGTCCTTGATCGACGAATAGACGCGGCGGCCCGGCTTGGACACGCGACGGATCTCAACGATCACCGGCGCGCCGTCGAAGTACTTGAGTTCGATCTCGAACTCCGGGAAGGCGCCTGGCTTCTGCACCAGCTGGTAGCCGCGGATGTAGCCTTCCTCGGCCAGCACGTCGAGGACGCGCGCGCGCATCTTCGAGGCCGGTGTGGAGACCTTGCTGCGGCCACGCATGGCGGCGTTCTTGATGCGGGCGATCAGATCGCCGATGGGGTCGTTCACCATTGGACCCTCCTACCAGCTCGACTTAACGAGGCCGGGGATCTGCCCCGACGAGCCCAGATCGCGAAGCGCGATACGGCTCATCCTCAGCTTGCGATAATAGCCGCGCGGGCGGCCGGTGACGTCGCAACGGTTGCGAATCCGCACCTTGGACGAGTTCCGGGGCAGTTCGGCGAGCTTGAGCCGAGCCTCGAAACGCTCCTCCAGGGGCAGGCTTTCGTCATTGGCGATCGCCTTCAGCGCGGCGCGCTTTTCGGCGTATTGCTTGACGAGGGCCTTGACCCTCTCGTTGCGGTTGACTGCGCTTTTCTTGGCCATGTCTTCTATCCTCTCCCGTTCCTAAGCGTTGAACGGGAACTGGAATTCCCGGAGAAGCTGACGGGCTTCGTCGTCGGTTTTCGCAGTCGTACAGACAATGATGTCCATGCCCCAGATCTGATCGATCTGGTCATAGTTGATCTCGGGGAACACCAGGTGCTCCTTCAGGCCCATGGCGTAGTTGCCATAGCCGTCGAACGAGGTCGGCTTCAGGCCGCGGAAATCCTTCACCCGCGGAAGGGCGATGGTCACGAGGCGGTCGAGGAACTCGTACATCCGGTCCTTGCGCAGGGTCACCTTGGCCCCGATCACCATGTTCTCGCGCAGCTTGAAGCCGGCGATGGACTGGCGGGCGCGGGTGGGCGCGGGCTTCTGACCGGCGATCTTGGTCAGGTCGGTGATCGCCGACTGGATCTTCTTGCTGTCGGCCACCGCTTCGCCGACGCCCATGTTCAGGACGATCTTGTCCAGCTTGGGGATCTGCATCTCGTTGGTGTAGCCGAACTGTTCCTTCATCGCTGCGCGGATGCGCTGGCGATACTCGGTTTTCAGCCGGGGTTCGTAAGCCTGATCAGCCATTGATAACCTCGCCGGTCGTCTTGGCGACGCGAACCTTCTTATCGCCATCCACCTTGAAGCCGACGCGGGTCGGCTTGCCGTTGGAGTCGATGATGGCCACGTTCGAGACGTGAAGCGGCGCTTCCTTGTTCTTGATCCCGCCCTGGGGATCGCCCTGCGTCGGGCGGGTGTGACGCTGAACCATGTTCAGGCCTTCCACCACGACGCGTTCCTCTTTCGGCATCACGCGGACGACGGAGCCCTGACGGCCCTTGTCCTTGCCGGTCAGGACGACGACGCGGTCGCCCTTCTTGATCTTCGCGGCCATCACAGCACCTCAGGAGCGAGCGAGATGATCTTCATGTGGTTCTTGGCGCGCAGTTCACGGGGAACCGGGCCGAAGATCCGCGTGCCGATCGGCTCGCTTTGCTTGTTCACGATCACCGCGGCGTTCTTGTCGAAGCGGATGACCGAACCGTCCTTGCGCTTGATGGCCGAAGAGGTGCGGACCACGATGGCCTGCAGCACGTCGCCCTTCTTCACGCGCCCGCGGGGAATGGCTTCCTTCACGGAGACGACGATCTTGTCGCCAACGCCGGCATAGCGCCGTCCGGCGCCGCCCAGCACCTTGATGCACATCACACGACGCGCGCCGGAATTGTCGGCGACTTCGAGGTTAGTCTGCATCTGGATCATCGGATGAGACCCTTTCTCACGTCGTTGACTGGGCGGTCTGCTTGGGCAGAGCCTCCCAGGTCTTAAGCTTCGACTTCGGCGCACACTCGATGATGCGTGCGCGTTCGCCCGTCTTGTACACATTGCCCTCGTCGTGCGCGTGATAGCGCTTCGAGCGACGGACAATCTTCTTCAGCACCGGGTGCAGGATGGTGCGCTCGACTTTTACGACAATGGTCTTGTCGCCCTTGTCGGAGACGACCACGCCTTCAAGAATTCGTTTCGGCATCAATGGTCTCCTTAGGCCGAGGCCTGCTTGCCGCGCAGGATGGTCTTCAGCCGGGCGATATCCTTGCGGATCTCGTTGACTCGGTGGGTCTTCTCCACCTGGCCGGTCGCCGCCTGGAAGCGCAGGTTGAACTGCTCCTTCTTAAGGTTCAGCAGCGAGTCGGCGATCTGGTCGGGGGTCATCCCCCGGACGTCGGCAGCTTTCATCACGCGTGCTCCGCGATAGGATCGATGCGGGTGACGATGCGGGTCTTCACCGGCAGCTTGGCTGCGCCGAGGCGCAGGGCTTCACGGGCGATATCGTCCGGCACGCCGTCGATTTCGAACATGATGCGGCCGGGGTGAACGCGCGCGGCCCAGTACTCGACCGAACCCTTGCCCTTACCCATCCGCACTTCGGCCGGCTTGTCGGTGACCGGCAGGTCCGGGAAGATCCGGATCCAGACGCGGCCCTGACGCTTCATCTGGCGGGTGATCGCCCGACGCGCCGCTTCGATCTGGCGCGCGGTGACGCGTTCCGGCTCGAGGGACTTCAGGCCGTACGAGCCGAAGTTCAGCGTGAAACCGCCCTTGGCCGCACCATGGATGCGCCCTTTGAACTGCTTCCGAAACTTGGTCTTCTTAGGAGACAGCATGACTACTAATCCTTACGCGCCAGCCTGGTCGCGGCGGTCGCGGCGCGGGCCACGATCACCACGATCACCACGGCCACCGCCCTCGCCGGCCGGACCGGACTCGGTGGCCAGGCGCTTATCCAGAGCCATGGGGTCGTGCTCGAGCACTTCGCCTTTGAACACCCAGACCTTCACGCCAATGATGCCGTAGGTGGTCTTGGCTTCGGCGAAACCGTAGTCGATGTCCGCACGCAGGGTGTGAAGCGGCACGCGACCTTCGCGATACCATTCCATCCGCGCGATTTCCGCGCCGCCGAGACGGCCCGAAACGTTGATGCGGACGCCCTTGGCGCCCAGGCGCATGGCCGACTGCATCGAGCGCTTCATGGCGCGGCGGAAGGCGATCCGGCGCTCGAGCTGCTGGGCGATGTTCTCGGCCACCAGCTGGGCGTCGGTTTCCGGCTTGCGGATTTCGACGATGTTCAGGTGAACGTCGCCATCGGTCAGGGCCGACAGGTCCTTGCGGAGCTTGTCGATATCGGCGCCCTTCTTGCCGATGATCACGCCAGGACGCGCCGCATAGATGGTGATGCGGCACTTCTTGTGCGGACGCTCGATGATGATCCGCGAAACGCCGGCCTGGCCGATACGCTTCTTCAGTTCCTTGCGGATCTTCAGGTCTTCATGCAGCAGACGCCCATAGTCACGGCCGTCGGCGAACCAGCGGCTGTCCCAGGTGCGGTTGATGCCGAGGCGAAGCCCGACCGGATTGATTTTCTGGCCCATCAGGCAGCCTCACCAAGTTCGCGGACCACGATGGTGATCTCGGAGAAGGGCTTCTCGACCCGCGAGGCGCGGCCACGCGCACGGGCATGGAAGCGCTTCATCACCAGGTTCTTGCCCACGAAGGCCTCGGCGACGACCAGGGTGTCGATGTCGAGGTTGTGGTTGTTCTCGGCGTTGGAAACGGCCGAATACAGCGCCTTGCGGACATCGCGAGCGATGCGCTTGTGGCTGAATTCGAGCTCGTTCAGCGCCTGCTGGACCTTGAGGCCACGGATCGACTGGGCCACCAGGTTCAGCTTCTGAGGGCTGATCCGCAGGGTCCGCACCTTGGCCATGGCCTCGACGGACGCCAGGCGGCGCGCTTTCGCTTGCTTGGCCATGACTACTTCCTCTTGGCCTTCTTGTCGGCCGCGTGACCCGGGAAATACCGGGTGGGAGCGAACTCGCCGAACTTCATGCCGACCATCTCTTCAGAGACCAGGACCGGCACATGCTTGTGGCCGTTGTGGACGCCGAAGGTCAGGCCGACGAACTGCGGCATGATGGTGGAGCGACGCGACCAGGTCTTGATCGTGTCCTTGCGGCCGGAGCTTTGAGCGGCTTCGGCCTTCTTGAGCAGGTATCCGTCGACGAACGGACCTTTCCAGACGGAGCGGGTCATGACTTAGCGGGCCTTCCGAGCATGGCGCGAACGGATGATGAACTTGTCCGTCGTCTTGTTGGTACGGGTCTTGCGCCCCTTGGTCGGCTTGCCCCACGGCGTCACAGGGTGACGACCGCCGGAGGTCCGGCCTTCACCACCGCCGTGCGGGTGGTCGATCGGGTTCATGGCGACGCCGCGGACGTGCGGACGACGACCCTTGTGACGCGAGCGGCCAGCCTTGCCGAGGACCTCGTTCATATGGTCCTGGTTCGAGACGGCGCCGACCGTGGCCATGCAGCTATCCTGGACCATGCGCAGCTCGCCCGAGTTCAGGCGGATCTGGGCGTAGCCGGCGTCGCGGCCGACCAGCTGGGCGTAGGCGCCGGCCGAACGGGCCACCTGCCCGCCCTTCAGCGGCTTCAGCTCGATATTGTGGATGATCGTGCCGATGGGCATGGCGCGAAGGGGCATGGCGTTGCCCGGCTTCACGTCGGCCTTCTCGGCGGCGATCACCTCATCGCCGGCCTTCAGGCGCTGCGGGGCCAGGATGTAGGCCAGCTCGCCGTCGGCATACTTCACCAGGGCGATGAAGGCGGTGCGGTTGGGGTCGTATTCGAGACGCTCGACCACGCCGACCACGTCGAACTTGCGACGCTTGAAGTCCACCTTGCGGTACAGGCGCTTGGCGCCGCCGCCGCGGAAGCGGACCGCGATACGGCCACCGCCGCCACGACCGCCGGACTTGGTCAGACCCTCGACGAGGGACTTCTCAGGGCGGCCCTTGTGGAGCTCGGACTTGTCGACCAGCACCAGGCCGCGACGGCCAGGCGAAGTCGGGTTGAATTGTTTCAAGGCCATCGGATCAGAGCCCCGTCGTAATGTCGATCGACTGGCCTTCGGCCAGCGTCACGATGGCTTTCTTGACGTCGGAACGACGACCGGTGATGCCGCGGAAACGCTTGGTCTTACCCTTGACGTTCAGGGTGTTGACCTTGGTCACATTGACCTTGAAGAGCGATTCAACGGCGGCGGCGATCTCGTCCTTCGACGCATCGGCGGCGACCCGGAAGACGACCTTGTTCTGCTCCGAGAGCAGGGTCGCCTTTTCGGTGATCACCGGAGCGAGGACGGTGTCGTAGTGGCGGGCGGTCGGCTCAGCCATCACGCAGCTTCCTTCTCAGCAAAACGCGCATTGATCGCGTCCACCGCATCCTTGGTCAGGACCAGGGTGTGGCGACGCAGCACGTCGTAGACGTTCAGGCCGGCGTTCGGCAGCACGTCCACATTGGGGATGTTGCGGGCGGCCAGGCGGAAGTTGCCGTCAACCTCGGGGCCGGCGATGACCAGAGCATTGGTCAGGCCGAGCTTGGCGAAGTTGGCGCGCAGACCGGCCGTCTTGGCCTCGGACAGGACCACGGAGTCCAGCACCACCAGGGCGCCGGCCTTGGCCTTAGAGGACAGGGCGTGGCGCAGGGCCATCGTCCGGATCTTCTTGGGCAGGTCGAAGGCGTGGCTGCGGACCACGGGACCGTGGGCCTTGGCGCCGCCGACGAACTGGGCCGCCCGGCGCGAGCCGTGACGGGCGCCGCCGGTGCCCTTCTGCTTGTACATCTTCTTGCCAGTGCGAGAGACCTCGTTACGCACCTGGATCTTGTGCGTGCCGGCGCGACGCTTGGCGAGCTGCCAGGTCACGACCCGCTGGAGGATGTCGCCGCGGATGTCTTCGATGCCGAAGATGGCGTCGGACAGGTCGATCGAACCGCCCTTGCCGCCGTCGAGCTTAATGACGTCGAGCTTCATTATTCCTGGCCCTCGGCAGCCGGCGCTTCAGCCGGAGCTTCTTCCGCGACAGGCGCGGACGCCTGTTCGCCGGACTTGCGAACGCCGCCCGGCTTGGGGGCGTCGGCCGGCAGAGCGGACTTCACCGCGTCGCGGATCTTGACAAAGGAGCCCTCAGAACCGGGGACCGCGCCCTTGACCATGATCAGGTTCCGCTCGGCGTCGACCCGCCAGACGGTCAGGTTCAGGGTGGTGACGGTCTCGACCCCGTAGTGGCCGGCCATCTTCTTGCCCTTGAACGTCTTGCCGGGATCCTGGCGCTGACCCGTCGAGCCGTGGGCCCGGTGGGACACCGACACGCCGTGGGTGGCGCGCATGCCGCCGAAGTTCCAGCGCTTCATGGCGCCGGCGAACCCCTTACCGATGGTGGTCCCCGTCACATCGACCTTCTGGCCGGGGACGAAGTGCTCGGCGCTCATCTCAGCGCCCACATCGATCAGGTTGTCTTCAGACACACGGAATTCACCGAGCGTGCGCTTGGGTTCCACTTCACCCTTGGCGAAGTGGCCGCGCAGGGCCTTGGTGGTGTTCTTGGCCTTCTTGAAGCCCGCCCCGAGCTGAAGGGCGACATAGCCGTCCTTCTCCTGGGTGCGGTGCGCCACGACCTGACAGCCTTCAAGGCTCAGGACGGTGACGGGAACATGGACGCCGCTTTCATCGAAAAAGCGCGCCATGCCCAGCTTCTTGGCGATCACGCCGGTACGCATCGGCTGGTCCCCTTAGAGCTTGATCTCGACGTCCACGCCAGCGGACAGGTCGAGCTTCATGAGCGCGTCCACGGTCTGCGGGGTGGGGTCGACGATATCCAGCACGCGCTTGTGGGTGCGGATCTCGAACTGCTCGCGCGACTTCTTGTCGACGTGCGGCGAGCGGTTGACGGTGAATTTCTCGATGAGCGTGGGCAGGGGGATCGGCCCCCTGACGGTGGCGCCCGTGCGCTTGGCCGTGTTCACGATCTCGCGGGTGGAATGATCCAGCACGCGATGATCGAAGGCCTTGAGCCGGATGCGGATGTTCTGACGATCCATATCGCTCGTGTTTCCCAAAGGGCTCCCAAAAGGGCGGCGCCCGCGTGCTTCAGACCATTTCAAAGACCAACCCGACGTCATCCCCGAGGAGATGGGTCGGACACGCTAGTCCGCAAAAACGAAAGTGGTCCAGGCGGACATCCGCGAGGACCTGCTCCCCGACCGCGATTTTCCTTTGATGGAAAGCCATAGGTCGGTTCGTTCCGCGGGCCGCGTCTGCACCGAAGTGCACTGCCGGTCCAACAGAGCGGCGGGTATTACGGCAGCGACTCGGAAAGGTCAAGCGGGCAAGGGCCGCGAAAGCATTTCGTCCACCACCTCGCCCGCGGGCCGGGTCCGCGGGGGTGATCAGAAAGGCTGAAAGGCGGCCGCGATTAATTCGAAGTCATCTTCGACCGCAACCCTTGCGACGGCGCGGGCGCGCAAATAGATGCCCCCTCCCCGACCGGCCGAAGACGCCGGCGGTTCGTCAAACAAGGGGATACCCACCTATGAAACTCCATCTGTTCGTCACCGCCGCGCTTGCGGCGGCCGCCGTTTCCGCGCCCGCCTTCGCCGCCGAGCCCGTTGGCTCGGTGGGCCTGTCGGCCGCCCACACCAACATCGACATCGGCCCGATCGACGCCGAGGGCGACAGCTACGCGCTCGACGGCTCGGTCGCCCTGCCGACCGCCTCCAACTGGACCGTGACCCTGGGCGCCGCGGTGGTCTCCACCGACGATGGCCTGAACGACGACACCGTCGCGTCGGGCGACCTGGCCCTGACCTATGCCGGCTCCGACTGGCGCGCCGGCGGCTTTGTCGGCGCCGGCGAGACCGGCGGCGAGACCCTCTGGGCCGTCGGCGGCGTGGCCCAGAAGCACCTCGGCGACGTGACGCTGGTCGGCACGGCCGGTTACGGTAAGGTCGATGGCATCGACGCCGACCTGTGGGGCGCGCGCGGCGACGTGCGCTACTTCGTCAGCGACACCTTCCGCATCAACGGCGGCGTGGGCGTGGCGCGGATCGACGGCTCGGGCGGCGACGCCGACCTGTGGACCATCGGCGCGGGCGGCGAATACCAGTTCGCCGGGACCAACTGGAGCGTCTTCGGCGGCTACGACCGCACCGAGGCCAATGACCTGGACCTGACCGCCGACACCGTGAAGATCGGCGTGCGGTTCGGCTTTGGCGGCGACCTTCGGGCCCGCGACCGCTCCGGCGCCGACCTGGCCGGCGCCCAGGCGCTGTTCGGCGGCCTGCAGTAGACGGCTCGCCGGAACCGCCGCCCTGGCGTTCGATTCAGGACAAGGCGGTTCCGGCGAAATCGTTCAGGTTGAGTTGTCGCGTTTCTGACAACGCCGCGCCCTGTTCCTCCCCCGGTCAGGCGGCGTCGTAAAAGAAGCCCCGGAGCCGAATGCTCCGGGGCTTCACGCTATCTGGACCCCAGGGTGGCGGAACTCCTGCCGGGCGGCGCCCTTGGAGGGACAGCGCCGACCGGAGGCGGGCAAACCCGCGCCCGGCCCGCTCGTGAACGACGACCACACGAGCCGGCCGGGGGAGTTCCGCACGGCGCCACCCTAGGCAGGCGCGGCCGGCGACGTATCCCCTGTTCGGGGGGCCTCGACCTATTCGTCGTCGTCGATCGGGCCGACGATCACCTCGCCCGAGCCGGCGACCTTCCTGCTCACCGAGCCCGACACGCTGGTCACCCGCACGTCGCCGGAGCCGGCGATCCTGGCGCTGACGCTCTCGGCCGGGGCCATGACGACCACGTCGCCCGAGCCGGCGATCGACACGTCCACCGCCCCGACCTTGCCGCCGCGAACCGTCACGTCGCCGGAGCCCATGATGTTGACCGAAACCGGACCGGAGACCGAGGCCGCGTTGACGTCGCCAGATCCGGCGATGCTGACCGACAGGGCGCCGATGGCAGCCGTGGCCACGTCGCCGGAGCCGGCGATGTTGATCGAGGTCTTGCCGGCCTCGCCGACCGTGGTGTCGCCCGAGCCGGCCTGGTTGATGGTCAGCTCGCCGGCGACATTGCCGACCGTCCAGTCGCCGCAGCCGGCGTTGGACAGGGTCAGGCTGCTGGTGCGGCCGATGCTGCCGAACACCGCGCCGCCGCCGGCGACCCTGGCGTCCATCGGAACGCGGACCACCACCTGCGGCAGGGCGTCCCAGCCGAAGGTCTTGCCGCGCACCGAGACGCTGGTCTGGCCGTTGAAGGTGCGGCAGTTGCGGATGGCGCCCCGACTCAGGTCGCCGTCGATGACGGTCTTGTCGCCCTCGGCGCGGACCGTCAGCGGCAGGCCCGTGCTGGTGGTCAGGAACTCGACCTTCACGTCGGCCCGGTCCTCGGGAATGACCACGACGCGGGCGACCGCATCCTTGATCTCCACGGAAGCGGCCTGGGCGGCGGTGGCCCCCAGAAGCGCCGCGGTCGCGACGCCGACTGTCAGAAACGCGCGCATCGGATTGTCTCCCCTCAATGCGTGATGATGGCGGGACGCTAGGCGCGCGGACGGCGCGAGGCAGCTTAATTCGAGGTCATGACAGGGAGGTCATGTGGGTGGCGGTGAGGGGCTAGGAGCTAGGGGCTAGGGGCTAGGGGCTAGGGGCTAGGGGCTAGGGGCTAGGGGCTAGGGGCTAGGCAATCCCCGGCCACGCCGCAGAATCCTTACTAGTCCCTAATCCCTAGTCCCTAGCCCCTATTCTCCGCCCGCAAGCGCGAGCAACAACGCCTCAGACTCATCGTCCGACGGCAGGAAGGCCTCGATGCGCAGGGCCGCCAGCAGCGGCTCGCCAGGCGTGGCGAAGGCGACGGTGGTCGGGATCAGGCCCAGTTCGCGCTGTTGCGAGGCGAAGCGGACCTCGCACAGCGGCTCGGGCGACAGCGCGGGGTCGGCCATCAGCAGGCCGGCGACGTCCGGCAGGGCCAGCAGATCGCTCCAGGCGCCCTGCAGACCAGCGTCGTCCGGCGCGGCCGCCGCCTCGATGGACGCCCGGCGCAACATCGCGCCCGCGAAGGCCGGCCAGTTCATGACGTGGGGGCGCAGTTCGTCGGGGGCCAGGAACAGCCGCATGAGGTTCATCGGCCGGGCCACGCGGCTCTCGCCGAGCATCAGCCGGACCAACCGCTGACCCGCGTCGTTGGCGGCCAGCACGGTCCAGTCCCGGTCGATGACGAAGGCCGGCCAGGGCTCATGCCGGGACAGGATCAAGGTGATCGCCCGCCGCGCCTGGGCCATCGCGGGGGCGGCGAGATCGGTCTCTTTATATACAGGGGCGTCGTTCACCGGCGTTTCTCCAGGCGCAAGACTGGCCCGTTTCGCCCGGCCGGCCAAAGAAAAAGCCCCCCGGCGTTTCCACCGGAGGGCCTGATCCTGGTTTGCGTCCTTCGACACGGCCCTTTGGGCCTGCTCAGGATGACGTACTCAAGTGCACGTCATGGTGAGCAGCGCGAAGCGCGTGTCGAACCACGCAGGGAAGCGCTACTCGACGATCTTGGCCACGACGCCGGCGCCGACCGTGCGGCCGCCTTCGCGGATGGCGAAGCGCAGGCCCTGGTCCATGGCGATCGGGGTGATCAGCTCCACGTCCAGTTCGGCGTTGTCGCCCGGCATGATCATTTCCACGCCTTCCTTCAGCTTGATGATGCCTGTGACGTCGGTCGTGCGGAAGTAGAACTGCGGCCGGTAGTTGGTGAAGAACGGCGTGTGACGGCCACCTTCGTCCTTGGTCAGGATGTAGGCCTCGGCCGTGAACTTGGTGTGCGGCGTGATCGAGCCGGGCTTGCACAGCACCTGGCCGCGCTCGACGTCTTCACGCTTGGTGCCGCGCAGCAGCACGCCGACGTTGTCGCCCGCCTGGCCCTGGTCAAGCAGCTTGCGGAACATTTCCACGCCCGTGCAGACCGTCTTCTGGACCGGACGGATGCCGACGAACTCGACTTCCTCGCCGACCTTGACGATGCCCTTTTCGATCCGGCCCGTGACCACCGTGCCGCGGCCCGAGATCGAGAACACGTCTTCCACCGGCATCAGGAACGGCAGGTCCACCGG
>NZ_JAUSLG010000095.1 GCF_030646615.1 Phenylobacterium sp. | reverse complement strand
GTCAGGGCCTGGACGCTGATATCGACCCCATGGTCGAGCGGCTTGAACAGCAGACCTGCGGCCCAGGTGTTGTCGATCAGGGTGAGGATGTCGCGCCCGCGGGCCGCGGCGGCGATGCCAGGCGCGTCCTGCATCTCGAAGCTGAGCGAGCCCGGGGACTCCAGCACGATCAGGCGGGTGGCCGCGCTGCAGAGGGCCATGAGCTCCGCGGCCCCAAGGCCAGGGGCGTAATAGGTCACCTTGACCCCGTAGCGGACCAGCACCGCATCGCAGAAGCGGCGGGTGGGCTTGTAGATGGCGTCGACCACCAGCACCTCGTCGCCGGCCTTCAGCACGGCCAGCATGGCGCCGGTGAGGGCCGCCAGGCCCGAAGGATAGAGGGTGACCGCCTCGGCATGCTCCAGCTCGGCCAGGGCGGCCATCAGCGCGCTCTGCGCCGCCAGGCCCTGGCGGCCATAGGTCAGATAGGCGCCGTCGTCATAGAGCGCCGCCGCATTGGGCAGCAGAACGGTGGAGCCACGCTGGATCGGCGGGCCGACGGTGCGCGCAAGGGGCGTTTCTGCCAGACCCGAGTGGATCAGGCGGGTTTCTTCGGTCATGCGGGTTGACGTTCGTGAGGCATCAGGGGCGAAACTCCCTGTACTAGACCTTTCCCGTCCTGTCCGATCAAGGAGCCCCCCATGATCCGACGCCTCGCGGCGTCCGCTGTCCTGTCGCTGGTCCTGGCCGGATGCGGCCGGGAGACGGAGTCCCCGGAACCTGAACCTGCGCCTGCGCCCAAGACGACGGCCGTGGCCCGGGACTTCGCCGCGACCCCCAGCCCGACCCTGGAGGCCGTTCGCCGCCGAGGCCATGTGCGGTGCGGGGTCCATGCGGGACTGGCGGGCTTTGCGGTGCAGGACGTCCGCGGAGTCTGGCGGGGGTTCGATGTGGATATCTGCCGGGCGGTGGCCGCGGCCGTCCTCGGAGACGCCGGCGCCGTCCGCTACCAGTCGGTTTCGGCCCAGAACCGATTCGCCGAGTTGCAGGAGGGGCAGGTGGACATCCTGTCGCGCAACACCTCCTGGACCCTGTCGCGGGACGCCGGCCTCGGTCTCGATTTCGCAGGCGTCACCTATTATGACGGCCAGGGCTTCCTGGCGCCGCGGTCGCTCAACCTGACCAGCGCCGACGAACTCAATGGCGCGCGGATCTGCGTGCAGTCCGGCACGGTGACCGAAGGCAATCTCGGCGACTATTTCCGCGCCCGCGGCCTCGAATTCACCCCCGTGGTGTTCGACAACGAGGCCGATGCGCGCACCGCCTATGAGGGCGAGGAATGCGACGTCTTCACCGCCGACGTCTCGGCCCTGGCCTCGGCCCGGTCGATCATGAACAATCCCAACGCACACGTGATCCTGCCGACGGTGATCTCGAAGGAGCCGCTGGGACCTGTGGTGCGCCAGGACGATCCGGCCTGGACCGATATCGTCAGATGGACCGTCAACGCCCTGATCATCGCCGAAGAACTGGGCGTGAACTCAACCACGGTAGAAGGTTCGCGCGAGACCGCGTCCGACCCTGAGACCCGGCGCCTCCTGGGGGTCGACGGCGAGTTGGGCGCCCTGCTCGGCCTGGAGGACGACTGGGCCTATCAGGCCATCGCCCAGGTCGGCGCCTACAACGAGGTCTTTCGGCGCAATCTCGGCGCCGATTCCGGCCTCAGGCTGGAGCGAGGTCTGAATGCGCTCTGGAGCGCGCCTGAGCCAGGACTGATGTACGCCCCGCCCGTCCGTTAGAGCCGCAGGATCATGGCGCAGCGGCGGGCCGGATCCAGGCCGCGGGCCGCCTCGCTGTCGAGATAGGCCCGCAGGTTGGCGGGGGCTGTGTCCCGCCCGATGATCTGAAATCCGGCCGAGGCATAGAAGGGCGCATTCCAGGGGGCGTCGCGGAAGGTGGTGAGGCTAAGCCCCTCCAGTCCACGGCTGCGCGCCTCATCGATGGCGAAGGCCAGGAGACGGCGGCCCAGGCCCTGGCCCTGATGACGGCGGTGCACGTCGAATTCCAGGATATGGAGGCGGTTCTCCTCAATCCGAGCGGCCAGGAAGGCGCCGGGTGGCCCGTCGCCCTCGGCCATGACCCACAAGAGGCCGGCCGCCGCGATGGGCGCCCAGACCTCGGCGGGGGTGAAGTCGAGGGGGGCGTCGTCGGCCTCGCCGGCGATAATGACCACGCCCTCATCCCGAAAGAGGCTGGCGGCCGACAGCTCGATCTCCGGCAGCAGGGGGAGATCGTCGGGGCGGGCTGGGCGGACGATCATCTGGCTCACGGCCCGACAGTCACCGGCGTGTCGGTGCGGCCGCCCCATTCGCTCCAGGAGCCGTCATAGATCGGGACCTGCTCCACCCCCAGCCGCGCCAAGGCCAGCGCCAGGACCGCGGCGCTCACCCCTGACCCACAGGTGGCGATGATCGGGCGCTCCAGGTTGACGCCGGCCACGGCGAAGGCGCCCCGCAGTTCGTCCGGCGACCGCAGGGTCCCGTCCGGGGCGACTACGGCGTTCCAGGGCAGGTTGCAGGCGCCGGGCATGTGACCGCCCCGCAGACCGGGGCGCGGCTCTGGAACCTCACCCAGGAAGCGCCCGGACGGCCGGGCGTCGAGCAGCTGGACCTCTGGATCGTCCAGGGCCTGGCGCACCTCGTCCAGGCTGCGCACCAGATGGGGCCGCAGCTGCGCTGTGCTCTCGACTTCGCTGGGTTCGGGATCACCGGCCTCCACCGGCTGGCCGGCCGCGCGCCAGGCCTTCAGGCCGCCGTCCAGCACGGCCACCTTCTCGAACCCCATGACCCGCAGCGTCCACCAGACCCGCGGGCTGGAGAAGATGCCCTGGCCGTCATAGACGACGATCCGATGCGACGGGTTGAGGCCCAGGCGAGACGCGGCCGCGGCGAAGACGGCCGGAGGCGGCAGCATGTGCGGGAGGTCGGTCTCCGGATCGGAGATCAGGTCTATGTCGAAGAAGACCGCGCCGGGAACATGCCCCTTGCGGAACTCCTCCAGCCCCGGGCGCTGTTCGGCCGGCATGTACCAGGTGGCGTCCACCACCTTGAGGTCCGGATCACCCAGACGTTGGGCCAGCCAGTCGACGGAGACGAGGGGGCCGGTCTCCATGGTCAGAGCCAGGTCGGAACGGGCAGGCCCTTTTCCGTGAGGAACGCCCTGTTGAAGATCTTGCTCTGATAACGCGCGCCCTGGTCGCACAGGATGGTCACGATGGTGTGGCCAGGCCCCAGGTCCTTGGCCATGCGGATGGCGCCGGCCACATTGACGCCGGTGGAGCCGCCCATCACCAGGCCCTCGTGCTCCACCAGATCGTAGATCACCCCCAGCATCTCGTCGTCGGCGATGCGATAGGCGTGGTCGACCGTCAGGCCCTCGAGATTGGCGGTGATCCGGCCCTGGCCGATGCCTTCGCTGATCGAGCCGCCCTCCGACTTGAGTTCGCCGGTCGTGTAGTAGGAATAGAGCGCTGCGCCATAGGGGTCGGCGAGGCCGATCTTCACGTCCGGCCGGTGCGTCCGCAGAGCCTGGGCGACCCCGGCCAGGGTGCCGCCGGAGCCTACGGCGCAGATGAAGCCGTCGACCTTGCCATCGGTCTGAGCCCAGATCTCCGGTCCTGTGGTCTCGGCGTGGGCCTGGCGATTGGCGACATTGTCGAACTGGTTGGCCCAGATCGCCCCATTGGGTTCGCGGGCCGCCAGCTCCTCGGCCAGGCGGCCGGAATAGCGCACATAGTTGTCGGGGTTGGAGTAGGGGACGGCGTCCACCTCGACCAGCTCGGCGCCGAACAGGCGGATGGCGTCCTTCTTTTCCTGGCTCTGGGTCCGGGGGATGACGATGGTGGCGCGGTAGCCCAGGGCCTTGGCGACCATGGCCAGGCCGATGCCGGTATTGCCCGCGGTGCCTTCCACGATCCGCCCGCCAGGCCGCAGCAGGCCCTTGGCCTGGGCCTCGCGCACGATATAGAGCGCCGCCCGGTCCTTGACCGACTGGCCGGGATTCATGAACTCCGCCTTGCCGAGGATTTCGCAGCCGGTCAGTTCGCTGGCCCGGTTGAGGCGGATGAGCGGCGTGTCGCCGATGGTGTCGAGAACGCTGTTTGCGACGGTCATGGGCCGCTACTTAAGCGCGCCACAGGCCCAGGAACAGGGGCAAGCGGCGCGGTCCTTCAGCTTTTCGACAGGCTGAGCTGGACCACATCTGTCCGCTCGGTGCGGAAACCGGCCTCGCAATAGGCCAGATAGAAGCGCCAGAGCCGCCGGAACCGCTCGTCAAAGCCATTCTGGCGGATTTCCGGCCAGGCCGCCTCGAACCGGCGGGTCCATTCCGCCAGCGTGTCGGCATAGTCCTGGCCAAAGCGGCTGATGTCGCGCCAGGCGAGGCCGGCGGCCGTCGTCTCCTGGCGCAGGCGCGCCTCGCTGATCAGCATGCCGCCGGGGAAGATGTAGCGCTGGATGAAGTCCGCGCGACGACGATAGGCCTCGAAGAACTCGTCCTGGATGGTGATGATCTGCAGGCCGGCCTGTCCGCCGGGCTTCAGCACCTCGGCGATCTTGCTGAAATAGCTCGGCCAGTATTTCTCGCCGACCGCCTCGAACATCTCGATGGAGGCGACGCGGTCATAGGTCCCGTCCACATCGCGATAGTCCACCAGGCGAATCTCGGCCCGCTCGGACAGGCCCTGGTCGAACATACGCTTGGCGGCGAAGTCGCACTGCTCCTTGGAGATGGTGATGGCGGTCACCTTGGCGCCGACCGTCTTGGCCGCATATTCGGCGAAGCCACCCCAGCCGCAGCCGATCTCCAGCACATGATGCTTCGGCTCCAGGGCCATCTGCTGGGTCAGCAGCCGGTACTTGTTCTGCTGCGCCTGCGCCAGATCCTGGCCCTCGTGGTCGAACCTGGCCGCCGAGTAGGTCATGGTGGCGTCCAGCCACCGGGAATAGAAGGCGTTGCCCAGGTCGTAGTGGGCGTGGATGTTCTTCTTTGCGCCGGCGCGGCTGTTGTCGCGGAAGACGTGCAGGATGCGGTTGAGCACCCACATCAGCGGCGCGCCTAAGGCCAGGCGCTCGATCTTGTCGAAGTTCAGACTGAAGGCGCAGAGCAGGGCGGCCATGTCCGGCGTATCCCACTCCTGCGCCATGAAGCCCTCGGCGAACCCGATATCACCAGCCGACAGCACCCGGTTCATGAAGGCGTAGTCGCGCACGACGAGACGCGCGCTGGGTCCCGGCTCGGGCCCGACAATGGTGAGTTCCTTGTCGTTCGGCAGGACGAAGGTGAGCTTGCCCACCGTCCAGTTTCGGGCCAGGAGGCCAAGAGCGCTTCGGAAGGCGGCGGTCGAGCCGGACAACTCCGGCGCGCGGCGCAGGGCGCCCGGCGTGTGGGCCAGATCGGCCAGGGATGACGAGTCGTGGGCGATAGTCATCTTCGCTTACCCCTCGTGTCCTTCGTACCATAACATGCAAACACCGACGGGCGACTCCAAGCTTGAGGCGAGTCTACGGCTGAGCCCGGCCCACGGACGCAAGGCCGCGGCGGCGGCGTCGGAATTCAGGCTTGTGAAGCCGCCGGGCGGGCGCCACTTAGGCCCGATCCGCAGACCCCAGGAGGACCGCATGGCCGCGCTCGAGCTCAAGAGGTGGAACCTCGCCATCGGCGCTGATCAGCCCCTGGTGGTGATCGCCGGCCTCAATGTGCTGGAGGACCTGGACCTCGCCCGGGACGCCGCACGGCATTTGAAGGCCGTCTGCGCCGATCTTGGCCTGCCCTATGTGTTCAAGGCGAGCTTCGACAAGGCCAACCGCTCCTCCATCCGCAGCTATCGCGGGCCTGGCCTTGAGGAGGGCCTGAAAATCCTCCGCCAGATCAAGGATGAGTTCGACGTTCCGATCTGCACCGACCTGCATGAGATCAGCCAGGCGCAGCCGGTGGCGGCCGTCGCCGATCTGGTGCAGATCCCGGCCTTCCTCTGCCGTCAGACCGATCTGGTGGTGGCCACGGCCGAGGCGACCCGGGCGGCCGGCGGGCTGCTGCACGTGAAGAAGGGGCAGTTTCTGGCGCCCTGGGACTGCCGCAACATCCTCGACAAGATCAAGGAGGCGGTCGGCGCCGACATGACCATCCTGTGCGAGCGCGGCGTCAGCTTCGGGTACAACAACCTCGTGGTGGACATGCTGGGCATCGCCGAGATGCAGGCCCTGGGGGCGCCAGTGACCATCGACGCCACCCACGCGGTCCAACTGCCCGGCGCCAATCCCAAGTCTAACGGCGCCTCCACAGGCGGGCGTCGCGAAGGGGTGCCGATCATCGCCAAGGCCGCCGTCGCCGCTGGCGCCGACGGGGTGTTCCTGGAATTCCACCACGATCCCGACCGCGCGCTCTGCGATGGCCCCAGCTGTCTGCCGCTCAGCCAGGCCGAGCCACTGCTGCGCACGCTGGCCGCCCTGCGCGCCGCGATCCAGGCCTAGATCGTGGATCTCGCCGCGCTCCAGCACCTGCTTTCGGCCATTCCCGGCGTCAGGGTGGCCTGTGTCGGCGACCTGATGGTCGACCGCTTCGTCTATGGCGACGTCAGCCGGGTGTCGCCCGAGGCGCCGATCCCGGTCCTGGCCCGCAGGCGCGAACTGGTGATGCTGGGGGCGGCCGGCAATGTCGCCCGCAACGTCGCCGCGCTCGGCGGACATGTCTGCCTGGTGGGCCTGGTGGGCGGTGACGGCGAGGGGCACGAGGCCCTGCGCCTGGTCTCGTCCGAGGCCGGCGTCGAGGGCTTCATCATCAGCGACCCGGCCCGCCCCACGACGCTCAAGACCCGTTTCGTGTCGGGCGGCCAGCAGTTGCTTCGGGTGGACAATGAGGTGGCGACGCCGGCCGAGGGCGAGGTCGAGGACCGTCTGGTCCGCACGATCCGCGATGTCGCCGCCGATGTGGGGCTGATCCTGCTGTCGGACTACGGCAAGGGCGTGGTGACGCCCGCGGTGATCGCCGCCTGCCGCGCCGCCGGCGCTCGGGTGATCGTCGACTCCAAGGCAAGGTCCTTCGCCCGCTACGGCGCGGTGGACATCATCAAGCCCAACGCCGCCGAACTGGCCCACGCCACCGACATGGCCACGGACACCGACGAGGAGATCGCTGCGGCCCTGGCTCATGCGCTCAGTCTCTGCGAGGCCCAGGCCATCCTGGTGACCCGCTCGGCCAAGGGCATCTCCCTGGCGGTGCGCGGCGAGGCGGTGCGGCATTTTCCCGGCGCGCCCAAGGAGGTGTTTGACGCCTCTGGCGCCGGCGACACGACCCTGGCCGCCCTGGGCCTGGCCCTCGCGGCCCAGGCCTCCATGGAGGATGCGGTGGCCTTCGCCATGCTGGCGTCCGGCGTCGCCGTCGGCAAGGCCGGCACCGCCGTGGTCACCCCGGCCGAGCTGATGGAGGCCACCCTGGCGGCCCACATGGCGCCGGCCGAGGCCAAGGTCGCCACGCCCCTGCGCATGGCCGAGGAGGTCGCCCGCTGGAAGGCCAAGGGGCTCCGGGTCGGCTTCACCAACGGCTGCTTCGACATCCTCCACAAGGGCCATGTGGCCTATCTGGATCAGGCCAGGGGCTGGTGCGACCGGCTGATCGTCGGCGTCAATGACGACGCCTCGGTCATGCGCCTGAAGGGCGAGGGCCGGCCGGTCAACGACCTGGAAAGCCGCGCCATCGTCCTGGCGGGACTCGGGTCGGTGGACCTGGTGGTGCCCTTCGAGGAGGACACGCCCATGAAGCTGATCGAGGCGGCCCGCCCCGACGTCCTGGTCAAGGGCGCCGACTATTCCGAGGACCAGGTGGTCGGCGCTGCGCAGGTGCGCGCCTGGGGCGGCGAGGTGAAGCTCGCCCAGATCGTCCAGGGATTCTCCACCACGGCCGCGATCTCCCGCATGCAGGACAAGCCATGAGCCGCCGGATCATCTTCGTCACCGGCGGCGCCGGCTTCATCGGCTCGAACATCGTGGCCCGGCTGACCGAAGACCGCGGCCTGGAGGTGGTGGTCTGTGACCGGCTGCGGGAGGCCGAGCTTGGCAAGTGGCGCAACATCGCCAAGCATCCCATCGCCGACTTCGTCGCGCCGGAAGCCATGTTCGACTGGCTGGAGGCCCACTGGAGCGATGTGGAGCTGGTGGTCCATATGGGAGCGGTGTCCTCGACGACGGAGCCGGACGCCGACAGGATCATCCATTCCAACTTCACCCTGTCGCGGGACCTGTTCGCCTGGTGCGCCGAACGTCAGCGGCGACTGATCTATGCCTCGTCAGCGGCCACCTATGGCGATGGCGCGCTGGGCTTCGACGATGACGACAGCTTCGAGGCCCTGGCGGCCCTGCGGCCCCTGAACACCTATGGCTGGTCCAAGGCCCTGTTCGATCTGCACGCGGTGCGGCAGGCGGCCCGCGGCGTCGCGCCGCCCCAATGGGTGGGCCTGAAGTTCTTCAACGTCTACGGCCCCAATGAGGGCCACAAGCACGGCATGAAGTCGGTGGCCGCCCAGATCTGGCCCAAGGTCAGCGCCGGCGAGACGGTCCAGCTGTTCCAGTCCCATCGGCCCGACGTGGCGCACGGCGGGCAGTTGCGGGACTTCGTCTATGTCCGCGACGTGGCCGATGTGGTGGTCTGGCTGGCGGCTAATCCGCAGGTGAACGGGGTGTTCAATCTGGGCTCCGGCGAGGCGCGGTCGTTCGCCGAGATGGCGCAGGCCGTATTCGCCTCGGCCGGCCAGGCGCCCGACATCGCCTATATCCCGATGCCCGAGGCGATCCGCGAACGCTATCAGTACTTCACCCAGGCGCAGATGGGCCGTCTTCGCCAGGCCGGCTACGAGGCGCCCTTCACCAGCCTGGAGGCGGGGATCGACGACTACGTCCAAGCCTATCTGGCCAAGGCAGACCCTTATCGGTGAGGTGCTTTCGCCCCGGGCTGAGACTGTGAGATAAGGCCTGGACATGGCCGAGACCTCCCGTCGCACCAGGATCCTGTTCGCCGCGCTTGCGGTCGTGGTCGTCGGCATGCTGGCCGCCGGGGCGATGGTCTGGCGCGACGACATCCTGCGCACGGGCCTCGACCCGAAGGAGCCTTTCCAGACCTACAATCCGCCGCCCGCGCCGGACTATGCGCGTCGAGACTCCTGGAGCCTTCTGCCGTCAGAACCGCAGACCTGGGCGGACACTGACCCCGTAGCTGATGTCTTCTTCGTAGGTCCGACCATCTATGACGGCGGCGTCCACTGGAACGCGCCCATCGGCGAGGAGCGGTCCGAGGCCTTCTTCAGCCGGACCATCGGTCCGAACTATGTGGGCCCGTTCGTACGGGTGGGCCGGATCTTTGCGCCTCGCTACCGGCAGGCCAGCCTCTATTCCATGCTCACCCTGCGCGACGACGCCCGAGAAGCGCGGCGGTTCGCCTATGGCGACGTGCGCCGGGCCTTCCGGCAGTACATGGCCGACTACAACCATGGTCGTCCCTTCCTGATCGTCGGCGTCGAGCAGGGCGGGACCCTGGCCTCGCGCCTGCTGGCCGAGGAGGTCGCCGGGGACGCTGGTCTCCGCGGCCGGCTGGTGGCCGCCTATCTGATCCAGACCGCCGTGCCGGTTGACGCGCCCCCGATACCGCTCTGCACGAGCCCCACCGAGCCTGGCTGTCTGGCGGCCTGGATGGCGGCCTATGAGGGCGATCGCGAGCAGGCGCAGCAGCTTCGCGACCGGTCGCTGGTCTGGACCCGGGACGGAGAGCTGACCAACCTCTCGGGGCCGGCGGCCTGCTACAATCCGATCCTCGGCCAGGTGAGCGATGAGTCCGCCCCGGCTCGTCTGGCGCGCGGCGCGACCAATGCGACGGGCCTGGAGTGGGGGGCGAGGCCAGCCCTGCAGACGCGCCAGGTCAGCGCCGGCTGTGACCATAGCGTCCTGCGGGTTTCCAGGCCGCGATCGGCGGCCTTCCGGTCCACCGGCTCCTGGGCGGATCGGCGAAAAATGCCGGGATACAATCTCTTTTACGGCGATCTTGAAGCCAATGCCGAAGCCCGGCTGAATACCCTGATGGCCGATCCAGACTTCGCCCACGCCGCCCGCCCGATCCCTGCGGGCGCCGAGGTGAGCGTCGCCCCGGTCCACCGCATCGACTGAAGGGCCTCAGCCGGCGTCCTGCAGGGTGGATTGGGCCTGCCAGTCGAACAGGGCCTGCAGCGTCCGCAGAGCCTTGCCGCGCTCGGTGGTCAGGCCGGGGTCCCGGGCGAGGATCAAGCGCGAATCGTCGCCGGCCGCGGCGATCAGATCCCGATGGGCGATGGGATCGGCGAACACATAGGCGGGAAAGCCGCTCTGCCGCAGCCCAAGGGGATCGCCGCCGCCGCGCAGCTCCAGGTCCCGTTCGGCGATGAGGAAGCCGTCGTCAGTGCGCCGCAGGATGTCGAGGCGCTTCTGACCGGTTTCGGACAGGGGCGGATCATAGAGCAGCACGCAGGCGCTCTCGGCCTTCCCCCGACCCACCCGGCCGCGGAGCTGGTGGAGCTGGGCCAGGCCGAAGCGCTCGGCCTGTTCGATGACCATGATGGTGGCGTTGGGCACATTCACGCCCACCTCGACGACGGTGGTGGCCACCAGCACGGAGAGCTCGCCCTGGGCGAAGCGGGCCATGACGGCGTCCTTTTCCGGTCCGGGCATCTTGCCGTGGACGAGGCCGACGCTGGGGCCGATCCGTTGGCGAAGCTCGCCCGCCCGGCGCTCTGCGGCGGCCAGGTCGGTCTTTTCCGACTCCGACACCAGCGGGCAGATCCAGAAGGCCTGGGCCCCGGCGGCGACCACGGCCTTCAGGCGGGCCTCCACCTCGGCCATTCGCCCCATGGGGATGGCCCGGGTGGCGACCGGGGTCCGCCCCGGCGGCTTTTCGTCGATCCGGGAGACATCCAGGTCGCCGAAGACGGTCAGTTCCAGGGTGCGGGGGATGGGCGTGGCCGACATGGCCAGCAGGTGGGTGGCCTGGCCCTTGGCCTGCAGGCGCTGGCGCTCAGCGACGCCGAACCGGTGCTGCTCGTCGATGACCGTGAGCCGCAGGTCGTGGAAGACGACATCGTTCTGAAAAAGCGCGTGGGTGCCGACGGCGACCTGCACCGCGCCGCTGGCGAGCGCCCGCAGCTTCTCGGCCCGGGCGCCGCCCTTGTCCCGGCCGGTCAGCAGCACAGCGGCCAGGCCCTGGGCTTCCAGCGGGGCGGCCAGGGTCTCGAAGTGCTGGCGGGCGAGGATCTCCGTGGGGGCCATCAGGGCGCTCTGGCCGCCGGCCTCGGCCACATCGGCCATGGCCAGCATGGCCACGACCGTCTTGCCCGAGCCCACATCGCCTTGCAGCAGGCGCGACATGCGCTCGCCGCAGGCCAGGTCGGCGCGGATGTCGGCCAGGGCGCGGGCTTGCGCCCCGGTCAGCCGGAAGGGCAGGGACGCGGCCAGGGCCTCGGCCAGGCGGCCGGCGGCGATCGGCGGGGCCGGCTCGGCGCGGCGCTCGGCCTTCCGCTGGCCCATGGCGAGCTGGTGGGCCAGCAGTTCATCGAAGGCCAGGCGCTGGCGATGGGGCGCCTGGGCGGTGAGGTCGGCCTCGCTCTCCGGCGCGTGCAGGCGGGCCAGGCTCTCGCGCCATGTGCTCCAGCCCTGGCGGGCCAGCCAGGCGGGATCCTGCCACTCGGGAAGCTCAGGACACCGCGCCAGGGCGTCCATAGCGAGGCGACGCACCGTTCGGGCGGGCAGGCCGGCGGTGGCGGGATAGACCGCCTCAACCTCGGGAATCTGGTCGGCCTTCTCCACCGGCACCAGATAGTCCGGATGGGCGATCTGGATCTCCGACCCGAACCGCTCGACCTTGCCGCTCACCAGCCGCTGGGCGCCGACCGGGTGCTGGCCCTCGATACGGCCCCCCAGGCCGCCGAAATAGACCAGGGTCAGAAAGCCCGTGCCGTCGAAGGCGCGCACCCGCCAGGGCTGGGACGGGTTCCGCGGCGGCTGGTAGGCCTCGATGGTCACGGCGAAGGTCTGGACAGCCCCCTCAAGGGCGGCGTCCACCCGGGCGGGATGGCGATGAATGAGACTGTGGGGCGAAAGGAAGGCCACATCCCGGACGATCGGCCCCGCCAGCTTCTCCAGCAGGGGGGCCACCCTCGGCCCCACGCCCTTGAGCGTGTCGATCGGGGCGAATAGCGGATAGAGAATCTCCGGGCGCATGGGCAGGAACATAGCGCGACCGTGCGTCCGGCGCGCGGTGGACGCTGCCTCTGGGCTGTGCTGATCTCGCAGCGACGCGCACGAGGGCTGGGAAGCGGCATGAGACGAAAGATGGCGGGCTTGGCCCTGGCGGTCGTGCTGGGCGGATGCAACCCCGCAGATGACGCGCAGGCGCCGGCGGCCCCGGCCACGCCCCCGCCCGCGGCGGCGGTTGAGACGCCGGCCCCCTCAGCCGCGTTCACCGGGTTCAGCCACGTGCAGGATGAGAACCTGTTTGGGTATTACCTGCCAACCCAGGAGGTCCGCATTGGCGATCTGCGCCTCGATCACCTCCACATCGGCAGCGAGATGGAGTTCGTCGCCTGGGAGCAGGGCGAGCGGATGGAGACCTATGGGCCGGTCATGCTGCAGTTCTCCGACGTCTCCAGCCCGCTTGTGACCAACGAACTGGGCCAGGAAGCCCATAGCCGGCAGGTTCGAGTCCTGCCCAGCGCCTACAGGGTGGGCGAGGGCGACCTGCGTTTTGTCGGCTCGGCTCCTGAAATCGGCGAAGTCCGACTGGACGGCCAGCTCGATCTCGACCTGTTGCGACAGGCTCAGGCGGCCGGCCCGAGCGGCGGAGAGGCAGCGCCGCTGCTCCGCATCGCGGCGCAAATCGGGCCGGAGCGGCTGGAGACCCTGTCCTTCTTCTGGTTTGGCGGCGATTGACCGCCATGGGTGCTGGCGCCGAGAAGGCCGGCGCTCTATATCCGCGGCCTCAATGTCTGACGCACACGCCATCCGACTGAAGCGCCTGAAGTTCCGAGCCTGGCATCGGGGCTTTGTCGAAGCCGACCTCATCCTGGGGCCGTTCGTGGACAACCATGCCCGCGATCTGACCGAGGGTCAGCTTGATGAGCTCGAGCGCCTGCTGGATCAGCCCGACCACGACATCTATGCCTGGATCGTCGAACGAGTTCCCACGCCAGCTGAATTCGACGGCGAGATCATGAATATGATCAAAGCCTTCCGGGATGTTGCTCATAAGTCGCTTGGCGCGCCCCATGGCGGCTGACGGCGCAGGGCCGAGCGCCACCCAACTCAAGCGCATCAACACCGACCCCGAGCGCATCGATCTGGTCGGCGCGCCGGAGGGCTTCGACGCCCTGGTGATGGCCGACATCCTCCGCGCCCGCGGCGGTTTGAGCGTCTTCATCGCCCGAGATACCGCGCGGATGAGCGCATTCGCCGAGGCCTTCGCCTTTTTCGCCCCGGATGTGGAGGTCATGCGCCTCCCTTCCTGGGACTGCCTGCCCTATGACCGCATTGGGCCGTCGCCTGCCGTCGCCGCCCAGCGGATGACCACCTTGGCCCGACTCGCCGCGGGCGGGTTCGAGGCGAAAAAGCCGGCCCTGCTCGTGGCGGCCGTCCCGGCCATGATCCAGCGAGTTCCGCCCCGGGCTGCGGTCGACGCCGCCTCGTTCAGCGCCCATGTGGGCCGCCAGGTGCTGATCGCCGACCTGGAGCGCTACTTCGCGGTCAACGGCTATCAGCGGGCCTCCACCGTGTCGGAGCGCGGCGAGTTCGCCATCCGCGGCGGGGTCATCGATGTCTTTCCGCCGTCCGCCGACGAGCCGGTGCGCCTGGACATGTTCGGCGACATCCTGGAGTCGATCCGCGCCTTCGATCCGGAAACCCAGCGCTCCACCCGTCAGCTGACCGAGATCCGCCTGCTGGCGGTGAGCGAGGCCCTGCTGGACGCCGAGGCGGTGTCCCGGTTCCGTCGGGGCTATATCGAGGCCTTCGGCGCCGCGGGCGATGATCCCCTCTATGCGACGGTCAGCGAAGGCGGCCGGCGGGCCGGGATGGAGCACTGGCTGCCCCTCTACTACCCCGCCCTTGAGACCGTGTTCGACTATCTGCCGGCCGGGACCCTGATCGGGGTCGATCACCTGGCGGCCGAGGCCCGCGACGAGCGCCTGTCCATGGTCCACGACGCCTATTCGGCCCGGGCCGAGGCGGGCCGGAAGTCCAACTATCGTCCCCTGCCGCCCGAGCGCCTCTATCTTGACGCCGGCGAGTGGGAGCAGGCCGTGGCCGTGCGGCCGAACCGCCGATTCTCGGCCTTCAACGCCGTCGAGGGCGAGCAGGTCATCGACCTTGGCGCCCGGGCGGGCCGCAGCTTCGCACCCGAACGACAGCGCGACA
This sequence comes from Phenylobacterium sp., assembly GCF_030646615.1. Taxonomy (GTDB): domain Bacteria; phylum Pseudomonadota; class Alphaproteobacteria; order Caulobacterales; family Caulobacteraceae; genus Phenylobacterium. Next base: position 70,663 of record NZ_JAUSLG010000095.1, on the reverse strand, counting down.
GCGTCAACCTGTTCGAGGCCACGGTGGATCACGCCAAGGCCCTGACCGCGGCGGGCAAGCGCGTGCTGTTCGCCTCCTGGAGCGAGGGCGCGTCGGAGCGGCTCGGCGGGATGCTGGCCGACCACGGGCTGTCAAAGATCTCGCTCGCGCCCTACTGGCAGGCGGCCAAGGCGGCCGACCCGAAGACGCCGCAGCGGGTGGTCCTGCCGCTGGAGGCCGGCTTCGAAACCGACAAGCTGGCGGTCATTTCCGAGACCGACATCCTGGGCGACCGCCTGGCGCGGCCGCGCAAGCGCCGACGGGCGGCCAACTTCCTGGCCGAGGCCTCCGCCCTGACGCCGGGCGATCTGGTCGTCCATATCGAACACGGCATCGGCCGCTATGAGGGCCTGAAGACCCTCGACATCCAGGGCGCCCCGCACGACTGCCTGGAACTGCAATATGGCGGCGAGGCCAAGCTCTATCTGCCGGTCGAGAACATCGACCTCCTGAGCCGCTATGGCGCTGAGTCCGAGGGCGTGGTCCTCGACCGCCTGGGCGGCGCGGCCTGGCAGGCCCGCAAGGCCCGCGCCAAGGAGCGGCTGCGCGAGATGGCCGGCGGCCTGATCCGCATCGCCGCCGAGCGGGCGATGAAGGTCACGCCAGGTATCGATCCGCCGCATGGGGTATTCGACGAATTCTGCGCCCGCTTCCCCTATGAGGAGACCGAGGATCAGCTCAACGCCATCGGCGATGTGCTGACGGACCTGGCGTCTGGCCGGCCGATGGACCGCCTGATCTGCGGCGATGTAGGCTTCGGCAAGACCGAGGTCGCCCTGCGCGCCGCCTTCGTCGCGGCCATGAGCGGCCAGCAGGTCGCCGTGGTCTGTCCCACCACACTGCTGGCGCGGCAGCATTTCAAGACCTTCGAGGCCCGCTTCCAGGGCTGGCCGGTCAAGGTGCGGCGCCTGTCGCGCCTGGTCCCGCCCAAGGAGGCGGCCGAAACCCGCGAAGGGCTCAAGACCGGCGAGATCGAGATCGTCGTCGGCACCCATGCGGTGCTGTCCAAGCAGGTCGGGTTCAAGGACCTGGGCCTGGTGATCGTCGACGAGGAGCAGCACTTCGGGGTCAAGCACAAGGAGCAGCTCAAGGCGCTGCGGGCCGACGTGCACATGCTGACCCTGACCGCCACGCCGATCCCGCGCACCCTGCAGATGTCCCTGTCGGGCATTCGGGAGATGTCGATCATCGCCACTCCGCCGGTGGATCGCCTGGCGGTGCGCACCTACGTCACCCCGTGGGATCCGGTCACGGTGCGCGAAGCCCTGCTTCGGGAGAAGTACCGCGGCGGCCAGGCCTATTTCGTCACGCCCCGGATCGCCGACCTGCCGAACCTGGAGCGGTTCCTGCGCGAGCAGGTGCCCGAGGTGCGCTTCGTGGTCGGCCACGGCCAGATGGCGCCGACTCAGCTCGAGGAGGTCATGTCGGCCTTCTATGACGGCCAGTATGATGTGCTGCTCTCCACCACCATCGTGGAGTCGGGCCTGGACGTGCCCACCGCCAACACTCTGATCATCCACCGGGCCGACATGTTCGGCCTCTCGCAGCTCTATCAGATCCGCGGCCGGGTCGGCCGGGCCAAGGCCCGGGCATATGCCTATATGACCACGCCGGAGGACAAGCCGATCACCCTGTCGGCCGAGAAGCGGCTGCGGGTGCTGCAGTCCCTCGACAGCCTGGGCGCCGGCTTCCAGCTGGCCAGCCACGACCTGGACATCCGCGGCGGCGGCAACCTGCTGGGCGAGGAGCAGTCGGGCCATATCCGCGAGATCGGCGTCGAGCTTTACCAGCAGATGCTGGAGGACGCGGTCAACGAGCTGAAGGAGCTGGTCGGCGCCGAAGGGGTGGTCGACCGTGGCTGGTCGCCGCAGATCAACACTGGCGCCGCCGTGCTGATCCCCGAGGCCTATGTGCCGGACCTGAATGTGCGCCTGTCGCTCTATCGCCGCCTGTCGGACGCCGAGCAGGCCGCCGACCGGGAGGCCCTGGCGGCCGAGCTCATCGACCGCTTCGGCCCGCTGCCGCCAGAGACCGACCAGCTGCTCAAGGTCGTGGCCATCAAGGGCATGTGCCGTCAGGCCAATGTCTCGAAAATCGACGTGGGTCCCAAGGGCGCGGTCGTCACCTTCCGCAACGACGCCTTCCCAAACCCTGGCGGCCTGATCGAGTTCGTCCACCGCAACCAGATGGGTTGGCGTCTGCGGCCGGACAACAAGGCCGTGGTCAAGGGCGAGTGGGAGAGCCCCGAGCAGCGCCTGAACGCCGCCGAGCGCATCCTCACCGAACTTTCCAGGCTGGCGCTCGCAGCCTAGGTGGCCATGGCCTTGCGGGCGGCCTCTTCCAGGGCGCGGCCGGCGCCCTGGGTGGGGCTGACCTCGGCCACGCCGATATCGAACTCCACCACGAAGGGCGGCTTGCCGTCGCCGGCCTCGAAGGCCGTGCAGCCGATCACTGCGGCGATGCGCTCGCCGGCCGCCCGGGCGGCGGCCGCCGGCGTGGCGGGCAGGGCCAGGGCGAACACCTCGTGGCTCAGCCGTGCCGCGGTGTCTTCCACCCGCACCAGCCGGCCGATCATGGCGCCGATCTGCGGCACCGCGCGATCGAGCCAGCCCTGGGCGCGGGCCTCGGCCACCTCGGCGCGCTCGGACACCTTCAGCACGCAGACCGACAGGGGCCGGTTGCGAATGCGCGAGGCCTGGGCCAGGCGGCCCAGGTGAGCGGCGAAGAGGTCCCGGGTGAACAGGCCGGTGGCCGGGTCCATCAGGCCCGAGCTGCGGGCGTGCTCCAGGGCCTTGCGGGTGGCGGTCTGGCGGCGATAGGAGCGGGCCAGCTCCATCACCCGGCCAGCGGTCTCGCTCTCGGCCGTGCCGGGCGAGGCCACGTCGGAGACGCCCCGATGGAAGGCCTCCGACATGGTGAGGTAGGACTCCTCACGCATATAGAGCAGGGCGGGCACGTGGTAGAGGCGCGTGTTCCGCCGCATGCCTGCGGCGATGGACAGGGCCTCGTTGGGATTGTCGCCAGCCCACAGTACTACCGTGTCGAATGGCCGCTCGTGCAGATAGTCAAACGCCGTATAGGCGGTGAAGGCCCCCACCACCTCGGCGCCGCTGCGGGTCAGGGCGTTGGACAGGGCGAGGAACTGCGGCGCCGGCTCGCCGATCGCCAGCACGCGGAACGGCGCCGGGTCGATGTCGGCGGGCTCAAGGGCGCGGTTCTTTGCAGCGAAGGTCTCCTGGCGGAGCTCGTACTCCTCCTCGGCCACCGCCATCCGCACCAGGTTCTCAAGGCGCAGGACGGCCTGGGCCGGATGCAGCGGCGGGGCCAGGATCAGGTCGAAATCCAGGTCCTCGTCGTCCGGCGCGCCGATGGCCACCACAGGCAGGCGGCGCGGGGCGCAGGCGGCCTTCAGCCGTCGCGCCAGGGTGCGCGCCTCGGGCCCGCCGCTGTGCAGATCGACGATGGCGGCCTCAATCTGCAGATCGGCCAGGGCCGCGATGCCCGCATAGGGTCCCCGGGCAGTGATCGTGCGCCAGCCGAGGCGGTCAAGCCCCTCGGCCAACGGACCGGCCAGTCCATCGTCTCGCGCGATGATCAGGACACGCGCCTGGACGCCTGCGGACATTCTCTGCACCTTTGACGCAAACAACTCCCCGGCTTCTGTCCGCCCGGGCGGCAGAATCGGAGTTCGAGACGATATCCCGCCGCAGAGGCGTGGGCGAGGGACGAGGCCGCAAGCCTCGCATCTGGAGGAGGGGCCAATGGTCGCGGATCAATCGTTGCAGGGCAAGGTGGCGTTGGTCACCGGAGCCTCCGGAGGCCTGGGCGCCCATTTCGCCCGCGTCCTGGCCCGCGCCGGCGCCGAGGTGGTGCTGACCGCGCGGCGTCTGGACCGCGTGGATGCGGAGGCCGGGGCCATCAATGCGGCTGGAGGGCGCGCCCATGCGCGGGCCCTGGACGTGGCCCATGTCGGCGAGATCGGGCCGCTGTTCGACGCCGTGGCCGCCGAGATCGGACCCGTCGCCATCCTCGTCAACAATGCCGGCGTGGGCGGGGAGGGCCGAGCGCTGGACATCACCCCGGAGGCCTGGGACCAAGCCTTCGACGTCAATGTGCGCGGCGTCTTCTTCTGCGCGCAGGCCGCCGCCCGGCAGATGATCGAGCGCGGCGTGGCGGAGGAGGGGGGCGCGCGGATCGTCAACATCGCCTCCATCGCCAGCCACACCGTGTTGCCGGGCCTGCCGGCCTACTGCGCGTCCAAGGCGGCCGTCGCCATGCTGACCAAGTCCCTGGCCCGCGAATGGGCGCGGCACGGCATCGCCGTCAATGCGCTGTGTCCCGGCTATGTGGAGACCGACATCAATGGCGCGTGGTTCGCCACCGAGGCCGGTCAGCGCCAGATCAAGGGCTTTCCGCGCCGCCGGCTGATGGAGGCCGACGACCTCGACGCCGCCCTGCTGATGCTGGCCGGCCCCGCCGCGCGGGCGATCACCGGGACGCTCGTCACCATCGACGATGGCCAGTCGCTGCCCTGAGCGGCTTGGCTGACGGCGCGTCACGGGCTCTAGACTGTCCGCAAAATCAGTGACGGGAGATCGCACATGGGCCAGGGACCGCTATCGGGGCTGAAGGTCATCGAGTTCGCCGGGATCGGGCCGGGTCCCTTCGCGGGCATGCTGCTGTCGGACCTGGGGGCCGACGTCGTGCGGATCGACCGCATGGGCAAGGGCCGCGCCTCGCCGGCCGACGTCACCGCCCGGGGCCGCCGCTCGGTGGGGATGAACCTGAAGTCGCCTGAGGCCATCGAGGCCTGCCTGAAGCTGATGGAGGGCGCCGATGCGGTGTTCGAAGGCTTCCGGCCGGGCGTCATGGAGCGGCTGGGCCTCGGCCCCGACGTCGCGCTGAAGCGCAATCGCAAGCTGGTCTATGGCCGGATGACCGGCTGGGGCCAGACCGGCCCCTATGCTCACGCCGCCGGGCACGACATGAACTACATCGCCATCACCGGCGCCCTGGACGCCATCGGCACGCAGGACAAGCCGGTGCCGCCCCTGAACCTGGTGGGAGATTTCGGAGGCGGCGCCCTCTATCTGGCGTTCGGCCTGCTGGCCGGGGTGATCCACGCCCGGGAAAGCGGCCAGGGCCAGGTGATCGACTGCGCCATGAGCGACGGGGCCGCCTCGTTGATGGCCATGTTCTACGGCTTCAAGGCCTCGGGCATGTGGTCGCCGGGGCGGCGCAACAACATGCTCGATGGCGGCGCCCACTTCTACGACACCTATCAATGCAGCGACGGCAAATGGGTCTCGATCGGATCGATCGAGCCGCAGTTCTACGCGCTTCTGCTGGAGAAGACCGGAATCACCGACCCGGCGTTCCAGAAACAGATGGACCGCGGGGAATGGGAGGGCCTGCGGGTCAAGCTGGCCGAGGTCATTTCGCGCAGGACCCGGGACGAATGGACTGAGATCATGGGCGGCACCGATGTGTGCTTCGCCCCGGTCCTCGATATGGATGAGGCGCCGAGTCACCCCCACAACCAGGCCCGGCAGACCTTTGTCGAAGTGTCCGGAGTCGTGCAGCCGGCGCCTGCGCCGCGGTTCTCCGCCACACCCGGCGCCATTCAGGGGCCGCCGCCAGCCATCGGCGCCCATGACGAAACGGCGCTTGCGGACTGGGGATTCTCGACCGCCGAGCTTGCAGCTCTGCGCCATGCCGGCGCCATGGCTGAGCCGGCGTAAGTCCATGAACGGGAAGGCTTAACTCCGTTCAGATGCGGTTCAGCCGGCGGGCTCAATAGTGTCCCCAGGTTGAACGCCGCGCTCTCCCGTCCCTCGAAGCGGCGCCGACCCGATGGCTGACACGCCCATCGATGGCGCGCCTCCGGCTTGGCCGGGGGCGCGTCCTCACCTTTGACGGGATGCTTGCGCCGTCTCCCATTCCTTGATCAACCTGCGCCCATGTCGATCCACCAGGAGCTGGACCGCTTGAGCTTGCGTGGCTGGGACCCGATTCATGCGGGGCGCCTGGGGCTATCCACGCTCGGGCGCTCCCTGACCCGACTGTGGGGTCGAGACGTGATGCTCTATGTGGGCGGCACGTCCTTCTTCATCATGCTCGCCATCTTCCCCGCCGTGGCTCTGCTGATCGGGGCCTACAGTCTGCTGGCCGATCCGGCCCAGGCCGAGTTCCAGGCCGAAGCCCTGGCGCGGCTGATGCCCACTGGCGCCCGGGACCTGTTCCAGGCTGAGCTGGAGCGTCTGGCCCATGCGCCGCGGGACGCCATCTCGGCCCAGAGCGGTGTGGCGCTGGTCATCGGCGCCTATGCCGCCCATCGCGGCTTCAAGGCCCTGCTGGCGGGTCTGTCCTTCATCCATGACGAGCCCGATCCCCGGGGGTTCGTCGGTTTCAACCTGATGGCCCTGATGGTCCTGCTGGCGGCGGCCGCCATGATGGGACTGGTTTCGTCCCTGTTCCTAGGGCTGCGTGTGGCGGCGGCGACCATGGACCTGAGGCCCCTGGCCGGCGTCTCCTGGCTCTACAGCGAATGGACCTGGGCCAGCGCCGGCCTGACGCTGGGGATGAGCCTCATCTATCGCTACGCGATGTCGCGCCGCACGGTGGCGTGGCGGGCCTCGGTCTGCGGTGGGTTCTCGGCGGCCATGCTCTGCCTGTTCGCCTCCTGGGCCAGCGCCTTCTATGTGGAGCAGATCGCCCATCTCGGCGCGACCTATGGCTCGGTCACCGCCGTTGTGGTGTTCCTGATCTGGCTGTCCTGGAGCGTCAACGCGGTCTTTTTCGGGGGCGCCCTGGCCACGGAGATCGAGATCCGGCTGGACGAGCACCGCCGCCTCAGCCTCCTGCGGGACCTTCGCCCCCAGAGCCCGAGACTGACTTCTCGACCAGGAAGCTGAGCGCGCCGTCACGCGCCTCCTGGGCGATCACCACGGCGCCGACCGCAGCGGCGAAGTGGGGCACATCGATACGGGCCAGGGGGTCGTCGGCCAGCAACCGCACCCGCGCGCCCGGCGGCGCAGCCTCGAGGGCGCGCCTGAGGCGCAGGGTGGGCACCGGGCACCGGTGACCCCGGGCGTCGACGAGGATTTCGGGGGCTGACATGCCGCCCCCTTAACGCTGTGGCTCGCGGGACGAAAGCACCCGCGCCTGATTTCCTGCTGCGGCTTTGCGTCCGGCCTGACGTTTTGCGCGTTAGGCCGGCGGCTCGCGAGAGGAGAGGCAAGTCCATGGCCCGCCCCGACGTCTTCGTCACCAATGTCCCCGCCCGGCTCGATCGCCTGCCCTGGAGCCGGTTCCACTGGCTGGTGGTGGCGGCCCTGGGGGTCACCTGGATTCTCGACGGCCTGGAGGTGACCCTGGTCGGCTCCCTCTCGCCGGCCATCGCCGGCTCGGACGGCCTGAACCTCACCGCCACCCAGGTCGGCCTGACCGGCAGCGCCTATATTCTCGGCGCGGTGGTGGGGGCCTTGCTTTTCGGTCGGCTGACCGATCGGTTCGGGCGCAAGAAGCTCTTCACCGCCACCGTCTTCGTCTACATGATCGCCACGATCGCCACGGGGTTCTCGTGGGATTTCTGGTCCTTCATGGTCTTCCGCTTCCTCACCGGCGCTGGCATTGGCGGCGAATACGGTGCGGTGAATTCCGCCATCCAGGAACTGATTCCCGCCCGGCGGCGGGGCTTCACCGACCTGGTCATCAACGGCAGCTTCTGGGTCGGGGCCGCCATTGGGGCACTGGCCTCGATCTTCCTGCTCAATGCGACCTTCATCGACCAGGAGCTGGGCTGGCGGCTGGCCTTCATCATCGGCGGCCTGCTGGCCCTGATCATCATCTGGATCCGGCGCTTCATGCCCGAGAGTCCGAGGTGGCTGATGACCCACGGCCGCGAGGCCGAGGCCGAGGCCATCATCGCCGAGATCGAGGCGCGGGTGGAACGGTCCACCGGCCAGAAGCTGCCGCCGCATGAGAGCCTGCAGAGCCTGCGCCTGATCCGGCGCACGACGACCAGCTGGCTTGAGATCGCCAACACCCTGGTGCGACGGTATCCCCACCGGACGGTGCTGGGCGTGGTGCTGATGGCCACCCAGGCCTTTTGCTACAACGCGATCTTCTTCACCTACGCCCTGATTCTCACGCGGTTCTATGGGATTGCCCCGGCCAGTATCGGCTGGTTCATGCTGCCCTTTGCGATCGGCAACTTCATGGGGCCGCTGCTGCTCGGGCGGTTCTTCGATTCCTGGGGTCGCAAGCCGATGATCAGCCTGACCTACGGCGTGGCCGGCGTGCTGATGTGCATCACCGGCTGGATGTTCAGCGCGGGCCTGCTGTCGGCGCCGGCCCAGACGGCCGCCTGGACCGTGATCTTCTTCTTCGCGTCGGCCGGCGCCAGCGCAGCCTATCTCACCATCGGCGAGAGCTTCCCCCTGGAGATCCGGGCGGTGACCATCTCCATGTTCTACGCCTTTGGCACCCTGATCGGCGGGGTCGGGGGCCCGGTCCTGTTCGGCGCGCTGATCGACACCGGGGAACGCAGCCAGATCCTCTGGGGCTATCTGCTGGGCGGCGGGCTTATGGTGATGGCGGCGCTTGTGGAGATGAAGCTGGGCGTGGCGGCCGAACGTCGGCCCTTGGAGGAGGTGGCGCCGCCCCTGTCGCAGGCGCCCGATGACGTTCCCTGACGTCGCGGCGGGACGCGCGCCATGATCGCGCCACAGGCCCTGCCCTAGGCTGGGCGGCGCGGGCGCTTTCCCCTGTTTCTGTGGAAGCTTGGAGCCAATGGCCAAGCCTGCGCATTATCGCCGGACCTTCGTGACACGTTCATCAGATTCTCCCTCCGCGACCGGCCCAGTGGCCGCCCCAACACGCCGCCCCAAGGCGCGATGGCTCGTGCTTGGGGTGGTGGCCGTGCTGCTGATCGCCCTGGCCATCGCCTACGCGGCCCGCCGGCACCTGGCGCGGGAGGCCCTGGTGGGCTGGCTGCAGGGGCGTGGCATCGAGGCCGACGCCAGCTTCGAGGCCCTGGGCCCCCGCGGCCTGGTCGGCGAACTCCGGATCGGCCCGGCCGAGTCGCCCATCATCACCGCGGCCCGAGCGGAGGTGAGCTACCGCCTGACCGGACCCTGGCGGGGCGAGGCCTTTGGGGTGGAAATCGCCCGTATCCGGCTGGAGCGGCCGGACATCCGGATACAGCTGACGGAGCGTGGCGTCAGCCTTGGCCAACTTGATCCCCTGATCGCCGACTTCCGCGCCCGCCCGGCGCGGGCCGACGGCCCCGCGCCGGAGATCGTGGTCGAGGACGGGGTGTTGCGGGTCACGCATGCCTCCGGACAGGCGGTCATCCATGCCGACGCCCATATGTCTCAAGGAGTCCTCGTCAGCCTTTCAGGGCGCATGGAGCCGACGCGGTTCGAAACCGCCGCCCTGATGCTGGACATCGCCGACGCCCGCGTTGGTCTGGTGACGCGGGATTCGCGGACCAGCCTGAGCTTCGTCGGCGCGCTCAAGTCCGGACGCCTGGGCGAGGCCACCTTCGGCGCCGGCGCCCTGAACCTGGCGGCGGCCGCCGCCTATCCCGATCTGGAGGCCCAGGCCATCGACGGGCCTGTGGTTCTTGTCGCCGATCTCAACGCCGCCGAAGTGTCGCACGGCGAGATCAAGGGCGAACGCCTGCGCCTCAATGGCAGTTTCCGCGGCGAGGCGCAGGGCGCCCTGGACCGGTTGAGCCTGCGGGGCCGGACCTCCCTCACCGCCAGCGGCGAGGGCCTGTCGACGGCAGGCGCCAGCCTCGGCGCGATCGAAATGTCCGCAGCCTCCGATGACCTGGCCTGGCGGCGGGGGGAGGGCGGCGGCGTAACCGGCGCCGTGCGGACCAGCCTGCAGGCCGAAGACGTGACGTCCGGCGACCTCGCCTTGGACCGCGCCAGCGCCAATCTCGACGGGGCGGCGGCCTATGACGCCGAGGGCTTCACCCTGGACCTGTCGGGACCCGTGGCGGCGGCCGGCGGCTGGGGCGGCCTGGGCAGGGTGGCCGCGGATGACTTCCCTGAACTTGCCGCGATAAAGCGCGCGGCGGCCGACTTCAGCCTCGCAGCCGCAGGCGTCAGGATCGGCCTTGGGAACAATGGCTTGCAGGTTGGCCTGGCCCAGTCGGCCACAGTGCGAACGGGTTCAGGGGCCCTGGTCCGGGTTAGCCCACGACCAGACGCCCCGCTCTATGGCGCGCAGGGCGGCGCCCTGAATATCTCGACCTCCGGGGGCGGGTTGCCGCGCATCGAGGCTCAGGTCGCCGGCTACAACCTCAACGGCGGGACGCTCAACGCCACCACGCGTCTGGCCTTCGAGACCGACCTTGGTCCCTTGCGAGGCATGAAGGGCGAGACCCAGGGGCGCCTGAACGTCACCAATGGCCGGACAGCCTTCCTCGCCAGCGCCTGCGCGCCCTTCGAGATGGCCAGGCTGGAGACCGGCGACACCAGCGTCATCGACATCGAAGCCCAGCTTTGTCCTACCGATCAGCCTCTGGTCGTCGTCCAGGGCGGGCAGTGGGTTCTGGACGCTGCGGCCAGGGCCGCCAGCGCAGACATCCCCTTCCTCCAGGCCCGCGCCAGCGAAGCTGCGGCCGATCTTCGGTTGGGCGCCAACCGGGGCGGTCTGTTTGTCGAGGCGAAGGTGGATCGCGCCACGGTCTCCGACACCAGCCCCGAGCCCCGCTTCCATCCCCTCGACCTGACCGGCGTGGCCGGCCTGCAGGCCGACGCCTGGACCGGCGCGCTGGACCTCGCGTCCGGCGGCTATCAGGTGGCCGAGGTGGCCCTGCGGCACAACGGCGTCAGCGGGACCGGCGGCGTGAGCATCGACACCGGAACCCTGGCCTTCACGGCCGAAGGCCTGCAGCCCGCCGCGCTGTCGCCCCTGGCCGAAGTGATCGGCGAACCCGTCGAGGGAACCGTCCTGTTCACGGGCGCCATCGATTGGAACGCCGAAGGTGTCCAGAGCCACGGACGCCTCGATGTGCCCAGTCTCGACTTCAAGAGTCCTGCCGGCGCCGTGCAGGGGTTGAGCGGCCAGATCGATTTCACCAGCCTGGTTCCCCTGCAGACGGCGCCGGATCAGACCCTGACCGCCGATGTGGTCCAAGCCCTGGCGCCGCTCACCGGCTCGAAGGTGATCTTCCAATTGCTGCCCGATGAGCTGACCCTCTCAGAGGGCGCATTCGAGGTGGGGGGCGGGGTGGTACGCATCGCGCCCATGTCCATTCCGCTCGACCAGACCCAGTCCTGGCGCGGCGAGCTGGTGATCGAGGCGGTCCAACTCTCTGAGTTCGTGGAGGCCACCCCCTTCGCCGACCGGGTCGATCTGGACGCCGTGGTCAGCGGGCGCTTACCCTTTGTGATCGGACCCGAGGGGATCACCTTCATCCAGGGCAAGCTCACAGCCATCGCCCCGGGGCGCCTGTCGATCCGTCGGGAAGCCCTGACCCAGGTGGACGCCACCGGGGGGGCGGCGACGGCGACGGCGGAGGGGCTTGGCGATCAGGCCGTGCCCGTCGCCCAGGCGGACCAGGCCAACGCCGCGGTCGATTTCGCCTATCAGGCCATGGAGGATCTGGCCTTCGATCTGCTCGACGCCGAGGTCAACAGCCTGCCTGGCGGACGACTGGGGGTGCTATTCAAGATCCGGGGCGAGCATAGTCCGCCGCAACGGCAGGAGATTCGTCTGACCCTGGGGGAGCTGATCAGCCGCAGCTTCCTCAACAGAGAATTGCCCCTGCCGTCGGGCACGAAGGTGGATTTGACACTGGACACCTCGCTCAACCTGAATGAGCTGTTGGCCGACTATGCGGCGGCTCAGGACGTTGACGGTTCAGGCGCGGTTCAGCCGCCTGCGCCAGAATGAACTCGAACGCTGAAACTCGCACACCCGAGGGAGCCGTGATCTTGACGACGACAAAGAGACATATGATCGGGGTGCTGATGGGCGCCTCGGCCCTGGGGGCCGCGCTCGGCGCCTGCACGCCGACGGTGCGGGTCCAGGTCGACCCCATCAATATCTATGCAAAGCTGGACGCCGATGTGCGCGTGCGCCTGGACGAAGATGTCCGGGCGTTGATCCAGCAGAACCCGAACCTGTTCTAGGGGATGCTCATGACCCGCATGAAATACCTGGCCCTCGCCGCCGCCATTCTGGGCGCCGCTGGGGTCGTCACCGTCGGCGCCGTCGCCGGTCCGGCCTTCGCCCAGAGCGCCCAGGCTAAGGCTCTGGTGGACGCCGCCAAGGCGCAAGGCACGGTCGGCGAGAAGAACGACGGCTATCTCGGCTTTGTCAGCGGCTCGGGCGACGCTGCTCTGCAGGCGGCGGTCAACGAGATCAATGCTGGCCGGGCGGCCCTCTATCGCCAGGCCGCAGCCCGCAACGGGGTCTCCGTCGCGGCGGCTGGCGCGGCGGCTTTCACCGAGGTGGTCACCTCCCGGCTTCGGCCCGGGGAGTACTACCAGAGCGCGGACGGCGCCTGGCGCCAGAAGTAGCATCGCTTAGCGGCCCTCATGGCGATCCAGTCCACGCGTATCCGCGCGCTGAAGGACGCCCCCGAGGGCCGCGACGCCCGCTACGTCCTCTATTGGATGCAGTCGTCCCAGCGCGCGGAATTCAACCCCGCCCTGGAATATGCGATCGAAGAGGCCAACCATCGCGGCCTGCCCGTGCTGGTTGGCTTTGGCCTGACCGAGGCCTATCCCGAGGCCAGCGCCCGCCACTACGCCTTCATGCTGCAAGGCCTGGCGGATGTGGCGAAGGCGCTTGCGGCGCGCGGGGTTGGCTTCGTCATCCGCAAGGGTGAGCCGGACAAGGTCGCCCTGGACCTGTCGCGGCAGGCGGCTCTGGTCGTCTGTGACGCGGGTTATCTTCGCCTGCAGCGGCAATGGCGGCGCGATCTTGCCGAGGCCATGGACCGGCGGCTCGTCCGGATCGAGGGCGACGTGGTCGTGCCGATCCTGCAGGTGTCCAACAAGGCCGAATATGCGGCCCGCACGATCCGCCCGAAAATCCACAAGCTTTGGCAGGACTATCTGGCGCCCTTGCGCCGCCGCGAGGTGCGCCACAGGATGGCGCACGCCCCGGCCTGGGAGATCGATCTGAGCGATGTCCCGAGGGCGGTCGCAGCCCTGGACATCGACCACGGCGTGGCGCCGGTTCGACGCTTCAGGGGCGGGGAGGTCGAGGCGCGCCACAGGTTGCAGGCCTTCGTCAATGGCGGCCTCGCCCGCTATGGCGACGAGCGTGGCAAGCCGGAGACCGAGGCGGTCTCCTATCTCAGCCCCTATCTGCACTATGGCCAGATCTCGCCGGTGGAGATCGCACTGGCGGTCCGCGACGCCGAGGGGGCCGACAGCGAGACCAAGCGTGTCTATCTCGAGGAACTGATCGTGCGGCGGGAACTCGCCATCAATCACGCCTGGTGGGCGCCCGCCGACTACGACAGCTATGATCGGCTACCGGAATGGGCGCGGCTGACGCTGGACGCTCATGAGGCCGATCCGCGGCCCCACCATTATGCCGAAGCGCAGTTGGAGGCGGGCGAAACCCACGATCTCTATTGGAACGCCGCCCAGCGCGAGATGGTCGCGACCGGCTATATGCACAACCGGCTGCGGATGTACTGGGGCAAGAAGATCCTGCAGTGGTCGGCGAGCCCGAGGGTGGCGTTCGACACCATCCTGCGGCTCAACAACCGCTATCTCCTCGATGGCCGCGACGCTAATTCCTACACAAATGTCGGCTGGATCTTCGGTCTGCACGACCGGCCCTGGCCGCCCCAGCCGGTGTACGGAACCGTCCGCTCCATGGGCCCGAACACCTTCAAGAGCTTCGACGCAGAAGCCTATGTGGATCAGGTCGATCGGCTGGTGGCCGCCGAGCAGGTCTAGGCCGTCTGCGCCTCGGGCTCGGCGGCTTTCGCAGCCTCGGCAGCGGCTTCCTCGGCCAGGTAGCGCTCGCGGATCTGCGCCGCCGGTTCATTGTAGAAGAAGGGCAGGAAGCAATAGCGCCTGCCAGAGGTGACCGGCGTCGCCTCGTGCATCAGTGAACAGGAAAACACCACGGCCCCCCCGGTCGGCGGCCGATAGATTTTCGAACCGAACTCCGGAAAGCGAAGATCGCCGCCTTCATGGTCCTCGGCATTGAGGTTGATGGAGCAGGCGAACTGGCGATGGGCGGTCGCCTTGGTCGTATTGTCCCGATGGGGCTGGAAAAAGCCGCCGCCCTCGGAATCGTAGCAGGCCACCAGATAGCGTTCGACCCGGGTCACTTGGAACTGGAAGGCCTTGGCGATCTCGGGCAATAGCCGCGCGGCGAGTTTCTGGCGGAGCATGGCCCGCAACCCCTCGTCCTCGACCATGGCGTCCCGGCGGCGCTTGGTGTGGTCCATCACCGGCGCCACGCGGCCGTTGATTTCGCGCATGACCCCGGACGGGCGTCCGCCATGGCTGTCGTAGAAGTCGATGAGCTGACGACAGACATCAAGCTCAAGGATGCGGGGCACGACCAGCACCGGGGCATGGATTGGCGTCCCTGCATGATCGTCAGGCTGCGGCAGGCGCTCCACCAAGCTCATGATCTTCGCCCCGGCCTCGATGGGCGCGACGGCGTAGATCCGCATGGAAGGATCGATGATCACCCAGTGCGGCTGAGGCGCCCCCTCGGGGCTAAGGGCGTGGTAGCGGCGGGAGACCTGTCCCTGGGGATCGAAGAACCACCGCAGGGCGCGGGTGTTCTGGGCCCTGGCGATGGTGGCGTCGTCCCGCGCCACGGCAAAGGCGTAGACCTTGGTGTCGTCAAACAGGGCGCTGTTGGCCCGCAGGTGAGCGAGCGCGATCTCCCGCGCCTCACCAGGCTCGGGCAGGAAGACCATGAGCATGAAGCGCCCGCCGAGACTGCCGAAGGCGAACTCGGGATT
This sequence comes from Phenylobacterium sp., assembly GCF_030646615.1. GTDB lineage: Bacteria > Pseudomonadota > Alphaproteobacteria > Caulobacterales > Caulobacteraceae > Phenylobacterium. The sequence goes on along the minus strand of NZ_JAUSLG010000095.1, from coordinate 55,656 downwards.
GACCGGTGAGGGCGTGACAAACCACGGGGCAGGCTGTCCAGGACGCAGCATGTGGCGGCCTAGGCTCGCCCGTAGGCGGAATGAGGTGTGCGGGGGGCCATCTGTGACTTCCGTCGTGCGAGACGCGGAAGAGGCCGGGCGCAGCTTCATGTGGCAAGCATAAGAAGCTTATAAGCCCGTCTATAACCTCGTCATAATTGACGGTGCGTATGGGCTCTTGCAGGTTGCCGCTCGGTCGGCCGCTACCGACCTGGTTCGTCGGCTTCGCCGTGCCTCACCCCCTGGGCGTTGTCGGCTGGGCCGGCGGACCCTTGGGATTTCGGCCTCGGGGCGTTCAGGGGCCTGCATGTCACACATGATTTCGAGTTGGCTCCGCCGCCGCCCAAGGCTGGTGGGCTATGTCGCGGCCATTCTCATCGTGCTGTTCGCCAACCTCCTGGCGCTGATCGCCGACCAGGCGCTGGGCTATGCCCGCGTCTCGATGATCTTCCTGGGCGGCGTGCTGGTGGTGGCCGTCGTGTTCGGCTCGGGCCCAGCCTATCTGGCGGCCGTCCTTGGGTTCGTCAGCTATAATTTTTACCTCGTCGAGCCGCGCTTCACCTTCGGCGTGGAGTCCGAGGACATCATCATCCTCATCGTTTTCCTGGCCGTCGCCATGATGACCGGCGGCCTGGCCGGGCGGGTGCGCGACGAAGCCATCCGTGCGCGGGAGCGGGCCCGAACCAGCGCCGTACTTTTCCAGGCCGGGCGGGACTTCGCCGGCATGGGCGAGGAGGCGGCCATAGCCGAACGTCTGGCGGCCGGCCTCGCCGAGGCGGCTCAGGGGCCGGCGGTGGTGCTGATCGATGGCCAAATCTACGGAGCGGCGCACGCCGCCCTGCCATCAGGCCTGGCCGATATCCTGGCCGTCTTCGATGCTCCGGGCGCCACCTCGGCGCAGGAGGGGGACTGGCGACTGCGCACCCTCTGGGCCGAGGATCGCCGGCTCGGCGCAGCGGCGTGGCGCAGTCCCGGCTCGGCCGGCGACCTGGATGAGGTTCCGTTGATCCATGTCCTTCTGGACATGGGCGCGACCGCAATGGCGAGGGCCCGGCTGAGCCGCGCCTGGGCCGAGATCGAAGCCACCGACCGCACGCAGTCACTTCGCAACGCCCTCCTGTCCTCGATCTCGCACGACCTGCGTACGCCGCTCGCCTCCATCCTGGCCTCGGCCAGCAGCCTGCGGGCGTTCGGCGACGCCTTTGACGCCGAGGTGCGCAATGATCTCCTCGATACGATCCAGGAAGAGGCCGAACGCCTGAACGCCTTTGTCGGCAATCTGCTGAACATGACCAAGCTGGAGGCTGGCGCGCTGGCGATCCAGGGGACGCCGTTCGAGATGGCCGAGAGCCTGGATCGCCTGGTCGGCCGTTTTGAACGACGACGGGGTGGCCGGGCCATCGAGTTCAGCGTCGAGGGGGATCGCCTCGTGGCCCTGGGAGATCCGATTCTCTTCGAACAGGCCTTGAGCAACGTGCTGGAGAACGCCCTGAGGTTCAGCCCGGAGCAGGGGGCCGTCGAAGTCAGCCTGCGCCGATTGGACGAGATGCTGGTTGTCGAGGTGGCCGACGCAGGGCCAGGGGTTCAGAGCGATGAACTGTCCCGCATATTCGAGAAGTTCTACCGGTCGAAATCAGCCAATGAAAACCTCCAGGGCGCTGGCCTTGGCCTGTCGATCGTCAAGGGCCTGATCGAGGCCATGGGCGGCGTGGTGACCGCCCGCGACCGTGGTGACCGTAGTGGCCTGGTCGTGTCTCTGATGCTGCCGAGGGCCAAGACATGAGCGCCGAGGGACGCCTGCTGCTGGTCGATGATGAGCCGCAAATTCTGCGGGCGCTACGGCCCGCGCTCACCGCGGCCGGTTACGACGTCGCCACCGCCGAAAGCGGGACCGCGGCCCTGGCCCACCTGGCGGTCGAGGCGTGTGACGTCGTGATCCTCGATCTTGGCCTGCCCGACATGGACGGCAAGGACGTCATCGCCCACATCCGCGAGTGGTCGGACGTGCCGATCGTGGTCCTGTCGGCCCGGGACCTGGAGACCGAAAAGATCGCCGCCCTCGATCTCGGCGCCGATGATTTCGTCAACAAGCCCTTTGGCGTCGGCGAACTGCTGGCCCGCATCCGCGCCTCTGTCCGCGGCCGTGACCGGCGGTTGTCAGGCCAGGCCAGCTTCCGCAGCGCAGAACTTGAAGTGAATTTCGCCACGCGGCGCGCCTTCATCCAGGATCAGGAAATCCGCCTAACGCCACGGGAATATGATCTCGTCCGGGCGCTCGCCCGGCACGCGGGACGCGTGGTCACCCACAAGCAGCTGATCGCCGCCGTCTGGGGGCCGCAGGCGACGGTAGATGCGCAATTCGTCCGGGTTCTGGTCGCCCAGCTGCGTCAGAAGCTTGAGGAGAATCCCGCCGCGCCCCGGGTTCTGCTGACCGAACCCGGGGTCGGCTATCGCCTGGCCACCGACGAGGACGCCTGAGGCGGCGACCGCGCGCGGCTCAGTGCCCCTTCCGGTCCGTCAGCTTGCCGAAGGTCCGATCGAGCGCTGAAGCGAGCTTGTTGAGCGCGCCGGCGGTCGCTTGGTCGATGGAGCCTGCATTCTCCGAGACCGTAATGGGGTTCAGACCTGAGGGACGAGCCTCCAGCACGCAGCGCTTGTCGGCGCCCTCGGTCCGCGGTCCGTTTTCGTCACCCAGGTGAGCCTCAATTCGCGTCAGCCGAGATTCGAACCGCGACAGGCGAGCGCGGATATCGCGCTCAACGCTGGCGATGAGGGCGTCGCGACCCTCGACATTGTTCGACGTATTGACCTGGACGTGCACGGAATACTCCCAAAATTGCGTAGAAACTCGAAGGGCGTCGGACAGATCAGCGCGCCTTTCGCGATCGTTCCAACACAGGCCTTTGCCCCTCCGCATCCAGCGCGCCGGAAGGCGCAATTGTCGCATTGGGGTTGGGCGTCATGCCTTCATCGGCGGTCTGTCCGGCTTGAGGGTGCTGCGGCGGATCAGCCTGGTCCTTGAGTTTCATCGCCTTGGCGGCTTCTTCCACCTGGGCGGCGGGTTTCTCTGCGGCGCTCATGGGTTCTCCTGGATTGAAGACCGATCGGTGCGGCCTGGTCCTAAGGAAATCCCTCCCGTCGCCGGGCGTTGCATACCAATAGCGTGAACAGGCGCGGCTGATCGGTCCTATCGCCGCCGGACGGCGATGGCCGACAGGTCTCGCGCGGGGTCGATGGGAACGCCGGCCGCCTTACGCTCGGAGTAACGGTCCACCAGGCCCTGGGCGTGGGGACGGGTGAGGATGGTGAAGCGAACCAGCTCCTCCATCACATCGACGATCCGGTCGTAATAGGCCGAAGGCTTCATCCGGCCGGCTGCGTCGAACTCCTCATAGGCCTTGGCGACGCTGGACTGGTTGGGGATGGTGATCATCCGCATCCAGCGCCCCAGGAGGCGCAGGGTGTTCACCGCGTTGAAGCTCTGCGAGCCGCCCGACACCTGCATCACCGCCAGGGTGCGTCCCTGGGTCGGGCGCAGGCCGCCCATGTTCAGCGGCAGGTGGTCGATCTGCAGCTTCATGATCCCCGTCACCTGGCCGTGACGCTCGGGACTGCACCACACCATGCCCTCCGACCACATGGCGTGCGCCCGTAGCTCAGCCACCGCCGGATGATCGTCGCCAACCACCTGATCGGGGAGGGGGAGATCGGCGGGATCGAAGATACGCGTCTCGCAACCCATGAACCGAAGCAGGCGGGCCGCCTCCTCCACACAGAGCCGCGAAAAGGCCATGGGGCGGAGGGAGCCGTAGAGCAGCAGGATCCGCGGCGGATGGTCTTGCGGTCCCAGGCCCAAGGCCGGACGTCGGGCCAGGAAGGCGGGGTCCAGGGCCGGGAGGTGATCGGGGTCGGACAGGTCTCGCAGACGGCTCACGCGGCGTCCTCCCGGCCCGGCGCGGTGTCCGGGAAATAGCGGCGGCCCAGCCAGAGCGCGACCGAGACCAGCAGGACGAGGACCGGCACCTCCACCAGCGGCCCGATCACCGCGGCGAAGGCCACCGGCGAGCTCAGGCCGAAGGCGGCGATGGCCACGGCGATGGCCAGCTCGAAATTGTTGGAGGCCGCGGTGAAGGCCAGGGCCGTGGTGCGGGGATAGTCGGCCTCGATCAGCTTCCCCATCAGGAAACTGACCACGAACATGACGAAGAAATAGATGGCCAGCGGCACGGCGATCCGCAGGGCGTCGAAGGGCAGGGCGACCACATCCCCGCCCTTGAGGCTGAACATGGCCAGGATGGTGAACAGCAGCGCCGCCAGGGTCAGGGGCGCGATCCTGGGCAGGAAGCGGGTCTCGTACCAGTCGGCGCCGCGGGCGCGGACGAGCACACGCCGGGTCAGAAAGCCGGCCAGAAACGGGAGTCCCAGATAGATCAGCACCGCGCCCGCGATGGTCCAGAAGCTGACCGCCACCACGCTGCCCTCCAGGCCGAAGAGGGGCGGCAACACCGTCAGGAAGACCCACGCATAGAGGCTGAAGAACAGGATCTGGAAGACCGAGTTGAAGGCGACCAGGGCCGCCACATACTGGTTGTCGCCCCGGGCCAGCTGGTTCCAGACCAGCACCATGGCGATACAGCGGGCCAGGCCGATCAGGATGACGCCGGTCATGTATTCCGGCTGGTCGCGGAGGAAGATGACGGCCAGGGCGAACATCAGGACCGGGCCCAGCACCCAGTTTTGGAACAGCGACAGGGCCAGGACCCGCTTATCGGCGAAGACCCGGGGCAGTTCCTCGTACTTCACCCGCGCCAGCGGTGGATACATCATCAGGATCAGGCCGATGGCGATGGGGATGTTGGTCGAGCCCACCGACAGCCTGTCGAGCCAGGCCGGCAGGCCGGGCACGACCGTCCCGAGCAGAACCCCCAGGCCCATGGCGACGAAGATCCAGAGGGTCAGCCAGCGGTCGAGGAAGGACAGGCGCCGCGGCGCCGCTGGCGAAACGACATCCGCCATCAGCGCACCCGCCGGCCGTCAGAATCGACGACCACCTCGCCGTCCTCCTTGGCGAAGGGCTTCAGCCCCTCGGCCGGCAACAGGTCGAGCACGGTTTCAGAGGGCCGGCACAGCTTCACGCCGACGGGGCTGACCACGATCGGGCGGTTCATCAGGATCGGATGGGCCTCGATGGCGTCGAGCAGGGCGTCGTCGGTCAGGTTCGGATCATCGAGTCCGAGTTCGGCATAGGGCGAGCCCTTCTCTCGCAGGATCTCGCGGACGCCCACCCCCATCCGCGCGACGAGTTGAGCGACAAGCCCCCGGCTCGGCGGAGTCTTCAGGTATTCCACCACATGCGGCTCGATCCCCACATGGCGGATGAGCTCCAGCACGTTGCGCGACGTCCCGCATTCGGGGTTGTGATAGATGACGATGTCCATGGGCGCCTCAGTCGCAGCAGGGGGCAAGTTCGGCCAGAAGCGGCGCGCAGATGTCGGCGCGGCCGCCGCAGCAGTCTTTCAGCAGAAACAGGACCAGGGTCCGCAGACCCTCCAGGTCCGCGCGATAGATGATCGAGCGGCTGCGCCGCTCGGCAGTCACCAGGCCGGCGCGGGACAGGACCGCGAGGTGGGACGACAGGGTGTTGGCCGGCACGCCTACCGCCTCGGCGATCTCTCCAGCCGGCCGGCCATCAGGCTCATGCCGCACCAGCAGGCGGAAGACCTCCAGCCGCGTAGGCTGGGCGAGGGCGGCGAGGGCCAGGATCGCGGATTCGGATTCCATACTTCCAATATTATCGAATTAATGCCGGAAGCAAGGCCTCGGCCGCCGCGGTTGGACGTGAAATTCGCACCAACGGCGGATGATTGCCCAGCCGCAGCGCGGCCAGGGATGGTACGGCGATTTTGGCCTTGGCCCCCCTGATGCGCCCCGCCGCCGGGCCTGTTACATGGGGGAATCGGCCGGGGGGTTATTTTGGGGCGAGCGATCGTGGCGACGAAGGATACCCGCAAGGCCATCGTGCTCAGCGCAGGTCAGGGCCGGCGGCTGTCGCCGCTGACCGACGATCGGCCCAAGTGCCTGATCGACCTGTCCGGACGCAGCGTGCTGCACTGGCAACTGCTGCACCTCCACGCCGCAGGCCTGACCGAAGTGGTGGTGGTGACGGGCTTTCGCGCCGATCTGGTCGAGGCCGAGATCGCCGGCCTGGACCTGCCCGGCATGCCGGTGCGCACCCTGTTCAACCCGTTCTATGGGGTGACGGACAACCTCGCGACCTGCTGGCTCGCCCGCGGCGAGATGAGCGGCCCCTTCCTGCTGCTGAACGGCGACACCCTGTTCGAGCCGGCCATCGCGCAAAGCCTGCTGGCGGCGCCGCCCGCGCCGGTGACCGTGACCATCGACCGCAAGAGCGCCTATGACGCCGACGACATGAAGGTGCTGACCGAAGGCGGCCAGCTGCGCGCCATCGGCAAGACCATCCCGGCCTTCGACGCCGAATCCATCGGCTTCCTCCGCTTCTCGGCCGAGGGAGCGGCAACCTTTGTCCGGACGGTGGAGGCGGCCCTTCGCACGCCTGAGGGTTTGAAGCGTTGGTATCTCAGCGTCATCAACGAGATGGCGGCTGATCCTGACGCGGTGGCCGTGGCCTCCATCGAGGGCCTGGACTGGGCCGAGATGGACTTCCCCGAAGACGTGCCGCGCAACCTCGCCCTCACCAAGGCCTGGACCCAGCTCAAGGTCGCCGTCTAGGCGCTAGCCGTCAGGCGCCGCACCAGATCCAGGTCGGCGGGCTTGTCCACGTCCACGGCCGCCAGGCCGTGTCGGGTGCGCACGGCGCAGGCCCGAACGCCGGCCTTGCGCCCCAGGCGCGCGACAGCCTGATCCAGGGTCAGCCGGCCTGTGAGATAGGCCAGCAGCATGCCAGGCCCCAGCAGGGCGGCGATCTTCCAGGGCTGCTTGCGCCGGGCCTCCACCTGCCGCCACAGGGCGACGGCGCTCAGGGCGGATTCAGTGTGCAGATAGAACAGATTGCAGCCGGAATACCGCCCGTCGCGGAAGGCAAGATAGGTCCGCCTCCCGTCTGGCGCCGCAGCCCTGACCTCGCCTTCCGGCGCCAAAAGGGCGGCGATATCGGCGTCTGCCGGAACGCCGGCCAGGAAGTCCTGCACCCATTCTGGACGCAGCATGGCGTGATCGGCCGTGGTCACCAGCAGGGGAAACCCCATGGCCTGGGCGCCCTGGGCCACGCTCAGGCTCGGGCTGTCGGCGGCCGGGATGATCTCCAGTCTGGCCGAGGTGGCGATCTGTCCTGCGGCTTCGATAACGGCCGGGTGCGACGTGCAGACGCCGATGGAAACCGCTCCGGCGGCCGTCAGGGCGTCGATCACCCGGGCCAGCAGGGTCTGACCCTGAAGGGTGATCAGGCTCTTGTGGGGCACGTCCGCATAGGCCAGCAGGGGATCGATTTCGGGACGCGAGCCGGCCAGGACCAGGGCGCGGAACGCGGTCACCCCAGGTCCTTCTGATAGATCCGGTAGGTCTTGTAGACCTTGCCCCCCAAGGAGACACAGATGCGGTTCATCGGCGCATTGTCTTCCAGGATCCAGGACAGCTCATAGGTCTGGTAGCCCAGGGCGCGGGCCTGGGTGGCGCCAGCGTCCATCAGCTGGAAGGGCAGCATCTGCCCCCGCAAGGTGTCGGCGAACTTCCGCTTGACCCCCATCAGCGGAATGCGGACCGACTTCACCCGGGCGACCTTGAGCCGCCAGAGCAGCTTGGCCCAGCCGAAGGGGAACAGGCGGCCGTCCAGGTCGGCGATGGCTTCGTTCACATTGGGCAGCAGGACCACGAAACCGGCGGTCTCGCCGTCGATCTCGGCGAACCAGATCATCTTCGGCTCGATCACCGCCCGCAGGGATTTGCCCAGTTGCGCGGTCTCGGCCTCGGTCGTCGGCGTGAACCCCCAGTTGCCGCTCCAGGCGTCGTTAAGCACCTCGGTCATGGCGGCGACCTCGGCGTCATAGCGGCTCATGTCCAGCATCCGCAGGGTGACGCCGGCGGCCGGCCCACGGCGCACCCGGCGCAGGATGTGCGGCGGGATGTCGTCGCTCATCTGGCAGAGATAGGCGTAGACATCCTTGGCCTTGCCATAGCCCTGGGCCTCGATCCGACCCCCGACATGGGGCTGGTCGTGGCCCATCAGCACCATGGGCGGGGTGTCGAAGCCGCCCACCAACAGCCCGACCTCTTCATTGACCGACAGGTTGAACGGGCCCAGCACGCGCAGGCAGCCGCGCGCCTTCAGCCAGGCCTCGGCCGTGGCGAACAGGCCTTCGAACACCTCGGGATCATCCTCCCCGGCGATGAGGCCGAAATGGCCGGCGGGCCGCTCCGGGTCCTGGGGCGCCAGGCGATCGATCTGGGCGCTGATGCGTCCCACGTCGCGGCCGCCCCGCGAGGCGATCCAGAAGGCGACCTCGGCGTGCTCGAAGAAGGGGTTGCCGGCCGGGCTGAAGGCCGCCAGGCGCTCGCTGACCAGCGGCGCGATCCAGGCCGGGTCGTGGGCGTTGAGGCGCATGGGCACGGCGATGAAGCGGCGCATGTCGGCCTTGGTGATCACCTCCCGGATGACCAGGGGGGCGGTGGCGGCGCCGGACGCTGCGCTCACGGTCAGCCCTCCATCCTGAGAAGCACGGTGGCGGCCATGGCGGCGAACACCGCCGGCGCGGTCCAGGCGGCCAGCACAGGCGCCAGGGCGCCGCCTTCGCCCAAGGCGGTCAGCAGGCCGTCGAGCACCAGGAAGGTCAACCCGGCGGCCAGGGCGGCGGCCGACAGCACGGCGCCTTGGGTCGTGCGGAAGTTGGCCAAGGCCACGGGGGCGGCCAGCAGCAGCATCACCAGCACGGCCATGGGCTCGGCCAGGGTCCGATGGACCCGGACGGCGTAATAGCTCTCCGGCCGCTCGGAGCCGACGCCGCCCAGGGCGCGGCGAGCGATGGCGCCGCTGGTAGCCTGGTCGCTGAAGAGCAGGGCGCGGACATCGGCGGGCCGAAGGGGGGTCGGCCAGATCAGCGCCTCGGCCGTGGAGGCCATGGCCTCGCCCTCGGTGAAGCGCGTGAGGCTGGGTTGGTCCAGACGCCAGCCCTCGGCGCCATAGGTGGCCATCGGCGCCGCGATCCGCTCGCTGACCTGGCCTTGGCCATCGCGGCGGTAGATGCGCACCTCGTCCAGGCGGTTTCCCTGCTCGTCGCTGGCCCGGGCCACCACCAGCTCGTCGCCGGACCGGAAGGCCTGAAGGCCAGGCTCGGCCCGGTCGGCCTCGGCCGCGGTGGCCCGCCACCAGTTGGCTAGGGCGAGGTCGGTGCGCGGCGCGACGACCTCCAGCACCATCAGGTCGACCACCAGGACGCCGAGGCCGGCGACGGCCGAGACGGCCAGCAACCGATAAACCGAGACCCCGGCGGCGCGCATGGCCGTGACCGCCTGCTCGCGGGCCAGCTGGCCGAAGGCGAAGAGCGCCCCAGCCAGGACGGCGAGCGGCGCGGCCTGCTCCAGCATCCGCGGGAGGCGCAGCAGGGCATGATAGGCGACGCCGCCCAGGCCCAGGCCGCGTTCAAGGATTTCCGGCGTGGCGTCGAGCAACTCCAGCACCTGCAGGATGCCCAGCAGGATGGCGGCGGCGGCCAGGATGCGCGTCCCGACAATCGACAGGATGTAGCCGTAGAGCTTCACGAGGCCTGAACCCGCGCGTCCCGCGCGGCCATCGCCCGGGTGATCCGGTCGCCGGCCGTCCCGATCAGCCGGCTGATGGGCGTCTCGCCCGGCCTGTTCCGGCTGCCCATGAACATCCAGAGGCCAAAGCCGGTGAAGAGGGTGAAGGGCGTCCAGATCCCGAAGAAGGCCGGGACGACCCCGCTCTCGGCGAGCGACTGGCCAAGCTGCAGGGCGTGCTGGAAGGCCAGCAGCAGAATACCGGCGAAGACCAGGCCCGGCGTGCGACGCCCCCGCTTGGTCGCAAGCCCGAGGGGGAAGGCGATCAGCGGCAGGAAGGGCAGGAAGGCGGCCCGGGCCAGCCGGCCATAGAGCTCCGACAGCAGGGTGCTGCGGGGCAGGACGCTGTCGCCGGACCCCGCCAGGCTGGCCAGCTCGCCGAGAGTCAGTTCGCGCTCGTCGCCGCCGCGGGCGCGCAGCAGCTCGGTGGCGCCGGCCAGGGGGGCGGTGGTTTTGAAGCTGTCGAAATCCAGGATGTCATAGACCCCGTCGGCCCCCTCTAGGATGCGCCGGCCATTCTGGAGGTTGAGGGTCACATTCAGTCGGTCCTGGGACACCTGCAGGTCGGCCGTGGTGGCGGTGATCACCTCCTCGCGGCCCGCGGGCGTCAGGCGGCGGATGAACAGCCCCTCCAGCCGCTGGCCCTGGGGGTCGGCCCGGTCAGCGGTCATGATCAGGCGATCCTCCGTGACAAAGGCGCCGGCCTGCAGTTCGCCGTTCCAGCCGGCGTTGGCCGCAGCGTGCATTACCGCCCGATAGGCGTAGCGGCTGTAGGGCTGCATGTACCCGAACACGATGAGGCTGACCAAGGTGAGCGCCAGGCCCAGACAGATGAAGGGCGTCGCCAGGCGGGGCAGGGACACGCCGCTGGCCAGCAGGGCGTCGATCTCCGAGCCGTCGCTCAGCCGGGTGATGACGATGAACAGGGCGACGAAGAAGGCCACCGGCAGGGCCAGACCGAAATAGTGGGGCACCAGCTGACCAGTGAGCTGGACGACGAAGCCGAAGCGATCACTGCTCTGGGCCAGCAGGTCGAGCAGACGAAGGGCCCGTTCCAGCAGGAGGGCGATCAGGGTCACCGCCAGGCAGCCCAGCATCGGACCCGCCGTCAGCCGTAGGACGTAGCGGTCCAGCAAGGGCAGACCAAAGGTGAAGGCAGGCTTGGGCGTCAGGACCGTGGTCACGCCGTGCGCCACTGGCTCCGCCAGGCCTCGGCGAGCGCGCGGAGGTGTTCGGGGCTCAAGGCGACAGCGGCGGCGAGGTCGGGCTGGCCCGGCCAACCGGCGTCCCGGAAGGTTTCGCCCCCATGTTCGCGGGCGCCCTCATAGCGGGGAATCACATGGAAATGGACGTCGGGATCGACCATCATGAGCATCAGATAGTTTATCTTGGCATAGTCCACCGCCTGGCGCAGAAGACGCTCAATCCCGCCGACCGCGACCTGAAGATCTTGGAAAGCCTGGCCGCTCAGATCGGAAAACGCCCGGGCGGGCTCCTTGCACACAAGGACGAGAGACCCAAATGTAGGCTGCTTGGGGCGCACAAGAACCAGCCAGTGGGCAGTCTCACCCACCATCGAGTGGGGATAGCCAAAGTTCACCGCGGTCGCATTGCTCATGAAGCACCCTGCTCATCGGGCGCCATCCGCCGTCGGCGCAACATAGGGGGTCGTCAAAGCCCATGAAAGTCCGAACCGGCCTTGCGGGCCTCACCTTCGCCATGGCGCTCGGCATCGCCGGGCCAGGCCTTGCGGCCGATCAGTGCGTCGGCCCTGAGGGGCCTCACAAGATCTCGGTGGTGGTCACCGGGGTGGCCCCGATCCAGGGGGAAGTGGCGGTCACCCTCTATCCGGACAACGCCCGCCGGTTCCTGGCCCCAAAGGGCAAGCTGCTGCGGGCGCGGGTGAAGGCGACGCCGCGGGTGACCGAGGTCTGCTTCTGGGTTCCTGAGCCCGCCTACTACGCCATCGCCATCTATCACGACGCCAACGTCGACCACGATTTCAACCGAACCATCGTCGGCATGCCGGCGGAAGGCTTCGGGTTCTCCAACAACGCGCCGACCCGCGTGGGCCTGCCGTCGTTCGAGAGCGTTCGGTTCCGCGCCGGGGCAGGGACCACGCAGGTCCCCATCTCCATGCGATACCAGCGCTAGGCGACCAGGCGATAGCGCCCCAGCGTTTCGAATGCGCCCGTCAAGGCAGAAAGCCCCCTGGCCGTGATCCAGACCTGGCGGTCATCGCCGTCCGAGCCGATCTCTATCTCATGCCAACGGGCAGGCGGATGGCGCCCGCCCGGCGTGGCCGAGGCTGACGGGACGCCCAGGACCGGCACAAGACCCGTTGAACCGGGCAAGCCCCCGAGCGCCGCCTCATGGGCATGGCCATGCAGGATGAGATCAGCGCCGTGGGCGGCCAGGATCGCCCGGAACCCTTCCCCGTCCTCCAGGGACTTGCGGGGGGAAACCACCCCCACAACCGGCGGATGGTGCAGCATGATCAGGCGAAAGAGGCCGCGGTCGGCAAGATCAGGCAGCAGCTGGGCCAACTGCGCCAGTTGAGCTTCCCCAAGCTCGCCAGTGGCCAGCCACGGCGCGGTCGGGACCGCGCTGCAGAGATTGATGATGGCCACATGCCTGCGGATTCGAACGTGGGGAAAGGCCGACGCCTGATCATCGGCCAGCCAGGGCCGCCAGGGCGCGAACCCATCCGCCTCGGGGCGGCCGACCAGGGCGTCGTGATTGCCGGGACTGACCGTGACATGGGCCGGCGCCCCCAGGCCGCTCAGCCAGGCCTGGGCCCCGGCGATTTCCCGGGCTGTGGAGAAATTGGTCAGGTCGCCGGTGATGGCGATGTGGTCCGGCGTCCGGGCGCCTATATCGGCCACCAGGGCGTCGAGCACGGCCTTGTCGTGCTGACCACCCTTTCGGCGCCAGGCCATCGCGCTGAGCGCCCGCTTGGAGACGAGGTCCCTCAGGCCGAGCGATCTCTCAGGCGGCGGCAGGTGCGGGTCGGAGATATGGGCCAGTCGAAACGGCGGCACGGGCGAAGGTTTCTGGTCAGGGTGGGGCGAAGCTCGCTATCACGTCCTTACAGGCGCAAGGCGGTTGGTGGAATTGACGAATACTGACGAACAGGCCCGGCCGACGGCGCGGGTGATCGGTGACGGCGAAGCCCGCATCTGGGGCATGAGCGCGGCCGAACGGCTGCATCGGACCTTCCGGCGTCTTGGCCTGGACGAAGGGGCGGCTACCGTCGGCGGCCTGGTGGCGGCGGACGCCCGCTATGTGTTCGACGAGTCCCTCATCCGGGCCCTGGCTCAGCATCCGGGCGTGGTCCTGGTGGACGAGGACGGAACACCGACCGCCATCCACGCCCAGGGCGTGGCCGCCGAGCGGCTGGCGCAGGGGGCGCCCCTGAGCGGTGTCGCCAGCACCCATCGCGCGATGACCGCCCAGGACCTGGGCTCGGCCTATAATAGCGAACTGCGCAAGCGCGAGCCGCCGATCCTGCGCCGCCTGACCCCCGGCGACGTGCGCGCCGTGGAACGGCGCCTGTTCCAGGGGTCGTACAAGGGCGTCACCGACCTGGTGACCAAATATGTCTGGCCGGCGCCGGCCCGGGTCGTCACCCGCTGGTGCGCCCTGGCCGGGATCACCCCCAATCAGGTCACCTTCACCAGCTTCCTGCTCGTGCTGCTGGCCTTCGGCCTGTTCTGGACCGGCCATTTCGGCTGGGGCCTGGCGGCCGCCTGGGGGATGACCTTCCTCGACACGGTGGACGGCAAACTCGCCCGGGTGACGCTGACCTCATCCCGGTGGGGCAATGTCTTCGATCACAGCATCGACCTGATCCATCCGCCCTTCTGGTGGTGGGCCTGGCTGGTGGGGGTGCAGGCCAGCAGCCAGCCGGTGGGCGCGCCGACCCTGGTCCTGACCGTGATCTTCGTCGGCTATATCGTTCAGCGCATGCTGGAGGGCGCCTTCCTCGCCGCGTTCAAGGTGGAGATGCACGCCTGGCGACCCTTCGACAGCTTCTTCCGGCTGATCACCGCGCGGCGCAATCCGAACCTCCTGCTGCTGACGCCCGCGGCCCTTCTGGGTCGACCCGATATCGGTCTGATCCTGGTGGCCATCTGGACGGCCCTGTCGCTCGGCGTCCACCTCGTCCAGATGGTCCAGGGGCTGCTGGCCCCCAGGGGCCAGGTCACCTCGTGGCTCTCGAATTGACGAGGGTCGGAGTGATCCGCAATCCGCGGAGCCACGCCAATCGCGGCGAGGCGGGGGCGCCGCCGGATGGGGTTCTCTGGGGCGAGCCGGACACGCCTGCGGCCCTGGCCAGCGAGCTGCGTCGGTTCGCCCAGGCCGGGGTCGAGCTGGTGGTGGTGGACGGGGGTGACGGCACCCTGCGCGAGGTCCTGAGCGCCCTGCCGACCGCCTTCGCCGGCGCCGCGCCCATCCTGGCGGTCCTGCCCTCGGGAAAGACCAATGTCCTGGCCCTCGACCTGGGCGTCCGGCCCGGCTGGACCCTGGACGCCGCCCTGCAGCGGGCCGCCCGCGAGCCAATGAGCCTGAAGACCCGGCGCCCCCTGACGCTGACCTGGGCGGGCGGCGAGCAGGCCGACCTGTCGGGGTTCATCTTCGGCCTGGGCGCCTTTGTCCGCGCCACCCAGATGTCGCACGCGGTCCACCGGATGGGGGCGTTCCACAGCCTGGCCGTGGCCTTGACGGTCATCGGCGCGGCCTTCGGCGCGCTGTTCGGCCGCGACGGCGACGGCTGGCGCCAGGGCGTGCGCGCGGGCCTCGCCATCGATGGGGGCGAGGCGACGGTCGCCGCCCGTTTCGTGGTGCTGGCCACCTCGCTCAAGCGCCTGCCCCTTGGCCTTCGCCCCTTCGGTCCCCCACGGGAGGGGATGAAGGTGCTTGAGGTCTCGGCCCCCCCCAGGCGGCTGGCCCTGGCCTTGCCGGCGGTGTTGCTAGGGCGCGCCGAGACCTGGCTTCGGCGCCATGGCTATCGGCGGACCCTGGCCGAGGGTCTGTTCGTCTCCAGCCCCCAGCCCGTGGTGGTTGACGGCGAGGTCTTCCCGGGCGGCGAGATCACGATCGCGTTGGGCCCCCCCGTGCGATTCCTCGCGCCATGATGGACGCCCTCCAGACCCTGGTCGCCCAGGACCTCACCCGCGCCGCCCCGTCGCCCGGTCTGGCCATGGGCCGGGCGCTGGCAAGCCGCTTTGAGGGCGCAGCCGGCGTGCTGTTCTACGGATCGGTGCTGCGCACGGGCGATCTCGACGGAGTGATGGACTTCTATGTCCTGACCCATGGGCCGCGCCCCGGCTGGCGGGGCCTGGCGGGCCGCGTCCTCTGGCCCGATGTGAGCTATCACGAGCTGGTCATCGACGGACGCATCCTGCGCGCCAAGGTGGCGACCATGACCCTGGCTCAATTCCGCTCCGCGGTGACGGGACGGCGGATCGATACGACCATCTGGACGCGCTTCGTCCAGCCTTCGGCCCTGGTCTGGTCTTCGGGGGCGGACGCCGCCGCCGACATCGCTCGGGCTGTCGCCACGGCCGCCGGCACGGCCACCCGGTTCGCCGCCGCCCTGGGTCCGCAGGAGGGCGAGGCGCTCGACTATTGGCGCGCGCTGTTCCGCCAGACCTATGCGGCGGAGTTCCGCGTCGAGGCGCGCGGGCGGGAGAATGACATCCTGGGCGCCGATCCAGACCGCTATGAGCGGCTTTTGCTCGCCGCCTGGCGGGCGCAGGGCCTGACGATCGAGGCCACGGCCCAAGGGACGGTGCGGCTCGTGCTGGGCGGGCATGAAAGAGGGCGACTCCTGGCGGCCTGGCGACTCCGGCGCACCCTCGGAAAGCCCCTCAATCTGGCGCGTCTCGCCAAGGCGGCCTTCACCTTCGAGGGCGCCGCCCGTTACGCCGCCTGGAAGATCGAGCGCCACACCGGACTGCGGGTGCCGCTGACGCCGTGGCGGGAAAGGCACCCTATCCTGGCCTCGCCCGGCGTGTTCTGGCGCCTGTGGAAGGCCCGCCGGGCGCAGGCCGCAGGGGGCGGCTAGGGTGCGTCAGGCTCTAGCCGACGGCCCGCTTGGGTTCGCCGTCCAGCACGCCCAGCTCGCGGGCCACCTTGGCCATCACGGCGATGACCTGATCCAGCTGTTCGATGCTGTGGGCCGCGCTGACGCTTGAACGGAGTAGGGGGCGGTTGTCGGGCGTCGCCGGGGGCAGGGCGAGATTGAGATAGACCCCGTTCTGCAGCAACAGGTTCCACATGGCCGCGGCGACCTCCTGGTCGGGCATGGTCACCGCGACGATCGGGCTGCAGGTCGGGCCCGTCGCCAGCCCCAGCGCCGTGAGCCCGTCATAGAGGTGCTGGGCGTTGGCGTGCAGCTTGTGGCGCAGGTCCGGCGCCGCCTGGACACGGCGCAAAGCCTCCAGGGTCGAGGCGATCACCGCCGGCGGCAGGGAGGCGGTGAACATGTAGGGGCGGCAGACGATGCGCATGACATCGAAGTCCGCCATGTCGGAGACGCAGAAGCCGCCGACCGAACCCAGGCTCTTGGAGAAGGTGCCGACGATCACGTCCACATCGGCCTCCACCCCGGCCTCTTCGGCCAGCCCGCGACCGGTCGCCCCCAGGACGCCCATGGAATGGGCCTCGTCCACCAGCAGATAGGCGCCCATCTCGCGCTTCACCGCCGCGATCTCCCTCAGGGGCGCCACATCGCCGACCATGGAATAGATGCCCTCCACGACGATGAGCTTCTCTCCGGGCGTGTCCTGGAGGCGGCGCAGGCGCTTATAGAGGTCTTCGGGGTCGTTGTGCCGGAAGCGGGTGACCTCGGCATGGCCCAGGCGCGCGCCGTCATAGATGCTGGCGTGGCTGTCGGCGTCCAGAAGCAGGTGGTCGCCGCGGCCGACCAGGGTCGAGAGCACGCCCAGATTGGCCTGATAGCCCGTGGTGAACACCATGGCGTGCTTGCGGCCGTAAAAGCCTTCCAGGGCGCGCTCCAAAGCCACATGGCCCTCATAGCTGCCGTTGGCGATGCGCGAGCCTGTCGTGCCGGTGCCGCGTTCGCGCACCGCACGAACGGACTCCTCGACGCAGGCCTCATCGAAGGTCAGGCCGAGATAGTTGTTGGTTCCCAAGAGGATGGTGGGGCGGCCGTCCACGATCCCCTCGGTGGGCGAGACCACCGCGTCGAAACGGACCCCGAACGGATCGGCCGCCGTATCACGAAGCGCCTTGTAGGCGTCTCTCGACGCCGCATGCCTATCGAGCAGAGCCATGCTCAAACCTTGTTCCGGATGTTGTCGATAAGCGCCGCGAGGTCGCCGACGGTTTGAACTTCGCTCAGGCGGTCGATGGGGATGGAGATATCGAAGCGGTCCTCGAGCTCCATCACGATGTTCATGAGGGCGAGGGAATCCACGGCGAGATCGCGCGAAATATCCGACGCCGCCGTCACGACGACCTCTCGCTCCAGCACCGCCTCAGCCGCCTTGCCCACCTCAAGCACGGTGGGATCTTTCACAAGTTGCATAGAGACCGACTCGCCCCCCTAGAACGATCGTCCGTTAACGCCGCATCTTTGGCGCAGTACGACACCGGCGTCAGCATCTGATCGCCTGCTGTAATGGGGGCTTTCGAAACCTGACCCCAGCGGCGCCATAGGCCTGAGCCGTATGTAAGAACCCGTCGGCGAGGTTGAAATGGGCCTGGGGAAGGTCAGCCATCTGCTCGTCGGGCGTCACCGACCAGTCCAGGTGCGTGATCTCCCGCAGCTTGCCGAAGGTCAGCATGGCCGGCGATCGGCGGGCGCCCAGGGCGCCAAGCCCCGCGGCCAGTGTCAGGGCGCCGTTGGGAATGCGCTGATACCTGGGCCGTCGGCCAAAGGCGTCGGCCGCCGTCTGGAACACCTCGCGCCAGCCATAGCCTTCGGGGCGCTGGTCGGACAGGGTGACGACCCGGCCGCACGCCGTCCTCGCAAGGGCGGCGATCTGCCGCGCGGCGTCCTCGACATGCATCATGGCCATCCGGGCCCTGGGGTCGAGAACCGGCAGGATCGGGCTTCCCGCCGCCATCCGGAAGAGGGGCAGGGTCTCGAGGTCCCCTGGGCCGTAGAGGGCGGGCGGGCGCACGATGGTCAGGCGGTCGCCCAGCACCTCCTGCGCCGCCATCTCACCGGCCCGCTTGCTGGCGGCGTAGTCCGACAGCCCCGGCTCCCGCGCGGCCAGGCTGGAGATCAGCAGCAGGGCGCCCTGCGCGCGCTCGGCCACCCGGCGGGCGCCCTGCGCATTGACGGCGAAGAACGCCTCCCGGCTGCGCGCCTTGATCAGGCCGGCCCCATGAACGATCACATCGGCGCCCGCGCAGGCCCGTTGGAGGGCCCGGTCGTCGCCAAGGTCGCCGGGAACGACCTCGATCTCCAGGGCGCGCCACAGCGGATGGGTCACATCGCGGCGCGCCAGCACCCTGATGCGCCAGCCTTCCGCGGCCAGCGCTGGGATGAGGTGGCGGCCGAGAAATCCCGTCGCGCCGGTGACGGTGATGAGGCCCCGCGACACCCTAGGCGGGCTCGGCTTCGGCGAGGCCGGCGAGATACTCAGCCTTGGCCCGGGAACGACTGAGCTTGCCTGACGAGGTCTGCGGCAGGGCGTGGCCCCCCACGAGATTCACCTGCGCCTCAACGCCGTGCCGGCGCCTGAGCAGATCGGTGATCTCCACGGCCAGCTTCTGGCGCGCTTCGCCGTCGCTGCTGCGGGTCTGGACCAGGACGATCACCGCCTCTTCGCCGTCGGCGGGGACGGAGAAGGCGGCGACATCGCCGCTGCGCAGGCCGGCGATCTCGGCTTCGGCGGTCCATTCCAGGTCCTGCGGCCAGATGTTGCGGCCGTTGAGGATGATCAGGTCCTTGCTGCGGCCGGTCAGGACGATCTCGCCCTCCGACAGATAGCCGACATCGCCGGTGTCGAGCCAACCATCGGCCGCCAGGGCGCGCGCGGTGGATTCGGGGTCCTGGAAGTAGCCGCTCATGAGGCTGGGCCCGCGGGCGAAGACCCGTCCCGCCCGACGCTCCGGCAGGACCTCGCCCCGCTCGCCGCGGACCTGGAGTTCGTAGCCGGGCAGGGGCGGCCCGCAGCGGGCGAACGCCCGCGCCCGGGCCGCAGGCGCCCCCGAGACCGCCACACCTTCCCGTTCCAGCCGGTCCACATCCAGCCGCTCGGTCACCAGCCCCTTGCCCAGGGGCGCCATGGTCAGGGCCAGCGTCGCCTCGGCCATGCCATAGCTGGCCACAAAGGCCCGGGGGTCAAAGCCCGCCGCCGAGAAGCGCGCGGCGAAATCCCACAGGGGTTTGGTGCGAACCATGTCGCCGCCCAGGCCGGCGATCCGCCAGCGCGACAGGTCATAGGCCTCGAGGCTGGCGTTCTCAGCCCGCCGCGCACAGAGCTCATAGCCGAAGGTGGGGCTGTAGGAGATGGTCGAGCCGTTCCTGCCCATCAGATCGAGCCAGAGCAGCGGGCGACGGACGAAGGCGCCGGTGGGCATCAGATCCGCCGACATCTGGGCGGTGAGCGGGCTCAGCAGGAAGCCGACCAGGCCCATGTCGTGATAGAGCGGCAGCCAGGAAAACGCCCGGTCCTCAGCCTGCACCTGAAGCCCGTCCCGGGTGATCGCCAGGGCGTTGGCCATCAGCGCCCGATGGGTGACCAGGACGCCGGTGGGGAAGCGCGTGCTGCCGGAAGAGAACTGGAGATAGCAGGGACTGTCCGGCCCGATCTCGGGCAGGGTTTGGCCGCGGGGCTCCGGCAGATCGGCGAGCGCGCCGGCGAATCTCAGAGGCTGAACCGCGGCGATGTCGCTCACCCAGGCGGCCATGGCCGGCGGTCCGAGCAGGGCGTCCGCGGCCGCGGCGTCCAGCATCCTCGCCATCTGCTCGATATAGTTGGCCCGCCCGCCAAGGGGCGCAGGCAGGGGCAGGGGCGCCGGGACCAGGCCGGCATACTGGCAGGCGAAGAAGGCGCGGGCGAAGTCGCCATCGGTCTCGGCGATCAGGCCCACCCGGTCGCCGGGCGCCAAGCCGGTAGCCAGGAGCCGGCCGGCCAGGTCGCGCGCTGCGGCGCGAAGGTCGCCATAGGGTAGGGCTTCCACCAGCTCCCCGCGCAGGCCGTGGAAATTCAGACCGGTCTCGCCCTGGGCGGCGTAGTCCAACGCCTCGATCAGGCTGGGAAAATCGGCGCGGCGGAGGGAGCGCCCGGGCGAAGTCGGGGTGATCATCGCCCTGGCTTTGGCCCGGTTCCGTGGGGTCGGCAAGAATTTCTTATAGAAATTTTATGTCGGAACGGCGACTGCCTGCAATCTGCCGCAGGCGCACCAGCATGCCCGCCGCCATGGCCAGGGTCGCGCCCACCAGGGCCGCGCCGGCGCCGGGCAGACCATAGGTCCCAATCGCAAACGGCAGGACGGCGAGAAAGGCCACGGCGGCGGTCAGGCGCACCCAGACCACCACGCCCGGCCGGCCCAGGGACACCAGCATCGGCTCCAGCGGCAGGGCCCAGACTCCGATAACCGCTGCGCCCAACTGCCAGATCATGGTGGATCGGGCGGCGGCGAACTCGGCGCCCAGCACCAGGGCCAGCAGGGCTTCGCCAGCGAAGACCGCCACGAGCAACAGCAGGGTCGCGGCTGCGCCGCCCAGAAGTCCGACCCGAAGGGCCAATTGTCCCATGGCGCCGGCTCGGCCCGAGGCGTGCAGCTTGGCGAGCTCGGGATAGAGGGCCGGGATCAGCAGGCGGGCGGGCTTGGCCAGGGCGTCGGCGATCTGCCGGGCGACGCGCCAGAGGCCGGCGTCGGCCGCCCCGGCCAGGGCGCCTACGCTCAGGGTGGCCACGTGGGTGAAGGCCACGTCGACGCTGCTCGAGGCGTTGGTGGCCCAGGCGAATCGCCAGGCCTTGGGCAGACCGGCGGTGAGGGGGCCGGTCCAGGAAAACCCGGTCCACAGGCCGCGACGGCGCATCTCCAGAGCGGCCGCCGCCGCCACATAGGCGAAGGCCGCCAGGGAGCCCAGCGCCCAGGTCGCCAGGAAGAAGACCAGCGGCGCGTCGATCGCCATGCCAAGGGCGCCGCCGGCCAGGCGGACGGCCGAGCTGATGGCGCCTTGGGCGGCGAGCAGGCCGAAGCGATCGAACAGGCGGAGCAGGCCCACCTGGGCGGTGGGCGCCAGGACGGCGACGCTGAGCGCGTAGACCGCCGCTTCCCCCCGGGCCGCTTCCGGCAGGCCGAGGGCGGGCCCGAACAGCCAGGCGCCCGCCGCCCCGACGCAGACCCCGAAGGCGACGCTGATCAGGTCGAGCACCAACCCGAACCGGACCACCTGCTGGAAATCCTCGCGGCGACCCTCGGCCAGGGGGGCGGCGCCGAAATGCAGGATGGTCTGCCAGGCCTGGAACTTGGCCACGTCGCTGACGAACTGGGCGAAGGTGTTGATCAGGACCAGGACGCCGAAGGCGCCGATCCCCAGGGACCGGGCCGCCAGGGCCATATAGCCGAGGCTGAGCACGGCGTTGACCGCCCGCCCGCCCAGCAGGACCCCGGTATTGGCGAGGACCCGGCGCAGAACGCCGTCCCGGGGCGGCTCAGCGATCATGTCGCCGCCAGCCCCGGATCCAGCAGGCGGGCGATGGCCTCGGCGGCCCGCTCGGACGAGGGGCGGGACTGGATGTCGAAGCTGGCGGCGAAGCCCGCCTGCTGCTGCACCAGATAGGCGCCGTGGCTGGCGAAGGCCTCGTCGACCTGATCGATCAGGCCTTCGGGGCTGTCGAGGACGGGGCCGTAGGTCCAGTGCAGATAGTTTTCGTCGCCCCGCCAATCGACGCCGTGAGCGTTCAGGAACAACGCCGGTCGGGGCGCGCGCAGGAACTCGTAGATCTGGCTGGAGACGTCGCCCAGATAGAGGTCGGCGCAGCGGGTGTAGGTCATGTCGATGGCGGCCGGCCCGCCCAGGTCGATGTGGATGCCCGGATGGCCGGCGAAGGGGGCGACCGCCTCGCGCTCGGCGGCCGGGGCCTCGTCGAACAGACGGATATGGGGGGCGAAGATCAGGTTGTAGCGGTCATTGGCGGCGAACTGCTCCAGCACCCGCCGGCCGAAGCGGGGCCAGGAGCTGAGCCGCGGGTCGAAATGGGGATTGTAGACCACCACCGGCCGGTCATCGGCGAAGGGCTTGAGCGGCTGGGGCGTCAGGGCCTCGACCATGTCGAACTTGGGATAGCCGACCATGGCGCAGGCCTCGGGCCGCACCAGGCCGCCTTGCACCATCCGGTCGCGCTGCTTGGGGCCGGCGGCCATGACCAGGTCGAACAGGCGCAGGCGCGGCTCGAACGGGCCGCCGCGGTCGCCGGCGCCGTGCTGGGTGTAGACGAGCTTGGGACCGGTCACGCCCAGGCGACGGATCAGGGCGGTGGTCCGCTCGGGCGTCACCACCGCGCCATAGCCGGCGAAGCGGCCGAGATTGGCGACCAGCATGGCGGCCTTGGGCGGCGTCGTGGCGCCCCTCAGCCGGATCTTCCGCAGCCAGGCCGGCCCGAGAAGCACGGTCTTGACCGGCGCGCCGCCGAGCCTGGCCAAGGCGTCTTCGATATAGTCCAACTGCGCCTGGGAGGTGGCCGCCAGGTGCGCCTCGAACTGCGGCCAGCCGCGCGCCAGGGCCACGGCGATGGGCAGGCTGTGCAGGATCTGGTGGGTCTGGGCGATATAGAGGAAGCAGACCTTGGTGGGCGGTTCGCAGGCAACCATCGCCTAGGCCCTTGGCCTGGTCCGGCCCGCCTGGCCGTGGGGCCGGCTCATTGCGGCGCCTCCAGGCGCCCGCGAACCCCGCCCTTGAGGATGATGCGGTCGCCGTCCTCGTCGGTGGAAAAGGACTCGGCCTCCACCTGCCGCGGGCCGGCCTGGACCCGCAGACCCTTCTGGCCGCTGATGGCGCCGGTGCGGGTGTCGATCACCGCCTCCTGGGCCGACAGCTGGGTCCGGGCGCCGGTGTCGATCTTCACCTCGCCGGTCAGACGCAGGGTGTGGGCCGCCTCGTCATAGACCCCGGCCAGGGCGGTCATCCTCTGGGTCCGCTCGCCGTCCTGCAGGGTGAGGACCGGGGCGGCGATCTGGATCTGGTTCAGGTCCGCCTCGTTGCGTATGCCGCTCTCGCCGGTGATGGCGAAGCGGCGACCGTCCGGCGCGCGGCCGGAGAACCGCGGGCTCAGCATCCTGGCGGCCTCGGCCTCGCCCGCCTCCGGCGCCGAACGGGAGATCCCGCCGACCACCACCTGCAACAGGCAGATCAGCAGCAGGGCGATGGCGGCGATCGGCAGGATGCGGCGCAGGCGTCGGACCTGCGCCAGCCGGTGGGCCCGGCGGTCGGCATCGGTCATCAGCTTTGCGGCGCCCATCGCCATGGCCGTGCTCGCTCCTCGCCCGCAAATGGGCGCTGGGGCGGGGTTAACATGCCTTACGCCGTTTGACTTCCGGCCAGTGGGGGTTTTGCCTCTCCCCCATGACTCAGTCCCTGCCGACCAAGCTTCGCACCAATGTCCGCCTGCTGGGGCGCGTCCTCGGCGACGCCATCCGCACCCAGGACGGGGAGGCGGTGTTCCGGCAGATCGAGGACATCCGCCAGGCCTCGGTCGCCTTCCACCGGGAGGGCGCCGCCGAGGCCGGCCGGCTGATGGACGAGCGGCTGGCCAGGCTCAGCCCCGCCGAGACGGTGCGCTTCGCCCACTCCTTCGCCTGCTTCCTGCTGATCACCAATATCGCCGAGGACCAGATCCAACGCCGCCGGGGCCGGGACGGAGACGCGCGTCCCGACACCCTGGCCGGCGCCCTGCGCACCCTCCAGGCCGAGGGCGTGGGGGTGGACGAGGTGATGGAGCTCTTGGCCGGCGCCCTGGTGGCCCCGGTGATCACCGCCCATCCCAGCGAGGTGCGCCGCAAGAGCGTGCTCGACCGGCAGGCAGCCATCGCCAACATCCTCGACGCCATGGACGACACGGGGGACGACACGGAGAAAAGCGCACCGGGCCGGCCGATCCTCGACCGCGACCTGCTGCGGCAGGTGTCGATCCTCTGGCGCACCCGGCTGCTGCGGCGGGTCAAGCTGGGGGTGGAGGACGAGATCGAGACCTCGGTCTCCTATTTCGAGCGCAGCTTCCTCACTGAACTGCCCAGGCTCTATGAGCACTGGCTCGATGTCCTGGGCCATCCGGAGCGGCTGCCCTCCTTCCTGCGGGTCGGCTCCTGGGTCGGCGGCGATCGGGACGGCAATCCCAATGTCACCCAGGCGGTGATGCGCCGGGCCATGGCGCGGCAGTCCCGCGCGGCCCTTAGGCTCTATCTCGACCAGATCCATGCGCTCGGCGCCGAGCTCTCCATCAGCGGCGAGCCCGATTCCATCCCGCCGGCCCTGCTGACCCTGGCCGAGGCCTCGCCGGACGACTCAGCCCAGCGGGCCGACGAGCCCTATCGCCGGGCGCTGACCGGCATCTATGCAAGGCTGGCGGCCACCTATCCGCTGCTGACCGGGGAGGCGCCGGCGAGGCCCGCCGCCGGCCCCGCCGCCCCCTATGACGGCCCCGACGAGCTGAAGGCCGACCTCCAGGCGGTGCAGGACGCCCTGATCGCCAGCTATGGCGAGGCCTTTGCGCAAGGCGCGCTGCCGGACCTGATCCGCGGGGTGGAGATCTTCGGCTTCCACCTGGCCCGCCTGGACCTGCGCCAGAACTCCGCGGTCCATGCCCGGGTGGTGGCCGAACTGCTGAAGGGGGCCGGCGTCTGCCCCGACTATGAGGCCCTGGACGAGGACGCCCGCTGCGACCTGCTGCTGGCGGAGCTCGCCCATGGCCGGCTGCTGCACACCCCCTTCGCCGACTACAGCGAGGAGGCCAGGCGCGAATACGACATCCTGACCGCCGCGGCCGACCTGAAGCGCCGCTATGGCCGCGACGCCATCCGCGCCCACATCGTCTCCAACACCCAGTCGGTGTCCGACCTGCTGGAGGTCTATGTGCTGCTCAAGGAGGTGGGGCTCTATACGCCGGCGGCGGCGGGCGACGGGCCGGCCCACACCCAGGTCTTCGCCGAGCCCCTGTTCGAGACCATCGCCGACCTGCGCGCCGCGCCGGACATCATGCGCCGCTACCTTGGCCTGCCCCTGATCGCCGAGCTGGTGGCGCCGGTGGGCGTACAGGAGGTGATGATCGGCTATTCGGACTCCAACAAGGACGGCAGCTATCTCACCTCCACCTGGGAGCTGAACCAGGCCTCCATCGCGCTCGCCGAAGTGGCCCGCGAGGCCGGGGTGCGGCTGCAGCTGTTCCACGGCCGCGGCGGGGCGGTGGGCCGGGGCGGGGGCTCCAGCTTCGAGGCCCTGCTGGCCCAGCCGCCGGGCACCCTCGGCGGCCGCATCAGGGTGACCGAGCAGGGCGAGGTGGTGGCCAACAAGTACGCCGACCCCGAGATCGCCCGCCAGAGCCTGGAGACCCTGGCCGCCGGCACCATCCTGGCCTCCCTGCGCAGGCCCGCGCCCTCCGAACAGGCCGCCCCCCACGGCCAGGCCATGGACGCCATGGCCCGCGAAGCCATGGCCGCCTATCGCGCGCTGGTTTACGAGCGGCCGGGCTTCGTCGACTACTTCTTCGCCGCCACCCCGATCAGCGAGATCGCCGACCTGAACATCGGCAGCCGCCCGACCTCCCGCCAGGCCAAGCGCACCATCGAGGGCCTGCGGGCCATTCCGTGGGTGTTTTCCTGGGCCCAGTCGCGGGCCATGCTGCCAGGCTGGTACGGCTTCGGCTCGGCGGTGGCCAAGTCCGGCGTCTCCATCGCCCAGCTGCGCGAGCTGCAGGAGAGCTGGCCCTTCTTCTCCTCGATGACGGCCAATATGGAGATGGTGCTGGTCAAGGGCGACATGGCCATCGCCGCCCGCTACTCAGGCCTGATGGAGGACCGCGCCCTGGCCGACAGCGTCTTCGGCGACATCCGCGCCGAGTGGGACCGCACGACGGAGGCGGTCCTGGCCATCACCGGCCAGTCGGCCCTGCTGGACCACAACCCCGACCTCGCCGCCACCATCCGCTCACGCCTGCCCTATATCGACCCCCTGAACCACCTGCAGATCGAACTCCTCAGCCGCCTGCGCCGCGGCGAAGACACCGAAGCCGTCCACGACGGCATTCATCTGACCATCAATGGGATCGCGGCGGGGCTGCGGAATACGGGGTAGGGGGAGGTTGTGCGCCAATTGCTGACGTTGGCTTCCGGCCTGGAACGGACCTTTGACTCCCTGGCTCCCAGCCAGCGAAATCGCCCGTTATCCCTGGCCCGTGCCTTCAGGAGGACTTCATGACGTTTGTCATCGCCCGTCGATTTGGTGACCGGATCATCATGGCAGCAGACACCATGATCACCGATCAGCAGACCGGCAAGTCAGATGTCATTCCCGGTCAGCTGAAGGCAATCATTCTAAATAATCGCGTGTCGATGGCTTATGCTGGGTGGTCCGAGGTTGGCCTGCAGGCAGCGCGAGCTGCAAAGGGTATTCTAGACGCTGGCGGTGAAGTCGACGACGTACGAGCCTCTCTATTGGCCGCCACTGGCCGCGACACTGAGTTCATTCTGATTTCCCACATGGCCGCCCCGTCGCTCGACCGGATATGGGAAGGCCGCGTTTCTTCGAATCTGGAGCGGACTGCTATCGGTAATCGAGCGTTGGAAGCGCGCATCGACTCCTTCGCGCTACAGATTCCGAGGATACCCCTGTCGGACCGCACCCATGAAGAAGTCGCGTTCCGTGGCGCGACGCAAAAGCTGTTCGAGAGCATCCCCGTCGGTGACACCGTTGGTGGGTTTGGCATCCTTCTCCAGGCATCTCCGATCGGTCACTGCTATCTTCCCCACTCTGGCGTTTTTGCCTGGGACGAGATTGATCTTCGAACCGGCCTTACCCCCAAGCAAGTAGCCGACCGGCAGTCTGGAATGACGGAATGGCGCTACAATGTGCATGGCCCCCGTGACTACGGCGTCGGGGTGATGGGCGCCGTCGTCCCCAACGCTGGGGTAGGCTATGTTTACTCTCCCCTAACGGAAGACACGCCTCGTGCGTGGCGGTTCGAACCGCCGCCGGGGGCTGCCGCTGGCGAGATGCTGTCCGCCTTTCAGGCGCAGCTCGAACAGGCCGCCACTGAGATCGGAGGGGGCGTCTTCGTTAACCAGGGCGGTCACCGCACCGAGCCGCCGACCGAGCCGGAACTGGATGCGATTAAAGCCTATGCGGCCTCCGCCATGCTGCCGACCATGGTCACGCTGAGGGACGACGGACTTTGGCTAGAAATCAAAGGCTCGCTGTGCGGTATGAGCACACTGATAGGCTTTGCGTTTCTGGAGCCGGATGCGGAAACAGCCCTGCAGCGCGCTATCGATACATGCGTCGAGTTCACCCTGGAAAACGACGAACGGACGCGACGCAACTTCGTGGCGGCCGGACAAGAACATACTTTGCCAGTACGACGGCCGAATAACCGCCCCACAAGCTGAGCTGACATCGCAGCAGTGGCGACCCTCGTCATTTTGGACGGCCCCGCCCGAACCCAAGCTCATCGTTGATCAGATTTGGCGAGACGATCCGCCAGGACTCGAAGGCTGACAAAGGTTTCGCCCTCACGGGGCCAGTGTCTGCTTTCAGCCGAGGCCGTGTAAAAACTCAGGGCCAGCATAGTCTCGCGGCCCCAGCGCGGCGCGAGACGCGGCGCCCCCGTCAGGCTCGGATGGCGGCGATGAGCGGCCCGGTCCCGATGATCTGCATCACGCGCTTCAGGTTGTAGGCCAGGATGTGGAGGCTGATCTCGGTCTTCACGTTGTTCAGGCGCTTCATCAGGAAGTGGGTGTGGCCCATCCAGGCTTTGATCGTCCCGAAGGGGTGTTCGACGATCCGACGCCGGAGCTTCATCGGGCTCTGCGGCGCGAGGTCCATCCGCCGCTGCATGGCGTCGATCACCGCCTCGTGCTCCCAGCGGTTGATCCGCCGGTTGAGGGCGGGCGTGCATTGGGGCTTGAGCGCGCAGGCGCGGCAGCTCGCGAGATCCCAGTAGGAGTGCAGGGTCATGCCCCGCTGCACGGTGGTCATGTGATACGGCAGATGCCGGCCGGCCGGGCAGCGATAGACGTCCTGGTCGGCGAGGTAGGTAAAGTCCTGCTTGCCGAAGCGGCCGTCAGCCTTGGCCCCTGAGGTCAGCGGCTTCGGCACATAGGGCATCACGCCGAGGGCTTCGCAGGCGACGATCTCCTCGCCCGAGAAGTAGCCGCGGTCGGCCAGCATCTCCAGGCCGTCCACGCCCATGGCGGCCTTGGCCTTCTCGCTCATAGCGGTGAGCTGCTGGCGGTCGCTGCCAGTCATGACCACGTCGTGGGCGACGATCAGGTGGTGCTCGGCCTCGACGACGGACTGGACGTTGTAGCCGACGATCCCGCTGCCCCGGCCGCTGGTCGCCATGGACCGCGCGTCC
This sequence comes from Phenylobacterium sp., assembly GCF_030646615.1. Lineage (GTDB taxonomy): Bacteria > Pseudomonadota > Alphaproteobacteria > Caulobacterales > Caulobacteraceae > Phenylobacterium. Next base: position 27,286 of record NZ_JAUSLG010000095.1, on the reverse strand, counting down.
GGATCGGTCAGCGAGACCTGGCCGTCCGGCGACGCCGCCACCTGGGCCTCCATCGCCTTCAGCGCCTGCATCTGCGCACGCAGGGTTTCGATCTTGTCCTTCAGCTTCCCCGCCCGCGCCTCGGCGGCCTCGCCCTCCTGCCGGTCGGCGGTGTCGAGGTCAGCCAGGTAGCCGGCGATGTGCTCGGCCACCTGTTCCATCCGCTTCTTCAGCTTCGTGGCGGTGAAGTTCTTGTCACGGGTGTTCACCGCCTTGAATTTGCTGCCGTCGACCGCCGCCACCGCCTGGGTGAAGAGCCCGATCTCGCGGCACAGCACGATGAAGTGGGCGCTGGCCGCCTGGATCGCCGGACCGTTGTCCTTCCGGAAGTTGGCGATGGTCTTGTGGTCCGGCGCGAGCTTTCCCGTCAGCCACATCAGCTCGACGTTGCGCTGCGCCTCGCGCTCCAGCCGGCGGCTGGACTGCACGCGGTTCAGGTACCCGTAGATGTAGAGCTTCAGCAGCGTCGCCGGGTGGTATGCAGGCCGCCCCGTCGCCGCTGGCGCTACCACGAAGCCCAGGCCGCCGAGGTCGAGCTCGTCGACAAAGACGTCGATCACCCGCGCCGGATTGTCTTCGCTGACGTAGTCCTCGAGACAGCTCGGCAGCAGTGCGGGCTGCCGGCGATCCTCACCCTCGACGAAGCGGCTCATCCAGCGCCTCCAACGTGGCAACACCGTGAGTGTGAGGTGCTTTGTGCTTTGGCGCAGCCCCTTCCGTTGGCATTGCCGCTGCGCGGACGTGTCGTCTAAAGTCAAGAAACACGTCGGCAGCGGGGGCGCATGTTCCGTAGTCTTTTCGGGCCCAAGGTCCTGCCGCTGTCTCTTCAGCCGGTCAGCGGCGAAATCTACGCCCATGTTTTCGAGAACCCGCGCACAGGCGTTCCTCGGAACCTTTTCTGGAACATGACCGTCGAACTCGAGCCGGTCACTATCGAAGGCGAGGAGTGGGACTGCTCCTTCGGGGCGGAGTGGCTCACGTGGCCGGTGCGGACCTGGCGGGAATTGGATGGCATGGACCTCGGTAAGGTCCTGCTGCCCGATATGGTCGAACCGCCCCTATACCTTGTGGGCGAGCATCACCCCGCGACACTACAACATCTTCGGTTGGGCGGGTGCCGCGGACCCTCGTTCGAGGCGGCCGTTACGGCGTCAGCGCAGATCAGAACGGAGAAAGGGCAGAGGACAATTCCCGTTTCTTTCTTCTGCCGACTGCAATTCGCAGGCGTCATCGTTGTGAAAGAGAACCTACAGCCCAGCCCGACCACGCCCGCTCTCGCGGAGGAGGCGGTCGCGAAATTCATGCAGATGGACGGGTTGCGTCAGGCTCGTTCCGAAGACTGGCGGTATGTGCTCGAGCCCGACGCCTGAACCCGCGTTTTTACACAGCCTCAGCCCTTTCCCGACATCCGAGCCCCCCAAACCCCGCTCGCCAAACGGCTCCACCTGCGGCACCATCTCGGCGTTGGGGGACAGAGCATGAGCATCGATGATCTTGCGGCTCTGGGGGTGCTCGCCGCCGGGCTGTGTCTGGCGTTCGTCAAGTTTCGGGGGCGGTCAGAGGACGAGCAGGCGTTCAGCTGTCAGCTGGGCGACGTGGTCCTGACGGGGCGCTATCGGGTGGTCGGCGACACTGTCCATGTGCGTTGCGAACGGGGGGCGCTCAGCGGGCCTCTGGGGCGGGCGCGGCCGATCCATGTGGCCGAGCGGTTGCTGGCGCAGATCCATAGGGCGGCGGGCGGGTAGCGCCCACGTTGCGGGCCTTTCCGGTGAACGCCCCCTGCGGGCCCTGCGTTGAAGGCGCGTCGCCGTCAGAGGGAGCGCGAGGATGTCCGACTACAAACTCTACTACTGGCCCGTGCCGTTCCGCGGCCAGTTCGTGCGCGCCGTGCTGGCCTTCGCAGGCCAAGACTGGACCGAGGCCGGCGCGGATGAGATTTCCGAGCTGATGGGCGCAGCCGTGGCCGACATGCCTGTGCCCTTCATGGGGCCGCCGGTGCTGGTGGATGGGGCGGCGGATGTGGCCATCGCCCAGATGCCGGCCATCCTCCTCTATCTGGGGGAGACCCTGGACCTGCTGCCCGAGACGCCTGCGGCCCGGGCCATGACGATGAAGGTGGTCCACGACGCCAATGACGTCATCGATGAGCTGACCCTGGATGGCGGCCGCCAGATGTGGACCAAGGAGCGCTGGGCGGCGTTCGAGCCTCGCCTGCGCAAATGGATGTCGTTCTGGGAGGAGACCGGGCGACGCCATGGCCTGACGGAGACCTCGGGCTTCCTGCTGGGTGGCGAGGCGCCGGGCGTGGCCGATGTGGTCACCGCCACCCTGTGGACCACCATGGCCGACCGCTTTCCCGCCCTGAACGCCATTCTGCGCGACGCCGCCCCGATGACGGCGGCCCTGTCGCGCCGGGTCGCCGACCTGCCGCCGCTCGCCGCCTTGGCCCGGCAGGCCAAGGCCGACTATGGCGAGGCCTGGTGCGGCGGCCAGATCGAGGCCTCGCTCCGCAAGGTGCTCGGCGACTAGGCGGGCGGCCGGCTGGGCTAAAACTCGATCGTGACGGACGGCGTGCTGCGCTTGGCCTCGCCCTGGTACACGGCCTCGATATTGTTCCCATCGGGATCAAGGACGAAGGCGGCGTAGTAACCTGGATGGTAGGCCCGCACGCCCGGCGCGCCGTTGTCGCGCCCGCCGTGGGCCAAGGCCGCGCTATAGAAGGCGTCGACCGTTGCGCGATCTTTCGCCTGGAAAGCCAGGTGATGTCGCCCCGTCAATTCGCCCGCGGCTGTGGGGCTTTCTGCGGAAGATACAATCAGCTCATCGGCCAGGAAGTAGCCCTTGTCGGTGCTGAGAACCGGGATCTCCAACACCGACATGACGGCCTTGTAGAAGCGTTCGCTCGCGTCCAGGTCGCGCACCACAAGCTGGATATGATCGATCAAGCGCCCACGGTGCAGTCGGTTGGCTTCCATGTTCTCTATTCCGTCAAATAAGGGACGGGCAGACCTGATTGTGCTGTGAGCGGCGCAACATCGCACCCGTGGACTGCAGTCGGTGTTTGGCGGACGGGGTGGGATTCGAACCCACGGTGAGCTTTCACCCACGGCGGTTTTCAAGACCGCTGCCTTAAACCACTCGGCCACCCGTCCGGAGGGGCGGCCTATAGCAGGCGTCGCCGCGGGCTTCCAATGCCTGATGCGTACCCATGGCGCAGACGCGCCGTCGGCGCCGGCTTAACCTCGTCTCAAGGCCCGGCCTTCACACTCCGGTAAGCACGTTGGCCAAGGCGCCCGTGCAAAGGAGGCGAAGATGGGTCTGGTCCGAGGTATGGACCCCCGCGCCATGCGGGGCCTGGTGGCGGTCAGCCTAGGCGCCCTGGCGCTCACGGCCTGCGCGGCGCCCAAGCCGAAGCTCGCCAGCCGCTTTCCCGAGGCCGGCGCCTCGCAAGGCGGCCGCGCGCCCACCGGCGCCGGAGGGACCTACAAGGTCGGCAAGCCCTATCAGGTGGGCGGGATCTGGTACGTGCCCCGGGAAGATCCCGGCTACAACAAGGTGGGCACAGCCTCCTGGTACGGCTCGCAGTTCCACGCCAAGGCCACGGCCAATGGCGAGACCTTCGACATGAACGCCATGACCGCGGCCCACACCACCCTGCCGCTGCCGAGCCTGGTGGAGGTCACCAATCTGGAGAACGGCCGCAAGGTGACGGTGCGGGTCAATGACCGCGGCCCCTTCGTCGGCGACCGGATCATCGACCTGTCCCGCGCCGCAGCCCGCGAGCTGGGGTTTGAGTCCAAGGGCCTGGCCAAGGTGCGGGTCCGCTACGTCGGCCGCGCGCCCCTGGGCGGCGGCGGCGATCTGGGGGTGCGCACCGCCCAGGCCGAGCCCGCGCCCGCCCTGCCGCGCGCGCCCATCCCCTATACGCAGCTGGCCCAGAACTCGCCGCCCCCTGCGGCGGTCCTGCCGCCCATCGCGCCAGAGCCGGTCTATTCTGCGCCGGTCTATTCCGCGCCTGAGCCCACGCCGACGCTCGCCAATTACCGGGTGCAGGCCGCGGCCTTCGGCGACCGGGCCAACGCTGACCGCGCCGCGGGCCTGCTGGCCCATGCCGGCCAGACCGTGGTGGAGCCCACCGGCGGCGGCTTCTACCGGGTGATCCTGGAGGCCGGCCCCGACGAGGGCCAGGCCTGGGCGATCCGCGACCAGGCGGCCCGCGCCGGCTTCACCGACGCCCGGGTCATCCACCCCTACTGAACGGGCGGCCCTGGACTTACGCGGCGAAACGGCCAATTTGGAGCCCGTGAGCCAGGGCCGTTTCATCACATTCGAAGGCGGGGAGGGGGGCGGCAAGTCCACCCAGCTGCGCCGCCTGACCGAGCGCCTGTCCGGCGCCGGCCACGAGGTGGTGGCCACCCGCGAACCCGGCGGCTCGCCGGGCGCCGAGGCCATCCGCGACCTGCTGGTGCGGGGCGAGGCCGATCGCTGGTCGGCCATGACCGAGACCCTGCTGATGTACGCCGCCCGCCGCGACCATGTGGAGCGGGTGATCGGCCCGGCCCTGGCCCGCGGCGCCTGGGTGCTGTGCGACCGATTCGCCGATTCCACCCGCGCCTATCAGGGCGCCGCCGGCGGGACCGACCCGGCCCTCATCGCCGCCCTGGAAACCCATGTGCTGGACGGGGTTCAGCCCGACCTGACCCTGATCCTCGACCTGCCGCCGGAGACGGGCCTGGCCCGGGCCGCCAGCCGCGCCGGCGCCGAGACGCGGTTTGAGTCCAAGGGCGAGGCCTTCCACAGCCGCCTGCGTCAGGCCTTCCTGGACATCGCCGCGGCCGAGCCGGAGCGCTGCTGCGTCATCGACGCCACCCAGAGCCTGGACGCCGTCAGCCTGTCGATCTGGCTGGCCCTGGAAGAACGCCTGGGGGGATCGGTCCGTGGCTGACGCCGCCCCGCCCCATCCCCGGGACGTCTTCGACCTGACCGGCCATGAGGCGTCGGAAGCCGCCTTCGAGGACGCCCGCGCCCGAGGCCGACTGCACCACGCCTGGCTGCTGACCGGCCCGGAAGGCGTGGGCAAGGCGACCTTCGCCTATCGCGCCGCCCGCCGCCTGCTGGGCGCGCCGCCGGCCAAGGGCCACGGCGTGCTGGGGGTCGACCCCGACCATCCCATCGCCCGCCAGGTGTCGGCCCGCTCCCATCCCGACCTGCTGGTCATCGAGCGGATGGGCGAGGACGGCAAGCTGCGCAAGTCGATCCCCGTGGACGAGGCGCGCAAGCTCTCGGACTTCTTCTCCAAGTCGCCGGCCTCAGCCCCCCATCGGGTGGCGATCATCGATCCGGCCGACGACCTGAACGTCAACGCCGCCAACGCGGTGCTGAAGACCCTGGAGGAGCCGCCGCCGCGCGGCGTGATCTTCATCGTCTCCCATTCGCCGGGAAGGCTGCTGCCCACCATCCGGTCTCGGTGCCGGCGGCTGCTGTTCCGACCGCTCGGCCTTGAGGCGACGGCCGCCTTCGTGCGCGATCATACCAGCGCCAATCCGGAAGAGGCCCTGCGGTTGGCGCGGATGTCCGGCGAGGCGCCGGGCCGGGCGCTGACGCTCGCCGCCGGACCCGCCATCGCCCTGGACGATGCGGCCCGCGAGATCCTGGGCCGCCTGCCGGACCTGGACGAGGCCGCGGCGCTCGCGCTCACCGACCGGTTCCGGGGCGGGGAGGGGGCGGCCAACTTCACCCTGTTCCTCGATCGCCTGGGCGAGCGCATCCACACCCTGGTGCGGGAGCGGGCGCGTTCGGGCCAGGGCGGCCTTGATCCCTGGGCGCAGGCATGGGAGAGGCTGACCGTCCTCCCGCGCGAGGTCGAGGGCCTGAACCTCGATCGCGCCGACGCCCTGTTCTCGGTGCTTCGCGAGCTGCGGATCGCCGCCCGCGCCTGACCGATCGCCGCTGATCCATGCTCATCGACAGCCACGTCAATCTGCACGCCCCCCAGTTCGATGAGGACCGGGCGGACGTGATCGAACGCGCCCGGGCCGCTGGCGTCGCCCTGATGGTCAATATCAGCGACAAGGTCTCGGGCTTCGCCGCCGTGCGCGCCGTGGCCGAGGCGCCCGACATCTGGTGCACCGTCGGCACCCATCCCCATGAGGCCAAGGAAGACCCCGACCTCTCGGCCCAGACCCTGATCGACTTGGCGGCCGACCCCAAGGTGGTCGGGATCGGCGAGACGGGCCTCGACTTCCACTACGACCTCAGCCCCCGGGACATCCAGGCGCGGGTGTTCCGCGCCCATGTGGCGGCGGCCCGCGAGACCGGCCTGCCCCTGGTGGTCCATACCCGCGAGGCCGACGAGGTCATGGCCGCGATCCTGGAAGAGGAATACGCCGCCGGCCCCTTCCGCATGCTGATGCACTGCTACACCAGCGGCGCGGACCTGGCCCGGCGGGCCGCAGCGCTCGGCGCCTGGTTCTCGGTGTCAGGCATCGCCACCTTCAAGGCCGCCCAGGACGTCCGGGACGTGATCGCCGACATGCCGGCTGAGCGCATCATCGTCGAGACCGACTGTCCCTATCTGGCGCCGGTTCCCCAGCGCGGGCGGCGCAACGAGCCGGCCTATCTGCCCCACGTGCTTGCCAAGCTGGCGGAGATCCGCGGCTGGAGCCTGGTCGAGGCGGAGGCCCGCACCGAGGACGCCTTCTTCGCCCTGTTCGACAGGATCCCCCGTCCGTGAGCGGGACTCTGGAGTTCACCATCCTGGGCAGCGGCTCGTCCGGCGGCGTGCCGCGGGCCGATGGCGACTGGGGCGCCTGCAACCCCACAGATCCCCGCAACGCCCGCTCCCGCTGTTCGATGCTGGTGCGGCGGGTGGGGGCCGCGGCCGAGGCGCCCATGACCACCGTGCTGGTGGACACCTCGCCCGACCTGCGGCTGCAGACGGCCGGCGCTGGCGTGACCCGTCTGGACGCCGTGCTGCTGACCCATGACCATGCCGACCAGGTGCACGGCATCGACGATGTGCGGGCCTTCTTTATCCGCCAGCGAGGGCGGATCCCCTGCCATATGGACGCCGCCACCTGGAAGACCATGGCGAGGCGGTTCGGCTATATCTTCGAGCCCGAAGGCGGCTATCCGGCCATCTGCGATCCGGTGATGCTGCCGCCGCTCGGGCAGGATTTCGAGATCGATGGCCCCAGCGGCGCGATCCCCGTGGCCACCTTCGACCAGGACCATGGGGCAGTGCGCTCACTGGGCTACCGGTTCGGCGACGTGGCCTATTCCAGCGACCTGGTGGACCTGCCCGAAGCGTCTTTCGAAGCGCTGCAGGGCTTGGATGTCTGGATCGTCGACGCCCTGCGCTGGCGGCCTCACCCGACCCATGCCCATGTGGATCTGGCCCTGTCGTGGATCGAACGCCTGGCGCCGCGCCGAGCCATCCTGACCAATCTGCACATCGACCTGGACTTCGAAGATCTGGCCTCGCGGCTGCCGCCGGGCGTCGAGCCGGCCTTTGACGGACTTCGTTTTCAACATCAAATAGGCGCCATAGTCTCTTGACTGATCAGCCTCTTAGGCTTGCCTTTCTCGCATCTCGCAACGGCAGCAGCATGCGCGCCATTCTCGCGGCCATCTCAGCCGGCGAACTGGCCGCCCAGGGGGTGCTCGCCGTCAGCAACAACCGCCAGGCGCCAGCCCTGGAGGCCGCCCGCACAGCCGGCCTGACAAGCCTTTGCATCCCCACCCGGGATGATCCCGACGCGGCCGACGACCAGCTGGCCCAGGCGCTGACCGACGCCCGTGTCGATCTGGTCATCCTGTCGGGCTATCTGCGGCGGCTGGGACCCAGGGTGCTGGCGGCCTTTCCGGGCCGTATCCTCAACATCCATCCCGGCCCTCTGCCACAGTTCGGCGGGGCGGGGATGTACGGCGCCCGCGTCCATGAGGCGGTGATCGCCGCCGGGGTGGTTGAAAGCGGCGCGGTGATCCATGTGGTCGACGGCGACTATGACCATGGCCCGGCCATCGCTCGCCTGAGCGTGCCCGTAGAGCCCGGCGACACTGCCGAAACCCTGGGCCTGCGCATCACGGCCCTGGAGCCGAGCTTCTATCTTGAGACTCTGAAGGCCATCGTCGCCGGCGAGATCGTCCTGCCGACCGCACCCTAGGCGGACAGATGGTCGCAGGCCTGGCCCGCCTCGCGTTCACCACGCCTTAAGCGGATTTGGGCGACCCTGGGTCTGACCCTGGGGAGAGATCCATGACCGCAATGGCCGCCGTGAATGAAGAGCGTAGCTGGGTGAGCCCCGCCCAGGCCCTGGCTGTGCTGGCCGGAGAGCTCGGTCATGCCGGCGAGGCCTGCCAGCGCCTGGACGGGGCCCTGGGCGGCCTGCTCCACCTTGTCGCGCCCGAAGAACGCATGAAGGTGATGCAGGAGCTGCACGCGGTGGATCTGCTCAGCCAGCACCTGGCGGCCCTGGGCGCCCTGGCCCATCATCTGGGCGCACAACCCCAGGCCGATGGCGCCCTGGACCTGTCGGCCGCCCTGCGGGGTCTCACACTTGGAGAGGTCGCGCGGCGGATTCAGACGGCGGCGACCGGTCATCCGGCGACCGCGCACGACGAAGATGAGGGCGATCTCGACCTCTTCTGAAACTTACCTCAGCGTGCGGTTCAGCCATGGCGCAGCTTAGGGCTTTACTGCCCGCATAACGCGGGTCTTAATCCTCTCCGTCGATCTGGGGAGGTGGATATGCGTTGTGGACCTTTTGCGTCGCGGGCTTGGCTCGGCGTGCTGGCGGCGGCCAGCCTGGGAGGCGCGGCAAGCGCTCAGGAGGTCTCGGGCTGGTACCCCTTCCTGGGCGAGCGCATCAAGCTGTCCCCCAGCAGCGAGCGGATCGAGGCGGCCGACTACAAGCCGCGGGAGGCAGGCTATGTGCAGCTTGTCGTCGAGCCCGCCAATGTCCAGGCGGCGGCCTCCTGCGGGCAGGACAAGCGCGGCTGGCGACAGCGGCTCCACCAGCTGTGGGGCGACATCAGCGATCGCAAGACCACCTGGGGGGCGGGGGTCCGGATCAGCTATCCTGGCGTACTTAATACACAGCCCAAGATTGAGGTCCTGCCGCTGCAGATCACGCGGTATTCCAGCGCCAGCCACTGCCGCGCGGAATCGAACAATTCGCCGGTTCGCTCGCCCTTGCTGAGGGTCGTGACCGGCGGGGCCAGCCCCTCAGTCGAGGTGATCAGCTGGAAAACCAAGTCCCTTGAGGCGGCACGAGTGAAGGAGATGTTCGCTGCCGCCAGCTCCATTTCCGTCCTGGCGGGGGTTCCAGCCGGTATCGCGTCCGTGACCTTTGGTGAGAAAGCGCAGACTGTTTTCCTCGAGCATGTGTCCTTTGACATCCAGACAGGCCATAGCGAAACCTTCGAGGTCGGCTCGGCTGATCCGCAGACCGGCGGCGCCAAGGTGGTCCATGTCTATCTGGGCGCGCCTGCGCGAACCATGGCCGACTGGCGGCCGGACACCGGGAATGAGCCGCGGATGTCGGTGCGGCTGATCTCGGTGGGCTCGGCCTTCGACACCACGGCCCACACCTATCCCGATCTCTCCGGTCGCAGCGCCAGCCAGCTCCTGGATGACGTGCTCTGGCGGGGGAAGACCGTGCGGGCCTATCTGCGAGAGGTGGCCGGGACAAACTATGAGGGCCTGACCAAGGCCCAGACCCTGGAGGCCTTCGACGCCCAGTGCCCAATCCTGCGCAACTGGCTGCGGGAAAGCTCGGGCCTGTCGGCGGTGGATTCCGCCATCGTGATGTGGGCGGTCGCCCAATCCAATCCTACTCTGACGCCGCCCGGACTCGACTTCGCCAAGGCGCCGGCGGTGAAATCCCATTGCCTGGCGGAGGATGCGGTCGAACTGGCCCGGGTGAGGATCACGATCCCCACGCCCATCGAGATTCAGCCGCCGCCGACCCGGGTGGCGGCGACCTCGGATCAGATGATCAACGCCCTTGAGGCGATGGCCACCGTGGCGGCCTACGGCGCCGAAACCGTGCCGGCCTTCGCCCGCCAGGCGGCGTTTGGGGAAAGCCTCACCATCCTGGATCCGAGCCGGCGGATCCTGGGGGGCGAGATGGTCCAGCAGACCTTGGAAGGCAACGCCGTCATCGGCGATTTCGTCCGCACGCGGTTCGAGACCCTGGGCTGCTGGCTGCCGTTCGAACAGGATCCGGGGGCGGCCTTCTGGCCCATCGGCTTTGCGCCGCCCTCAGCCGCCCCGGCCAATGGCGCCCATACCCTGGCCGCCGCCATCGGGCGGGTCGAAGGGGGTGATCCCGTCCTGCTGCTGGCGGAGTTCCAAGGGGTCGAGACGGGCAAGGCCGCCCAGATCGCGCGGTTATCGGCGGACGGATCGTTCAACAGCAGCTTCAGGTCGGCGTTCCGGACGCGGTATCCCAGCGCCAGATGCGCCGCCGCGGCCCTGGCGCCCAGCGTCTTTCAGTAACAGACAAAGGTTTCAGTGGAAGTCTCTGGAACCCGGCAGGATTCTCACGTCCCTGGGATGGCGATGGGAGGGATGGCGGGGCGGCTGCGGGTTGGCCGCCACATCGGCCCGGGCCAGCTGGATATCGGTCTCATGGTCTTCCGAAAGCCGTGACAGTTCGGCCGTCCGATCGATGACCCGCCGGGCGACCAGGTGGACGACGCCTTCTGGGCTCTTCTCCACCAGGCCTTCGACCTCCATCAGGCGGGCGGCCATGACCTCGCGGCGGAACTGTTCGAACATCCGCGCCCAGAGCACCACATTGACGATGCCGGTCTCGTCTTCGAGGGTGACGAAGATGGCGTTGCCGCTACCTGGTCGCTGGCGCACCAGTACGACGCCGGCCACCCGGGCGGGCGCTCCGCTACGCCTGGCCGTCGTTTCCGCGCAGCTCAGCACCCCTTCGCCCGCGAAGACCGGCCTCAGCAGCCCCATGGGGTGCGCCTTCAGGGAAAGCCGCGTGGTCTGGTAGTCGGCGGCCACATGCTCCCCCAGGGGCATGAGCGGAAGGTTGGCGTCCGGCTCGGCCCCCAGTTCTCGCGCCCCCCGCGCCCGGGCCGCGGCGAACAGGGGCAGGGGATCGTCGTCGGGCAGGCGGCGCACCGCCCACAGGGCCTGGCGTCGATCCAGCCCTGCCGAGCGAAAGGCGTCGGCGTCGGCCAGCTTGCGCATGGCGCCGGCCGGCAGGTTGGCCCGCCGGGCCAGGACCTCGATATCGGGGAGGGGCCCGTCGCGGGCCGCCACCAGGGCGGTGGCCCAGTCCTCGCGGAAGCCGTCGATCTGGCGCAGGCCAAGCCGGAGGGCCGGCGCGTCGGCCGGGCCTTCGAGATGATTGTCCCAGCCGCTGAAGGCCACATCGATGGGCCGCACCTCCACTCCGTGCTCCTGGGCGTCGCGGACGATCTGGGCGGGCGCGTAGAAGCCCATGGGCTGGCTGTTGAGGAGGGCGCAGGCGAAGGCCGCCGGATGGCGCCGCTTGATCCAGGAGGAGACATAGACGAGCTGGGCGAAGGACGCGGCATGGCTTTCGGGGAAGCCATAGGAGCCGAACCCCTTGATCTGTTCGAAGCAGCGCCGGGCGAACTCCGGGTCATAGCCCCGGGCGATCATCCGGTTGACCATGCGGCCCTCATAGGTGTGCAGGGTCCCGTCGCCGCGGAAGGTGCCCATGGCCTTGCGCAGGCCGTTGGCCTCGGCTTCGGAGAACTCCGCCGCCACCATGGCCACGCTCATGGCCTGTTCCTGGAACAGCGGCACGCCGAGGGTGCGGTCGAGGACGTTCTTCAGTTCGTCCTTCTCGCCATGCTCCGGCGCTGGGGAGGCATACTCCACCGTTTCCAGACCGCTTCGGCGACGCAGATAGGGATGGACCATGTCCCCCTGGATGGGGCCAGGCCGCACGATGGCCACCTGGATCACCAGGTCATAGAGGCGTCGGGGCTTCAGCCGCGGCAGCATGTTGATCTGGGCCCGGCTCTCCACCTGGAAGACCCCGATGGAGTCGCCCCGGCACAGCATGTCATAGACCGCCGGATCCTCCTGCGGGATGGTGTGGAGCTGGCGGTCCTCGCCGGAATGGCCGCGGATCAGGTCGAAGGCCTTGCGGATGCAGGTCAGCATGCCGAGCGCCAGCACATCGACCTTCATCAGGCCCAGCTCGTCGATATCGTCCTTGTCCCACTCGATGAAGGTGCGGTCGGCCATGGCCGCATTGCCGATGGGGACCAGGTCGTCCAGCCGCCCGCGGGTCAGGATGAAGCCACCCACATGTTGGGAGAGGTGACGGGGAAAGCCCAGCAGCCGCGTGGCCATGGCCACCGCACGGCCGATCATCGGGTTTGCGGGGTCGAGGCCCGCCTGCTGCACATGGCGATCGCCGATCTCCGCCCCCCAGCTGCCCCACTGGCTGGCGGCCAGGCGGGCGGTGACATCCTCGGTCAGGCCCAGGGCCTTGCCCACCTCGCGGATGGCGCTCTTGGGACGGTAGCGGATGACCGTGGCGGCGATGCCCGCCCGGTGGCGGCCATAGCGCTCATAGATGTGCTGGATGATCTCCTCGCGCCGCTCATGCTCGAAATCGACATCGATATCGGGGGGCTCGTTGCGGTTGGAGGACAGGAAGCGCTCGAACAGCAATTCGTGGGTCGCCGGGTCGACGCAGGTGATGCCAAGCACGTAGCAGACCGCCGAATTGGCCGCCGAGCCCCGCCCCTGGCAGAGGATGCCCTTGTCCTCAGCCACCCGGACAATATCCTGGATTGTCAGGAAGTAAGGGGCGAGACTTCGCTCACCGATGAAGGCCAGTTCCTTGGTCAGCAGATCCTGAACCTTCTTCGGCGCCCCCTTGGGATAGCGGATCTCGGTGCGCCGCTGCACCAGTTCCTCCAGCCAGCCCTGCGGGCTCCAGCCAGGGGGGATGGGCTCCTCCGGATATTCATAGCGGAGGTCCGAGAGGTCGAAGGCGACGCGGTCGAGGAGGCTGAGGGTTTCGGCCACGGCCTGTGGCGCGTCGCGAAACAGGCGGGCCATCTCCTCGGGCGGCTTCAGCCAGCGCTCGGCGTTGGCCGCCAGTAGGCGGCCGGCGGCTTCGATGGTCACGCCGTGCCGGATACAGGTCACCACATCCTGCAGGTCCCGCTCTTCGGCCGAGTGGTAGAGGACGTCATTGACCGCCAGCAGCGGGACCCCGCTCCAGGCGGCCAGGTCCTGCAGCCGCGCCAGGCGGCGGCGGTCATCGCCGCGCCGCAGCATGGCCGCCGAGAGCCAAAGCGCGCCAGGCGAAGCCTGCGCCAGACGCGGCAGCACCATCTCCAGATCCGCCAGCCGGTCCGGGGGCATGACGACCAGCAGCAGGCCGTCCAGGTGGTTCAGCAGGTCGGGCAGGGCGATCTCGCAGGCCCCCTTGCGCGCCCGGCGATTTCCCAGACTCAGCAGCCGCGTCAGCCGTCCCCAGCCCTCGCGGCTTTCAGGATAGGCCAGGATGTCGGGAGTTCCGTCATTGAACACCAGCCGCGCCCCCAGGATCAGGCGAAAGTCTGCGGCCCGGCGCTTGATCTCGTCTGACAGGCTGGGATCGTTCAGCGGGTCTTCGCGGAAGGCCACCTCGCCCGGGGATCCGCCATCCCGCAGCTTCTCCGGCGGCGCCAGGCCATCACGGCGCAGGTCGTTCAGGGCGCTCCAGGCCCGCACCACGCCGGCCACCGTATTGCGATCGGCCAGGCCCAGCCCGGCCTGGCCGCGCAGCAGGGCGGTCAGGACCAGGTCCTTGGGGTGGGAGGCGCCCTGCAGGAAGGAGAAGTTGCTGGTGGCCGCCAGCTCGGCATAGGCCACGGAGGAGGCGGGCGTCATGGAAAGAGGCCGTGAATGAACCAACGCGGCTCCGGCGCCTCGCCGTACAGGCCCTGGCGGAACAGCCAGAAGCGCCGGCCCTCGCTGTCCTCCACCCGGTAATAGTCCCGGGTCTTCTGGTCGGGCGCCCGCCACCATTCGCCGGCGATCCGCTCCGGCCCCTCGGCGCGCACCACCTGATGCAGCACGCGGCGCCAGCGAAACCGCAGGGGCGAGCCGTCCGGCACCTCGGCCAGGGTCTCCACCGGCTGGGGCGGATGGAACATCTGCAGGGGCCGCAGGGGCGGGGCCTCGGGCGTCCGCTCCGGCCACGGCGCCTGGCCGGCGCCTGCGCTAGCCGAAACAAGGCGTCCGGCCCGTTCGGGAATATGCGAGCCCACCGCCTCGAACCGCAGCACCGCCTGCGGCCCCAGCCTGGCGGTCAGCCGGTCGATCAGGCGGCTGAAATCCTCGTCGGTGGGCCGGTCGCCTTCCAGGCCCCGCTGGGTCGGCGCCAGGACTTCGGTGACCAGGACCGACAGGCGCATCTGGTCGAATCCGAAGCCGGGATCGAGGGGATTGGCCAGGGCGCCCAGCCGTTCGCGAAACAGTCGGACCAGGCTCGGCGGGTCCCGGGTCGGGCGGCCGGTGCGCACCGCGACCCGGCGCACCTCGCCATCGACCCGATAGAAGTCGACGGCAAAGGCCCGGCCCCCATGGCCCAGCTGATCCAGGCGGTCGGACGCCTCGTCCAGCAGGTCGGCCAGAACCTGCTCCACATAGTCGGGATTGGAGATCGGCTCGAAGAAGACCCGGTCCACGACAATGGGCGCCGCGGCGCGGTGCGGGGTGATGCGGATGTCCTCGTCCCCGAGGATGCGCGCCAGCCGGGCGGGAAAGCCTGCGCCGAACCGGGCGGCCAGGGGCGCCCTGGGGCGGTCATCCAGGTCGCCCAGCCGCTTCAGGCCCGCCCGTCGCAGGGCGCTTTCTTCAGGCTGCGACATCTCCAGGGCCGCCACCGGCAGGCGCCGCAGGCTGTCGCGGGCCGCCGGGGCGGTGAAGATCCGCGCCGGACCAAAGCGCGCCAGGGCCCGGGCCGCCTGGGGCGTATCGGCCAGAGCGGCGTGGATCTGCAGGCCGATACGCTTGGCGCGGCTCTCCACCGCCTCGACCAGACCCGCCTCGCCGCCGAACAGGTGGGCGCAGCCGGTGATGTCCAGCACCAGGCCATGGGGCCGATCCAGCGCGATCATCGGGGTGAAGCGGTCGAAATCCTCCAGCACCCGGGCGAGCAGGGCGGCGTCGGCGTCGGGGCGATGGGGCAGGGTGCGCAAGGCCGGGACCCGCGCCCGGGCGTCGGCCAGGGTCAGGCCCGGCGACAGGCCGGCCTTCGCTGCGGCCGGGTCCACCGCCGCCAGTCGCAGGGCGCCCTTGACCTTCTCGACCAGAACAATCGGCAGGGCGACAGGGGGCAGCGGGGTCTCAGGCGACCCGTCTTGGGGCTGGGCTTGAGCCTGACGCAGGCGCCGTTCTGTGGGCAGCCAGGGGAACCAGATCGCCAGATAGCGGCGCCGGCGGGCGGAACGATCGGTGGTCACGATCCCACTCCATGGGCCAGGTCTTGGTTTCACCGCCGCCGCTGCGCCGCCGCAGCAGCGTGGCCAGAAAGGATGGATGCCCCGGCGCGCCGGCCTCCAGGGGCCGTGAGGCGACAGCCCGGATCGCCCAGCGGGTCTCGGCTGCGCTGGGCGCCGGAGCCGCGCCTGCCCGCGCCAGGAACAGCGCCCCGCCGCCGGTCTCGGCCGCCAGGGCCAGGCGCCGGCTGGCCGTCAGGCTCAGGGCCTTGGCCTCGCCCCAGGCGCTCAGCAGCACCGCGCCCACGGCGGGACTGCGCAGGGCGTCTTCGCCCACGGCCAGCAGGGCCTTCATGTCGCGACCCCGGACGAGCAGCAGGCCCGCCGGATCGATCCCCATCTCCTGCAGGCCCGGGCCATGGGGCCGGCCGGCCTCGTTGGCCATCTGGTCGTGCAGCCCCCAGACGATGGGACGACCAGCCGCGGTCCGCAAAGCCAGGCCCAGGCTGAAGGCGTTAACGGCCACGGCGTCTGCGACGCTGTCGGCATAGAGGTCGTGAAGCCCTTGAAAATCCGCGCTGAACGGCGAGAACTCAACCCCAGTCTCAGACGCCGTCCGCACCCGACCGCCGCCAGGACCCTCCAGGGTCGCCAGCTGCGCTCGAAGGGCGGCGATCTGATCGCGCTCTGGAGCCTCGTTCCTCATTTGTTCTATTTGCAGCTTCGGGAGCGCCAGAGTCAAGGATGGCCCGGAACCGGCCTCTATAATTTCCGATAATCTATCTTAGGCGCATTACATCACCCACACGATGGACCATTGAAATTCCGGACCGATCGGTTCAGAACTATCTCCCATGGCCCGTCCCGTGGAATTCGACCGAACCCTCGCCCGCGATCGCGCCCTGCTCCTGTTCTGGCGCCGGGGCTACCAGGCCGCCTCGCTCTCAGACCTGCTGGCCGCCATGGAGATCAGCCGGAGCAGCTTCTACGCGGCCTTCGGCGACAAGCGCGGCCTGTTCCTGGAATGCCTGGACCTGTTCGCCGAGCGGACCCTGAACTTCCTGAACGGGACCCTGGAGACGAGCCCGCCGCTGGACGGCCTGAAGCGGTTCTTCGAGATGGGCCTGGGGCGCATGGGCGACGGCGAGTCCCACTGGGGCTGCCTCCTGGTTAACACCAGCCTGGAGATGGCCGGGGTGGATGACGCCCTGAGTCAACGGGCCAGCGCCCATCTGGCGCAGGTGCAGGCCGCCTTCGAGGCCAGCCTTCTGAAGACTGGATGTTCGCCACAGAAGGCCGCCGACCTCTCGGCCGTGCTCATGCTGCTCCTGGAGGGCCTGCGCGTCTCCAGCCGGCGCGCCCTGCCCCCGGAAACGCAGCGCAACCAGATCCACACCGCCTTCCGCATCGTTGATGCGGCCCTCTGACCCTTGCGATCCAGGTGAGTCCCGATGAAACACGCCGTCCAGATCGAAGTCCTCCGCGAACTCCTGCAGCAGCTCGATGAGGGCGTGAACGCCGACGCCGGCGGCGTCCGCGCCGCGCCGGCCGAGACCTATACCTGTCCCGACTTGGCGAAGAAGGAATGGGTGCGGTTCTTCCGCGGCCACCCCCAGGTGGTCGGCATGAGCGGCGACCTGCCCGAGCCCGGCAGCTTCATGACCACCGAGGACTTCGGCGTCCCCGTGCTGGTGACCCGCGACCGGGACGGCGTGGCCCACGCCTTCCTCAACGCCTGCCGCCACCGGGGCTCGATGGTCGAACAGGCGCCCAAGGGCCGGAAGACGCTGTTCACCTGCCCGTTCCACGCCTGGACCTATGACGCCGCCGGCGCGCTGGTGGGCCTGCCGATGGAGGCGCATTTCGGCGCCGTCGACCGCGCCTGCCTGGGCCTGGTGGAACTGCCCTGCGTCGAGCACCTGGGCTTCCTGCTGGTCCATCCCGCCCCCAAGGGCGTCATCGACACCGAGGCCCTGTTCCAGGGCGTGGCCGAGGACCTCGAATCCTGGGGCTGGGACCGCTATGTCGTCGGCCTGGAACAGACCCTGGACATGAAGCTGAACTGGAAGCTCGCCACCGACACCTTCGGCGAAACCTACCACTTCAAGCGGCTGCACAAGGACACCCTGGCCAACACCTTCCACGGGGATGTGCTGTCCTATCGAAGCTATGAGCGGAACCACAGGATGATCCTGTGCCTGAAGGCCATCGACGCCCTGCGCGACAAACCCGAGGCCGAGTGGCGCATCGAGGACGGCGGCTTCCCGGTCTACTTCCTGTTCCCGAATGTGGTGGTCAATGTGGGCGCCCATCGCATCGCCGTGGTGCGGGTCTATCCCCACCCCGACGACCCCGGCCAGTCGGTCTCGAAGATCAGCTACTATTTTGCGCCCGAGGTGCTGGCCGAGAACCCGGAATTCGCCATCGCCTTCTCGGAAGGCTTCACCCGGGTCGTCGCCGCCGAGGACTACGCCACCGCCGAAACCACCCAGCGCGCCCTGGCCTCAGGCCTGCTGCCCGAGGTCCTGTTCGGCCGCAACGAGCCGCCCCTGCACCACTATCACAACACCTTCCGCAAGGCTCTCGACCTGGAGCCCCTGCCCTTCCTGGCTCCAGCGGGCTAACCGCCTACCAGAGGCTGGCCTGGGCCCGCGCGGGCCATTGGCGGTCGTAGTCTTCGCCGCCCTCCTGGTGGTCGGACATCGACGCCAGGATCTCGCCCGGGGTGGGCAGGCTGTCTGGGGCCACGTGGTGGGCGGCGTCCCACAGGCGGGACCGCACGATGGCCCGGGCGCATTGGAAATAGACCGCCTGGGTTTCCAGTACGATGGCGCATCGCGGCGGTTTTCCCTCCACCGCGAAGCTGGCCAGGAGATCCCCGTCAATCGACAGGCGGGCTCGCCCATTGACCCTCAGACAGGTTCCGGAACCGGGGATCAGGAACAGGAAGGCGGCGCGCGGATCGCGCACGATGTTGCGGAGGCTGTCGCAGCGGTTGTTGCCGCGGCGGTCGGGCATCACCAGCCGGTTCGGCGCCTCGATCCGCACAAAGCCCGGCTGGTCGCCCCGCGGGGAGCAATCCAGCCCCTCCGGCCCGCTGGTCGCCAGGGCCACGAAGGGCGAGGCCTCCACGAACGGGCGGTAGAGCGCCGTCACATGGTCGGCGACCTTCACCGTCGAGGCGGCGTTGGCGGAGCCGTAGAGGGCCTCCAGATCGGCGATGGTTTCAATGAACGACATGACGCCCTTCCTTAAACTTACCTGTGAGGTCGAGCATCAGGATGACGCATCTCATGGCTGGAAAACCCGTGAAGGCCCGACGCAGGTGTTGCCGGGCCTTCATCTATCTGGTTCTAGCGGGTTAGTTTGAGGAACCCCGGGTTATTCACCACCTGAGCCATAAGGTCTTGAACGGTCGGCGCGAAAGCGTTCGTGGCGTTGGTGCAGGCAGCTTCAGCGACATAGCTGGTCTTAAAATTACGAACCGCAGTTACATGGTACCCCTCAGGATCCCGATTGGAGCTCACTTGCATCCCTAAGGTCCATGACCCAGTTCCGAACGTATTCACCTCGAGCTGATCAATCCTGCCATCGATGATCACGGGTGATTCCACGCTATATACGCCCGCCGTGAATAGGTCCGTCTGAAGTGCGTCCTTCAGGTATTGCTCGAGACTTTTTCCGGCGGTCACATCAAGCGAGCCCACCATTCGGCAACCCGGCGCCTCAATCCCCGGCGCTGCAGAGAATTCACCCACGCGAACGGTAGCACCGCTGGGCTTCAAGGCAGATTGGAACGCAAGGATGTTCGCGGTCGCCGGCGTATAGGCAGATACGGGAGACGTCGTGTTGCAGGCAGCCAGCACGCTGAACATCGCCGCTGACGCAGCCACAACCATGATTTTCTTGATAAGCAAAATACAGCCCCTGTTTGATTGAGGCCGAAGCTTAGCAATGGGGCTGCGCGCACGCCATGGGTGCATTGGAGCGCTCCGGCCTTTTGCGCTGCAACCACTGAACACCGCCATACGCTACGTCGCCCAAGACAAAGGCCGGCGTCGCGGAGACGCCGGCCTTGATCGCCACAGGTTTGCGGCGGTCGGGCGGCCCCCGCCTGGGGGCCGCTAGAGTCGCGGGTCGCCGTGGCCTTAGCCGTTGACGGCGTCCTTGAGGGCCTTGGCCGGCTGGAACGACACCTTCTTGGAGGCGGCGATCTGGACGGCTTCGCCGGTCTGGGGGTTGCGGCCCGTGCGCGCCGGCTTGTTCTGCACCTTGAACTTGCCAAAGCCCGGCAGGGACACTTCCTCACCGCTGATGGCGGCGTCGCGGATGGCGGCGAAAACGCCGTCCACAATCTGCTTGGCTTGCGCCTTGGTCAGCTTGTCGTCGACCGCGGCGACGCGATCGATGATGTCGGAGGTGTTCATGGATGGCTCCAGGTTGGGAATCGGCCTTGGACACTGCCAAGGCCTTGAGCGGGTGTCACCTGAGCAAATGGACCCAAGACCTACAATTCAAGGGATTTTTTGTTCAGTAAGGTGAACGGGAGGTTGCATTCGCCCCTTTTGGACCCGGATTGGGCGCCTCGACCCGTTCCTCCGACTCCAGGCACTATCGGCCCATGAGCGAAGACGCCCCCTTCCCCGACGGCAATTCCAGCCAGATGGCCTCCCCGTCCTACCGCCTGGCGGCCCTGGACCAGGACTTCCTGTTGGGGGATTCCATGCGCGGCGTCCGCTTCATGCTGGAATACGCCAAGGCCGAGGAGGCTCTGCGGAAGTGGGGCGTCCTGTCGACCATCGTGGTGTTCGGCAGCGCCCGGGTTCGCCCTGACGGGCCAGGCGAAGAGCCCGGCTGGTACGCCGCGGCCCGGGACTTTGGACGCCTGGCTTCGGAGCGCGGCGGCGCCCTTCTGAATGGCGCTGCGGGCCGACGCAATGTGATCGCCACCGGCGGAGGCCCCGGCGTCATGGAGGCGGCCAACCGCGGCGCCTCCGACATCGGCGCGCCATCCATCGGCTTCAACATCACCCTGCCCCATGAGCAGGCGCCGAACCCCTATTCGACCCCGGAGCTGACCTTCCGGTTCCACTACTTCGCCATGCGCAAGATGCATCTGGCCATGCGGGCCAGCGGGCTGGTGATCTTCCCCGGCGGCTTCGGCACCCTGGACGAATTTTTCGAGCTTCTGACCCTGCGCCAGACCCACAAGAGCCCGCCGATCCCCATCGCCCTCTTCGACGAGGCCTATTGGCGAAAGGTCATAAATTTCGACGCCTTGGTCGAACATGGCATGATCGCGCCGGCCGATCTGGACCTGTTCGGGTTTGCAGATACGCCTGAGGATCTCTGGCGAGTTCTTGAGGCCAAGGGGTTGCACGCGGTCGAATAGCGACCAACCTTCCCTACCGTCACAGTGGCGCCACGGTTTCGCCGCATCGTCACTCGGGACTCAATCGGAGGCTGTTCCCATGCTCAGGACCGCGCTCGGCGCCGTGGTCGCCCTCGCCGTGGCGGGCCTTGTCCTGCCAAGCCTGGCGATCGCCGACCAGATCGACCTCGTTCAGCCGCCTCAGGTCAGTGTTTCGATCGCCCCGGAGTTCCGCGAGAAGGCCCTCGAGACCTATGGCCTGACGGAGATCGAGCGGTTGGCCGACGGCCTGCGGGACGAGGTCGCCCGCGAGCTCGCCCGCACCGGTGTGATGGCGGGCGGTCGGGTGGAGCTGGTGCTCACCGACGCCAAGCCCAACCGGCCGACGCCCAAGGAGCTGGGCGACCGTCCCGGGCTCTCGTTCCGCAGCTTTTCCCTAGGTGGCGCGGCGATCAAAGGCCAGATGATCACCTTCGACGGCAAGGTCATGCCGGTCACCTTCAGCTGGTACGCCAGCGACATCACCGATGCCCGGCGCCAGGCGGTATGGGGCGACGCCCATTGGACCTTCGACCGCTTCGCCCATCGCCTCAGCCGCGGCCAGCTCTACGCCCTGCGGTGATCCAGGCTTGCCTCCGCGGGCAGGGCGTGTCTGATCAGGGCTTGGTAGAGTTCCCCCGCGAGATATTCCGTCATGTCATCTGAGCGTCGCTCGAGCTGGACCCTCGCGGCTCTGGCCGCTCCCTGCCTGCCATTGGCGGGGCTCGGCCTGCCCCTGGTGGTCTATCTTCCGGAGTTCTACGCCAATGAGCTCGGCCTGAGCCTCTCGGCTGTGGGCGCCGCCTTCATGGGGGTGCGACTTCTCGACATCGCCTTTGACCCGTTCATCGGCGGGGTCATGGACAAGACCCGGACCCGTTACGGCCGCTTCCGGCTGTGGTTCGGCATCGGCATCCCGATCCTGATGCTGGCGGCCTATATGCTGTTCATGGCCAAGCCGGGCGTCAGCGCCGGCTATCTGTGGCTCTGGCTGCTGGTCATCTATGGCGGCTTCTCCATAGCCACCCTGGCTCACCTGTCCTGGGGCTCGGTCCTGTCCCCCGGCTATGACGAGCGATCGCGGATCTATTCCTGGTGGCAGGGCGGCAATGTGGTGGGGATGATCCTGGTGCTCACCCTGCCCCCGCTGCTCGGCCTGCTGGGCGTGCCCGGCCACGCCCTGGGGGTGGAGGCCATGGGGTGGTTCATCATCCTGCTCCTGCCGCTGACCGGCCTCCTGGCGCTCTGGAAGGTGCCCGAACCGTTCATCGTGCGGCCCCAGCAGCGCTCTGGCCTGAGGGAGTATCTCGGCCTCTTCAAGCGCAACAGCGTGCGCCGTCTGCTGGCCGCCGACCTGGCCATCGGGACGGGACCGGCGATCACCGGCGCCCTGTTCTTCTTCTACTTCGAGCGCATCAAGGCCTTCGACAAGGCCGAGGCCGGCGGCCTGCTGCTGATCTATTTCATCGGCGGCCTGGTGGGCGGGCCCATCTGGACCCGGCTCTCCTACAAGCTCGGCAAGCACCGGGCCCTCGCCGTCTCGACCGTGTTCTACGCCATCGTCACCGCCGGAGCCCTGGTCATCCCCCCAGGCGCCTGGCTGATCGCCGCGGGCCTGATGTTCCTGATCGGCCTGCCCTTCTCGGCCGGCCCCTTCCTGCTGCGGGCGATGATGGCCGATGTGGGCGACGAGGAGCGCCTGCAGTCCGGCGCCGACCGCACTGGCCTGCTCTATGCGCTGCTGAGCGGCACGGTGAAGATCGGCTCGGCCGCCGCCATCGGGGTCACCTATGTGGGCCTGGACCTGGTGGGCTTTGACGCCCGGGCTGCAGGCTCCACCTCGGGCCTGCTCGGCCTGCAGGTGATGTTCCTCGCCGCGCCGGCCGCCCTGTCGCTGCTGGCGGGGTGGATCATCATGAACTATCCGCTGAACGCCGAGCGGCACGCCGAAATCCGCACAGCCCTGGAGGCCCGCGATCTGGCCGAGGCCGCCCCGGAGTTTGGCGCCGAGCCCAAGACGTCCGAGGAGATCCATGCCGTCACCCGCCCCGCCCAGTGACCTGCCGCCCCTGGAACGTCTGCTGGCCATCATGGCTAGGCTGCGCGACCCTCAGGACGGCTGCCCCTGGGACCTGGCGCAGAGCTTCGCCACCATCGCCCCCTATACGGTGGAGGAGGCCTATGAGGTGGCCGACGCCATCGAGCGGAACGATCTGGCCGATCTGAAGGAAGAGCTGGGCGACCTGCTGCTGCAGGTGGTGTTTCACGCCCGCATCGCCGAAGAACAGGGCGTCTTCGCCTTCGACGACGTGGCCCGGGCGATCAACGACAAGATGATCCGCCGCCATCCCCACGTCTTCGGCGAGGAGCGCTACGCCACCGGCGAGGCGCAGACCGCAGCCTGGGAGGCGATGAAGGCGCAGGAGCGCGCAGGCAAGGGCCGCGACCGCAGCCTGCTGGACGACGTGCCCGCCGGTCTGCCGGCCATGACCCGGGCCGTAAAACTGACCAAGCGCGCCGCCCGGGTGGGCTTCGACTGGCCTGAGGTCTCGTTCGTGCTGGAGAAGCTGCGCGAGGAGATCGGCGAGATGGAAGCCGAGATCGAGGCCGGCGACCAGGACGCCCTGCGCGGCGAGATCGGCGACGTGCTGTTCGTCATGGCCAACCTGGCCCGCAAGCTGGACATCGAGCCCGAGGACGCCCTGCGCGCCACCAACGCCAAGTTCGCCCGCCGCTTCCATTTCATCGAAGCTGCGCTGGCCGAGCGCGGCCAAACGCCTGAGGAGTCAGACCTGGCCGAGATGGACGCCCTCTGGGACGCCGCCAAGGCGGCCGAGCGGGCCTAGAGCGCGTCCCGAGACTAGGAGTCTAGAGCTCGTCGTCGCCCAGCGAAACGGCGCCCAGGTCGATCCGGGGGAACAGCTGCTCGAACTGGCCCAGGGCCTTCGGCGTCAGCCGGACGGCCATCCGCACAGCGCCGTCGTCGTCGGTGTGTCGATCGATCACCCGGCCGTTCTGATAGAGCCAGGCGATGGCGGCGCCTTCGCCGGCCGGCAGATGGGCCTCGACCGCCGGGGACTCATCGACGAGGTCGGCGACGGCCAGCAACAGGGGCGTAACCCCCTCCCCCGTCACCGCCGAGACCAGCAGGGCCGGCGGATGGGCGCGCCTGGCGTCGCCCTCGATCATCGGCCGGTCTTCGGCGTCGGTCAGGTCGATCTTGTTCCAGACCTCCAGCACCCGGCGTTCGTCCATATCGACGCCGAGACGTTCGAGCACCTCACGAACATCGGCGGCCTCGGCCGCGCTCTCGGGGCTGGCGATGTCACGGACATGGAGGATGACGTCGGCTTCCTTCACCTCTTCCAGGGTCGCCCGGAACGCCTCAACCAGTTCGTGCGGCAGGTCCGAGATGAAGCCCACCGTGTCCGACAGAATCGCCGGCCGGCCATCGGGCAGGTTCAGCATCCGCAGGGTCGGATCGAGGGTGGCGAACAGCATGTCCTCTGCCATGACCTCGGAATTGGTCAGGCGGTTGAACAGGGTCGACTTGCCGGCATTGGTGTAGCCGACCAGGGCCACCACCGGATAGGGCCGGCGCTTGCGGGCCGAGCGCTGCAGGGTGCGGGTGCGGCGAACCTCCACCAGCTCCTTTTTCAGCCGGCCGATCTTCTCGGCCAGCAGGCGGCGGTCGGTCTCGATCTGGGTTTCGCCGGGACCGCCCATGACGCCGAAGCCGCCGCGCTGGCGCTCCAGGTGGGTCCAGGTGCGGACCAGACGCGAGCGCTCATAGGAGAGCCTGGCCAGCTCCACCTGAAGCCGCCCCTCCCGCGTGCGAGCCCGCCGGGCGAAGATTTCCAGGATCAGGCCGGTGCGGTCGATGACCTTCACCTTCCAGGCCTTTTCCAGATTCCGCTGCTGCACCGGCGTCAGAGCGTCGTCGACGACGGCCACGTCGATCTCGAGCTCTTCGCAGAGCTCGCCGATCTCGGCCACCTTGCCCTTGCCGAACAGGGTGGCGGGCATGCGTTTGCGCAGGGGCGCGACCATCCCGCGGCGGATCTCGAGGTCCAGGGCAAGCGCCAGGCCTGCGGCCTCGTCGAGACGCGCCTGAGAGGACCGGGCGCCGCCGCGGCCTTCACGTTCGGGATGGATGATGAGCGCGCCCTGGACGGGCGTCTCATGGTCGATGGGTGGGGAACTCAATCGGTCTCGTCTTCCGCCGGCTCATACAGCTGGACGGGCTGGGCCGGCATAATGGTGGAGATGGCGTGTTTGTAGACCAGCTGGGACTGGCCATCCCGACGCAGGAGCACGCAGAAATTGTCGAACCAGCTGACCACGCCCTGCAGCTTGACGCCGTTCACGAGGAAGATGGTCAGGGGGGTCTTGGCCTTGCGGACGCTGTTGAGGAAGGTGTCCTGCAGGTTCTGCTTTTTTTCGCTCATGGCTTTTCGCCCTTTTCTCCGATCGAGGGGCCACGCGCCCCCACACACATAAGGCAAGCTAGTCCAACCCGGCGCCGCCGTGCAATCACGGTCGGCCCATCAGAGGGCGGTCTGCTTCGCCCGTTCGATATAGAGGCTCCGCAGGCGCTTCGCCACCGGCCCCGGGGCGCCATCGCCGATCGGTTGGCCATCGATCTTCACCACGGGCAGGACAAGGGAGCCCGCGCCGGTGATGAAGGCTTCCCTGGCCTCGGCCATCTCCTGGGGCGTAAACGGGCGCTCTTCGACCTTCAACTGCGCCTGGGCGATTACGTCGAGCAGGGTGTGGCGGGTGACGCCCCGCAGGATGTTGGCCCCGGTGTCGCGGGTGCGCAGGATCCCGGCCTGATCGAGGATCCAGGCGTTGGCCGAGGCGCCCTCGGTGATGAGGCCGGCCTCGTCGACGAACAGGGCTTCGGCCGCCCCCTGTTCGCGGGCCGCTTGGCGAGCCAGGACGTTGGGCAACAGGCCGACCGTCTTGATGTCGCAACGGCCCCAGCGGTTCTCCGGGGTGGTGATCACCGAGACCCCCAGCGCCGCCTTGGCCTCGGTCGCCGCCCGGTCCAGGGCCTTGGCGGTGATGACCACGGCCGGGCGCAGGGGATGATCGGGGAAGGCGTGGTCGCGGGGCGCGACGCCCCGGCTGATCTGCAGATAGATCAGGCCCTCGCGGACCTTGTTCCGCCGCAGCACTTCGCGCAGCACAATGGTCAGGGCCGCCCGCGACATGGGCTCGGGAATCCGCAGCTCGCCCAGGCTGCGCTTCAACCGGGCGAAATGGCCCTCGGCGTCGGCCAGCTTTCCGCCGAACACCGACCAGACCTCATAGACCGCGTCCGCCAGCTGATAGCCCCGGTCCTCGATGTGGACCGCGGCTTCCGAATGGGGGCCATAGCGTCCGTTCACATAGGCGATACGCCCCATGACTATTCGACGCCCTCCTCGAGCGCGCGGGCCCCGGAAAGACCCAGGGACTTGAGTTTGCGGTGAAGGGCCGAGCGCTCCATGCCGATGAAGGCCGCGGTCCGCGAGATATTGCCGGAGAACCGCATCATCTGAGCGCTGAGATATTCCCGCTCAAAGGTCTCGCGGGCCTCGCGCAGCGGCAGGGCGATGATCTTGTCGGCGCCCATCAGGCCGCCGCCGTCGCCGGGCGGCGCGTCGGACGGCACCATGTCGGCGGTGATCGGCTCGGCCGGATCGCCGGAGCTGAGGATCAGCATCCGCTCCACCACATTGCGCAGCTGCCGCAGATTACCCGGCCAGGGCCGGACCTGCAGCGAGGCGATGGCGTCTTCGGCCAGGATGCGCCGGGGCATGCCGCTGGCCTCGCAGATGCGCTCGATGAAGTTCTCCACCAGTTCGGGAATGTCCTCGCGACGTTCCGAGACGCCAGGCACGGCCACGGGCACCACATTCAGTCGGTGGAACAGGTCCTCACGGAACCGCCCTTCGGCGATCTCCTCGCGCAGGTTGCGCGAGGTCGACGAGATCACCCGCACATCGACCTGCACATCGGTGTCGCCGTTCACCCGGCGGAAGCGCTGTTCGACCAGCACCCGCAGAATGCGACTCTGCGTCTCCCGGGGCATGTCGGCCACCTCGTCGAGATAGAGGGTGCCGGCATGGGCGCGCTCGAAGACCCCGATCTTGCCCGGACGGCCCGCCTCGCCCTCCACGCCGAAGAGCTCCACATCCATGCGTTCGGGCGTCATGCCCGCCGCGCTGATGGCCACGAACTCGCCCTTGGCCCGCGGACTGCCGGAATGGATCAGCCGCGCCACGGTCTCCTTGCCCGAACCCGGCGGGCCGGCGATCAGCACACGGCTGTTGGCCGCCGCCAGCTTGGCGATCATCTGGCGCAGGTGCTGGGCGGGCATGGACTTGCCGATCAGGCCCTCGGGCATGA
>NZ_JAUSLG010000094.1 GCF_030646615.1 Phenylobacterium sp. | reverse complement strand
GACCTACGCCATGTGGTGGATTCGCGCCTCGATCCAGGAGTACATCCTGCGATCCTGGAGCCTCGTGAAGATGGGCACCACGGCTGCGCAGAAGAAGCTGTTCTTCAACCTGCGCAAGGCCAAGAGCCAGATCAGCGCCTTTGAAGACGGCGACATGCATCCCGACCAGGTCCACCTGATCGCCACCAAGCTGGGCGTGCTGGACGAGGAGGTCATCTCCATGAACCGGCGCCTGTCGGGTCCGGACGCCTCGCTGAACGCGCCCCTGCGTTCGGACTCCGAGAGCGAATGGCAGGACTGGCTGGCCGACGACAATGCGCCGAGCCAGGAGACCGTGGTCGCCGACAAGGAAGAGCGCGGCCTTCGCATGGGCCTGCTGCAAGAGGCGATGGCCGAGCTGACCGATCGCGAGCGCCACATCCTGACCGAGCGTCGCCTGAAGGATGATCCCACGACGCTCGAGGAACTGGCTGGCCAGTACGGCGTCAGCCGCGAGCGGGTTCGCCAGATCGAGGTCCGCGCCTTCGAGAAGCTGCAGAAGACCATGCAGGCCGCCGCCGAAGACCGGAACCTGGTCAACGCCTGAGCCCGCCGACATACAGACGTCTGCGGCCGGCCCTTCCCAGGACCGGCCGTTTTCGTTTCAGGCGACCCGCTTGGCGGCCGGCGCGCTCTCGGCTGGCAGGAAGGCCGACAGGGCGGCCACGTGGAACGCCACCTGGGCCGGGTCGAGCCGGCGGGGATCGGCGACGGTGGCCAGGTAGCGCTGGAATTCGGCCGCGGCGCCAGCCAGCTTGATGTCGCCGGTTTTCACAGCCACAGACTGCAGGTCCGCGCCCTGGGCCTTCATGGCTCGCAGGGCCTGGATCGGATCGCTCTGCAGGGCGCCGGCGGCGGACTTCAGAATCTTGATCGCCTGGGTGATCCGCGATTTCTCCGGCGTGGCCCGGGTGTCGGAGCGGCGCTTCAGCGGACCCGTATAGTCGCCGGAGTTGAACCGCCGGCGGTCGGGGCCGACATAGGTCACCGCCTCGACCCAGTCGCGGGGTCGCAGGGTCACCGCCTCCAACCGCTTGAGCAGGTCGCCGGTGGTGAAGGGCTTGCGCAGGAATTCGTGCACCCCGGCGTCCCGGGCCCCCAGGACGGCGGCGGCGGTCGGCTGGGCCAGGATCATGACCACCGGCGCCTGGCGGCAGGCGGCCTCGCTGCGGCGCAGTCTGCGGGTGAACTCGATGCCGTCCACCCCGCCCCGCTCGGCGTGCTCGATGAAGACGATCTGCGGATCGATCCCCTTCAGCAGCTCCATGGCCTTGCCGGCCGAGGGCGCGATCCAGACCTGGCAATGGGTCAGGCTGCGCATGAGATCGGCCAGCATGCGGCTGCCCGGCGGCGACGGATCGATCACCAGCACCCGCTGGAGGGCGGGCGCCATGCGATCGATCAGCTTTCCGTCATCCTTGAACACTGGGGCTCGCTCCACGATTGGAGCGAAGGTGGCACGAGGCCGTAAAGAACCACTTACGGTCGCCGCCCCGCCTAACCCTGGAACGGATCCAGCATCATGATGATGTCATCCCGGTCGGGGCTGGTGGACAGCAGCACGGCCGGGGCGCCGATCAGCTCCTCGATGCGCCGGACATATTTGATCGCATTGGCCGGCAAGTCCTTCCACGACCGGGCGCCGCGGGTGCTCTCGCTCCAGCCCTCCATCTCCTCATAGATGGGCGTGATGGCGGCTTGGTCCCGCAGGCCGGCGGGCAGATAGTCGATCGTTTCGCCGCGCAGGCGATAGCCGACGCAGACCTTCAGGGTCTCGAAGCCGTCGAGGATGTCGAGCTTGGTCAGGACCGCGCCCTGGATGCCGCCGACGGCGATGGACTGGCGCACCAGGACGGCGTCGAACCAGCCGCAGCGGCGGGGCCGGCCGGTGACGGTGCCGAACTCATGGCCGCGCTCGCCCAACAGGCGGCCGGTCTCGTCGTTCAGCTCCGTGGGGAAGGGGCCCTCGCCCACCCGGGTGGTGTAGGCCTTGACGATGCCGAGCACATAGCCGCCAGCGGTGGGGCCGACGCCGGCGCCCGCCGCAGCCTGGCCGGCCACGGTGTTGGACGAGGTCACATACGGATAGGTGCCGTGGTCGACATCCAGCAGGGTCGCCTGGGCGCCCTCGAACAGGACCCGCTGGCCCTCCTTGATGGCGTCCCCGAGGATCCGCCAGGCGGGCTTCGCATAGGGCAGGATGCGCGGCGCGAGCTCTTCGAGCTGGGCGAGGATTTCGTCGGCTCGCGCCTCGGGAAGGCCGAGACCCGCCCGCAGGGCGCCGTGATGGGCGAGCAGGCGCTCGATCTTCACCTCCAGGGCCTCACGGTCGGCCAGGTCGGCGAAGCGGATGGCGCGGCGGCCGACCTTGTCCTCATAGGCCGGGCCGATGCCGCGGCCGGTGGTGCCGATCTTGCCGGCCCCGGCCCGAGCCTCGCGGGCCCCGTCCAGGTCGCGGTGCAGCGGCAGGACCAGGGTGGCGTTCTCGGCCAGGATCAGGTTGTCGGGATTGATGTCCAGGCCCTGGCCCTGGGCGCGGGTGATTTCGTCCAGCAGCGACCAGGGATCCACCACGACGCCATTGCCGATGATCGACAGCTTGCCCTGGATGACGCCCGACGGCAGCAGGGAGAGCTTGTAGGTCTTGTTCCCCACCACGATGGTGTGGCCGGCGTTGTTGCCGCCCTGGAAGCGCACCACCACGTCGGCGCGGTTGGCCAGCCAGTCGATGACCTTGCCCTTGCCCTCGTCGCCCCACTGGGCGCCGATCACCGTCACATTGGCCATTGAGATACGATCCTTCCGCCTGCCGAGCGGATCCGTCCCGCCCTTCGACAGGGCTCGGCGAGAGGATGTGATCGATTGTGGAACCCGCCGATGGCGCACGCGGCGCGGGGCAGGTCAGAAGCTGTAAATCAGTCGCACGCCAGCTTCGTCAAGACCCTGGTTCTTGCCCTGGTGGAAAATCTGGGCGTTGGAGATGTGGACCCAGGACAGTTCGGCGGCGAACCGCTCGGTGAATGTGTAGCCCAGGGAGAGTTCAGGCTGGAACAACAGCTTGGAGCCGAAGTCGATGCGGGTGTTGTAGAGCTCCAGGCGGCGGGCCACCTCGTCAGGGGTGAGGCCTGGCTCATTGACCGGCGGCAGCCCCGCCTCCCCGTCCGTATAGGCCAGGCCCAGGCCCGGCCGGACATAGAGCCGGTCTGTGACGCCGATCGGCCAGGACAGACCGGCGGCCACGAAGTTGCTGGTGTTCTCGCTGTTGATGGAGACGAAGGCGTGCGCCTGGGGATCGCCCCACAGGGCCGCGATGGGCTCGCTGCGCAGGCCAAGATGCAGGTCGATCCCGTCCTCGCGGCCCGCCGCGCCCGAGCCGATCGCCTTGCCGATGAAGGTGACGTCGTGGCCATAGACTCCGACCAGCAGGTCGGCGGCCTGGGCGGTCCCCGTCCAGACGAGACAGACAGCCGCACCGGCCGCCGCAATCCTCTTGCGCATCATGAATCGCCCCCAAACCCCATGCTATGGACCGCGCACAGATAAGCACGGTCGGCCGTGCGTTAAAGCCGTCGCGCGACGGCGGGCGGCAAGCTATTCAGGAATCCCATGACCCGACCCCGCTTCCACCTCGCCTTCCCCGTCCACGACCTGGCCGAGGCCCGCGCCTTCTATGGCGATCTGCTGGGCTGCGCCGAAGGCCGCTCCAGCCCCGACTGGATCGATTTCGACTTCCATGGCCACCAGATCGTCGCCCATCTGGCGCCCGATGAGGTCGGCCATCGCCAGACCAGCGCCGTGGACGGCGAACAGGTGCCGGTGCGCCACTTCGGCGTCATCCTGACCCTGGACGCCTGGCAGGATCTGGCCGACCGGCTGCAGGCCGCGGGCACGTCGTTCATCATCGCCCCGCAGGTCCGCTTCAAGGGCCAGCCCGGCGAGCAGGCGACCCTGTTCTTCCTCGACCCCTCCGGCAACGCCCTGGAATTCAAGGCGTTCGCCCACGACGACATGGTGTTTGCGAAATGAGTGTGACCCTCGCCGATATCGAGGCCGCCGCCGACCGGATCCGCGGCCTCGCCGTCGAGACGCCGCTGATCGAGAGCCCTGCGCTGAACGAGAAGATGGGCCTGCGGGTGCTGCTCAAGGCCGAGACCCTTCAGCGGGTCGGCGCCTTCAAGTTCCGCGGGGCCTATAACCGGCTGGTTCAGCTGGACGCCGACGAGCGCGCCCGCGGCGTGGTGGCCTTCTCGTCCGGCAACCATGCGCAAGGGGTCGCCCTGGCCGCCCGGCTGCTGGGCATCCCTGCCCTGATCGTCATGCCCAAGGACGCCCCGGCGGTGAAGGTCGCCGCCACACAGGGCTATGGCGCCGAGGTGCGTTTCTATGACCGGCTGACCGACAGCCGCGAGGCCATCGCGGCCGAGATCGCCGAGCAGCGTGGGGCGGTGGTGGTTCCGGCCTTCGACGACCCGCACATCATCGCCGGTCAAGGCACGGTGGGTCTTGAGCTGGTGGCCCAGGCCAGGGCCGTCGGCGCGAGCCTCGACGTGGTGGCCGCCCCGATCAGCGGCGGCGGGTTGCTGGCCGGTCTGGCCACGGCGGTGAAGGGGCTGAGCCCCCAGACCGCCATGGTGGGCGTCGAGCCAGAAGCCTTCGACGATACGCTGAAATCCCTGCAGGCCGGCGAGCGCCGGACCTTCAAGCCCACCGGCCGGTCCCTGTGCGACTCCCTGGAATCACCGGCTCCGGGGGTGCTCACCTTCCCGATCCTGCAAGAGACCGTGGCGGACGTGGCCCTGGTCAGCGATCGCGAGATCACCGACGCCATGCGCTACGCCTTCTCGACGCTCAAGCTGGTGGTCGAGCCCGGCGGCGTCGCGGCGCTTGCGGCCCTGCTGGCGGGCAAGATCGACGTCGCCGGCAAGACGAGCGTCGCGCTCGTCCTGTCCGGCGGCAATGTCGACCCCGAGCAGTTCGCCCAGGTCCTGCGCGGCGAAATCTGATCTCTCCAGAACAGGCGTCTGGAGCGCGTTCCGATAAGTGGGAACCGGTTATCGGAACAAAACGCGCTCAAGTCTTTGAGTTTAGAGGCGGTCCTCTGGCACGGCCGGACCCGGCGCCTCCCGGGGGGTGACCAGGCGGCCGAGCTTGGGCGCCAGCCAGCGCTCGAAGTCGTCCACGATCTCGTAGACCACCGGCACCAGCACCAGGGACAGGATGGTGGAGGTGATCAGGCCGCCGATGACCGCCACGGCCATGGGCTGGCGGAACTCCGCCCCCTTTTCCAGGGCCAGCGCCGTGGGCAGCATGCCGGCCGCCATGGCCACGGTGGTCATCACGATGGGCCGGGCCCGCTCGCGACAGGCCTCGATCAACGCCTCGCGCTGGGGCATGCCCTCGCGCTCGCGCTCGATGGTGTATTCCACCAGCAGGATCGAATTCTTGGCCGCCAGACCCAGCAGCATCAGGAAGCCGATCATCGAGGGGATCGACAGGGAGAGCTGGAAGGCCAGCAGGCCCAGGAAGGCTCCGCCCACCGCCAGCGGCAGGGCCGACAGGATCACCACCGGCTTGAAGAAGCTGCGGAACAGCAGGACCAGGACGGCGAAGATCATCGAGACCCCGGCGAAGATCGCCATGCCCATGGCGCCGAACAGTTCCTGCATGGCCTCCAGTTCGCCCGTGGCCGCGGGCGCGACCCCGTCCGGCAGGTTCTGCATGATGGGCAGGGCCTGGACCTTCTGGTTGGCGTCGCCGAGCTCCACGCCGTTGAGCTCGGCCTGGACGGTCAGCTGACGGCTGCGGTTCAGGCGGTCGATACGGGCAGGCCCCGCCTGGAACTCCACATCGGCCACGGCGCCCAGGGTGGTCGCGCCCCCCGTCGCGGTGGGCAGGCGCAGGCCTCTTATGGCTTCCAGATCGGTGCGCGCGTCGGCAGGCAGCCGCAGGCGGATGGGCAGACGGCGCTCGCCGATGGTCATCTTGGCCACATTGGCGTCGATGTCGCCGACCGTGGCGACCCGGGCCACGGTGGCGATCTGCTCGGCGCTGACGCCCAGGCGCGCGGCCTCGGCGGCGCGCGGCCGGATGATCAGCTCAGGTCCGGTGGGCGGCACCGAAGGCCGCGGTTCGGCGATCTCGGGCACGTCGCGCATCTGCCGCTCAAGCTCGAGGGCGGTCTCGCGCAGGGCGTCGGGATTTGTGCTGGTCAGCACGATCTGCAGACCGGCCTGACCCTGGCCATCAAGGAAGGTCACCCGGGCGTCGGGGATTTCACGAAGGGCTTCGCGCATCTCGCGACGGATCTCGTCGCCGGACAGATTGCGCCCTTCATCCAGCAGGACGGTCACCGTGCCGCTGCGCAGGTCGCTGCCCCCGCCGCCGCCGCCGCCGGGCCCCTGGGCCACCACGGTCGAGCCGATCTGGGCGAAGATGTTGGTCACCTCAGGCCGCTCGGAGAAGGTGCTCGTGATATCGCGGACCACGCCCTCCATATGCTCGGCCGTCGCGCCGGGCGGACCCTGGACGTTCACATAGAGATAGTCGGGATCCCCCGCCGGCTGGAATCCCTGGGGCAGAAGGGGAATCAGCGCCAGGGAGAGGATGAACAGCACCCCGCCGGCGATGCAGGCCACGATCCGGTGATCCAGGGCCCATTCCAGGGTGTTGCGATAGAAGCCCTTGAAGGGCTTGCGCTCCTGCGGATGGGCTACCGGCTTGAGCAGATAGGCGGCCATCAGCGGGGTGAGCAGGCGGGCCACCAGCAGGGAGAAGATCACGGCCACCGAGACGGTGATGCCGAACTCCCGGAAGAACTGGCCGGCCATGCCGCCCATGAACGACACCGGGGTGAACACCACCACGATCGACGCGGTGGTGGCCACGACCGCCAGGCCAATGGCGTCGGCGCCTTCCAGGGCTGCCTGGAAGGGCCGCATGCCGGCGACGATCCGTTTCTCGATATTCTCCACCTCGACGATGGCGTCATCCACCAGGATGCCGATCACCAGGGTCAGACCCAGCAGGGTGACGATGTTCAGCGAGAACCCGAACAGATTCATCACAAAGAAGGTGGGGATCAGCGACAGGGGCATGGCCACGGCGGCGATGGCCGTGGAGCGCCAGTTGCGCAGGAAGACGAAGACCACCAGGGCGGCCAGGCCCATGCCCTCCAGCAGGACGTTCTGGGTGGCGTGGAAGCTGGCGCGCGTCTCGTCCACCGAGGAGAAGATCTTGGTGAAGCTGACGCCGTCGTGCTGGCGCTCCAGCTCGGCCAGGGCCTCCAGAACCCCGTCCTCGACAGCGACGTCGCTGGAGTCGCGGGTCTTCATGACCATGAAGCCGACGACGGGCTGACCGTTCAGGCGGGCGAAGCCGCGGGGCTCCGAGGCGCCGTCGCCCACATCGGCGATATCGGACAGGCGCACAAAGCCGCCCTGGCCGGTGGGAATGGTCAGGTCGCGCAGGGCCTCAACGCTGCTGACGGCGCCCAGGACCCGCAGGTTCTGCTCCTGACCGCCGATGGTGACCCGGCCGCCGGGGGCGTCGAGGTCGAAGCTGCGCAGGGCGTTGTTGACCTGGGTCGCGGTCAGGCCGCGGGCGGCCAGGCGGTCGGGATCGAGGACGACGTTGATCTCGCGGGTCACCCCGCCGACCCGGGCCACCTGGGCGACGCCCTCGCTGGCCTGCAGGGCGCGGCCCAGGGTGTCGTCGACGAACCAGGACAGCTCCACGTCCGACATGCTGTCGGCGGCGACCGCATAGGTCATGATCGGCTGGGAATCGAGCTCCACCCGCTGGACCGTGGGCTCGTCGATCTCGCGGGGCAGCACCGCCCGCGTCTGGTCGATCCGCGAGCGGACGTCGTCGGTGGCCTTCTGAAGATCCTCGCCGAGCTCAAACTCGACATTGGTCACCGAGACGCCCTGGGTCACCGTCGAATAGATGTTGTTGACGTTGGGGATGCCGGCCAGGGCGTCCTCCACCGGCCGGGTGATCTGGGTCTCCATCTCCCCGGGCGCCGCGCCGCTCTGGGTCACCGTCACCGAGACCAGGGGGAACTGCACATTGGGGAACAGCTTCACCGGCAGACTTCCATAGGAAATCATCCCGGCCAGCGTCAGGGCGACAAAGAGGACGACGACGGGAATCGGGTTCCGGATCGCCCAGGTGGAAAGGCCGAGGGGGCGTTCGGCGCTCATTTCGCGGGCTCAGTCTTGGCAGATGGCGTGGACTGGGCCGCCGGCGCGGTCGTCGTCGCCGAGGCGCGAACCGGTCGGACCATGTCGTTTTCCAGCAGGAAGGAGCCTGCGCTCTCCACCACCAGGGCGCCGGCCGGAGGCCCGCGGACCAGCTCGACGAGGCCGCCGCCGCGGGCGCCGGTGGAGACCGAGACGCGCTTCACCCGATTGTCCTCGCCCACCACCATGACGCTGGCCCCGTCGCCGTCATAACGGACGGCGGTCTCGGGCACGGTCAGGGACGAGGCGCCGCCCCCCTGGAAGGCGGCGCTGGCGAAGCCGCCGGCGCGGATGTCGGGACGACTGGGCAGGCGGATCCAGACCTCGCCCAGTTGGCTTTCGGCGTTCACCTGCGGGCTCACCAGGCGCACCGTCCCCTGGACGGTCTCGCCGTTCTGCAGGGTCACCTGAACCGCCTGACCCTCGCGGATGCGGGCCAGATCGGCCTCGGACACCTCGGCCCGCAGCTCGATCAGGCCATCGCGGGCGATGACGAACCAGGGGGTGGTTCCGGCGCCCGACTGGTCGCCGGGGCGGACATTACGCGCCAGGACCAGGCCGGCCACCGGCGCGGTCACCGACAGCCGCGCCTGGCGGGCCCGAAGATCGGCGAGGCCGGCGGCCTGGGCGCGGGCCTGGGCCCGGGCGCTGCGGGCCTGGAACTGACGCTGTTCGATCTGTTCATTGGACAGGACGCCCTGGCCTTCGAGGCCTTCGACCCTGGCGGCCTGGCTTTCGGCCTGCTGGGCCTGCACCTCGGCCTGGGCCAGGGCGGCCTCCTGCTGCTGCAGCTGCGACTGGAGCAGCGCCCCGTCGAGGACCGCCAGGGTTTGCCCCTGGCGAACATAGGCGCCGGGCTCCACCAGGACCCGGGCGACGCGGTAGCCGGCGATCTCGGCGCTGACGGCGGCCTCCTCCCGCGGGACCAGGGGGCCGGAGGCGGCGACGGAGCCGGTGATGGAATGGGCGGCAACCGGTACGACGGTCACGGCGCGCGCCTGCTGCTCGGCGGTTTCCCGGGGCGCGTCCTCGCTGCAAGCCGATAGGGCGAGCACGCCGGCGATCATGACGATCAAGGCGGCGGGGGCTTTGCGGCGGGTGGCCGGGGAAGTCTTGATCTGCATCATGCCGTCCGCCTCAGCGGGCTTGGGTGTTGAGAGGAAGGTCCTGCGACGGCCAGCCGCCGCCGAGGGCCTTGAAGGCCTGAACCGCCCGGCGCTGGGACTGCACCTGGGCGTTGGTCAGCTGGGCGCGGGTGGCGCGCCAGGTCTGTTCGGCGGCGAGCGCCGTCTGCAGATCGGTGAGACCGGCGTCATAGCCGATCCGGGAGGATCGATAGGCGCGCTCGGCCCGGACTTCGCCATCGGTCAGCAGGTCCACCCGACGCCGATCGGCCGACAGCCGGACTAGGGCGCTTTCGGCCTCCGCATAGGCGGTCTGCACCACCTTTTCATAGGCGATCACCGCCTGTTCGGTGCGGGCGTCCTGGGCGCGCAGGTCCAGCAGGAGCTGGGGAATGTTGAGCACCGGCTGGGTGACATTGGCCCCGATGCTCCAGTTCTGAGTCGTGGCCTCATAGCCCGGCTGAACCGTGCGCGAGATGCCAAGCCCCGGCGTCAGGGTAAAGGTCGGGAAGAAGGCGAGCTGGGCCACCGCCAGGCGGCCCGCGGCCGAACGCACCCGGGCCTCGGCCTCGCGAACATCGGGTCGCCGGGCCAGGAGTTCGCCGGGCATGGCGGCGGGAACCGGCGGCGGAAGGCCGGTCAGGGGTGGGGTGGACACGCCGGCCAGGGGGGCCGTCCCGCGGCCGACCAGGACGAGGAGGGTCCGCTGCTGGGCCTGAAGTTCGGCCTCGAGGTTCTCCACCTGGCTCCTGGCCTGGGCGAGTTCGCCGGCCACGCGGTCGGAGTCCGAGCGGGCGGCGATGCCGATGTCGACCCGCTGCTGGGCCAGATCATAGAGGGACTGCTGGACGCGGGCGCTTTCGCGGGCGTCCTCAAGCTGGATGGCCAGGCCGCGCGCCTGGAAATAGGCGTCGGCGACATTGGCCGCCAGGCTGGCGCGGGCGCCTTCATAGGCGAAGCGGGCCGCAGCCGTGTCGCCTTGCGCGGCGCGGCGCACGGCGAAGAAGCGGCCGAACAGGTCCAGCTCCCAGCTGACATTGAACGCGCCCTGGTAGCTTTCGCTGGTCCCGGAGGTGGACAGGCCCGGAACGCTGATCTCCTGGCCGTCGATCTGCTCGGTCTCGGTCTGGCGGGCTGACCCGGTCAGCTGGCCCTGCGGCAGGAAGGTGGTCAGCGCGCTGGTCGCCGTCAGCCGGGCTTCGCGCAGGCGCGCCGCCGCACTCTGGGCGTCCGGACTGAGCGTCAGGGCCTCATCGATCAGGGCGGTGAGCTCGGGATCGCCGAAGGACAGCCACCAGGCGTCCAACGCCCCGGCGGACGCCGCGTTGGCGTCCAGGGTCGGATAGGCCTCGGGCAGGTCGATCTCGGCGTCCCGGGCGGTCGCACAGGCGCCTAGGAGGAGGAGAGCGGAAAGGGCGAGCGAAGACGTCAGACGCATGGCAGTCCTGGTAGGCCTCGGCCGCGAATCGGAAATCATCATATCGCCCCAGGGGGTAACGCGGCCTAAACAGCAGCGCTTCCCAAACCACAGGTTCGCGACCCGGGAATTGCAGCTTCGATACAAACCGCTGGCCAGCCGTCACACAGGTAACATCCCCGGTGGCATGGCGCCTGCGCCGCAGCTAGGCTCCGCCCTAAACCACAACCCTGCGCAGAGTCTCAATGAAAACGATCCTTTTTGCGGCGGTCGCCTCAGTGGGCCTGATCGTCGCGCCCGCCCTGGGGGCTCCCTCCATTTCTGGCGAGCGGATCGGCCAGCACGTCGAGGTCCTGGCCTCGGACGCCTTTGAAGGCCGCGCGCCGGCCACCCCGGCCGAGGTCAAGACCATCGCCTATATGGTCGAGCAGCTGAAGGCCGCCGGCCTGAGCCCGGCCGGCGATCTGAAGAACGGCCAGCGCCTCTGGACCCAGGACGTGCCCCTGGCGCGGTTCGAGATCGACGGGCCCGCGGAGGCGACCATCCTCGCCCCGGGGGCGGCGATCACCCTGCGCCAGGGCGAGGAGATCGCCATTCGCGCCGCGGCCAACGGCGCTGGGCGCGTCGATATCGACAACGCCCCCATCGTCTTCGCCGGCTACGGCGTCGTGGCGCCGGAGCGCGACTGGGACGACTTCAAGGACATGGAGGTCAAGGGCAAGGTGGTCGTGGTCCTGGTCAACGACCCCGACTATGAGGCCGGCGAGGGCGACTTCGGCGGCAAGGCCATGACCTATTACGGCCGCTGGACCTACAAGTACGAAGAGGCCGCCCGCCAGGGGGCGCTCGGCCTGCTGGTGGTCCACGAGTCCGAGCCGGCCTCCTATGGCTGGGCGACGGTCAAGAACTCCAACACCAATGAGATCTTCGACATCATCCGCGCCGAGCCCGCCAAGGCCCATGTCCCAGTCGAGGGCTGGATTCAGCGGGAGGCGGCCGTGCACCTGATGGCCCGGGCCGGGCTCGACTTCGAGGTTCTCAAGGCCGAGGCCCAGACCCGGGACTTCCAGCCGCGCCTGCTGGAGGGCCTGACCTTTTCCACCGCCTTCGACGTCGATGTGCGCCAGATCATCAGCCAGAACGTCGTCGCCGAGGTGGCCGGTTCCAAACGGCCGAACGAGCGCATTCTCTATACGTCCCACTGGGATCATCTGGGGGTCGGCGCCCCCGACGCGGCCGGCGACACCATCTATAACGGCGCCGTGGACAACGCCGCGGGCATCGGCGCGGTGATGGAGATCGCCCGGGCCTTCGCCGCAGGGCCGACGCCGGAGCGCAGCGTCGGCTTCCTGCTGGTGACGGCGGAGGAAAAGGGCCTGCTGGGGTCGGAATACTACGCCGCCAACCCGCTCTATCCCCTGGAAACCACCGTGGCCGTGCTGAACCTGGACGCCCCGTCCCCGGCCGGTCCGGCCAGGGACTTCTCGGCGGCGGGCGACGCGGCCTCGGACCTGCAGGACCTGCTGATCGCCAAGGGCGAGGCCCAGGGGCGGACCTTCAAGCCCGACCCCCGCCCCGAGGCCGGCAGCTTCTTCCGCTCCGACCACTTCCCCTTTGTACGCGCCGGCGTGCCGTCGATCTCGTTCCGCTCCGGCCAGGACCTGGTCGAGGGCGGTCTTGCGGCCGGTCAGGCCTGGTCGCGGGACTATACCTCGGCCAAGTATCACCAGCCGGCCGACGCGTATGGCCCCGACTGGAACCTTGCAGGCATGGCCCAGGACGCCGACATGCTGTTCCAGCTCGGTCTCGACCTGGCCAATTCCAGCGATTGGCCGGCCTCGAAGGCGGGCTCGGAGTTCAAGGCCGCCCGCGACGCCACGGCGGCGGCCCGCCGATAGAGGACGACGACCGATGACGGGACGGGTGCGCGCAGGAATCGGTGGCTGGACCTTCGAGCCCTGGCGGGGGGTCTTCTATCCCCAGGGTCTGCGGCAGGCCGATGAGCTGGCCTATGCCAGCGGGCGCCTGCCGGTCATCGAGATCAACTCGACCTATTATTCGAGCCAGAAGCCGGAGAGCTTCGCCAAGTGGGCGGCCGCCACCCCTGAGGGATTCATCTTCACCCTCAAGGCTTCCCGCTTCTGCACCAACCGCAAGGTGCTGAAGGCGGCCGGCGAGTCGGTGGAGAAGTTCCTGAACCAGGGGATCGCCGAGCTGGGTGACCGGCTGGGGCCGATCCTGTGGCAGTTCATGGCCACCAAGCGGTTCGACGCCGACGACTTCGAGGGTTTTCTGGACCTGTTGCCGCCGACCCTGGCGGGCCTGCCCCTGCGCCATGCGGTCGAGGTAAGGCACGCAAGCTTCGCCGATCCGGCCTTCCTGGCCCTGTGCCGGGCGCGCAATGTGGCGGTCTGCCTGACCGAGCACGCGGAATTCCCGATGATCGCCGATCCGGTGGCCGACTTCGTCTATGCCCGGCTGATGGCGGGGTCCGACGAGATCGAGACCGGCTACGCGCCTAAGGCCCTGGATCAGTGGGCGGATCGTCTGCAGGCCTATGCCGCCGGAGGCGTTCCCGACGACCTGCCGATGCTGGAGGCCGCGCCCAAGGCCAAGGCCAAGGCCCGCGAGGTGTTCGCCTTCTTCATCAGCGAAGGCAAGGTGCGCGCCCCGGCCGCCGCCCAGGCCCTGATGACCCGGCTGAAGGCCTGACCGCCCAAGAAAAAACGCCCCCGCGCGGAGCGCAGGAGCGTTTGATCGTAAAGAATACGAAACTGTCTGGCTTAGCTGCCAGGGAACCGCATCGGGACCTTAACCTGGCCCGTCTTCGACCCCATGGGCAGGACTTCGGCGACGCAGAGCGCGGCCTTGTCGAAACCCTTGCCTGCAGCGCTGTCCTGCAGAACCTTGCAGTCCGACAGCTTGCCGCTGTCGGCGCTGCATTCCAGCATGACGGTCGCCGCTTCACGCGTATTGGCGTGCTTTGACAGACAACGAGCCATGCTTTCTTCAAACGAAGCCGCCACAGAGGCGTTCGCCAGAACGAGGCTCACGAAGAAGCCCCCACCGATTGCGATGATCTTTTTCACCTACCCACTCCTTCTAGACCGGAAGTGGGAGCACCATCAGGGATTCAGGTTAAAATTGTCTAATCCACGCAAGAAAACGATAGTAAATAATCGTAAACCATAATCATCGCGGTCCGCGGTCCCCGCCTGCACTTGCGCCGTCTCTATATAGGCGATTGGCAAGGCGAGCAGATGAAGGAACGCAACCCTCGGTGAGGAAGCGTTAGCAACCTAGCGTTCATCATGGCGCCGTCCGATGGCGATCGGGCGTGTCAGGGGATGGAACGACAATGCGTTTTCGGCTGGTGGACTTACCGTTGATCGTGAAGATCGGCTTCGCGCCGGCCTTTGCGCTGCTCATGCTCGCCGCGGTGGCGGGCGGGACCATCTACATGCAGCAGGCCCAGACCAGGGCCCTGCAGCAGGTGGTTCACACAGACATGCCCAACAGCCTGCGGATCCAGCGGATCTCAGAGCGGATCAATGCGGTTCACGGGCAGCTCTACTTTCTCCTGACCAAACAGGCCGCGGCGCTTGAGGTCGAGACCATTGAGGCCCAGGCCCAGGAGATGCTGGCCGAGGTGAACGCCATCGCCGCCGACGCGGCCACGGCCAAGGCGGCCGCGCCGACCAGCCAGCATGCGGCCTTCGACACCCTGATCCAGGACCTGAAAGAGACCCACGACGCCCTGGACATTATCGTGGCCATGCTCTCGGTGGACTTCACCACCGCCGCCAGCTTCGCGGCGCCCTTTGAAGAACAATATTCGGAGATGACCGCCAATCTGGGCGCCATCGTCGCCCAGACCCAGGCCGCCACCGACGCCCGGGCCGCCGCCAGCGAGGCCGGCGCCACCCTGGCCCGCAATGTCACCATGGCGGTCGTTCTGGTCACCCTGCTGGCGGCCGGCGCCCTGGCGCTGATGTCGGTGCTGACCATGCGCCGGGCCGTCCAGCGTATCGCCGGCGCCACCGAGCGCCTGTCGCGCGGCGACAATGAGGTCAATCTCGACGCCCTGGCCCGCAAGGACGAGCTGGGCGCCATTGTCCGCTCCCTGACGGTCTTCCGCGACAACCAGCTGCAGATGGAACAGCTGCGCGCCGATCAGGAAGCCAGCCGCCACACCGCTGAAGAGACCCGCCGCCAGAGCGCCGAGGCGGCTGCGGCCGTGGCCGAGGAACAGGCCCGCGTGGTCGGCGAACTGGCCCAGGCCCTGTCGCATCTGGCCGACGGCGACCTCACCTACCGCCTGGAGACCGATTTCCCCGGCGAGTATCAAAAGCTCCGGGACGATTTCAACGCCGCGGTGGCCAAGCTGGAAGACGTCATGGGCGCCATCGCCTCCACCACCGGGGCGATCACCTCGGGCGCGACTGAAATCTCGTCCGGCGCCGACGACCTGTCGCGGCGCACCGAGCACCAGGCCGCCACCCTGGAGGAGACGGCCGCGGCCCTCGACGAGATCACGGCCACCGTCCAGAAGACCTCCAGCAGCGCAGACCAGGGCCGGGAAGCCGTCACCTCGGCCCGGGCCGATGCGGAGCGTTCGGGCGACATCGTCCGTCGCGCCGTGGCCGCCATGGGTCAGATCGAGCAGTCCTCGACCCAGATCAGTCAGATCATCGGGGTGATCGACGAAATCGCCTTCCAGACCAATCTGCTGGCCCTGAACGCCGGGGTCGAGGCCGCCCGGGCCGGCGACGCCGGCCGCGGCTTCGCCGTGGTCGCCTCCGAGGTCCGGGCGCTCGCCCAGCGCTCGGCCGAGGCCGCCAAGGAGATCAAGGCCCTGATCAGCGCCTCGACAGAACAGGTGGCCCAAGGGGTCGGCCTGGTGGGCGAGACCGGCAAGGCCCTGGAGCGCATCGTCACCCAGGTCGCCGAGATCAACGGGCTGGTCAGCGAGATCGCCGCCTCGGCCAAGGAAGAGGCGCTCGGCCTCGCCCAGGTCAATACGGCGGTCAACGAGATGGACCATGTGACCCAGCAGAACGCCGCCATGGTCGAGGAATCCACCGCCGCCAGCCGTGTGCTGGCCGATGAGTCCCGCGAACTCGCCAAGCTGGTGGGCCGGTTCAGGGTCTCTGCAGGCCAGCCCGCCGCCAGCCGTCCCGCCGCCTCGGCCCCGCGGCCGGCGTCCAGGACGGCCTCAGCGCCCCGCCCCGCGACCCGAGGGGCCACCGCCCTGGCCCTGGCGCCGGCCGGCCAGGAAGAGGGGTGGGAGGAGTTCTGAAGGCCTTCCCCCGCCCAATTGAGATGATCGAAGCGCGCGGACCTCCGCGCGCTTCTTTCGTTTGCGCCCAAGAGACCGCCGCCTACGCCGGGACTTGACCGACGGGGCGTCACAGGTCCGCACTGGCGAAAACAGCGGAGGACGCCCCATGGCCCAGTTTTCGATGGACGACCTGATGTTTCGCCCCGGTCTCATGGCCGGCGAGCGGATCCTGATCACCGGCGGGGGCACGGGCCTGGGCAAGGTGATGGCCGAGGCCTGCCTGATGCTGGGCGCCGAGGTCTATATCTGCGGTCGCCGGGGCGGCGTGGTGGAGGCGACGGCGGACGAACTGATGGCGGCCCATGGGGGCAAGTGCGTGGGGCTGGCCTGCGACATCCGCGTGCCCGACGCCATTGAGGCCATGCTGGACGCCATCTGGGCCGACGGCGGCGCCCTGACCGGCCTGGTGAACAACGCCGCCGGCAACTTCATCAGCCGCACAGAGGACCTCTCGCCCCGAGGCTTCGACGCCATCTCCAACATCGTCTTCCGGGGCGCCTTCTTCGTCACCCAAGGCTGCGGCAAGCGCTGGATCGCCGAGGGTCGCAAGGCCTCGGTGGTCTCCATCCTGGTCACCTGGATCTGGAACGGCGGCCCCTACACGGTGCCGTCGGCCATGTCGAAGGCGGGCATCGCGGCCATGAGCCAGTCGCTGGCGGTCGAATGGGGCGCCTACGGCATCCGCTTCAACAACATCGCCCCTGGCCCCTTCCCCACCGAAGGCATGAGCGCGCGGCTCAATCCCGGCCAGGGCGAGGAGACCGGCGGCGCCTATGGGGATATGAGCAGCAATCCCATGGGCCGGGTCGGCGACATGCGCGAGCTGGCCAATCTGGCAGTCTATCTGCTGCATCCCCTGTCGGCCTATGTGAACGGCCAGACCATCGCCATCGACGGCGCCGCCTGGCAGGCGACCGGCGGCAACTTCTCGCGCCTTCGCAGTTGGGGCGACGACGAGTGGCAGGCCGCCCGCCAGGCGATCCAGTCCACCAACGAAAAGGACCGCGCCCAGCGCACGGTCTGACCTCAAGCCACGCGTCCGCCGAAACGTGGTTAATC
The DNA here is from genome assembly GCF_030646615.1 of Phenylobacterium sp. GTDB lineage: Bacteria > Pseudomonadota > Alphaproteobacteria > Caulobacterales > Caulobacteraceae > Phenylobacterium. Next base: position 27,941 of record NZ_JAUSLG010000094.1, on the reverse strand, counting down.
GGGCCTTAACGGCTGGGCGCCAGGGTGAGCCCATGCGTCTCGTCCTCGCCCTTCTGCTGGTCGCGCTCACAGGCCTGCCGGCGCTCGCCCAGACCGACGGACGCCTGGACCTGTCGCGGCCCGGCGCCGGCGCCCTGGGTCTGCGCGGAGCCAGCGCCTTGGCCCCGACGTCCCCACAGGCGGCGGACGCCGCCGAGGACGAAATCTCAGCGCCCAGCCCTGCGGGGCTGAACCTGCGGCCGCTGGCGGGACCGGCGCTGATGTCGTTACCCCCGCCGCCGGACCCCCAGGCCTGCCGGCTGGCCTGCGCCCAGACCTATTACTTCTGTCTGGCCGATAGCGCGTCGGACGAGTGCCCCCAGGCCTGGGGGCAGTGCCGACTGGGCTGTGGCCCTGGCGCCGGCGGCGCTCCCGCCGCCTGACCCAGGCTGACCGGCTGGCGCCCAAGCGGGCGGCGAAGACACTTCATGCACGGCTGAAAGACGGGATCCGGACGATTGGGGCGCGCAGATCGGTGGCGCTTGTCCAGACCAGGCCCTAGAATGACGCCCGTCAGCTTTGCGTACGGAGTCCCATGTCCCAGCTCGCCCTTCTCCCAGCCGGAAAGCGCGCCAAGACCAAGGTCCAGAACCGGACCGCCATATTGGACGCCGCGCGCGAGGTGTTCGGGGAGATCGGCTACGAGCCGTGCACGGTCCGCGACATCATCCGCCGCACCGGCCTCGCCGCCGGCACCTTCTACAATTACTTCAAGTCGAAGGAGGAGGTGTTCGCCGCCCTGGCGGATGACGGCGCCCGGCGCTTCGGCCCGATCCTGAAAGCCCTGCGCAGCCAGAACGAAGACTTCGAGAGCTTTCTGCGCGCCGCCCTGAGGGCCTATTTCCGATTCCTCGCCGATGAACACCAGAACTGGGCCGCCCGGCGGCCGGCCGAGGAGCACCTGCACGTCCAGGGCCAGACGCCGGAGATGGAAGCGGTGTTCAGCGAGGTGCGCGCCGCCATCCTGGACGCCATCGCCCGCGGCGGGGTCCCGGCCGCCGACGCCGACTATCTGGCCGCCGCCTGCATCGCCATCGCCCGCGAGGTGGGCGACCAGATGCTGAACCGTCGCCCCGTGGACGTGGACGGCGCCACGGCGTTTTCCACCGCCCTCATCCTCTCGGGCCTCAAGGGGCTGCCCCAGGCCCAGGCTGAGTCTGCGGGGTCCAGCTGATGCGGGCCCTGGTCGTCGAGGCCCTGGCCGCCGACTATGGCGGCTGCGTCCTGAAGGAGATCGAAACCCCTGTCCCGGGGCCCGGCGAGGTGCGGGTGCGGGTGCGGGCCGCGGCGGTGAACTTCCCCGACCTGCTGCAGACCCGCGGCGAGTACCAGCACAAGCCCGCCCTGCCCTTCATCCCTGGCCTGGAGATCGCCGGAGAGGTCGAGGCCCTGGGGGACGGCGTCGAGGACTTCCAGATCGGCGAGGCCGTCGTCGGGGGCGCGCGCATCGGCGGCTTTTCCGAGTTCGCCGTGACGCCGGCCAAGGGTCTGCGCCGCAAGCCTGAGCGCCTCTCCTTCAGCCAGGCGGCCGGCTACGCCACCGCCTATCTCACCGCCTATGTGTCCCTGGTGCGCCGCGCCCGGGCCGAACCCGGGGAGTGGGTGCTGGTGCACGGGGCGGCCGGCGGGGTTGGCCTGGCGGCGGTGGATCTCGCCCGCCACCTGGGGTGCAAGGTCATCGCCGCCTCGGCCTCGGACGAGAAGCTGGCCATTGTCAGCCAAGCCTATGGTCCTGAGGCCACGGTCAATGTCACCGGCGGCTTCCGCGAGGCGGTCAAGGCGATCACCGGCGGCAGGGGCGCCGACATCATCTATGATCCCGTGGGCGGCGACGTGTTCGATGAGAGCGTGCGCTGCATCGCCTTTGACGGCCGGCTGCTGTCCATCGGCTTCACCTCGGGCCGGCTGCCCGTGCTGCCGGTCAATCTGGCCCTGATCAAGGGCTTCTCCCTGATGGGCGTGCGGGCCGGCGAATATGGCCGCCAGTTCCTGCAGAAGGGCCGCGAGAACCAGGCCGCGATCTGGGCCCTGGCGGAGGCTGGCCTGGTCACCCCGCGGGTCCATGCCGAATATCCCCTGGCCGACTGGCGCGCCGCCTTCGACAGCCTGGCCCTGCGCCAGGTGGTCGGCAAGGCCGTCATCCGCCCCGATCTCTGACGCAAATCCCCGAAGAAAGACCCCGCCATGACCATCACCAGCCAGGAAGACCTGGAAAAGCTCAGGGTCGTCGGCCGGCTGGTCGCCCAGACCCTGGAGGCCATGGGCAAGGCCCTGGAGCCCGGCATGACCACCGCAGAGCTCGACGCCATCGGTCGGGGCCTGCTGGAGGCTCAGGGCGCGCGGCCGGCGCCTGAGCTCACCTACGGCTTCCCCGGCGCCACCTGCATCTCGGTGGGGCCTGATGTGGCCCATGGGATCCCGAGCGACCAGAAGGTCGCCGCCGGGGACCTGGTGAACATCGACGTCTCGGCCGAGCTGGACGGCTATTTCGGCGACACCGGCGCCAGCTTCGCCGTGCCGCCGGTCTCCCGCAAGGTCGAGCGCCTGTGCCGCGACGGCCGGCGGGCCATGTGGAGCGGCATCCGGGCGGTGCGTCCCGGCGCGCCGCTGAACGCCATCGGCCGCAGCATCGAGGGCTTCGCCCGTCAGAACGGCTACAGCCTGATCCGCAACCTCGCCAGCCACGGGGTCGGCCGGTCCCTGCATGAAGAGCCCGAGAGCATCCCCACCTGGTATGAGCCGGGGGACCGTCGCCAGATCACCGAGGGCCTGGTCTTCACCATCGAGCCCTTCCTGGCCCTGAGCGAGGACTGGGTGGACGAGCTGGACGACGGCTGGACATTGCGGCCCACCGGCGGCGGTCCGGCGGTGCAGTACGAGCACACCCTGGTGGCGACCCGCAACGGGCCGATCATCATGACCCTGGCCAATTGAGGGACTTTCGGCCTTTTCCACAGCGGAGCGGTTGACGGGGCCAGGTGGTTGGCGTATCTCCGCGCCTCGTTTTTCTGAGCTGGAGCCAACAACGTGAAGCGGACATATCAGCCGTCGCGACTCGTGCGTAAGCGCCGTCACGGCTACCGCGCGCGCATGGCCACCAAGAATGGCCAAAAGGTCATTCAGCGCCGCCGCGCCAAGGGCCGCAAGCGTCTGAGCGCCTAAGGGCGGTCGCTGAGCGGTAGAATTGAGGTGTCGGCGTGACCGACGCCCCTATCAAGATCGAGCGCCTGCGTAAGCGTCCAGACTTTCTGGCCGCCGCGCGGGCGTTTTCGTGCGCCCGGGGCGCCGTGGTCGTCCAGGCCCGCGACCGGGCCGACGACACAAGCCTGGTCCGGGTGGGTTTCACCGCCACCCGCAAGGTGGGCGGCGCCGTGGTCCGCAACCGCGCCAAGCGCCGCATGCGGGCCGCCGCCCATGAGGTTTTGCCCGGTCTGGCGCGCCCCGGATTCGACTATGTTCTCATCGCCAGGAGCGGCGCGCCGGCCCGGGCCTGGCCGCGTTTGCTTGACGATGTGAAAAGCGCGCTGATAAGCCTCGCGACCGAAAGCGACCGGCAGGCGCGTCCGTCTGCGACCGCAACCCCTCCTCCCGCCTGAGCGCGCTGACCTCCATGCAAAATGACAATACCCGCAACACGATCCTGTTCGTGGTCAGCGCCATCATCGTGCTGGTGGTCTACCAGTTCCTGGTGATCGAGCCGGCGGCCAGACGCCAGCAGGCCGAAGTCGCCCGAGCCGCAGCCGAAGCCCCTGTGGCGCCCGGCACCAATCCGGTGGGCCGCGACCCCAACCTGCCCTCGAGTCCGGCCCAGTTGGCCGACCGCGCCGCCGTCGTGGCGCGCACCGCCCGGGTTCCGGTGGCGACGCCCTCGCTGACCGGCTCCATCGCCCTGCGCGGCGCGCGGATCGATGACCTGTTCCTCAACAACTACAAGGTCAGCGTCGACCCCAACGCCGAGGCCGTCGAACTGCTCCGCCCCGAGGGCGCCGAATATGCCTGGTTCGCCGAGTTCGGCTGGACCGGCGCCAATCTCACCGGCCTGCCGACCCCCGACACCCGCTGGACCCTGGTGGCGGGCGATCGCCTGGCGCCTGACTCTCCCGTCACCCTTCGTCACACCACCGGCCAGGGCCTGACCTTCACCCGCCAGATCTCGGTGGACGACCGCTACATGTTCACCGTGACCGACACGGTGGCCAATACCGGCCAGGGCTCGGTGACACTGGCCCCCTATGGCTCGGTGCAGCGCCAGGGCGTGCCCGCCGACCTGGGCAAGAACCAGATCGTGCACGAGGGCGCGGTGGGTTGGCTGGGCGAAGAGCTGCGCCTGGTGAAGTACAACAAGTGGGCCAAGGACGGCGGCCCCGAGGTCACCTCCCAGGGCGGCTGGCTCGGCATTACCGACAAGTACTGGCTGGCGGCCCTGATCCCCGACCAGGACGAGACCCTGAAGGGCGAGTTCCGGGTCACCCGCGCCGGCCCGGTGGAGATCTTCGAGGCCAACTATGTGGGCCAGCCCCGGACCATCGCGTCAGGCCGCCAGATCACCGAGACCACCCGCTTCTTCGCCGGCGCCAAGACCGTGCCGGTGCTCAAGGCCTATGAGACCGACCTGAACATCCCCCGGCTGGACGCCGCCGTCGACTGGGGCAACTTCTGGTTCCTGACCCGGCCGCTCTTCAGCTTCCTGCACTTCATCTATCAGCACATCGGCAATGTGGGCCTCGCCATCCTGGCGCTCACCGTGGTGGTCAAGCTGGTCTTCTTCCCGCTGGCCAACAAGAGCTACGAGTCGCTGACCAAGATGAAGAAGGTGCAGCCCCAGATCGAAGAGCTGCGCAAGAAGTACAAGGACGACCCGGCCAAGCAGCAGCAGGAGCTTCTCGGCCTCTACAAGACCGAGAAGATCAATCCCCTGACCGGCTGCCTGCCCATGCTGGTGCAGATCCCGGTGTTCTACGCCCTGTACAAGGTGCTGACCGTCACCATCGAGATGCGGCACGCCCCCTTCTATGGCTGGATCCAGGATCTCTCATCGCGGGACCCGACGACCATCTTCAACCTGTTCGGCGCCATCCCGTGGGATCCGGGCGCTGTCCCGCTGATCGGCGGCTTCCTGAACGGCCCGCTGCACCTGGGCGTCCTGCCGCTGCTCTACGGCTTCACCATGTGGCTGACCACGGCCATGAACCCGCCGGCCACCGACCCGATCCAGCAACGCATCTTCCAGCTGATGCCGATCATGTTCACCTTCATCATGGCGCCGTTCGCCGCGGGCCTGCTGATCTACTGGATCTGGAACAACATCCTGACCATCGCCCAGCAGTACATCATCATGCGGAAGTTCCAGGTCGATAACCCGATCGACAGCCTGATCAACCGCTTCAAGGGCAAGAAGGCCGTCACTTGAGCGCGCCTGACGAACTCTTCGACGAAGCCGCCCTGGAGGCCGCCCGCATCCTCTTCGCCCGCAAGGCGGAGTTCATGATGGGGGCCGTCGCCATGGACGGGCTGCCGGCCCCGGACCTGCCGGAAGTGGCCTTCGCCGGCCGCTCCAATGTGGGCAAGTCCTCGCTCATCAACGCACTGGTGGGACACAAGCACCTGGCGCGGGCCTCCAATTCGCCCGGTCGGACCCGCGAGGTGAACTTCTTCGTGCTGGACGAGCGCCTGCGCCTGGTGGACCTGCCGGGCTATGGCTTCGCCCGGGCCTCGCGCACCGAGGTCAAGAAGTTCCAGAACCTGGGGCGGGACTATCTGCGCGGCCGTCCGAACCTGAAGCGCGCCTATATGCTGATCGACGCCCGCCACGGCCTCAATGAGGTGGACGGCGATCCCATGGACGCCTTCGACCGGGCCGCCGTCTCCTATCAGATCGTCCTGACCAAGGCCGACAAGCTGCGCCCCGCCGCGGTGGAGGAGGTCCGCCTCCGCACCGAGGCGGCCATCGCCAAGCGCCCGGCCGCCTTCCCCCGGGTGATCGCCACCTCGGCGGAGACCGCCGCCGGCCTGGCCGAACTGCGGGCCGAAATCGCCGCCGCCTGCGAGATCACCGAGGTCTAGACACACGATCGCCGGCGTCAAAGCGGCGGGCGGCGGGTGACACAGAAGCCGCTGTCGGCTATCGGGGCCGTCCAAGTCCTGGGAGCCGCCGCGCCGTGACCGACACCTCCGAAGAAGAAGGCTGGGCGACGGCCCGCACCCTGGCCGAGGCCCTGCCCTTCATCCAGCACTACGACCGCGAAACCGTGGTCATCAAGTATGGCGGCCACGCCATGGGCGAAGAGTCCGTGGCCAAGCTGTTCGCCGCTGACGCCGTCCTGCTGAAGATGCTCGGCGTCCACCCGGTGGTGGTCCATGGGGGCGGGCCGCAGATCTCCCGCATGCTGGACAAGGCCGGCGTAAAGTCGAGCTTCGTCGACGGCCTGCGGGTGACCGATGCGGCCACCATGGAGGTCGCCGAGATGGTGCTGTCGGGCGCCATCAACAAGGAGATCGCCAACTGGATCACCCTGGCCGGCGCCGAGGCCGATGTCCGGGGCGTGGGCCTGTCGGGCAAGGACGCCCGGCTGATCACGGTGGAAAAGGCTGTCCGCACCCGCAAGGACCCCGACAGCCAGATCGAACAGGCCGTGGACCTGGGCTTTGTGGGCGAACCCACCAAGATCGATCCCAAGCTGATCGAGGCCCTGATCTATGCGGACGAGGACTATGTGCCGGTCATCGCCCCGATCGGCGTCTCCAAGGCCGGCGAGACCTATAATATCAACGCCGACACCGTGGCCGGCGCGCTCGCCGGCGCCCTGCGCGCCAAGCGCATGCTGTTGCTCACCGACGTCAAGGGGGTGCTGGACGCCGACGGCCAGCTGATCCGCGAGATGAACCTCGCCCAGGCCCGCGAGGCCATCGCCTCCGGCGTCGCCACCGGCGGCATGATCCCCAAGCTGGAGACGGCGATCAACGCGGTGGAATCCGGCGTGCAGGCCGTGGTCATCCTCGACGGCCGTCGCCCGCACGCCATGCTGGTGGAGCTGTTCTCCGAACACGGCGCCGGGACCCTGATCTCGGCATGAGCGCCGACCTCGTCCACGTCGACACCTGGCTGTTCGACCTCGACAACACCCTCTATCCGGCCGAGTCCGGCTTCATGGGCCAGATCGAGACGCGGATGACGCAGTTCGTGGTCAAGGTCACCGGCCTGCCAACGGACCAGGCCTATGCGCTCCAGAAGCGCTACCTGGTCGAGCACGGCCTGACGCTTCGAGGCATGATGGAGCATCACGGGGTGGATCCCGCCGATTTCCACGCCCTGTTCCATGACCTTTCCCTGGAAGCCCTGGCCCACGACGCCGATCTGCTGGCGGCGCTGGAGCGCCTGCCTGGCCGTCGACTGATCTTCACCAACGCCGACGCCTTCCATGCCGAGCGGGTGCTGAACCATCTGGGCCTCCACCACCTGTTCGACGACGTCTTCCACATCGACTCCTTCGGCTTTCGGCCCAAGCCCGACCCGGCCGCCTTCCAGGCCATGCTGGACGTTCATGGCCTGGAGCCCGCGGCGACGGCCTTCTTCGAGGACTCCGAGCGCAACTTGGCGCCGGCCGCCGATCTTGGCATGACCACCGTGCTGGTGGGCGCCCATGCGGGCGCCTCGGCCGCCCCCTTCGTTCAACATCGCACCGAAACGCTGGCGCCGTTCCTGGCGACCGCACGCCTCAGGGAGACCCGCTGATGACCGCGCTCACCTTCGATGACCTCAAGACCGAGATCGAAGCCGCCTGGGAGGCCCGCGACGGGATCTCGACGGCCACCAAGGGCCCGGTCCGCACGGCGGTGGACGAGACCCTGCGGCTGCTGGACGAAGGCCGCCTGCGGGTGGCCGAGCGGGCCGACGACGGCCAGTGGGAGGTCCGCCAGTGGGCCAAGCAGGCGATCCTGCTGTCCTTCCGCCTGAACCCCAACAGCGTCATGCACGCCGGCGCGCCGGGCCCCTACTGGGACAAGGTCCCCACCAAGTTCGACGGCTGGGACGCCCCCCAGTTCCAGGAGGCCGGCTTCCGCGCCGTGCCGGGCGCCGTGGTCCGTCGCGGCTCCTACATCGGCAAGAACGTCGTCCTGATGCCATCCTTCGTGAACATCGGCGCCTATGTGGGCGACGGGACGATGGTCGACACCTGGGCCACGGTCGGCTCCTGCGCCCAGATCGGCAAGGGCGTGCATATTTCCGGCGGCGCCGGCATCGGGGGGGTGCTGGAGCCCCTGCAGGCCAATCCGACCATCGTCGAGGACGGCTGCTTCATCGGCGCCCGCTCCGAAGTGGCCGAGGGGGTCATCGTCCGTGAAGGCGCGGTGCTGTCCATGGGGGTGTTCATCACCGCCTCGACCAAGATCGTCGACCGCAAGACCGGCCAGACCTATCGCGGCGAAGTGCCGGCCTATTCGGTCGTGGTGCCGGGCTCGCTGCCCGATCCGCACGGCGTCGGGCCGTCTCTCTATTGTGCGGTGATCGTCAAGACCGTGGACGCCCAGACTCGGTCGAAGACCAGCGTCAACGAACTGCTCCGCGACTGAAAAAACCCATACGGGCCGCCCCCTTACGCGTCAGCGGGCGCCTGCCAACTGCGCGATGCGCTTAACCGTGCGTCACCCGCTCATTTTGAGCGCGGGGGTTGTTTCCCGTTATGGGCGAGTAGACTAGGCTGATCTCAGGAGCGGGGGCGGTTCTATTCTTGGTTAACAAAGTCTTCCCCCTCAGCTGACCCATTGGCCCGAATAGAATTGGTCCCCGCTTCGCCTAACTATTGACAGGTTTTCGTTGTTTTTTGCGACGGGGCCCATATCCGGAGCGGTGGTTATGTTTTCATTAACATCGAATTCTCAATCGCTTTCCCTAAGGGATGCGGCGGATGAGACGATGGGCGTGCCCGCTGAGGCGCGCTGCTGGAGCGAACCCAGTCCAGGCTATCTGGACCAGGATGCGCAGCGCTTCTTCTACCGGTGGGGTGGTCAGCTTTCGGCGGCCCTGATTCGGATTCGGAGCCGCTTTGACGGCGATCTGGACCAGTACGTCCTCTATCTGACCTTCCTGCTGTCGGAACTGGCCGAGTCGATCAACGGAGAGGCGGGCGTCGCCCGGACGCCCCGGGGGCTGAATGCGCTCAGCCTGTCGGAGATCACCGGCATTCCCCGCGAGAGCGCCCGTCGCAAGCTGCTCATCCTGGCGGCCAACGGATACCTCAATCGCGACGCCGACGGCCTCTTCACCCTGGGCGACCGCTACGGCCTCGACGCCTTCTTCACCGAATTGAAGCCGCTCTTCTGGGACGCCGTCCGCACGCCGCGCTAATCCTCGCACCGCGCTAAGAGGTTGAGAGGCTGAGCCCCCACTCAGCCGACCTCGTCCATCCAACGCCAGAGGCTGCGGATCGCCAGCGCCCGCAGGGCCGCGTCTTCTGACTCCAGGGCCGGCAGTCCGGCATGGGTCAGGCAGTCATTGAGCGTCAGCGGCTCGCGGGCCGAGACCTCCAGGCCGATCCGCCGCGCCGTCTGCTGGAACCGCCGCCAGGCGCACTCGACACCGGCTGCAGACCGCACCGCGCCATAGGGCAGAAGCCCGCCTTGCAGAACCCGCTGATAGGCCACCAGAGTGGCCCCGCCGCAGAGCCGCGCGGCGATGTGATCGAACGCCTCGGCGTCCAGCGGCTCCATGGCCAGATCCTCGGCCCGGGTTCCGAACATGATCGCCGCCGGCGCCTGCGACCGAACAAAGGCGCTCATGACCACGTTTCCGCGATCGTCGGCAAAGGCGTATTGCAGAACATGGTCCCGCCCCTGCACGCCCAGCGAACGCACCACAAAGTAAAGATGGTCACTGGTTGAAGCGTCGATGCGGCGACGACGTTGGCCAAACGTCGCTTTCTCCGGCGGTCGATAGTGAGGATCAGCCGATCGCAAGGCCAAACCCATTCGGGATTTGCATGGCTTCGCGTGATGTCGCCCAAATATCTCGACCAGGTTCATCTCATGTCTCCGATTACTTGGACATTTGAGCACCTAACCATTCCGACGGGAATGCGGATGGTCCCTACACTGAGATGATTACTGGCGATTAATCATCTCATCCTGGGCGCGGCCTATTGCAGTCTGGGGGACCGGCCATTGCTCATCGCTGGGCCTGCGGCTACCTGCATGGGCATGACCCGCCTCGACGCCGTCCGCCTCACCCAGGATCTCATCCGCCGCCCCTCCGTCACCCCGGCCGACGCCGGGGCCATGGACGTGCTGCAAAGCCAGCTCGAAACGCTCGGCTTCGCCTGCCGCCGGATGCGGTTCGGCGAGATCGAGAACCTCTATGCCCGCTGGGGAACAGCGCGCCCCAATCTCTGCTTCGCCGGCCACACCGACGTGGTGCCGGTGGGCGACGCCGGCGCCTGGAGCCGCGACGCCTTCGCCGCAGAGATCGTCGACGACATCCTGATCGGCCGCGGCGCGGTGGACATGAAGAGCGCGTTGGCCGCCTTCGCCGCAGCCGCCTCAGCTGCGCTCTCCCGCGGCGAGGTCAGTGGCTCGCTTTCCTTCCTGATCACCGGGGATGAGGAAGGCGTCGCCCTGGACGGCACAAAGAAGGTGGTCGAGGCCCTGATGGCCGAGGGCGAGGCGGTCGATCATTGCGTGGTCGGCGAGCCCACCAGCGCCGAGACCTTCGGCGACATGATCAAGATCGGCCGCCGGGGCTCCATCAACGCCGAGATCGTCGTGGAGGGCCGGCAGGGCCACGTGGCCTATCCGCACCGGGCGGCCAATCCGGCGCCGGTGCTGGTGCGCATCCTGGCGGCGCTGGACGCCCATGTGCTGGACGAGGGCTATAGCGGCTTCCAGCCCTCGAACCTCGAGATCACCACCATCGATATCGGCAACGCCGCCACCACTGTCATCCCGGCGATCGCCCGGGCGCGGATCAACATCCGCTTCAACCCGGCCCACACCGGCGCCGGCCTCGCCGCCTGGATTGAAGGCGTGGCGCAGGATCAGGCGCAGGACTTCGACGGGACCGTGCGCGTCACGCCGGCCATCAGCGGCGAGGCCTTCCTGACCCCGCCCGGCGACTTCACCGACGTGGTCGCCGCCGCCGTCCGCGACGTGGCCGGACGCGACCCGGAACTGTCGACCACCGGCGGCACCTCGGACGCCCGCTTTATCCGCGCCCTCTGCCCGGTGGTGGAGCTCGGCCTGGTGGGCAAGACCATGCATGCGGTGGACGAGCGGGCGCCGGTGTCCGAAATCTACGACCTGCAGGCGGTCTATGAGCGTCTGATCGCCCGCTATTTCGCGCGGTTCGGCGGCTAATGCGTCCCTCGCGCCGAAGGCGCAGAGTAGGCATCCACCACGAAGGGCACGAAGTTCACGAAGAGCCGTTGCGTCCTTCGTGCTCTTTGTGAGCCTGGTGGTTCAATCTTCCGGCGCTGACGCGCCATACTTCACACCGACCAGATAGAGGCCGGTGGCGGGCGCCACGGGACCGCAGGCGCGGCGATCGCGGGCGGCCAGGGCCTTGGCCACGCCAGCGGCGCTCCAGCGCCCCAGCCCGACCTCGGCCAGGGTGCCGGTCATCGAGCGGACCTGCCGGTGGAGGAATGAACGCGAGGCGAACTCCAGGATCACCTCCTCGCCCTCGCGACGCACGCTGGCCACGTCCAGGGTCTTCATCGGAGACTTGGCCTGGCACTGCAGGTCGCGGAAGGTGGTGAAGTCGTGATGGCCCACCAGGGCCTGGGCGGCGGCATGCATGGCGTCGGCGTCCAGGGGCTTCTTCACATGCCAGACCCGGCCCCAGTCCAGGGCCGGCGGCGCCGTGCGATTGAGGATCCGATAGATGTAGCGCCGCTCGGTCGCCGAGAAGCGGGCGTGCCAGCGGGGATCCTCCACCAGTTCGGCCGACAGGATGGCGATGGGCTGGGGCACGAGATGGGCGTTCAGCGCATCGCGGACCACCTCGGCCTTCCAGGCCTTGTCCAGGTCCACATGCACCACCTGGCCGGTGGCGTGGACGCCGGTGTCGGTGCGCCCCGCCGCCTGCAGCCGCAGATCCTGGCCGCAGAACCCCTTGACCGCCGCCTCGATGGCGCCCTGCACCGAGGCCAGCCCCGCCTGGGCCTGGAAGCCCCGATAGGGCCGGCCATCATACTCGACAGTAAGTTTGTAGCGGGGCATCAACTGAGCTTCGTTCCGGCCGGCAGGGGAAAGCCCCGCAGGAAGACCTCGGCCTCCTGCGGACCGCGCCCCTCCCGCTGCAGGCGCAGGAGCCGCACGGCGCCCTCGCCGCAGGCCACCAGCAGATCGTCGTCCAGCACCTCGCCGGGTTCGCCCGTCCCATCCTCGCGGACGCAGGCCAGGACCTTGACCCGCACAGGCCCCTTCTCGCCGGGCGCCTCGAACCAGGCGCCGGGAAAGGGCGAGAGGCCACGGATCTGGCCATCGGTGCGGGCGGCCGGACGCGTCCAGTCGATGCGGGCGGTCTTGGGGCGGATCTTCCTGGCGTAGGTGACGCCGTCGGCGGCTTGCGGGACCTCTTCAGCGACCCCGGCCTCGATCTTCGGCAGGGTTTCGGCGAGCAGCTCGGCGCCCAGCTCGGCCAGCCGGTCATGGATGTCGCCGGCGGTGTCCCGGGGGCCGATGCGCGCCGTGGCGGTGGCCAGCACCGGCCCCTCGTCCAGGCCCTCGGTCATCCGCATCACCTGAACGCCGGTGATCTCGTCGCCGGCCATCACCGCCCGCTGGATGGGCGCCGCGCCCCGCCAGCGGGGTAAGAGCGAGCCGTGCAGGTTGAAGGCGCCGAGCCGGGGCGCCTCCAGCACCTCGCGGGTCAGGATCTGGCCGTAGGCGACCACGCAGGCCGCATCGAGATCCAGGGCGCGGAAGGCCTCGATCTCGGCCGGGTCGCGCATGGAGGCCGGCGTGCGCACGGGCAGGCCATGCTCCAGGGCGAAGGCGTGAACCGGCGAGGGCTTGAGCGTCTGGCCTCGCCCCCGGGGCGCCGGCGGCTGGGAATAGACACAGGCGATGTCGTGGCCGGCCGCCACAAGGCGGGCCAGGGCGACGACGGCGAAGTCAGGGGTACCGAGAAAGGCCAGGCGCATGGACGCCATTTACCCTGCCCCGTAGGGTGCGCAAAGCCGGGGGGAACTGGCCGACAAGCTTGACCGTTCTCCGAGGGCTTCAGGAGAAGAGGAGGCCATCATGCGTACGACCCTGACCACCATCACCTTCGCCGCCGCCGCCCTGGCGCTCGCCGCCTGCTCGCAGGCCGAACAGAATGAAGCCGAGGCCGATGCCGCCGAGGTCGCCGCCGAGGCCCGCCAGGCGGCGTCCGAAGCCGCCGATGTGGCCAAGGAGGCCGCGTCCGACGCCGTGGCCATGGCCGAGGAGGCCGCCCACGAGGCCGGCCAGGCCCTGGAAGCGGCAGGCGACGAGATCAGCGAAGCCGCCGACGACGCGACGAACTGAGATCAGGCTCAGACATGACGAAGGGCGGCGCGTTCAACGGGTCGCCCGTCTTGTGTTCCGGAATTGCCCGCCCGCCGTTCCGCCTCAGGCGGCGCGGGCCTGCTTCTTGACCTTGGCCACGGCGCGGTCGCGCTTCAGCCGCGACAGGTGGTCGATGAACAGCACGCCTTCCAGGTGGTCCATCTCATGCTGGATGCAGACGGCGAACAGGCCCTCGGCGTCCTCTTCCACCTGCTCGCCCTGGTAGTTCAGATAGCGGAGCTTGACCTTGGAGGGCCGCTCGACCTCGTCATAGATGTCCGGGATCGAGAGACATCCTTCCTCATAGGGGGCGGTGTCGTCCGAGGTCCAGAGGATTTCGGGATTCACATAGTAGCGCGGCTGGCGCTCTTCGTCGGGGCCGGCGATGTCCATGACGATCACCCGCTTGGGCACGCCGATCTGGATAGCCGCCAGGCCGATGCCCGGCGCGGCGTACATGGTCTCCAGCATGTCGTCCATCAGGGCGCGCAGCGCGTCGTCCACGGCGACGACAGGCTGGGAGACCTGCTTAAGGATCGGGTTCGGGACCGTGAGGATTTCGCGGATAGCCATGATCGGGAGGTAAGGGGCCGGCCCGCGAGCGTCAAGGTCAGGGACGCTCCAGCCCCTAGCCTTCGTCGCCTACGGCGCGGATGCGCGGCGGCGGTTCACTCTCTGTCATCAGCTTGGCCAGGGGGCGGACGGCGGTCTCGATGGGGTTCAGCTCGGGAATGTCCCGGCCCTCGTGATCGACCTTCAGGTCTTCGAAGCGCCGGGCCTGGGTGAGCACCTGGGTTTCCAGGGAGCCGACCATCTGGTTGTACTTGCCGACGGCCTCTTCGAGCTTCTTGCCCACGGCTGCGGCGTGGCCGCCCATGACCGACAGGCGCTTGTAGAGCTCGCGGCCGAGCTTTGAGATCTCCTGGGCGTTGGCCGCCTGCTCCTCGACCCGCCAGCCATAGACCACGGCCTTGCACAGGGCGAACAGGGTGGTGGGCGTCACCACCAGCACCCGGCGGTCCATGGCCTCGCTCATCAGGTCCGGCGCCCGGTCCAGCGCCGCGGCCAGGAAGCTGTCGCCGGGGATGAACATGGCCACGAAGTCGGGCGAGGCGGGAAACTGGTCCCAATAGGCCTTGGCCGACAGGCTCTGCATGTGGGCCCGCACGCTCTGGGTGTGGCGCACGAAACAGGCCTCGCGCACGGCGTCGTCGGTGGCCTCCTGGGCGTCGAGGAAGGCGTTGAGCGAACACTTGGCGTCGATCACGAACAGGGCCCCGCCGGGCAGGCGAACGGTGACGTCGGGACGGCGGCGGCCCTCCTCGGCGTCGGTGGAGACCTGCTCATCGAAATCATAGCGGTGCGAAAGCCCCGCGGCCTCCAGCACATTGCGCAGGGTCTGCTCGCCCCAGCGCCCCTGGACGCCGGCCCCCCGGCGAAGCGCCGCCGACAGCTTGCGCGCCTCGTCCTGGGTCGCGACGGATGCGGTCAGCAGCTGGGCGATCTGCGCCTTCAGCCCGCCGGTCTCCTCAGCGCGGGTCTTCTCCACCGCCGTGACCTGCTCCTGGAACTTGGCGAGCGTCTCGGCCACCGGCTTCAGCTGGGCCTCGAGCCTCGCCTGAGCCAGCTGCTCGCGATTGCGGAAGGTCTCTTCGGTGCGCTTGAGCAGGGCCTCGGCCACCACATTGGCCGACTGGGCCGCCTGGTTGCGCAGAATCTCGGCCTGGGACTCGGACTGGGCCTTGAAGCTGCGGAGCTCCGCCTCGGCGTTGGCGCTCTGGTCCCGCAGGCTCCAGTAGTCGCCCTGCAGCCGGTCGGCCCGGCGCCGTTCCATCAACGCCCAGGCGAATCCGGCGAGGGCGGCCAGGGCGCAGACCACCACGGCGACGAGGGAGGCATCCAGGTTCATGCTCCGTTCCTAGCGGGAGTCGGGCGCAGGGGCCAGGGGGTGGGCAGAGGCGCGGCGCCAGACCCTTACACTCCGGCGCCCTCGGACTCGATCCGAGGGCCCACGACCAGCCCGGTGTTCATGGATGGTCGGGTCAAGCCCGACCATGACGGTGAGAAGGTGGTGAGAAGGTGAGGTCATAGCCTCACCTGCCTCCTCATCCTGAGGTGCGAGCGCCGGCGAGCCTCGAAGGACGCGAGGCCTCAGGCCGGCCGCCTGGCCCTCAGCGCCTGGGCGATGGTGCCGTCGTCCAGCCAGTCCAGTTCGCCGCCCACGGGGACGCCGCGGGCCAGCATGGAGATGGTCACGCCGCAGGGCGCCAGGCGCTCGGCCAGATAGTGGGCGGTCGTCTGGCCGTCCACCGTGGCTGGCAGGGCCAGAATCACCTCGGTCACCTCGGCCGCCTCGGCCCGGGCCACCAGGGAGCCCACCCGCAGCGAGTCCGGCCCGACCCCGTCGAGGGCCGAAAGCAGGCCGCCCATGACGTGGTAGCGACCCCGGAAAGAGCCGCCCCGCTCCATGGCCCACAGGGCGCCGACCTCCTCGACCACGCAGATCATGCCCCCGTCCCGTTCGGGATCGGCGCAGACGGCGCAGGGGTCTCGGGTGTCCAGAGCCCCGCAGATCGAACAGGTCTTCACCCGCTCGGCTGCGTCGGCCAGGGCCTGGGCGAGCGGGGTCAGCAACTGTTCGCGGCGTTTGAGCAGGGCCAGCGTCGCCCGCCGGGCTGAGCGCGGCCCCATGCCGGGCAGCTTGGCCAGCAGCGCGATCAGCCGCTCGATCTCGGGTCCGGAGGATGCGGCCAAGGGGCGTCGATCAGAACTTGGGCATGCCGGGCAGGCCCATGCCGGCCAGGGGGCCGGCGGCCTCGCGCATCACCTCGGCCTGCATGGCGTCCAGCTTGCGCTTGGCGTCCGCATGGGCCGCCACCATCAGGTCCGACACAACCTCGCCCTCGCCGGGCGCCAGCAGGCTCTCGTCGAGCACCACGCCGGCCAGTTCGCCCGAGCCGCGCAGGGTCAGCCTGACCATCCCGCCGCCGGACGTGCCCTCGACCGTGGTCTCGGCCAGCCGCGCCTGGGCGTCGGCCAGCTTCTGCTGCATGGCCTGGGCCTGCTTCATCAGGGAGCCAAGGTCCTTCATCGGGCTCTAGTCCTCTTCGGTCTCGTTCTCGTCCTCGCCGGTCGGCTGGACGTCGGGTTGCGGCAGGGCGCGGACGCTGAGGATCTCCGCGCCGGGAAAGGCCTCCATGACGGAACGCACGAAGGGGTCCTGCTCGATCCGCTCCCGGGCCTCGCGCTCCTCGCGCTTCTGCAGCTCCCAGCGGCTTTCGGCGCCGCCGCCGCCCTGGGCGACGATCAGCCAGGGCTGACCGGTCCATTCCTTGAGCCGCCCGGCCAGGCGCTGGATGAGGGTATTGGGGGCGCCGGGGGCCGGCTCGAACTCGATGACCCCGGGGCGGAAGGCGATGGGCCGCACGAACCGCTCCACGT
This sequence comes from Phenylobacterium sp., assembly GCF_030646615.1. GTDB lineage: Bacteria > Pseudomonadota > Alphaproteobacteria > Caulobacterales > Caulobacteraceae > Phenylobacterium. The sequence goes on along the minus strand of NZ_JAUSLG010000094.1, from coordinate 10,937 downwards.
CCAGCCGCAGGGAGATGTCGCGCTTCTGCTCGATCAGAGCGATGACGTCCTCGAACCGGCGCAGGCTGATCTCAGGCGTAGCCTGCGCCTGGGGCTGGGCCATCTGGCGGGCCATGGCCGTCGCCCCGCCGCCTGAGCCCATAGCGGAGCTCCCGCCACCGCCACCGCCGGGGCCGCCGGAAGGACCAGAGCCGCCCGGCAGAGGCTCGCCGGCCTGCAGCTTCTTCAAGGCCTCTTCGGGACCCGGCAGGTCGGCGGCGTAGGCCAGGCGGATCAGGGCCATGTCCACGGCCGCGGCCGGATCGGGCGCGCGGCGCACCTCCTCATGGGCCCGCAGCAGGATCTGCCAGACCCGCGAGAGCGTGCCGGCCGACAGGGCCGCGCCGATGGCGGTCAGGCGGGCGGCCTGGTCCTTGGGCATGACCAGGGCCTGGGGTCCGACGGCCTTGGCCACCGAGGCCGAATGACAATGCTCCAGCAGGTCACCCATGACCTGGGCCGGGTCGGCGCCATAGCCGTACAGGCTGCGGAAGGTCTCGATGGCGGGACCGCCCTCGCCCTTCATCGCCTGTTCGAACAGGCTGATGGTCTGGGCCCGGTCGGCCAGGCCCAGCATGTCGCGGATCGAGACGGCGCTCACCGTCTGGCCGGACTCCGCCTGGACGATGGCCTGGTCGAGCATGGACTGGGCGTCGCGGACCGAGCCCTCGGCGGCCCGGGCGATCAGGGTCAGGCCCTCGGCCTCCACCCGCGCGCCCTCGGCCGCGCAGATCATCTCCAGGTTCTTGACGATGACCTCGGGTTCGACCCGGCGCAGGTCGAAGCGCTGGGTCCGCGACAGGATGGTCACCGGCACCTTGCGGATCTCGGTGGTGGCGAAGATGAACTTGGCGTGGGGCGGCGGCTCCTCCAGCGTCTTGAGCAGGGCGTTGAACGCCCCGGTCGAGAGCATGTGGACCTCGTCGATGATATAGACCTTGTAGCGCGCCTCCACCGGCGCATAGCGCACCCCGTCCAGCAGCTCGCGCATGTCGCCCACGCCGGTGCGGCTGGCGGCGTCCAGCTCCAGCACGTCCATGTGCCGGCCCTCGACGATGGCCCGGCAGTGGCGGCCATCCTGGGAGAGATCCAGGGTCGGGGCGTGGATGGTGTCCGATTCGTAGTTCAGCGCCCGGGCCAGCAGGCGGGCGGTGGTGGTCTTGCCGACCCCGCGGACCCCGGTGAGCATGAAGGCGTGGGCGATGCGGCCGGCGGAGAAGGCGTTGCGCAGGGTGCGCACCATCGCCTCCTGGCCGAACAGGTCCTCGAAGGTCCTAGGCCGGTATTTCCGCGCGATGACCGTATAGGCCGCGCTCTCCGCCGCAGGCGGCGCGGGCGCCGGCTCGGGGTTTCCAAACATGTCCGTCGTATTCGGATCACGCTCGGGCAGATCGGAATCGAGCGTGATGTCTGGGTCGGCCATGGGACGAAGGTGAGAGGAAGCGGGTGGAGACCGGACGACGACCCGAAGCGAAACTCGTTACGGCTGCTTCCTTCCGGACCTGACCGGGTTGGCGAGGACTCCGCCCGTCGCCGATCTCCACCCCCAATATCGCGATCGAAAGGGGTGCGTGCAAGCCGCTGCGCAGATAGAACCGCGTTCATGCCTCTCACAGCCTTCCAGAACACCTTCGCCGGCAACCCCCTGGACCGCGCCAGCGAGCGCCGGGGCGACACAGCCTGGCTCGCCGAAATGCAGACCGCGGCCGAATCGCTGGCCATTGTCCTGTGGAACGGCCGCCCCCTCGTGGAGACCACCGCAGGCGGCGGCGTGCAGCTGGCCTATGTGCCGGCGACCATTTCCGACGAGCTGGCCGGCGGGGTCGAACGACTTCTGTTCATGGGCCTGTGGAAGGACACCGCCGTCTTCGCCGTGGACATCGAGGGCGGGGTGGACCCGGCCGAGGGGCCCCTGCGCGGCGTCGGCTCATTTGAAGACCTTCGGGCCATCGCCCTGCGCCTGCCCGGCTCTGAAGCCGCCATCGCGGCGACCGCCAAGTCGATGTTCGAGTGGCGCCGCCGCCACCGCCATTGCGCGGCTTGCGGCGAACCCAGCGTGGTCGTCGACGGGGGCTGGAAGCGCCAGTGCCCCACCTGCAAGGCCGAGCACTTTCCGCGCACCGATCCGGTGGTGATCATGCTGCCCTATCTGGGGGACCGCTGCATGATGGGCCGCCAGGAGGCCTGGCCGCCGGGCATGTTCTCGGCCCTGGCCGGCTTCGTGGAGCCCGGCGAGAGCATCGAGGAGGCCTGCGCCCGGGAGTTGGCCGAAGAGGCCGCCCTGAAGGCGGTCAGCGTCCGCTATCACTCCACCCAGCCCTGGCCCTATCCGTCATCGCTGATGATCGGCCTGCTGGCCGAGGTGGAGAACGACCAGGCCGCCCCGGACCAGACCGAGCTGTCGGAGGTCCGCTGGTTCACCCGCGCCGAGGCCCGCGACCTGCTGGCCGGCAAGATCGAAGGCGTCTTCGCGCCGGGGCCGCTCGCCATCGCCCACCAACTGCTGAAGGCCTGGGCCGAGGAGGGCTGAGGCCGTGCGTCCTTCGAGGCTCGCTTCGCTCGCACCTCAGGATGAGGGAGAGGGTTAGCGGGCCCTCATTCCGTCCTCATCCTGAGGCGCCCTGCGCCAGCAGGGCCTCGAAGGACGAGGGCGGTCGCACCGCATGCCGCCCCCGCGCCTGAGCGTCCCTAAACCCGGGCGCGGAAGGGATCGGCCGGATAAACGCCGAGGATCTCGAACTTCTCGGAGAAGAACTGCAACTCCTCGATGGCCAGGGCCAGGCCGCGATCCTCGGGCCGGCCGTCCACCTCGGCGTAGAAGAAGGTCGCCGTCCAGGCGCCGTCCTCCATGTAGCTTTCCAGCTTGGTCATGTTGACGCCGTTGGTCGCAAAGCCCCCAAGCGCCTTGTAGAGGGCGGCCGGCAGGTTGCGCACGCGGAAGACGAAGCTGGTGATGCAGGGGCTGGTGAAGGGCGGGGCCGGCGGATCGCGGTCGGCGGTCATCACCAGGAAGCGCGTGGTGTTGTGCCGCTCATCCTCGATGTCGCGCATGAGGATGTCCAGGCCGTAGATTTCGGCCGCCAGGGCCGGCGAGATCGCCGCCCGGCTGCGGTCGGGGTTCTGGGCCAGCATCCGCGCCGCGCCGGCGGTGTCGCCCACGGTCTCAGCCTTGAGGCCCAGGCGCTTGACCGTCTTGCGGCACTGGCTGATGGCGATGGCCATGGACTGGACGGTGGTGACCTCCTCGATCTTCACACCGGGATTGACCATCAGCTGGAAGCGGATCGGCTTGAACTTCTCGCCGATGATCTTCAGGCCGGAATTGGGCAGCAGGTGGTGCACGTCGGCCACCCGGCCGGCGATGGAATTCTCAACCGGGATCATGCCCAGCTGGCAGTCGCCGGTCTTAATGGCCTCGAAGGCCTCGTCGAAGGTCGGGTGGGGGACGGGCTCATAGTCTGGGAAGTAGGCGGCGCAGGCCTCATGGCTGTTGGCGCCCAGCTCGCCCTGGAAGGCGATACGTCCCTGGCTCATCGAAATCCCTCGCTCATGGCTCGGGCATGGGCCCGGGCGCGTTCCAGATCGGCGGGGTTGTCCACCGAGATCGGCGCGGAGTCGATCACCGCCGCCCAGATGCTCATCCCCATCTCCAGGGCGCGCAGCTGTTCCAGCCGCTCGCGCTGCTCCAACGGGGAGGGCGACGCGGCGGTGAAGCGGACCAGGGCGTCACGCCGATAGCCATAGACCCCGTGATGCAGCCAGACCGGCCCGTCGCCATAGAGGGTCGAGCGGGTGAAATAGAGGGCGCGGCCCGAGCGGCCGTCTGGCGCCATGGCCAGCACCGCCTTGGGGATGTCGGGGTTCGCGCGCTCGGCGACGTCACTGTCGGCGACCACGATGGTCGAAATGTCGCAGGTCGGCTCACGGGCCAGCAGCGCGGCGCAGTCGCGCACCACGCCGGGCGCCACAAAGGGAATGTCCCCCTGCAGATTGATCACCACGTCGTGGCGCCCCTGCGGGTCCAGGACGTCCAGGGCCCGGAGGATGCGATCAGACCCCGAGGGCAGGTCCGGATCAGTCAGCACCGCACGGCCCCCAGCGGCTTCCACGGCTTCGACAATCTCGGGATCCCCCGCCGCCACGGCCACCGGGCCGATATTGGCCGCCTCCGCCTGACGCAGAACCCGCACAATCATCGGCGCGCCTTCGATGTCGGCCAGGGGCTTTCCCGGGAGGCGGGTGGCGGCCATGCGGGCGGGTATGAGGATGATCGGCGTCATGGTTCGGCTGAGGACTGTGCGCGGCAGCGCTTGAGGCTCCCAGCGACGAACTGGCCGGTTGCACCAGCGCCGGTAGCGTGTAAGAGACGCGGGCGCAATAAGGGGCGGGAGATTCCCGCGCGTCTGCCGGTTTCGATGACCGGCCTCAAAGAGGGCCGAATCCAAGACTATGAGCGACCTTACGTTCAACAAGGTCGCCGGCGCAGTGCTGGCGACAGGCTTGGCCATTGTTGGCCTGCGTGAAGCCTCCGCCATCGTGTTCGCGCCGCATGCGCCCGAGACCGCTGGCTACGCCATCGACATTCCCGAGGTCGCCGCCGGCGGCGCGCCCGCCGAGGCGCCCATCGACTGGGGCACGGTGCTGCCGACCGCCGACGTGGCGGCTGGCCAGGCCAGCTTCGCCAAGTGCCAAAGCTGCCACACCATCGCCCAGGGCGGCGCCAATGGAACGGGTCCGAACCTGTGGGGCGTCGTCGGCGCTCACCCGGCCTTCCATGCCGGCTATTCCTATTCGGCCGCCATGGTGGCTCACGGCGAAGAAGCGCCGGTCTGGACCCACGAAGAGCTGGGCCACTTCCTTGAGGCGCCGCAGCGCGTGATCCCCGGCACCAAGATGACCTTCGTCGGCCTGAAGCGCCGCGAAGAGCTGATCAATATGGTCGCCTATCTGCACTCCATGGGCGGCTCCATCCCCTTCCCGGCGCCGAACCCGGTGGAAGAGCCCGCCGCCGAAGACGCCGCGCCCGCCGAGGGCGAAGAGGCGGCCCCGGCTGAGGGCCCGGCCGAAGCCGGCGCCGAGGCCCCTGCGGCTGAGGCTGAAGCGGCCGCCCCGGCCAACTAGGCCAAGGGACGACACCCTCCGAACGATCAGGCCCGGCCTCAGCGCCGGGCTTTTTCGTGTCTGGCGGCCTGGGCCTCTCGGCGCGGGCTCAGGGCCGGCGATAGCTGGTGGGTTCGCCCGAGCCCGCCGCCTCGATCCGGGCGATGGCGGTGTTCAGCGGCTCGATGGCCACGGCCATGTGGTGGGCGTTGGCGTGAATGATCTGCTCGGCGTCCAGCATCAGGGCCACATGGCCGCGCCAGAAGACCAGGTCCCCGCGGCGCAGGGCCTGCGGATCGACGCTCTGGGTGAAGCGCGCCTCCTGCATGTCGGTGTCCCGCGGGCAGGCCCGGCCACAGGCCAGCATCGCCTGCAGAATGAGCCCCGAGCAGTCGATGCCAAGGCTCTCGCGCCCGCCCCAGAGATAGGGCGTCTCCAGATGGCGTTCGGCGACCAGGGCCGGATCGTGGGCGAAGTCGAAGCCTGCCGGGGCGAGATGGCGCTCGACAAACCAGGCGCCGCTGGCGTCGCGGACAAAACGCCCCTCGCGCTCGACTTCGCTGACCAGGGCGTTGAGGCTGAAGGGGCCAAACGCCGGCGCCTTGATGCTGGCGCCTTCGAAGGCGTAGGTGCGCAGGGCGCTGACCCGGTGCGTGACGGGCGATGGCGCCCCCAGCGCCGCCAGGGCGACAAAACCCACATAACCGTCCCGTCGGGCCTGGCCCCAGGCGAAGCCGTCGACCTCGTCCAGGACGTCGAAAACCTCGCCAAACAACAGCTGATCGGCCTGCTCGGCCCCCATTGAGGGCGCCGTGCGGATGGCGCTGGCGGGCAGGCGGCAGGTGCGCGCCTCGGGCTCGGCATAACGGTCAGCCGCCACCATCCCCTCGAGCCCGGCGGCGGCCAGGTCGGGGCGAGCCAGGGTCAGGCGGGGATCGCGGCTCACCCGTAGCGATCCTGCAGCAGGCGGAAGAGGGCGCGGATGGCCATGACTTCGCCGCCGGCCGGCACGCCGGGCCTGCCCTTGGGATTCCAGGCGAAGATGTCCAGGTGGACCCAGGCGCCTTCCGGCGCGAACCGCTGCAGGAAGAGGCCCGCCGTGATGGCGCCCGCCTGGGCCCAGCCGTCGGGATCGTTCTTCAGGTCCGCCACGTCGCTGTCCAGGGCCTCGACATAGCCCTTCCAGAGCGGCAGCCGCCACAGGGGGTCCTCCACCGCCTCGGAGGCGGCCATGATGGCCGCCGCCAGGGCCTCGTCGTCGGTCATGAAGGGCGGCAGCTGCGGGCCGAGCGCCACCCGCGCCGCACCAGTCAGGGTGGCGAGGTCGATGGTCAGGTCCGGCGAGAACTCGGCCGCCCGCGTCAGGGCGTCGGCCAGGATCAGCCGGCCCTCGGCGTCGGTGTTGCCCACCTCGATGGTCAGGCCCTTGCGGGAGTCGATGACATCGCCCGGCCGCATCGCATCGCCCGAAATGGCGTTCTCCACCGCCGGAGTCAGGACCAGCAGCCGGACCGGCAGGCGGGCGGCCATGACCATCCGGGCCAGGGCCAGGGCGTGGGCGGCGCCGCCCATGTCCTTCTTCATCAGCCGCATGCCGGCTGAAGGCTTGATGTCGAGGCCGCCGGTGTCGAACACCACGCCCTTGCCGATGATGGCCACCAGGGGATGGCCCTCCTGGCCCCAGGACAGCTCGATCATCCGCGGCTCGCGGCCGGCGGCGGCGGCGCGGCCCACGGCGTGGACAGCGGGATAGTTGGCCTCCAGCAGGCCCTCGCCGGTGACCACCGTGATCGCCGCCCCATGCTGCTCGGCGATCTCCCGGGCGATGGTCTCGATCTGCAGCGGCCCCATGTCATTGGGCGGGGTGTTGATCATGTCCCGGGCCAGAGCGCTGGCATGGGCCACGGCGCGGACGGCGGTTACGTCGGCGCCCTTGGCCAGCAGGCGAGGACGCTCGTCGGGCTTCTTCTTGTAGCGGTCGAAGCGATAGCTCCCCAGGGCGAAGGCCAGCGCCGCCTCGTCGGGGGCGATGTCATGGGGACTGCGGACGATTTCGTAGGTTCCCTGCGGCAGTTTGGCGGCCAGGGCGCGCACGCCGGAGGCCCGCGCCTGGCCGAGGCCGAACAGGACCTGTTCGAGCCCGCCCTCGGCGTCCGGGACCAGCAGAACCTGACCGGCCTTGCCCTTGAACCCCTGGGCCGCCGCCAGGCCGCGGCCTTGCTGACCGAGTTCAGCCACGGCGGCGTCCGCATCGGCCTCCCGCAGCAGGTGGACGGGGACGATGACGCCCTCGGCGGCGTCCAGGATCACATCGGACATGGCGGCTGGCCCTTCGGCTTATGCTTAACGCTTCCTTTAAGGCGCCGGGTCCAGTCTGGCCGGAACCTACGGAGGCTACCCTTGGTCATGTGTCGCATGTCGGCCCTCGCCGCAACCGCCCTCGCATTGAGCCTGGCCTCGGCCCCGCCGGCGCAGGCGTTCGGCTTCAAGGGCAAGGCGGACGCCCCGGCGCCTGCCGAAACCCCCGCCCAGCCGGCGGGCCCCCAGAAGGCGAGCGCCGAGGAGCGCGCCCTCTCGGCGCGCCTCGATCCCCTGGCCCGGGCGGCCTTCTGGGCCCGGGAGGTCAATCTGGACGCCACAGACCTTGAGGCCGGCATCGGTCTCGCCCGCGCCCTGCGCAATATGGGCAAGCCGGATGACGCCGCCGCCGCCGCCGAGCGGCTGGCCGTTCTGGCGCCCGACAATGTCGAGGTGATGCTGGAGCTGGCCCGCGCCCATCTGTCCCGCGGCCAGGGCTTCTACGCCGTCGAGCCGGGCCGCAAGGCCCAGACCCTGGCGCCGGGCGACTGGCGCGCGCCCTTTCTGCTGGCCATGGCCTATGAGCAGGCCCAGCGCGACGCCGAGGCCCTGAGCGCCCACCGCCGCGCCGTGCAGCTCGCTCCCGACAACGCCTCGGTGCTGTCCAACCTCGCCATGTTCCAGGCCGCCCGAGGGCAGACCGCCGAAGCCGAAGCGCTCCTGCGCCACGCCGCGACCCTGCCGGGCGCCACCGCTGTCGCCCGCCAGAACCTGGCGCTGATCCTTGGCCTGCAGGGCCGGCTGGCCGAGGCCGAGGCCCTGGCGCGCCAGGATCTGCCGCCGCAACAGGTGGCCAACAACCTCGCCTATCTGCGCGCGGCGGCGGCCCAGAGCGCCACGGGCGGCGCAGGCCGGTCCTGGAATTCCGTGGGCTCGGCCCAGTAGCGTCAGGCGGGGCCGTTGGCGGCCATCATGTCCATGACCCGCAGGATCGCCGGCCCCAGGATCACCAGGAACAGGACCGGCAGGAAGAACACGATCATCGGCACAGTCAGCTTGGCCGGCAGCTGGGCGGCCTTCTTTTCCGCCGAGGCCAGGCGCAGGTCGCGATTTTCCTTGGCCATCACCCGCAGCGCCGTGCCCAGCGGGGTGCCATAACGCTCGGCCTGGATCATGGCGGTGGTGACTGACTTGATACCCGGATGGTTGGTCCGCCGGGCCAGCCCCTCATAGGCCTGGCGCCGCTCCGGCAGATAGGAAAGCTCGGCGGTCAGCAGGGTCATTTCCTCGGCCAGCTCGATGGAGGAGCCGCCGATCTCCTGGCTGACCTTCTGGATGGCCGCCTCGATGGACAGGCCCGACTCCACGCAGATCAGCAGCAGGTCCAGGGCGTCGGGGAAGGCGCCGACAATGGACTCCCGGCGCTTCTGGGCGATGTTGCTGATGTAGATGTTGGGCGCGTAGTAGCCCAGGGTCAGCCCGCCCACGGTGGCGGCGAAGCGTGTCATGGCGGTCAGGCCGAAGTCGTTGACCACGAAGAGATAGAAGCCGACGCCGGCGGCGATGACAAAGGGCGATACGAAGCGGAAGAAGTAGAACGTGCTGACCGGTCGCGGCCCGCGGAAGCCGGCCTGGGCCAGCTTCTCGACCACCTGTGGATCTTCCAGCAGGCGTGAAAGCTGCAGCCGCTCGACCACCTTTTTGTAGAGCCCCTCGTCGGTCTGGCGCAGGGAGCCGCCCTTGGCCGCCACCAGGGCCTCCCGGGACTTGCGCCGCAGCTCCTCGCGCCGGCTGGAGACCGATTTGAGCCGCGCCTCGAGGTTGCTACGGTTCATCAAGGGCCGGGCGATGGTGACGATGGTGGCGAAGGTCACCACCGCCACGAAGACGGCCAGCAGGTTGTCAGGGTCGGTGAAGGCGCCGAGGTTCATCGCGGGCGCACCTTAGATCTTCATCCGGATCATGCGGCGCATCACCCAGATCCCCATGCCCATCAGCAGGGCGCCGCCCAGGAGGATGAGCCGGCCGCGGACGTCGGTGAACAGGGGCGCCATATATTCCGGGGCCATGACCGTGATCATGACGACAACCGCCGGGGGCAGCGAACCAATGATGAAGGCCGAGGCCACCGCTTCGCCGGAGAGCGCCTTGATCTTCTCCCGCATCAGCTTTCGCGCGCGGATCACGGTCGAGAGGTTGCCCAGGGCTTCGGCCAGGTTGCCGCCCGTCTTCTGCTGGATCGCCAGGACGATGCCGAAGAAGCGCACCTCCTGGGCCGGCATCCGCTCATACATGCGGTCGATGGCCTGATCGATCGAGACGCCCATGCCGGTGTTCTCGGTCATGGACTTGAATTCGCTGGCCAGGGGTTCGGGCGCCTCGGCGCCGATGATCCGCAGGCTGTCGTTCACCGGCAGGCCCGACTTGATGCCGCGAACGATGATGTCCATGGCGTCGGGAAAGGCCCCGATGAACTTCTTGATCCGCCGGGCGGCCATCATGGCGACGATCCAGCGGGGCAGGCCAAGGCCCGCGGCGAAACCCAGCCCCAGGGCGACATAGGCGGCCTGGCCCGCCATCAGGACCAGAAGGAAGACCGAGGCTCCGAGCCCGGCGCTGATCAGCCAGAAGGTGCGAACATTGAGGCTCAGACCCGCCTGCTGCAGACGGGCGCTGATCGAGAGCGAAGCCTTGCGCTGCTGGCGGTCCTGTTCCTTGAGGCTCTGCAGGATCTGCTTGCGCCGCTGGTCCTGGGTGGCGCCGGTGACGCGGCGGGTCTTGGCGTCCCGGGGCTCTCGGCCCAGGATCGCCTGGGTCCGCTTGGCGGTCCGCGCCTGACTCGGCGACGGACCGGCCAGGGCGAAGCCGAAGCCCGCCACGACGATGAAGCCGAGCGCGGCGGCCAGGATGGTGAGCAGGGTGGCGCTCATTCGGCGGCGTCCAGGGCTTCGGCCAGTTCCCGCTCCAACCCATAGTAGCGGGCGCGGTCCCAGAACCGGGGCCGCGCGATGCCGGTGGACCGGTGACGTCCCACGACCCGGCCCTCGGTGTCCTCGCCGGTGATCTCGTAGAGCATCAGGTCCTGGGTGATGATCACGTCGCCCTCCAGGCCCACCACCTCGGTGATGTGGGTGATGCGCCGCGAGCCGTCCCGCAGACGTGCGGCCTGGATGATGACGTCGATGGAGCCGACGATCATCTCGCGGATGGTCTTCGAGGGGAGGCCATAGCCGCCCATGGTGATCATGGACTCCAGACGGCTGACCGCCTCGCGCGGGCTGTTGGCGTGCAGGGTGCCCATGGAGCCGTCATGGCCGGTGTTCATAGCCTGCAGCAGGTCGAAGGCCTCAGGTCCGCGGACCTCGCCGACGATGATCCGTTCGGGCCGCATCCGCAGGCAGTTCTTCACCAGGTCGCGCATGGTGATCTGGCCCTGGCCCTCCAGGTTCGGCGGGCGGGTTTCCAGGCGCACCACATGGGGCTGCTGCAGCTGCAGCTCG
>NZ_JAUSLG010000076.1 GCF_030646615.1 Phenylobacterium sp. | reverse complement strand
ATCATCGACGCGGGGCGCATTATGCTGGCCGCCGACATCCTGGGCGCCGGCACGGCTATGATCGAACAGGCCGTGGCCTACGCTGGCACGCGCGTGCAGTTTGGCCGGCCGATTGGGTCCTTCCAGGCGGTCAAGCACATGTGCGCCGAGATGGCGGCGGCCCTTGAGCCCTGCCGCTCGCTGGTCTGGTATGCGGCGCACGCCTTTGACCATGCACCTGACGAATCGACCCTGATGGCCTGCCACGCAAAATCACACCTCTCCGAGGTCGGCCGGTTCGTCGCGCGGACCTCCACCGAAGTGCACGGCGGCATGGGTTTCACCGACCTCGCCGGGCTGCACTACTGGTTCAAGCGCATCGGTCTGGATCGCCAACTGCTCGGAGGGCCGGAACTCGTCCGTAACGAGGCCGCCCGCGTTCAGGGCTGGATCGCCGTTTAGGAAGCAGGCCCATGACCTGGAATTTCGGCGATATCCTCGACGCGCTCCCGAACGCCCTCCCGGCGGACGCGCCGGCCTTCATTCACGGGAATCGAACGATCACCTGGGGGGAGACGTCGCATCGGTCGAACAATCTTGCGCGCGCGATCCTGGCCCGGGGCGCGAAGCCGGGCGACAAGGTGGCGTTCTATATGCGCAACCGCCCAGAGTACGGCGAGGCCCTGGCCGCCTGCTTCAAGGGCCGCCTGACCCACGTGAACGTCAACTACCGCTACAAGCCCGACGAGGTGTTCTACATCTTCGATGACTCGGATGCGCAGACCATCATCTACGGCTCCGAGTTTCGCGACACAGTCCTCCAGCTGAAGGGCCGGCTGTCCAAGGTCGCCACGTTCATTGAGATCGGCGACGACGATCCGCCGGCGCACTTCTCGGAGCGATATGAAGACCTCGCCGCGACCGGCGAGGGCGCCCCCTTGGGGATCGAGCGGTCTCCAGACGACCTTCTGTTCATCTATACGGGCGGTACGACGGGCATGCCCAAGGGGGTCATGTGGCGCCATGAGGACATGCGTGAGGCCCAGCTCGACGCGGTGCGGCGGCTCGGGCCAGCGCCGGAAACCCTCGACGCGCATCTCGACTTCGTTCGCGCCACCGGTCCGGGAAGCCGAACCCTCCCGGCCTGCCCGATGATGCACGGAACCGGTCTCATCACCGCGATCGGATGCATGATGAACGGCGGCTGCGTGGTCACCCTTGAGAATCCGTGGTTCGACGCCGACGAGCTCTGGTCGGTCGTTGCGCGCCATCGGGTGCAATCCATCGCCCTGGTGGGCGACGCCTTCGCCAAGCCGATGTTCAAAGCGCTGGAGGACCAGCCTGGGCGCCACGACACCTCGAGCCTAGTCTCCGTGGTCTCCTCTGGCGTGATGTGGAGCCGTGAGGTCAAGGCGGGCCTATTGCGACACATCCCACAAGTCGTGCTGATGGACTCCTTCGGCGCTTCAGAGGCGCTCGGCTTCGGCTCCTCGGCCATGACCAAGGACGGTGAGGTCAGGACCGCGACGTTCCAGATCGGCCCCCGGTGCAAGGTCTTTGACGAGGATGAAAATCTTGTGGAGCCGGGCACAGGCAAAGCCGGGATAATCGCCATCAGCGGCCCAATACCGCTGGGTTACTACAAGGATCCGGAAAAGACCGCCCAGACCTTTCGCACCATCGCCGGCCAGCGCTACTCGATCCCAGGAGACTGGTGCACAGTGGAGGCCGACGGGGCCATGACGCTACTGGGACGGGGCAGCGCCTGCATCAACACCGCTGGCGAGAAGGTTTATCCCGAGGAGGTCGAGGAGGCCCTTAAGACCCACCCGATCATCGAGGATGCGCTCGTGGTCGGCGTTCCAGACGATAAATGGGGCCAGGCCGTCACGGGCGTGGTGGTAGTGGCGAGCGGAGTTGCATTCGACGAGGACGATGTACGTCGGCACGTGCGCTCCAGCTTGGCCGGCTATAAGACCCCCAAGCGTGTCCTCGTGACCCAGGTCCCGTTGCGGGCTTCGAACGGCAAGGCCGATTACATGGCGGTCACCAAGTTCGCTCGCAGAAATTTAGGACTAGCGTGAGACCATGAACACCGAACCTGCCGTGCGGCCAGAAACCCAACCAATCGAGGAACTGGATGTCCTTGTGGTCGGGGCCGGTTTCACCGGCCTTTACCAGCTCCACCGCCTGCGCCAACTGGGGTTCTCGGTGCGCCTTTTCGAGGCCGGCGCCGACCTGGGCGGTATCTGGTACTGGAACTGCTATCCTGGCGCCCGCGTCGACACCCACGTGCCGATGTACGAGTTCTCCAGCGAGGATCTCTGGCGCGACTGGAACTGGACGGAGCGGTTTCCCGGCTGGGAGGAACTGCGCGCCTACTTCCGCTACGTAGACAAGAAGCTCGATCTGAGCCGGGATATCCGCTTCAACACCCGTGTCGAGGGTGCCGAGTTCGACGCCGGGCGCGACCAGTGGATCGTGACGACGCAGGAGGGCGGCGGCGTCCGCGCCCGCTTCCTGGTGCTCTGCACCGGGTTCGCCGCCAAGCCCTATGTGCCGCAGATTGAGGGGCTCGACCGGTTCGCGGGTGAAACACACCACACCGCCTGGTGGCCGCAAGGCGGCCTCGACATGACGGGCAAGCGCGTGGGCGTAATCGGCACCGGTGCGAGCGGCGTGCAGGTGGTGCAGGAGGCTGCGCCCGTGGCCGCGCAACTGACGGTCTTCCAGCGCACGCCGATCCTGGCGCTGGCGATGCAGCAGCGCAACCTGGACGAAGCGACCCAGGCCGACATGAAACGCGACTATCCCGCGCGATTCGCGCGGCGGCGTGAAAGCTTCGGTGGCTTCGACTTCCACGCGAGCGGAAAGTCCGCGCTGGAGGTCTCTCCGGAAGAACGGCAGGACATCTATGAGGCGAGTTGGGCGGCCGGAGGATTTAGTTTCTGGGCCTCGACCTTCTACGACGTGATGATGAACCTCGAGGCCAATCGTACCGCCTACGACTTCTGGCGCGAGAAGGTGCAAAAGCGGATTCGCGATCCGAAGCTCGCCGAAAAGCTTGCCCCGAAGCAGCCGCCGCACCCGTTCGGGGTCAAGCGCCCGTCCCTTGAGCAGACCTACTACGACGTCTTCAACCAGGACAACGTCGAGTTGGTGGACCTGAAGGAAACCCCGATCCTGCAGGTCACCCCCGGCGGCGTAAAGACCGCAGCGCGGGAGTACGAGCTCGATCTCCTGGTTCTTGCCACCGGCTTCGATGCCGTGACCGGCGGCCTGACGCAGATAGACATCCGCGGTGTCGAGGGGCTCACGCTCAAGGAGAAGTGGGCCAAGGGCGCGCGAACTCATCTGGGCATGGCTAGCGCTGGCTTTCCCAACCTGCTGTTCCTCTACGGGCCGCAGAGCCCCTCGGGGTTCTGCAATGGCCCGACCTGCGCGGAACTGCAGGGCGACTGGGTGGTCGAATTCCTGAGACGCATTCGCGATGCGGGCGTCAGCCGGTTCGAGACGACCCCCACCGCCGAACAGACGTGGAAGGACCATGTCGAGGCAGTTGGCGCCATGACGCTCTTTCCTTTGGCTGACTCTTGGTACATGGGCGCCAACATACCCGGCAAGCCACGGGAATTACTCAATTATCCCGGCGGCGTGCCGCTTTACCTGCAGATGTGCCAAGCGAGCGCCGACAACGACTATGAGGGGTTTGTGCTTAGCGTGACAACAGCTCATGCGTCGGCTTGATCGACGGGTGAACGAGCAATGGAGAATCCGATGAGCGATGGTTCGATCGATCTGAGGGCCGAGGCCAGCGCAAAAGCTTACGCACTGCCGTTGGAGGACATC
>NZ_JAUSLG010000073.1 GCF_030646615.1 Phenylobacterium sp. | reverse complement strand
ATCATCGCGCTGTCGATCCGCTTCCGCTGGGGGGTCATGGCGCTCGTCCTTCTGGCCTGCGCGGTCGGCGTCTGGAGTTTCCAGCGCCTGCCGATCGACGCCACGCCGGACATCACCAACGTCCAGATCCAGATCAACACCGAGGCGCCCGGGTATTCGCCCCTTGAGGCCGAACAGCGCATCACCTTCCCAGTCGAGACCGCCGTGGCAGGCGTGCCCGGCCTTCAGTACACCCGCTCGGTTTCTCGCTATGGCCTGTCCCAGGTCACCGTGATTTTCGACGACGGCACAGACATCTTCTTTGCCCGTCAGTTGGTGAACGAGCGTTTGCAGAACGCGCTCAGCCAGCTTCCGCCCGGGATTACGCCGGAGCTTGGCCCAATCGCCACCGGCCTCGGCGAGATCTTCATGTACACGATCGAGGCCAAGCCCGGCGCTCGGCGGCCCGACGGTCAGCCCTACACGACCGAAGATATGCGCACCCTGCAGGACTGGGTGATCCGGCCCCAGCTGCGCAACACCAAGGGCGTGACCGAGGTCAACACGATTGGCGGGTATGAGCGGCAGTACCACGTCACCCCGCGTCCCGAGAGCCTCGCGGCCTATGGGATCACCATGTCCGAGGTGGTCGAAGCCCTTGAGCGCAACAACGCCAACGTGGGGGCCGGTTATGTCGAGCGGTCCGGCGAGCAGTACCTGATCCGCGTCCCCGGCCAGGCTTCCACACGCGAAGATCTGTCCGAGATCGTCATCGCTACCCGGGGCGGCGTCCCGATCCGCGTCGCGGAAGTGGCCGACGTGGGCATGGGCCAGGAACTACGCACCGGCGCGGCGACTGAGAACGGTCACGAGACGGTGCTCGCTACAGTGCTGATGCTAGCGGGCGAGAACAGCCGCGTGGTGGCCCAGGCCGCCGCGGCCAGCCTGAAGGAAGCCGCCAAGGCTCTGCCAGACGGGGTCACCGCATCACCGGTCTATGACCGCACCAATCTTGTCGATCGGGCGATCAAGACGGTCGAGAAGAACCTGCTCGAAGGGGCGCTGCTGGTTATCTTGGTGCTGTTCCTGCTGCTCGGGAACATCCGCGCGGCTCTGATCACGGCGGCGATCATCCCCTTCACCATGCTGCTGACCATCACCGGCATGGTGAGGTTCGGCGTGTCCGGCAACTTGATGAGCCTGGGCGCGCTGGACTTCGGCCTGATCGTTGATGGCGCCGTGATCATCGTCGAAAACTGCCTTCGCCGGTTCGGCGAGGCCCAGCACCGCTTGGGTCGGCTTCTGACGCGTGACGAACGCTTTTCCCTGGCGGCCTCGGCCTCAAGCGAGGTGATCCGCCCCTCGCTGTTCGGGGTGATGATCATCACACTCGTCTATGTCCCGATCTTCGCCCTCACCGGCGTCGAGGGGAAGATGTTCCATCCGATGGCGATCACCGTGGTGATCGCGCTCACCGCCGCGCTGGTCCTGTCGCTAACCTTCGTGCCGGCCGCGGTTGCCATGTTCGTCACCGGCAAGATCCAGGAGCAAGAGAGCTTCCTGATGCGCTGGGCGCGGATCGGCTACCAGCCGGCCCTCGACTTCGCCATGCGAGCCCGAACCCTGATGGTGGTTGTCGCCGTCGCCCTTGTGGCGATCGCCGGCTTCGGCGCCTCGCGCATGGGCTCGGAATTCGTCCCGAACCTCGACGAAGGCGATATCGCCATGCACGCCCTGCGCATACCGGGCACCAGCCTCAGCCAGGCGATCTCCATGCAGACGGCGCTGGAGGCCCGCCTCTCCAAGTTCCCGGAGGTCGAGCGGGTGGTGGCGAAGATCGGCACCGCCGAGGTGGCCACCGACCCGGTGCCGCCGTCGGTCGCTGACACCTTCATCATGCTCAAAGACCGCAAGGACTGGCCTGATCCGCGCAAACCGCGGGGCAAGCTCGTCGAGGAGATGGAAGCTGCGGTCAGCGAAGTCCCTGGGAGCAAGTACGAATTCACTCAGCCGATCCAGATGCGGTTCAACGAGCTTTTGTCCGGGGTCCGCGCGGACGTCGCGATCAAGATCTTCGGCGACGATCTGGATGAACTCCTGAAGCTTGGGGCCGAGATCGAGGGGATTGTGGGCGGCGTCGAAGGCGCCGCCGATCCGCAAACCGAGCAAATCACCGGCCTCCCGGTCCTGCAAATCACCCCCAACCGTCCGGCCCTGGCCCGGCTCGGCTTAAGTATCGACGACGTCCAGCAGGTTATCGCCACCTCGATGGGCGGGACCACGGCGGGACAGATCTTCGAGGGGGACCGCCGCTTTGACGTTGTGGTGCGTTTGCCCGAAGCCATCCGCTCGAACACCGACGCCATCGGGCGGCTGCAGGTGCCCTTGCCGGCGGGCGAAGGCCAACCCCGACAATTTGTGCCGCTCAGCGAGGTCGCCACGATCGAGCTGACCAAGGGTCCCAACCAGATCAGCCGCGAAAACGGAAAGCGCCGCATCGTGGTGACCGCTAACGTCCGAGATCGGGACCTCGGCTCATTCATCGGCGAGGTGCAGCAGAAGGTGGGCGCGCAGGTGAAGGTCCCGGCCGGCTACTGGGTCACCTACGGTGGCACCTTCGAGCAGCTGATCTCGGCGGCCAAACGCCTCCAACTGGTGGTGCCGGCCGTGCTCCTGCTGATCTTCGGTCTGCTGTTCGCCCTGTTCCGTTCTTGGAAGGACAGCGCTGTGGTGTTCTCCGGCGTGCCCCTCGCGCTCACCGGGGGCGTGGCGGCGTTGATGATGCGCGGCCTACCGCTCTCGATCTCGGCCGGGGTGGGCTTCATCGCGCTTTCGGGCGTGGCCGTCCTTAACGGCGTGGTCATGGTGACCTTCATCCGCAGTCTGATTGCGGAGGGAGCCCCCCTCGACAAGGCCATCCGCGAAGGCGCTCTGACCCGCCTTCGTCCCGTCTTGATGACCGCTCTAGTGGCCAGCCTCGGCTTTATCCCGATGGCCCTCAACGTGGGGGCGGGCGCCGAGGTTCAGCGGCCTCTGGCCACAGTCGTGATTGGCGGGATCATCTCCTCGACGATCCTGACCCTTCTCGTCCTGCCGGCCCTCTACAGCCTGGTTCACACCCACCTTGGCCGTAAGGGCGCAGCCGCCGAGGTCTTGGCATGACTCCGGAAGCTTGTGTCAACGAGCCGGCTACCTTGCGTGTCCCGACCAAGGCCAGGTTTTACCTGGCCTTGGTCGGGGGCGGTCGCGCTCCCCCTCGAAACCGCACTGGGCTGAGCATCCCGGTTCGCAATAGGCATCTCCTGGCGTTTTCTCGCCGTCATCCAGCGGGTGGCCAGATGATCTCCGTGTTCCAAGGATCTCCAATGCTGCCTGCCTTCGCTACTTGGTCCAGGCGCTTGTGGCTCGGCATCGGCCTGCTGCTACTCACCGGCCTGGTGTCGCAGGCCTTGGCCCACGGCGTCGCCGAGGGCGACAAGGGCTACATCCAGGAGAGTTCCGGCGTCCTGTTCATGCCGTTCGTGTACCTTGGCGCCAAACACATGATCACCGGCTACGATCACCTGCTGTTTCTCTTCGGAGTGATCTTCTTTCTCTACCGGCTGAAGGACGTCAGCCTCTATGTGACCATGTTCGCCATCGGTCACTCCATCACCCTGCTTCTGGGTGTGATGTTGGGCGTAAGTGTCAGCGCCTACCTTATCGACGCGATCATCGGCCTCTCGGTTGTCTATAAGGCGCTCGACAACCTCGGCGCCTTCCAGCGCTGGTTCGGGGTGCAGCCCAACACAATGGCCGCCACCCTGATCTTCGGCCTGTTCCACGGATTTGGCTTGGCCACCAAGCTGCAGGATTTCCAGCTCTCCCCCGACGGCCTTTTCGTCAACCTTGTCGCCTTCAACATCGGTGTTGAACTCGGCCAAATCCTGGCGCTCAGCGCCATCCTGATCGCTATGGGGTTCTGGCGGCGGACCTCCGGGTTCTGGACCCATGCCTACACCGCCAACGTGATTCTCATGACCGCCGGCTTCGTCCTCACCGGCTACCAACTTGTCGGCTACTTCGTCGCCTGACCGGAGACCAGACCCATGCACAACACTCAAAAACCCGACCTTGCCGACCTGCCGACCGCCAGCAGACTGTTGCGCTCGACCGCCATCGCCGTGGGGGTCGCCGCAGCCCTGCTGGTCGCAGTGGTGCTTCCCGCCGAGTACGCTGTGGATCCCACCGGAATTGGCCGCCTCCTTGGCCTGACCGACATGGGGACCGTGAAGATGGCCATCGCGCGAGAGGCTGAACAGGAGGCCTCAGCCGCAACGGCGTCTGCACCAGCGATCACGGCCCAAGCGCCGCGCCCGCCCGCCGCCGCCGCCGCCGCCGTCCCTGCGCCGGTCCAAGCTAGCGCGCCAGCCACGGGGGCGCCCGCCGCAAAGGCCGAAGAGATGACCCTGACCCTCGCCCCCGGGCAAGGCGTGGAGATCAAGGCCAAGATGCGCAAGGGCGCTTCTGTGACCTACGTCTGGGTCACCGATGGCCCGAAGCTGAACTTCGATACGCACGGCGACGGGGCCGGCATCTCGTACCATGGCTACGGGAAAGGTTCGGAAAGCCGCTCAGAAGGGGTGCTCACGGCCGCCTTCGACGGTTCGCATGGCTGGTTCTGGCGAAACCGCGCCGGCAAGGCGGTCACCGTCACTCTGAAAGTGACCGGGGACTTCGACGGTCTGAAACGGCTGGTGTGAGCGCTTTCGTCGCGGACCGCGCCCGGGCGCTCGCGGCACGCCTGCAAGCCGCTCTTGGCTTTCGCCGGGATCATTTACGGCCACAACAGCGGCGCGGCGCCTCTGCCGTCCACGTTTCCAGGGCAGGAGAAATGACGACGAAGGCTCACGGAATAACCGGGTGGCATAGGTTGAAGGGAATGTTCCCGTGTATGAACTCGTGAGCGAGATCAACGTGAAGGCGCCGGTCGCTACAGTCAGGGCGATTTTGACGGACTTCGGATCCTACCCGAAGTGGACTGGTGCGGCTCGCGTAGCTGAGGAAGCGAGCGATCGGACAAAGATCACCTATGTCATCCGACTGAGGTTCAAAGACGGCCCGGAGAAATCCTGGCCCTTCTCCGGCCAGCTTACCATCAATCCACCAGGCCTGCTTGGCTGGCGGCTCGGCCTGCCCGGGCTGCTTGGCATCGAGATGCGGTACGCCTTTGCGTGGACGAATGGAGCGACCCACGTGCACCACCTCGTTCGGTTCAGTGGGGTCTTAGCGGGGCTGGGTAAGAACCGCTTCAAACGCATATTTCAGCCGGTGATGGACCGAACGCTGAATGACTTGGCCGTGCGCGCCAGGCACCCCTTGAGGATCTCGTCTCATCGCCGATCCAGAAAGAAGTAGCGCAGGGCACACTTCAATCGTTGGCCCGACGCCGCCTCGCCCGCCAGGGCGCCGACATCAACCCAGGAGTCTCGTTATGGCCGGATAAGAAACGGGGGTCATGTCACCCGCCTTGTCACGGCGCGAGCCGCGGGCGAGACCGCGGTCCTGCTGTTCCCGGACGCGTCGCTGCAGCAGATTGGCCGGGACATCCCGCAGGTCTGGTTTGCCGTGGCGGAATTGCTCTCGGAGCAGCTGGCCGCGACCCTGCGCCGGATGGGCGAGGCAGTCGGGCTCCCGCCCCGCGCCCGTCTGAGAACTCGGCCGGCCACTCTGGCTCACCAGGATGCGGCCACCGGGGTCTGGGAAGTCCGGGCCACGCAGACCGACCTTGCTGAAATGGCCGGACTCTCCCGCAAATCGGCAGGCGCACATCTGCTGGCGCTGCAGCGGGCCGGAATGATCGAGCTTGGATACCGAAACATCCGGGTCTCGCCGCATTGCCTTGCGTCCTGAGGCCCGACAGGGCGCATCGCCCTTGATCAAGCGCGCGTTCTGACCTCCGAGGCGACTACCGCGCCGCGGCGACCGGTCGTGGCGACCACGCCAGGGCGAAGAAGGCGAGCACCAGCGGAACCAGGGAGACCCAAAGCACGGTCGTCCAGCCGAACGCGGTCAGCAGGCCACCGGAAGAAAAGGAGCCCGCCGCCACCGCGCCGAAGACGACCATGTCGTAGCGAGACTGGACCCTTGGGCCCTCCTCGGGCCGATGGCAGTCCAGAACCATCGCCGAGGCGCCCACGAAGCCGAGGTTCCACCCGAGCCCCAGGAGAATAAGGGACAGCCAGAAGTGGGCGACGTCGACACCGGCCAGCCCGACTGCGACGGCGACGCCGAGCAACGCCAGGCCCGTCGCCACTACCGCCGGCGCGCCGAAACGAGAGATGAGCCGGCCGGTGAAGAAGCTGGGCGCGTACATGGCGATGACATGCCACTGGATGCCGAGGTTCGAGGCCTCGGGCGGCAAGCCACAGATCCGCATCGCCAGCGGCGCCCCGGTCATGAGGAAGTTCATGACGACGTAGGACACCGCTCCGCAGACGAGGGCGACGATGAAGCGAGGGTTGCGGACGATCTCGCGCAGAGGCCGCCCGTCGGACGTCGAGCCCGCTGCCGGCCGCGGCAGACGCACGCCCATGAGCACAAACGCCGACACCAGGGCGACCGCCGCCTGAGCGAGGAACGTCAGGGCGTAAGGATGACCCGGCCAGCCGTCCATTGTGCCGTTGACGAGCTGAGGGCCGACGACGCCGGCCACCACGCCGCCGGCCATCACGGTGGAGAGGGCCCGCGCGCGCCGCGGCGCCGGCACCCCCTCCGCGGCGGCGAAGCGGAATGACAGGACCACGGCCGCGTAGGCGCCGCCCAGGAAAGTCGCGGCGCAGAAGAGCCAGAACGAGCTGAGAAGCACCGCCAGGGCCGACAGGAGACCCACAAGGACCCCACAGCCGGCGCCGGCGAGGAAGGCCGCCCGGCGGCCATGGCGGCGCGCGATGACACCGGCGGGCCAGGTGCAGGCCGTCATGCCGACGACGAAGATCGAGATCGGCAGCGTCGCCAGCGCGTGGTTGGGCGCGAGATCGGCGCCGACGATCGCACCCGTGGCGAAGACCACGACGGAGTTGGCGCCCGCAAGCGCCTGCGCCGTCGCCAGCCTCGCGACGTTGCCGAGCGCCTGCGATCGCGACAGCTCAGCGGGCTCGATCCTGGCGCCTTCGACCTGGCTCACTCAGGCGACAGCGCGGCTTAGGTCGGCGCGCCACCGCGTGTCCCGCGGCGACGGCCTGCGATGGAGGCGGCGATCGAGGAGATCGCGCGCCTTCGCCGTCTCGCCGCTGCGCATCAGGGCCACCAGCAGCGTATCCTCAACGATCTCGCGCTGCGCGCCGCTGCCGCCGATGCGCACCACCTCCGGCACCAGGGGCTCGAGGATTGCGACGCATCGCGGGTAGTCGGCCTCTGCAAACGCCAGCGCCGCGCGGCAGATGGCGGGCACGACCTGCCCGGCCCCGAGCCTGCCGGCTTCGACCATCGCAGTGAGCGCGGCGGCGCGGCGATCGACGGCCACCCTGTCCCCCATCGCCGCCTCGATCAGCGCCATGTGGACATCGATAAAGGCATGTCCCGGCTTCGGGAACGCCTTCGCGGCGTAGTCGGCGATCCAGCTCCAGTTCTCGCGTGAAGGCTCATGGCCATAGGCCTCTGCCCGCCACAGCAGCGAGGCGGCGTCACTGACGACATTGATCGGCAGGCTGGCCGAGACCGACGGATGAACGTGGAGGGCGTAGAGCGCCATCGCGTTCTCAAGGTCGCTGCGCTCAAGGGCGATCAGAGCGGCGTGCCAGGCGAGATGTCCGTGCAGGATGCCGGTGCGATCGTACCCCGGCAGCCAACCGCGGATGAGGGCTTCGCCCTCGTCGCCCGCGCCCGCCTCGAAAAGGGCGTGCGCCCAGCCGTGCACCGTGTGCGCATTGGCGCTGTGCAGTTCGAAGGCCGTTTGCAGCATCGCGCGCCCTAAGGGAACGTCGCCGTTTTCGACCTCCGCCCAGCCCCGGGACGTGAGGAACCACCAATCGTCGGCCCCATAGTGGGTTGCATGCCGGTTGCAGAGGTCCACCCGCGCCTGGTCATGGTTCGCCATGCCGGAGAACGCGAACAGACCGAACGCGCCCAGGGGAAGCGAGAGGATCAAGGCGTCCTGTGGCCAGCTGTCCACATGCGCCAGGGTCCCTTCCAGCGCCGCCCCGGGCTCGCCATTGAGCAGCAGCGCGAGGACGTCGACGTGGCTGCGCTCCCGCTCCGTCCCGCGCGTCGCGACGAGTTGAGCGGCGTGGGCGATCCGCGTCCGGGCTTCTCGGGGTCGCGCAGACATCGCGTCCAGGCGAGCGCGGGCGGCGTGGGCCAGGGCGAAGTCGGGATCAGCTGCAATAGCCTGGTCCAGTGCGGCGTCAGCGCTGGGCCAACCTGCGAACATCAGATCCACGCCTTCGCGATAGCGGTCCGCCGCAAGGTCGGAGGTCGTTGAGATCGGCAGGCCGCGCCGGTCGGTGAGGGACATGGGTCTATCGCTGCTCTCTGTCGGGGCTTGCAGTATGGACCCTTACCGGGTGTCGGTATTTCGACCCGAAGCCAACCCATATAGACTACCGGACAATTGAAGAGGAAAACTGCATGCAGTGGGTCGCCATCGCGCCGCCGCCGGGGGAGAAGTCCCCCGCGCCGATGACCGTGCGTGCGCAGTCCATTCCGGCCCGCCACGAGTTTCCGGAGCACTCTCACGCCTGGAACCAGGTCGTCTACGCCGTCTCCGGCGCGCTGGCTGTCGCGGTCGACGGCCACTCCTTCGTGATCTCGCCCGATCAGGCGGTCTGGCTGCCGACCGGACTCCGCCACCGGGTCGGATCGCTGCTCGGGGCCGAATTCCGGAGCCTCTGGATCGCCCACGAGTTCGGCGAGGGCCTTCCATCAATGGCCACGCTGTTCGCCGTCTCGCCGCTCCTCCAGGCACTCATCGTGGAAGCAGCTGAGATCGCCGCCGCGCCGGACGACGACGGCTACGCGACGCGGGTGACCCAGCTCATTCTGGACCAGCTGCAGCGGGCGCCGGCGCTGCCGAGCGCACTGCCTTGGCCGCGCTCGCCCGCGCTGACCTCCCTGTGCGAAGCACTCTACGCTGACCCGGCCGATCCTCGCGGACCCGAGGCGTGGGGCAAGGCCCTCGGCATGTCTGGCCGGACCCTGGCGCGCCGGTTCGAAGCGGAGCTTGGAACGAGTCTGCGCTCCTGGCGGCGTCGTCTGCGCCTCTTCCGCGCGATCGAGATGCTGGGCGGGGGGCGCGGCATCACCGAGACGGCGGTGAGCCTGGGCTACAGCTCGACGTCGGCCTTCATCTTCGCCTTCCGCTCGGAGATGGGCAGCAGCCCCGGCGCCTACACCCAACGCCAGGGCCGGTCCAGCTAGACGCAGCCTGCTGGTCGAGGCGCGCGCAATCCCAGGCCTTGCGGGCCGAAGGTCAATGGCCAACCGGTGGGGCCGGTCGGTTCCCGTCCTCGCAGCGTCGTCTCGCCGCTGCGGTTATAGAAGGTCCGCACGCCGACGAAGGCGGTCTTGGTGCCGAAGTTGAAGGGTCCGGAGACCTCCGTCCGCGTCACGCCCATGTTGAGAGCAAATGGCGCCTTGCGGACCGGCGGCCACCCCACCGAGCCTGTCAGGCCCTTATCGCGGAAGCCGGCATCGTACCAGGTGCGCTCGACCGCCGTGAAAAGCGCGAGGTCGGGCGTGAGATAGATGTTGGTGGCCCCTGCCAGGTACTCGCCGTCATTCACGCCGGCAAACCCGCCGGCCTTGGCGGCTAGCGTCAGCCGCTGGGAGGGAAACCAGACCCCGTAGGCATGCAAGTGCGTGGTGCGCACGTCCCGTCCAGGCAGATTCGTCTCCATGCACCCCACGCTTGCGGCGAGCCGCCCCCACGGCTCCGCCCACAGCAGAACGCCCCTCACGACAGTCTGCTGGCTGGAAGTCCCTCCGCCGGACGACTCGCCGTAGCTCGCCTGCGCTTCGAAAGTTCACGTGCGGCTCAAGGAGCTTCACGCCGACGGTCCCGCCGAGCGTTGCAAACTGCCGGGTCGCGCCGCGCTCGACCAGGCCCGCCGGGACCTGTTCCAATACATCGAAGGCTTCTACAATCCCCGCCGACTGCACTCAGCCCTGGGCTACATCAGCCCAGCCGACGCCAAGCGAAGAGGCCGATGAGCTGCAGCTTGCCGCGGCGGCCGCGACCAGGACGCAGGCCTTGGCGCTCAGCGCCTACCGTGATGGGGCCTCTGACTACCTGGAAGTGGTGACAGCGCAGACCGCCGCTCTGGAAGCGCAGCGTGCGGAGCTCGCCACGTCGACGGCCAGACTGCAGGCCTTTGTCGCCTTGGTTCGCGCCCTAGGCGGTGGGATGGGGGAGCGGCGGCAGATCGCCGCTGGCGGCGCCGAATGACCCCTGAAGCGGGCCGCCCGCCGTCGCAGGCCAGCTGTCAGCCGGTCACGTAGCTCATTCCGGACGCCGCGCTACGAGGTCGATGAGGGCGGACATTCCCGCGTGCCCCGATCCCTCTGAAAGGAGGGCGTCATAGGATGTAAGCTCAAGGATCTGCATGTCCGCGAAGGCGTCACGGAGCATCCGCTCTGTGTAGAGGTTCTCCAGGGCGGTAGGCCCGCCGGTGCCGTATGCGAGCTGCTCCGGCCGATAGCCTTCCAGCAGGAGCAGCCCACCAGGCCGCAGCGCTCGCTGCATGCCCTCGAACATCCGACTGCGCAGGTCCGGGCCGGCGAATTGGATGAAGATCCCTGCGACGACGTCGAACGCGTGGTCTGGCCAAGTCCAGGTGGTCAGGTCGGCGAGTTCACAGGTGATCTCGACGCCGCGGCGCTCGGCGAGCCGTCGCGCCTTGTCCTGGGCGGTCGGCGACCCGTCGATCGAGACGACGTCAAGACCTTGTTCCGCCAGCCATACGCCGTTCCGACCCTCTCCGTCCGCGACCGCCAGAGCCCGGACGCGGGACTGCAGCCGATGCCTCTGGCGCGCGAGAAACGCGTTCGCCTGCTCTCCGAAAAGGTAGCCCTGCTGCGCGTATCGTTCGTCCCAACGACGCAACCCCGGATCATCCATCATCCAACCTTGTTAGACAGTCCCGCGGAGGCGTGCCACGAGCGCGAAAGCTGAGCCGGCGCTAGTCTTCGCGGACAGATCCAAGCCCGTCTATCGCGGCCCGTAACCTCGCGGCCACCTCGCCTGCCTTTTCCTTCAGTTCGGGGTTGTCGATGGCCTGCATAGACGCAACGGGATCAATGGCGGCGACCTCCGTGCTCTCATCGCTCCGCTGTTGGACCACGACGTTGCACGGCAGCATGGTTCCGACCTTGTCCTCGAGCTGAAGCGCCTCGTAGGCCAGCCTCGGGTTGCAGGCGCCCAGGATGGTGTAGGGGCGGAAGCTTTCGCCGAGCTTGGCTTGCAGCGTCTGGTGAATGTCGAGCTCGGTGACGACGCCGAAACCCTGTTGCGCAAGCGCCTCGCGCGCGGCGGCCAGAGCGGCGTCGAAAGGTAGGTTCAATATTTTGGCGTGGTAGTAGCTCATAGGGAGGCTCCCGGCGCAGCGACGTTCGGCTGTGCGCTCAGAACCGCACCTCGAGTCATAGGTTTCCGGAACCGGAGCACCATTCGCTCGTATCCGCCTTCCGCCTGGCCAGCGCGCGGGTGAATGAGCGGCGCCGCGTCCAGCACGAATCCAGCCTCGCCAGCCAGGGCGACGACGAAGGCCTGCTGCACCCTGCCGTCGCGGGCGATCGGATCCTGCGCGCCGCTGGAAGGGGCGCGATCCTGGATCACCCCAAGCCGGCCGCCCGGCCTCAGAGCCTCATAGGCCTCAGCGAACGCCGCCTCGGCCAAGCCGGCCGCCATCCAGTAGTGCAGGCGCTCGGGAAACAGCACCAGATCGGCGGACTCTGGTCCGAGCCCAAGCCGGCCGCCACCGTCTCCGAAGTCGCCCTCGCGGACGCGGCCATAGAGGTCGGGTCGCGCGGCGACGTCGCTCCGAAAGCGCGCGACGAGTTCTTTTCCTTCCGGCCCGGTCGTGACCACGGAGGGATGCGCTGCGTAGTACCGACCGCCTGTGCGGGCCAGGTAGGGGGCCAGGATCTGCGTGCACCAGCCGGCGCCCGGCCACACTTCGACCACCGTCTCACCAGGGCCAAGCCCGAGGAACCGCAGGGTCTGCTCCGGACGCCGCCGGGCGTCCTCGGCCCGCTCGGCCTCCGAGCGCCAGGAGCCGGCGACCACGGCCGCCAAGCTCGCTTCGCCCGCGGAATTCGCCTTAGCGCGCTCCTCCGGTTCGGGACGCGCTCCGATACTGCAGCCCCCCAGCCAAGCGGCCACCATCATGGAGGCCGCGGCGGCGACGCGGCTCACCGGCTTGGCGCCTGGCTTTCGTTTCGTTCCTGGGCGACGAGCCGCTGCAGCATGGCGCTGGGCAGTCCGCCGGGCACGAGGGTGGAGCCGATGACGAGCGCTGGCGTGCCTCTGAGCCCAAGCAGCTGCGCCTCCTCCTCGCTGCGCGCCAGTAGGGCGTCGATCTCCGCCTTGTGCGCGGTAAGGTCACGGTCGAGACGCGCGAGGTCGACGCCCGCTGTCGCCAGCCGGCGCCGGACGGAGTCCTGGCTATCCAAGCGAGACGTGGACGTGATCAGGGCGTCGTGGGCCGCCAGGTCCTTGCCCTGCCAGGTGGCGGCCAGCACAGTTCGGGCCGCGTAGGTCGAGACGGGCCCGAAGACCGGCCACTGCTTGTAGAGCACCCGCGCCTTCGGGTCGGTCTTCAGCAGCCCTTGCAACTCAGCGTGCATCTTGCGGCAGTAGGGGCAGTTGTAGTCGAGGTACTCGACCACGGTGACGTCGCCTTGGGCCGCGCCGGCGAGGGCGGTTCCCGGCGCGGCGACGACGGCCTTGGCGACGGCCGGGGTGACGGCCTGAACCTGGGCGGCCGCGGGCTGCGCCGTGGCGAGAGACAGCGCCACCATGGCGCTGGCGACGAGAGATCGATTCATCAGGGACTCCATTTCGGTGCAGATCAGCGCAGCCGGGCGAGGTTGGCGTTCAGCTGTTCGGGGGAGATTTCGCCCATGTGGGAGGCCGCCAGCCGGCCGTCGGGGCGCACGAAGAGCGTGATCGGAATGCCGAGCGTCCCGTAGTGGCGCGGAATGGCCTGGCTTGCGTCCAAGGCGACGTTCGGCAGCTCGAGGTCCTGCCGGGCGAGATAGGTCCGGATCGTCGCGGCGTCTTCCGCCTGGTTAGCGAAGACGAAGCGGACCGTTGGATTGGCTTGAGCGGCCTTGGCCAGCAAGGGCATCTCCCGCCGGCATGGGGGGCACCAGGTGGCCCAGACGTTGATCACGGTGGGGTGCCCCCCCGTCTCGGCGAGCGCAAGCGGCGGGCCCGCCAGGGTCGCCAGAGTCAAGGCCGGCAGCGGCGTCTGGGGCTGCGAGCTCGCAGTCAGTTGGTGAATCGTGTTCCACGCCAGCAGGCCGGCGGCCAGGGTGGCGACGCCCCAGGCTGCAAGCCGCGGACGGGGCAGGACGAGAATGGTGACGATCGCCACTGGCAGCGCTGCCCAGGGTAGTGAGAAGCCACCCTGCCACACGGCCAGCGCCCGCCAGGGCTCGGCCGCGAAGGCGCTAGCGTTTTCCAGCACGTGGCCGAGTCGAGCACCGATCAAGCCGGCGGCCAGCGCCAGATAACTCCACCGGCTGAACCGGGGATCGACGCGCCGGGCCAGGATCTCCCCGCCCACCAGCACGATGACCACGCCGAGGAGCACAGCGAGGCGCTCTGCGGAAAACAGGAATGGGCCTAAGGCAAAGCCGTTCATGAGCGGGTCTCCTGCACGGCGGCGAGGCTTCCAAGGAAGTCGCGGGCGCTGAGCTCACCCACTTGCCGCGCGCCGCCGGCTTCAGCGGCGCGGCGGTCGAGGAACACCATGGTCGGGGGACCCGCGGCGGCGAAGCGGCGCAGCATGGCCTGGGCGGCTGCATCATTGGCGGTGACATCGGCCTTGATCAGCCGGACGCCGGCGAGTTCGGCGCGGACGCCCGGGTCGTCGAACACGCGACGCTCGATGACGTCGCAGCTCAGGCACCAGTCCGCCGTGAAATAGACCAGCGAGGGCTGTCCCGCCGAGACCGCCTCCGCCACCTCGCGTTCCAACGCGGGGAGACCGCGCGCCGTGACGAACGCGACCGCGTCGCTCGACTCCGACGGCGCTGCGGGCGAAGCGGCCAACGCCTCCAGCGGCTTCAATGGGCTCTCCGCACCGGACGCCGCGCCGATCAGCAGCAGGCTTCCCCACAGCCCGACTACCAGGGCGGCCGCCTTCGCCGCGCGGGCGACAACACCCGCGCCCTCGGCCTGGCGTTCGAAGACGCCGAGCGCCACAGCCAAGCCGATCAGCAGGACGCCGCCCATGGCCAGGGTGACGGAGGGTGGCAGCACGCGGGAGGCGAGCCAGAGCGCCGTGGCCAAGAACATGACCCCGAAAAGCTGCTTCACACGCTCCATCCAGGGACCAGCCCGGGGCAGCGCGCGCGGCCCGAGCACGCCCATCGCGATCAAGGGGATGCCCTTGCCGAGGCCCAGGGCGAACAGCGCGCCCGCGCCGAGCGCTAGGTCGCCGGTCTGGGCGATGTAGATCAGGGCGCCGGCCAGCGGCGCGGTCACGCAGGGGCCAACGATCAGCGCGGAGGTGAAACCGAGGGCCGCCGACGAGGCGAGAGACGGCCTGGCCTGGCCTGGTTGGTTGCGCGATAGCCTGGCGACCCACGACTGCGGCAACTGCAGCTCGAAGGCGCCGAACATCGACAGGGCGAAGATCACAAATGCGCCGCTCAGCAGGCCGATCGCGTAGGGCGATTGGAGGACCATCTGCAGGTTCGCACCCGACCAAGCCGCCACGAGGCCGAGTAGCGCGAAAGCCGACGCCATGGCGAGAACATAAGCCAGCGACAGGCTGAGGCCACGCCGCGGCGAAAGCTGCTCGCCATCCCGCGCCAGGATGCCGGCGAGGATCGGATACATGGGAAAGACGCAGGGGGTGAAAGCCAGCAGCAGTCCGAAGCCGGCGAAGGCCAGCAGGACCAAGGCCGTCCCGCCGCGCGCCGCCAGACGAGAGACCAGCCCGGTATCCGCGGTGACCTCGATCTGCGGGACAGCGACGGCGGCAGCCGGAGCGGCAGATGCCTCAGGTTGCGCCGAAGCCGGCGCCGCCACGGGCGCATCGAACGGCCAGGGCGAGGAGCCGGTTCGGATATCCGCAGCGGGTTGCACGCTGACGGTCTTGGTGACGGGAGGATAGCAGATCGAGTCCTCCTCGCACCCCTGGTAGGTTACCGTGAGTTCTCGCGGTGAGCCGGCGGCGCGCAGAACGTCGGCCATGACGGTCGCCTGGCCCTGACCACGCCAGATCTCCACGGTCCCGAAACCGGGATCCTCCTTGATCTCACCTTTCGAGCGGCTCACCGCCAGGACGCGCGGCGGCGCGCCAGACGTCACCGCGACATGGTCGCGGTAGAGGTAGGCGCCTTTCCCAATGGTCCAGTCCAGGCGCACGCTTCCGTCTGCCAGTGTCTGGGTCTTGAGCTGGAAGCGGTCGTCAAGCGACGGCGCGGCCCACGCGGCGGGCGCCAGGAATGTCGACAAAAGGGCAAGAAGGAGGAGCAGACGCTGCAAGATGGACCGCCACGATGTGGAAGAGGCGGGCCAAGTCGGGGAGTCAGCTTAAGGCAGCCTTAAGCCGGCCCGCACACCCGTGGCTATTGGACGAGGCAGGTCATGCGCATTCTTGTGGTCGAGGACGACCCGGTTCTAATGAACGGCCTACAGGTCGGGCTCGGCTTGCATGGGTTTATGGCTGATGCCGCCGCCACCCTGGAGGAGGCGCGCGCCGCGCTGCGCACCGGGGTGTTCAGCGCCGTCGTGCTGGACTGGATGCTGCCCGATGGTTCCGGCCTGGACCTCCTCCCGGACATCCGCGCCTGCGAGCCCGCGCCGTCGGTCATCCTGCTGACCGCCCGAGACACCGTCTCCGATCGCATCGAGGGCCTGGACGCCGGGGCGGACGACTACCTGGGCAAGCCCTTCGATCTCGACGAGTTGGCTGCCCGCGTTCGGGCCATTGCGCGGCGGTCCACCGGCCGATCCAGCCCGCACCTGACCTGGAACGATCTGGTGCTGGACCCAGCGCAGAGGTGCGTCAGCAAGGACGGTGTCGATGTGCCGGTGTCGCGACGCGAATTCGCCGTACTCCACGCCCTGATGGAACGGCCTGGTGCTGTCCTATCTCGGGTCCAGATCGAGGACCGTCTGTACGGCTGGGACACCGAGGTCGAGAGCAACGCCGTGGAGGTCCACATTCACCACCTTCGCGCCAAGCTCGGCAGGTCGGTCGTGGAGACCCTGCGCGGCGTCGGCTACCGGCTAGGGACGCGCGGGTGATGAATTCGCTTCGCACCCGTCTCTTCGTCGCCTTGCTCGCCATCACCACGCTCGTTTGGGCGGTCGCCGCCGGATGGATCTATGTTCGCACGCAGAGGGACGTCGAACGCGTCCTGGACGCCCGCCTGATGGAGGCGGCGCGTATGGTCTCGTCGCTGGCGGCCAGCGGCGCCGTTTCCGCGCCGGAGGTCAGGATACCCGCCGTGGCAGGAGGATACAGCCACCAGCTTTCCTGCCAGATCTGGTCCCTGGAGGGACGGCTCGTCGCCCGCTCCAGCGGCGCACCGGCGGAGCGCCTGAGCCAGATCCGCGAGGGGTTTTCGGAAACCGTGGTGCAGGGGGAAACCTGGCGCGTCTATACCATCCCGCGCCCGGAGGCTGGGCTGCAGGTGATGGTGGGCGACAACCTCAAGGTCCGGCGAAATCTGGTGCGGCAGGTGATCACCGGACTGCTGCTGCCCGCGGCCGCTGGCGTGTTCGCGCTCGCAGGTTTGATCTGGTTGGTCGTCGAGCGTGGCCACGCACCTCTACGCCGTATCGCCGACACCCTGGCGCGTCGCCCGGCGGCGGACCTTTCGCCGATCCATGAGATCGGCGCGGCTGACGAACTGCGCCCGATGATCGGGGCCCTGAACAGCCTTTTCGAGCGTCTTGCGGCCTCCCGGGAGCGTGAACGCCACCTTACCGCCAGCGCCGCGCACGAGCTGAAGACGCCGCTGGCAGGGCTCAAGACCCAGGCCCAGATCGCCCTGGCGACGACAGACCCGGCCATACGGTTTGGCGCGCTCAGCCAGATCGCGGTCTCCGTCGATCGCACGTCGCGTTTGGTCAACCAACTCCTTGAGATGGCCCGCCACGATGCCCGAGAGAACGCGGCGAGTGACGCCGCCTGGATCGATGTGGATGCCGGCCTCGCCCAGATCGGCGCCGAGCTCGAACCCGTTCGCCGTGACCGCGGGCTGGATCTCGTGATCCAGCCGTCCTCCACGGAGATTTTCATCAGCGCCGAGCTGTTCCGCGCCGCGTTCCGCAACCTCATCGAGAACGCCCTGCAGTACGCGGCCCACCGCGTGACCTGCCGATTCGAGGCGACTGCGGCCGGCGCGCGCTTGGTCGTCGAGGACGATGGACCCGGCACGTCGGCGGACGAGCTCCCCAGGCTGCGTGAGCGCTTCTATCGGGGACGGGGCCACACGGGTGTCGGCAGTGGCCTTGGCTTGTCGATCGTGGACCTGGCGGCCCGCCAAGCCGGACTGACGCTCGACCTGGCATCAAGCGCGGCCGGCGGCCTTCGCGCCAGCCTTGCGGTTCCACCCGACCGCACGCGCCCCTGCGCCGTGGAGCCCGCGCCGCCGTCAATGGCCAGTGCGGCGCAGGCTCCGCGCCAACCTTAGCCCCCGCCGGCGAGAAACTCCGCTGGGACCGGCTTGCCGAGAATTTCCCCCAGGAAGGCCGCGAGATCCTTCCCGTCGGCCTTGGTCGGCCGGGCGGTCCGGTACACCAGATCGCCGGCCGTCAGCGATCGGGCGAGCAGCGGCCCCGAGGGGTTGCCGGCGCCGATGTGCCCGAAGAAGCGGGAATAGGCCGCCGCCACGATCGGCGCATAGCGATCCGGTTCGGCGGTGAGTTTTTCCGCCGCGTCGCCGTAGGCTTGTGTGATCCGATTGAGCGTCCGTCGCTTCTCCGCGTCCGCCAGCATGCGCTCGGTGGCATGGAATCCGCCCAGCGGCAATTGTCCGGCCAGAAAGGACCGATAGCCCGAGAACACCGCCTGCAGATCGATGGCGATGAGGCGGGGAGATGGGGCGCCGATAGGTTTGCCGTCGGCGCTCGCGCCCAGCCCAGGAGACGCAGGCGGTCGCATCCCGGATCGCATTACGAGGCCGGTGCTCCCAGGACTGGGAATGGTGATCGCGGCGGCCTTGCCGGCAAGCACGCGCATGGCGCCTTGCGCGACGGGCAGATACTCCACGTGCATGTCGCGGGAGGGATCCAGTCCCTGGCGGCGCGCCGCGGCCTGGAAGATCAGATCTCCACCGCCCCCGCGACCGGGGCCGACGGGGCCGCTCACGATGGTGGTCCGGCCCTTGAGGTCCCGCAATGTCCGGACGTCCTCGGCGGCCACCTGGAAGAAACCGCGCCAGGTGGTGATGGTGTGAAGGCGCAGATCGTCCACCGCGCCGGAAACCCGTTTCTGCGCTGCAATGTAGGTCATGGCCAGTATGGCGTCGGCATGCCCCAAAGCGAGCAGGCTGTCGAACTCTCGCGACTCCGCCACGGCCAACAGTTTGACCGGCAGCGAGGGATTGAGGCTCATGGCCAGAACAAGCGGGAACACATGCGGATTGGGCGTGGCCGCGATGCTCAGCGACCGTGGCGAAGCGGCGCTGGCCATTCCGCCTGGGCCAACGGCTGCGCCGGCTACCAGCCCAGCGGCGAGCAAACCGCGCCGACTGATGGCGATCGCCGGGAGCGCGTGCGGTGAAGATCGGTCCGAAGTCATCTGCTGTTCCTATCGATCGTTTGCGGTTTGAGGGCTGCTTGCGGAGGCGCCGTCAGGGCGGATCTGCTGCTTGAGGGCATCCGGGGCCGCTTTAGGGGAGGCGATGTCGGCCGCGCCCTCAGCGGCCATCGGCGAGCCGTGCTCAAGGTTCGTCGGGCGACCGTCGCCCAGGAGGACGCCGTTCACGGTCCGGCCGTACATGGAGGTCGGGCTGGCGTGAAATCTGGTGCGCGTTTCCTCGATCGAGCCCGTGAACCGGGGATCCTGAGGGCGCGGCTGGCTGTCCATGTAGGTCGCCACGTCCCAGGCCTCCTGGTCGCTCAACGTGCCGCCCTGGCTGAGCGGCATGTTCGCCTTGATGAAGCCTGCGGCGTTGGCGATGTCAGACATGCCGGCGCCCCAGTTGTACGACTGGGGGCCCCACAGCGGCGGGAAGACCATCTTGCCGTTGGATGACTGGCCCTGGCCGTCGACGCCGTGGCAGAGGGCGCAACTGGCCTTGTAGACAGCCGCGCCGCGGGCGTAGTCTGGGCGTTGAGGGGGCGGTGCGAGCTTCGGATAGCCCTGTCCGGGCAACTTTGCGCCCACCGGCGCGCCCATGGTCAGGAAGTAGGCGTAGCTCTCCAGCGCCACCAGGACCGGATCGCCCAGCGGCGGCGGTTTGCCGTTCATGCTGTAGCGGAAGCAGCCCTGCAGCCGCTCCTGGAACGTGTTCACGTGGCCGTTCTTCGCACGATACGCGGGGTAGAGTGGGTAGGCGCCCCAGAGCGGCGCCGAGTTGGCGAGGCGGCCGGCATCCAGGTGGCAGCTGGAACACCGCAGGCTGTTGCCAACGTAAGTCGGGGCCAGGGCGCCGGTGTCGGTGAAGATTGCCTTTCCCAGCCGCACCTGGCGCCCGAATTCGTTGTCAGGGATGGCGCTCTCGGGTGGGGGATGAAAGCCGCCGGTGGCCGGTTCGGCGATGCGATGCTTCGCAAGATGGGGCGATATTCCCACCCCGAGCGCGAGCATGCCGAGCCCGATCACCGCGGCGATAGCGAGGGTAGCGAGCCTCCTCGAAGGCGCTGAGCGTCCGGTCATCGGCCCGGTCCCGCACTGCTTTCGGCGCCCGCCGGCTGCGCAGCGTAGTAGGCGGCGACGGCCCTGATCTGCGTCCTGTTCATCCGGCCGGCGATGCCGCGCATCAGGCCTAGCGGATCGTTGCGTCGCTCTCCGCTCTGGTAGCGTCGAAGCTGGGCCACGAGGTAGGCCTCCGCCTGGCCCGAGAGGGCGGGCGTGGTCGACCCCACGCCTCGTCCGTCCGCCCCGTGACACGAGGCGCACGGCGGTATTCCGACAGACCAGGCGCCATCCAGCGCGAGGGCGCGCCCCGCCTCGACGAGAGGCGCGGTGGCGGCTGGTCGCGGGGGCGGCGGCAACTGCGCATAGTAGCGCGCCACGGCGCGCCGTTCCGCCGCCGTCAGCGACCGCGCCACCGGAGTCATGGCGCGGCTTGGCCGGGCCTGTTTCGAGAAGGCGTCGAGCTGCCGCAGCAGATAGGCCTCGTCGAGGCCCGCGAGCCGCGGGCCGTCCTGGACCGCTACGCCTTCTCCGGACATTCCATGACACGACGCGCAGGCCGGCGTGCCGTGCGCAATGACGCCCGTGCGCGCTATGGCCTTGCCCGAGAGCTGGACCGTGTTCTCCTGGGCATGCGCGCTTCCGGCCAAGGCGATGAGCAGCGACCAACCCGCACCGCGAGCCCACCGGCGAGTCAGCCGCTGTGGGCAAGACTTGGAGCGCTCACCCAACTCCCGGGGGCCGGTCGGGGGACCCTCCACGTCGGTTACCAGCCGCGCGCCATCGCGCGGCTGTAAGCCCGGCGCGTGCGGCTCAGCGGGGCGGCTGGTCATGACCGGCGCCGGCCTTGGGTACGATCCAGCCCCAGCGGGCGAAGATTCGCCCGGCCTCCGGCGAGGCCAGGTAGGCGGCAA
The DNA here is from genome assembly GCF_030646615.1 of Phenylobacterium sp. Lineage (GTDB taxonomy): Bacteria > Pseudomonadota > Alphaproteobacteria > Caulobacterales > Caulobacteraceae > Phenylobacterium. Next base: position 176,887 of record NZ_JAUSLG010000073.1, on the reverse strand, counting down.
ACGCCTTGGCGTCAGGGTTGGCCTGCCCGGCGTGCGTCAGGGCGACGCCGGTATCGCGATAGATCCGATACTGCGGCTCCACCTCCACCACATCGGCGAGCTGGGGGTTGGCGACCTGCCAGATGTTCCAGATGATCCAGGCGTCGAGGCTTCCATCCGCGATCCAGGCGGCCTTGGCCTCGGCGCTCGTCAGGGCATAGGCCGCGATGTTGCGTCGCAGGCCTCGCACGGCGCCGATGTCGCCGGTCCGCCCGGCCATGTCCTCCCACAGACCGTTCTGGCCCGCCCCGTTCACCACCAGCACGCGATAACCCGGTTTCATGAGGTCCCGGAGACCCTTGATGCGCTTCGGATTGCCCTTGCGGACGAGGATCGCCGAGCGGCGCAGATAGAGCGGCTCGGCGGTGGACGGCACGATCTGGCCGTCCAAGGCGACCATGAAGTCGCTCATCATGGTCTCCGACCCGCTGTAGATCACATCGGCGTCGCCCTTGGCCCGCTCAAGCCAATCCTTCGTCGGCCCGGCGACCACCTCTACCTTGACACCTCGGGTGGCCGCGAAGCTGGCGGCGGCCTCCTTCATCGCCGGGGCCGGCCCGCCAGGGCCATAGATGTGGACCGGCCCGGCGGCCGCCGCACCAGCGGCAAACGCCAAGGTGGCGATGACCCCGATCAGACGAGCAAGCATGGGATTTCCTTCGTCTTGACCCGCACCGGCGCGGCCTTCGGCTGGCGTGACCTCATGCCCGTCGCCATCAGTTGACGACCAGGGCGTAGCCATCGAGCTGCTTGTGGGTGACGGTCATCAGCGCCGCGAGATCGATCTGCACACCGGGCAGCACCTCGCCGGTCGCGATCTTCATCGCCGCCATCGCCTGCCCGCAGACGCGCACCTCGACCCCGGCGGCTTCCAGCTCGGCAATCAGGGGGGCGTTGGGGTTCTTCGCGCCGGCATGGCGCCGCGCGAAGGCCTCGTCGGTCATCACCGCCTCGGTGGCGGGGCCGTGCAGCACGGCGAGGATCTGGCGGCGTTGTTGCGAAACGCCACCTTCGGCGAGCATGTTCACGTAGCGCGCCACCCGATCGAGCCCTTGGGAGGGCTTGGTCGATCCGAGCTCGCCCTTCGAGATATCGAAGACGACCTTGTAGGTGCGCGACCGCTCAGGACGCTCCTTGGCGTCCGGGAGCGGCGCCACGGCGCCATAATTCGGGACTGGCCGCGGTTCGGCGCTGGCGCTGGTCGCCAGCGCGGCGGCGATGAGGGTGATGGCCAACAGTTTCATGCTCAGGTCTCCTGGAGTTGTGGGGGAGGGGACGGACGCGGATGCGGCCAGCCCCCTAATTCAGCCTTGGATTGATTTGCTCTCGAGCCCGCGGAGGGCTCGTTCGGTTTCGTCCGGGCAGTCGCCGCAGAGCTGGTTGGCGGGAACCGCCAGATCCATCTTCTTCGGATAGGGCAGATTCAGCTCGGCCATGATCTGTACGAACTCTTCGCGGGTCTTGCCGCCTCCGAGCCGCGGGTTGCGTTCGCGCTCCTGACCCACGGTGGAAACGTGTCGGTGGTTGTAGTCGTGGGCCGGGAACACCAGGGCCTCGTCGCCCAGGGCGAAGATCTTCCCGGTCACCGAGCGGTAGAGGGCGGCCGCATCGCCGCTTTGGAAATCGGTGCGCCCGCAGCCGTCGATGAGCAGGGCGTCGCCGGTGAACACCCGCGTCGCGCCAAGCGTCTCCACCACATAGCTGTGGTGGGTGTCCGTATGGCCGGGCGTGAATAGCGGCTGCAAGGTGAGCGCGCCGACCTTCAGGGGCCGGTCCTCCGCGACGCCAAGGTCCGCGCAGCCGAGCCCGTCCGCGGCGGGGCAGGCGATCTTGCTGCCGGCTAGGCTGCGCAGGCGGCAGGCCGAGGTCAGGTGGTCGGCGTGGATGTGGGTCTCAAGCGTGTAGGCGAGCGTCAGCTCAAGCTGCTGCATGACCCCCAGATCCCGCTCCAGCGTCTCGAGCACGGGATCGAGCAGGACAGCCTGGCGGGTTTCCGGGCACGCGAACAGATAGGTGTAGGTTGAGGATTCGGGCTCGAACAGCTGCTGGAAGATCATATGTCAGCTCCAAGATTGAAGGCTGGGTTGTCGGGTTTCTGCGTCTGGATTTGGGCTTGCAGCCGCCGGATCGCCTCGTACTGGGAGAGATGCACCTCGCCCGTGAGCGTCTTCAGGAAGTGCGAACGCTGCAGGCGGTCCATCACAGGTCCTTTCACCTCAGAGAGATGAAAGGTGACGCCCGCGTCCATCAGGCGCGCGTTGATCGCCTCCAGGCTTTCCAGCGCGCTGGCGTCGATCTCGTTGACCGCCGAACACATCAGTACGAGGTGCCGGATCGAGGGATCCTTGGCGATCAGGTCGTAGACCGTGTCCTCGAGGTAGCGTGCGTTGGCGAAGAACAGGCTCTCATCGACCCGCACGGTGATGATGCCGGGCACGGTCTCCACCTGGTGGCGCAGGACATTGCGGAAGTGCTCAGTGCCCGGCACCCGGCCCACGATCGCCACGTGCGGGCGGGAGCCTCGGTAGAGAAAAAGCGCCAGCGACAGGCCGACGCCCGCGATGATGCCGGCCTCCACGCCCATCCCCAGGGTCAAGGCAATGGTCACGGCCATGGCTGCGAAGTCGCCGCGGGAATAGCTCCAGGTCCGGCCAAGCGCCTTGAAGTCGACCAGCGACAGCACCGCGACCATGATCGTGGCCGCCAGGGTGGCGTTCGGCAGGTCGCGTATCAGCGGCGTAAGAAACAGGGTGGCGACCGCGATGCCGACGGCGGTGTAGGCGCCGGCCGCCGGGGTCTCGGCGCCAGCGTCGAAGTTGACCACGCTGCGCGCGAACCCCCCGGTGACGGGAAAACCCCCGGAAAACGCCGATCCGAGGTTCGAGGCGCCAAGCGCGATCAGCTCCTGGTCGGGATCGATCCGCTGGCGCCGTTTTGCGGCCAGGGTCTGGGCGACGGAGACCGATTCCACGAAGCCGACGACCGACAGCAACAGGGCGGGGATGGCCAGGGCGACCCAGGCGGCGGGATCTAGCTCCGGCAAGGCGATCTGCGGCAAGCCCCTGGGAATTGCGCCCACCGTGCGGACGCCGGCGGCGCCGAGGTCTAGCGCCCAGACAGCGACGGTCGACGCGGCGACGACGATGACGGGTCCGGCCTTGGCCAGCATGCTCGCCGCTCGCGCTGAAAGGCCGAACCTCTGGAGCAGCGGCTGCAGTCCCCGCCTGACCCAGAACAGGAATGCCAGGCCGGCGACGCCGATCACGGCGGTGGGCAGGTTGATCGCGGTGATCGAGCCGGCGAGTTCGCGTCCGATCTCGATGAGGGTGTCACCTCCGGCTGGCACGCCCAGCAGGTGTTTCAGCTGGCTGGCGGCGATCAACAGCCCCGAGGCGGTGATGAAGCCGGAGATCACCGGATGGCTCAGGAAGTTGGCCAGGAAGCCCAGCCGGAACAGGCCGATGGCGAGGAGAAACAGCCCGGAAAGGAAGGCCAGGGTGACCGCCGCGCCCAAGTATTCCGGCGTGCCCTGCGTGGCCACATTGCCGACCGCAGCGGCAGTCATCAAGGAGACGACGGCGACGGGACCCACCGCTAGCGTGCGGCTGGTGCCGAAGATGGCGTAGGCGATGAGGGGGGCGATGCTGGCGTAGAGACCCACCTGGGGCGGCAGCCCCGCCAGCATCGCATAGGCCAGCGACTGCGGGATCAGCATGATGGTCACGATGACTGCGGCCAGGAGATCGTTGGCCAGGGTCTCGCGCCCATAGCGTGACCCCCAATCCAGGATCGGAAGGTAGCGCCTCAAGCTCACCGGGCCGCCACGGGACCGAGGGCCTCGGTCCCGGTGGTCGCGTCCTTCAGCTTGACGGGCACCATCATGTAGCGGACGCCGTTGGCCTCGGCGGGCGGGAAGCGGCCAGCCCGGATGTTCACCTGGATGGACGGCATCAGCAGCGCCGGCGCGGAAAGCGTGGCGTCGCGGGTTTGGCGCATGGCCACATAGTCGTCCTCGCTTACGCCGTCATGGATGTGGACGTTCTTCTCGCGCTGTTCGCCAACCGTCGTCTCCCAGGCGTAGGCGTCGCGACCGGGGGCCTTGTAGTCGTGGCACATGAACAGCCGCGTCTCGGGCGGCAGGCTCAACACCTTGCGAATCGAGCGGTAGAGCTGGCCAGCGTCACCGCCGGGGAAGTCCGTACGCGCCGTGCCGTAGTCGGGCATGAACAACGTGTCGCCCACGAAGACGGCGTCGCCGATCCGGTAGCTGATGTCGGCCGGCGTGTGCCCCGGCGTGTGCAGGACATCGACCTCGAGGCCGCCGATGTGGAAGCGTTCGCCGTCGGCGAACAGGTGGTCGAAGTCGCTGCCGTCGGCCTTGAGGTCAGTGGCGTTGAAGATCGGGCGGAAGATCTTCTGGACGTCCCGGATGTGCTCGCCGATGCCAACCGTCGCGCCGGTCTTCGCCTTAACGTAGGGGGCGCCGCTTAGGTGGTCGGCATGCGCGTGTGTCTCCAGCGCCCAGACCACCTTCAGCCCCAACGCTCCGGCGACCGCGAGCACCTGTTCGACCGAGCGGGTGTCGACCTCGCCCGACGCATGGTCGTAGTCCAGCACCGGGTCGATGATGGCGGCGTCGAGGGTCGCTGCGTCCCACACCAAGTAGGTGACGGTCTTCGTCGCTTCGTCGAAGAACGGACGAATCTGCGGGTCTGGTGTCATCTCGGTCTCCTGGCGGTGTGCGGCTTGACACATATATAATATAACTCTAAATTAGCAAATACTAATCAAGAAAGATCGCAATTGAGAAATGCCGACGCAGGCCCGTTGGTTGCGGAGTTCGAAGCCCATGCGGCCGAGGCAGCGCAGTTCCTGAAGGTGCTGGGCAACCAGCACCGGCTGCTGGTGCTGTGTCACCTGGTCACCTTCGGCGAGATGCCGGTCAGCGCGCTGGTCGCCCGGGTGGGCCTCAGCCAGTCGGCGTTGTCACAGCACCTTGCGAAGCTGCGAGAGGACGGGCTGGTCACCTACCGACGCGACGCCCAGACGCTGCACTACCGGATCTGTGACGCCCGCGCCGAGCGGATCTTGGCGGTTCTGAGAGACATCTTCTGCCCCGAGTTGGGCGAATGACCAGGAGACACAACATGACCACGGTCCGGGAAATCTCACCTCGCGACGCCGCCGATCTGGCCAAGGCCGGGGCGGTCGTCGTCGACATCCGCGAAACCGCCGAGCGGGAGACGGGCGTCATCCCCGGGGCCTGCCACGCGCCCCTGTCGGCCCTTGCCGCCGCCGAGATCGGCGCCGAGGCTGGGCGCCCCGTCATCTTCCACTGCAAGAGCGGCGGGCGCACCAAGGCCAACGCCGCGGCGCTGGAACAGAAGGCCGGCGCGAACGACGTCTACATCCTTGCCGGCGGCATCGATGGCTGGCGCGACGCAGGCCTTCCCATCGAAGGCCCGAAGTAGGCGCAACCATGGAAACCCAGTTCACGCCCGTCGAAGCCCTGGTGGGCGGCGCCCTGATCGGCTCGGCCGTCTTCGTGCTGTTCCACACCCTGGGCCGCATCGCCGGGGTGAGCGGGATGCTGAGCGCGTTCCTGCGCGCCGCCACGCCGGCTGGAGAGCGGGTTTGGCGCCTGGCGTTCCTGCTCGGCCTGCTGCTCGGACCCCTGCTGGCGATCGCGATCCTCGACCGACCCCTGGTGCAGCCCTCCCCGGCCAGCCTTCCGGTGTTGATCGTCGCAGGGCTGGCGGTCGGTCTCGGAACTGGCATGGCCAATGGCTGCACCAGCGGACACGGAGTCTGCGGGGTGTCGCGCCTTTCGCTGCGGTCCATCGTAGCCACGGGGGTCTTCATGGCCTTCGGGGTCCTCACGGCGTCGGTCGGGCGCCACCTCTTCACGGGATGAGCGCGCCATGACCCTCGGTAGGATCCTTTCCGGCCTCCTTGCGGGCCTGCTGTTCGGGGCGGGCCTCGCCATCTCCGGCATGACCAACCCCAACAAGGTGCTCAACTTCCTCGACCTGACCGGGACCTGGGACCCGAGCCTCGCGCTGGTGATGGCCTCTGCGATCCCGGTGGCCGCCCTGGGGTTCTGGCTCGCCAAACGCCGTGAGCGGCCGCTGTTCGAGCCAGGATTCACCCTGCCCCGAAACACCCGGCTGGAGTCGCCGCTGGTCGTCGGCTCGGCGCTGTTTGGGATCGGCTGGGGCCTGGGGGGCTACTGTCCTGGACCGGCTATTGCCTCGCTGAGCCAGCCGAACGGACCGCTCGTCGCCTTCCTGGTCGCCATGACCCTCGGCCTGCTCGCCTCGGGACGGGTCGCGGGGTGGCTGTCCCCGGCCCGATCGGTCGGGCCGCCGCCGACCGTACCGCCATCGCGAGCGCACAAGGGGATGTGATGATATGGACCAGCACCGCGTCACGATCCTGCAGATCAACGATCTGCATGGCTACCTTGAACCTCATCCGGAACTGATACGGTCGGGCGACCAGTCGGTCTTCGCGACGCTGGGCGGCCTGGCGCGCATCGCGACGCTTTACCGGCGGGTTAGGGACGAAACAAACGGCGCCGTCCTCGCGCTCGACAATGGCGACACCTTTCATGGGACCTTCGTCGCGGTCCAGTCCAAAGGCGCGGCCCTGGCGGCGCCCATGAATGCGCTGGGCATCGACGCCATGACCGCCCACTGGGAGTTCGCTTATGGGCCAGCCGGCTTCAAGAAGCTGGCGGCGCAGCTGAACTATCCGGTGCTGGCGATCAATTGCTACGACAAGTCGACGGGTGAGCTGGCCTTCAAGCCGTACCAGATCTTCAAGCGCGGGAGCTTGCGGATCGGGGTCATCGGAATCGCCTGTCCGATCGTCGACAAGACCATGCCGCCGTCATTCAGCGAGGGCATCCGCTTCACGATCGGCCGCCAGGAACTTCCTGGCTGGATCAAGCGCCTGCGCGATGTCGAAGCCGTGGACCTCGTCGTCGTGCTCTCGCACCTGGGCTTTCCGCAAGACGTGAAACTGGCCCGCGAGGTCGATGGCGTTGATGTGCTTGTCAGCGGCCATACGCACAACCGCATGGCGGCGCCTGTGATCGAGAACGGCGCAATCATCTTTCAGTCCGGGTGCCACGGCGCATTCATCGGCCGCCTCGATCTGGAGGTGCGTGATCGCAAGGTCGTCGCGCATACCCACCGGCTCATTCCCATCGACGAGTCGCTGGCGGAGGAGCCCGCGATGCACAGCCTCGTCGAGGAGGCCCTCGCGCCGCACCGAACGATGCTGAACGAGGTGATCGGTCATACCGAGACGGGCCTGGACCGATACAGCATGCTGTCGGCCTCGATGGACGACGCGCTGCTGGACGCGATCGCGACTGCGGCTGGCGTGGATATCGCCTTCTCGAACGGCTGGCGCTATGGCGCGCCGATCCCGCCGGGACCGGTCACGATGAACGACCTCTGGAATATGATCCCGATGAATCCTCCGGTCTCCGTCGTGGACGTGACGGGCTCGGAAATCTGCGCGTTGCTGGAGGAGAATCTCGAGCGGACCTTCGCCCCCGATCCTTTCGATCAGATGGGGGGATACGTAAAGCGTTGCCGCGGCTTGAACCTCTACATCAAGGTGGAAAACCCGCGGGGCCGCCGGATCGACCGACTGTTCGTCGCAGGGCGCCCGGTCGAGCCGGATAAGACCTATCGGGTCGCCTTCGTCACCGCTCAGGGCGTGCCGGGCAAGTACGGCCGCAACCGACACGATCTCGACGTCCGCGCCATCGACGCCCTGCGCAGCTACTTTGCCGAGAAATCACCGCTGAGGCTCGGTCCCCAAAGGACTGTGATGGCGGTTTGATGCGCCCCGGCGCGCTTGCAACCGCTCGCGCCGCCGATCCAGGAGACGACCATGAGCTACTATTTTTCCAAGCTGATCGAAGGCGACTTCGCCGATGTGGTCGGCCGCACGCGCGAGGCCCTGAAGCAGGAGGGCTTCGGCGTCATCACGGAGATCGACGTCCAGGCGACCTTGAAGTCGAAGATCGGCGTGGACTTCCGGCCCTATCTCATCTTGGGCGCCTGCAATCCGGCGATGGCCCACGAGGCGCTGGAGGTCGAAGAAAAGGTGGGCGCCATGTTGCCGTGCAATGTGGTGGTGCAGCAACGCGCTGACGGCGCGGTGGAGGTCGCCGCCATAGACCCTGTCGCCTCCATGCAGGCCATCGACAACGCCGCGCTGAAGGAAAAGGCCTCCGCGATCGCTGACAAGCTCCAGAAGGCACTGAGGGGAATCTGACCGCGCGCGCGCCTGATCCCAACTCACATTTCCGATAATGCTTATTATGCGCAACGCGTATGTGTCTGTTATTATTACATTTTCTGCAAGCATAGTACATTAGGCGCGAAACTTATCGACGGAAGCTTCACTCTACCGGCACCCCCTCCGCGCCCATGAGAATCGCCAGTTGCGGCACCAACAGTTCGATTGCGTAGTCGCGGATCTGCTTGGCGTTAGCGGGCTCCTGGTCGACCAGGTCGCCGACGTGGGCAAGCGCCATCCGAACGAATGACATACATACGATCGCGCGTCGCTCAGGCACGGTCAGCGCTCGAAGCGGCCGCATCAGCCCCTCAATCACCGCGTCGGTACGCTGATCGAGCTCCGAGAGGCCATTGGCCGAACGGATGTCGGGCCGCCAGGCGTGTCGGGCGTCGAGCTTGCCTTGATAGCCCCACTCCAAGCTGGCTAGGCCGTCTTGCTCGACTTGGTCCGCGAAGGCTCGAAGAAGGCTGGCCGCCTCGAACCGACGATCCTGGCTGGAGCTTTTGTAGGTGACCCCGCTCACGGCCGCAGCAACGAAGGCTTCCGCAATATCCCAGCCGATCTCGGCGCGAGGTTGGTTCAGGTCCGCCGAGTCAAATTCTCTGAGCTTGAAGAAGGCGTTGAGCACGAGCTCGTAGACCTGCGCTTTGTACTTCGTGCGCTCCGAAGCCTCGCTCATGCCATCCTTATCCTTCCGGCCGCTCTCTTGGGCGGCGCCTATCTCTGATATCGTGAAGTCGATGCAAGGTCGAAGACCGGGGAAACCTACCTGAATGCTGTATGCGTGGATCGACGGCGTGAAACGCCCTCCGCTGGTGAAGGGCGAGCGCACGGCGTGCCCCGACTGCGGCGGGCTTCTCACGTCGGTCATGCCCGTCGAGAACGTCAACCATTGGCGCCACAAAGCCGGCGACTGCGACCCCTGGAGTGAGCCGGAAGGCCCCTGGCACCTCGGCTGGAAAGAACAGTTCGATCTGGCTTGCCGTGAGGTCGGCTTGGTCGACAACGCGACCGGCGAACGCCATCGGGCCGACGTGCTGTGCGGTTTAGGGACGCCAACCTCGACGGTCCTAGAGCTGCAGCACTCCTCGATCTCCGAGGAGGAACGCGGGGCGCGGGAGGCCTACTATACCCGCGGACATCGCATGTTCTGGCTAGTTCACGTCTACAGCAGCGAGACGGCCTTCACCGGCCACAGCTTCGGGTTCTCGCTCGACTTCGGCAGTCACCCCCGCCAGGTCGACAGCCACACCTTCTTCATCATGCGCTGGATGGGCCGCAGCAAGCAGTTTATCGAGAAGTGGAAGCGGGCGACGGCGCACGTCTTCTTCGATTTCCAGGGCCATATCTTCTTCCTCGCGGGCGATGAGCTGGCGCGACGGATCAATGGAGGCACCCCACTGCGGAAGGGCGAGTTTGCGCTTTGCAGGGTGCCGCGCGATCAGTTCGTGCGGTCGGTTCAAGGGCTTGCCTGAGATGGCCGCGGGCAATGTGCACGTGGACCTGGGCAATGGCCTGGAGGCCTATCTGGCCGTCGCTGACGAGACGGCTGCCGAGCTGCTGGCGTCGGATGATCGCTGGGTCGCGACCCTTCGCGAATACGACCTCCATTTCCGCACCCGGCTATGGAGCGAAGGGGCGCCGGACACCATGGCGCTCATCTTGTTCATGAACGCCTACCAGTTGTTCCTGGCCGGCGTGCGCACGGCGCTCAGCGGCCATTCCGTGGCGGTCTTCCCCTTGTTGCGCACGGCGTTGGAATCCGCGGCCTATGGCGGATTGATCGCCGCGAAGCCGGAGCTGACCACAGTCTGGACCAACCGCCACCGTGACGACGCGGCCAAGAACGCCTGCCGCAACGCCTTCACCTTCGCCAAGGCCATAGCGCCCCTGAAGGATCGGGCGCCGGACATTCATGACCTGGCGGTCCTCACCCATGACGGCGCCATCGACTTCGGCGCTCATCCCAACATCAAGGGAGTGTTCGGCCACGTGTCGCTCGATGAAGACCGATCGGACGACTTCGCGGCGGTGACTCACACGAGCCTCTACAGCGCTCGGCACATCGAGACGATCCGCGGGCTCTGCGCCTGCCTCGACTTTGGCCTGGCGATCATCGGCGTCATCGCCCTAGCGGGCGCCTTCCCTAGCGCGCAGGTGGTCAGCGAGCTACAGGCGCTCAACGACGCCAAGAACACTGCCACCGAGCCTTATTCCGCACCGCCCTGACCGCCCGCGGCGCAGCCAACAACGATAGTCTCGCCTCGGCGGCTACACGTCCCGAAGCTTCACCATTACTCGGGTGACGAGCGGCCCTCCAGGAGCTAGCCTCTGCCAACATAATGGCTGCGTCAGGTGGCGAGGGGGGACGCGTGGCAGACTTAAGTCTCGTTGAATGGGCCGGACAGCAAGCTGCTTGGGTTCAAGATTCACTGCGCCGGATATCCACGACCGCTGGGTTCACAGTCAGTGAGGAGGACCGCAAGGCGATCCTGGATCGGATCAATTATGCCGCAAACAGCCTTGGCGATGAGCCTGCATGCGATGCCTTGACGGCCGAGCACCTTTCCCAATGCTCCGAAACAGGACCTCGCGCCGTGTTGGCGTCGATAGGGCCCCTTCAGAACATCGATCGTTTGGCGAAGGACCAGCGCCTGCGCTTCGCGCCCACAGGGGTCACGCTAGTTTTCGGGGAGAACGGCAGCGGAAAAAGCGGCTACGCGCGCATCGCGAAACGGCTTTGCCGCAGCCTTTCAGTCGACGAGTTGAAGGGCGACGTCTTCAAGACCAAGCCCGACGGGCCACTTCAGGTGAAGCTGCGTTACCAGATCGGCGACGACCCGATCACCGAGCTCGACTGGGTTCCGACCACCCCGCCGCCGCCGGCGCTGAAACAGATCTCTGTGTTCGACAGCAAGAACGCTCGCCTTTATGTCGACCAGCAAAATCGTATTGCATATCTGCCCATCGAGATTGCTGTCTTAGAGCACCATGGGCAGCTGTGCGGCACCTTCGGGACCGATTTTTCGACCCAACAAAGCGTCATTGAGAAACGACTAAAGACGCCCCTGCCCACTGGCTACACTCCCGGCGGAAAGATGCAGGCATTCCTCGCCCGGTTGGACCCGAAGTCGCAGTCGGCCCCAACAAAGATGGAGATCGAAAGCCTCGCAGGCTTGAGCGCTGGCGAGATCGAAGAACTGAAGGGTCTGGAGCGCAAGCTGCTCCAAGATCCGGTTGCACAGGCCGCCACACGGCGACGGGCGTCCCAAGTCCTGGCGCGGCTCGTTGATGTCCTCACATCCTTTGAGAACGGCTACTCCGACCCCGCGCTGGCGGCGCTTGGAAAGTTGGTCGACGAGGCTCGCGCGACTGCCGGCGCGGCCGGCTTGGCGGCGACGGCGCAGTTCGCCAATGAACCCATGCCTGGAGCGGGCGGCGAGGCCTGGCGGATTCTTTATCAGGCTGCTCGCGATTTCGCGGCGTCGTCGGGAGGACCGGCGGACAGGATCGCCGACCAAGTCGGCGACCCCTGCCCTCTTTGCCAAGAGCCTCTCGGCGAGACTGCGGCCGCCCGCATGGCGCGGTTCAATGCGTTTGTGCAAAGCGAAACGGCCAAAAAGGCAGACGCCGCACGAGAGGCCCTCGATGCCGCGAAGGCGGCCTTGGAGGACTTGGTCGTCCCGCCCACCGAGGTCGTCGTCAACAGCTTGACCGGATACGCCGGGATAGATGCAACGCGGGCCACGGCGGTCATCCAGATCGAAGCCGCGCTGACGACCTACGCCGCCCGGCGAAAGGCGATGATCGATCGGATCACTGACGCGGCGCTCGAAGTACCGTCTCTACCCGCGTCCCTACGCTCCATCGTAGCGGCCGACATCGAGAAACTCGATGCTGAAGCGACGCAGTTGGAAGCCACGGCGACCCATGCCGCCGCATTGGACGCGGACCGCAACCGCATCACCGAGCTGAAGGACCGCAGTAAGCTTCACGACGACCTTGCGACGGTCCTGCAGAGGGCTGAAGAACTGCGCGAGCTGGCAGCGATTAAGGCCTGCCAGACACAGGTCCAAACCCGAGCCATATCGCTCCAGATCAGCTCACTCCGGCGTAAGCTCGTCACGGAAAACCTGCAGTCGCGCATTCAAGCTGAGATCACGCGGTTCGACCTCGACCACATCCCGTTCCGGGTCAGCGACTCGAGTGAGCAAGGCCAAAGCAAATTTGCCGTTGGGCTGCAGGGCGTCGACAAGATCGCCAACAACCAGATTCTCAGCGAGGGCGAACAACGCGCGCTGGCCCTCGCTTGCTTCCTCGCGGAGATCGCGGATGAAGGCGCCACCTACGGCTTAGTCGTCGACGACCCCGTCTCCTCGCTGGACCAGCGCCGGATTCGTCTGGTGGCTCAACGCCTGGTGCAGGAGGCTGCGAAGGGCCGACAGGTTGTAGTGTTCACCCACAATCTGGTGTTTTTCAATGAAATGGTGTCCGAGGCGGCGCGCGTTGGCGACAGCGCGCCCTTGATCAAAATTTTCGTCCGAAAGACTGAAGCCGACGGTTTCGGCGTTGTTGAGGAGGACACCGAGCCGTGGTTGGCGAAAGGTGTCAACGCCCGGATCAACGATCTCCGAGCACGCGCCAAGGTGCTGGCAGCCGAGACCGATTTCACGGGGGACAACTATCGCCGCTCCGCAAAGGACTTCTATTCCGATCTGCGGGAGACCTGGGAGCGTTGCGTCGAGGAGATCGTCCTCAACAACACCGTTCAACGGCTAGTCCCCGATGTCATGACCATGCGGCTTGGCGGCGTGATCGTGAGTGATGAGGACTATAAGGCGATCTACTTCGCGATGAAGCACGTGTCCGAGCGATCGGGTCATGACATGCCGGCAGGTCGCGATATTCCGGTGCCGACGCCGACCGAAATGCTGGGTGACGTGGAGACGCTCGACAAGTTTCAAGTTGAATACAAAAAGCGCCGCAACGTGGCAGATGTGGCCCGTAAGGCCTTACACGCGCCAGTTAAGGCCGCGTTGGTCTAGCGAGCCACCGCGGTCAGCCGTTCGGCCGGAAGCCGGACTGCTCCAGCCAAAATAGATTCTCCGCGCATCGCGTTATTTCGCGCAAATCCGGTTCGTCGCACTCTTTGAAGAGCGCCTCGGCGAGCGTGAGCCGTTTCTCGAACGAGACGCGGCTAAAATTGAACGAGGGATGGGCGGCGAGGATGACCGCCTTGGCCGCAATTTCGGCGCTGGCAGCCTTGGCTTCCACTTGTCCGTGCATTTGGGCTGCCTCCCTAGCCGTGCCCAGAACCTCGTCGAGAACTTCATCAAAAGCGTCATGCCAGTCCGCTGACGCGGATGACGTATGCAGCACCCCGTCGACCATAAATCCCGCCAACGTCGTCCTGATTTCACCCGCATGGCCGGCGATGCGCCGGTGCGCCGCCGTCAGTGCCGCAGGCGCCTTTTCGATGCCGAGCTCCGCCAAGGCTTCAGTGGCGTCAGCGATCTCTTCGTCCGGATCGAACGCGACCTCGACCAGATAGACCACCTTGGGGCGGGCTGCCGATATCAACCGGATGGCGTCCTCCTGCTCAAGCTGCACCAGTGGGACCGCCGTTCGGCCCCCTTGGTCAGGGAAACCATCGACGACACAGGCCTGTGCCGTCTCCGCAGACCCGCGGATCGCGGTCGCCAGATCGATAGCCAAATTCGCTGTCATAGCTGCTCCCTAAACCCCCAGCCTTTCACTGATGACGCTACCCTGCGGCTGGCGCACAACGTCGAAGCCCATCGGAATCTGCTCCTTCACGGCCTCGACGTGGCTGATGACGCCCACCGCGCGATCCTGACCCACCAGGTCGCGCAGAGTGTCGAGGGCGACATCGAGGGTCTCGTCATCGAGGTGACCAAACCCCTCGTCGATGAAGATCGCATCCAGTTTGACGCCGCCGGCCTCAGCCTGGACCACATCTGAAAGCCCGAGCGCCAACGAGAGCGAAGCCAGGAACCCCTCCCCGCCTGAGAGCGTGTGGGCGTCGCGCTTTTGATCGGTGTGGGCGTCGTAGACATCGATATCCAAGCCCGCCCTGGCCCGGCCATCGCCGCCTTCGTACTTCCGGAGCAGCGCGAACCGTCCGCGCGACATGCGCGCAAAGCGCTGATTGGCTGCTTCGAGGACCAAGTCGAACGTGGCGGCGATCGCGAAGTCGCGCAGGCGCAGGCGGTGAGCATTTCGACCGTCGGTCAGCTGGGCCAGCTCGCCGAGGACGCGATACCGCTCCGTGGCGGCCGCGAGCTCACCAGCCAGACGAGTGACCAGGGCCTGAGTGGCTTCCAGCTGCCCCAGCTTCATCGTGGTGGTCGTAAGGGTCTCCTCCGCCTTGGTCAGACAGGCGTCGGCATCTACCAAAGCGGCCGAGCCGGCCTCCAGGTCGGGGCGATCCAGGCCGTCGATCGCCGCCACAGCGCGGTCCCGCCGATCCTGCGCGGCGGCCAACCCGGCGACATGTTCCGCGATTGTCCCTGTCAGGGCGTCGATGTTGGGGATGTCGCTCTTGGCCGCATCATAAGTGCCATCGCTGAGCCTCGCGTTCGTCTTGGCGGCGACAAACGCAGCGCGGTGCGCGTCACGCGCCGCGGCCAGTTCCGTCACACGACCCTCGGCATGCGTGAGCGTGGAACGGGTGGCCTGAACCGCCTCGCTGGCACGCCGCTCGTTCTCGACAGCGGATTGGTGAGCGGTGTTCATCTGGTCACGGTGTCTAATCGCCGCCTCGACGCGAAGGGCCGCCGCGGCGCCGTCGCGCAGATCTGCTGGCACGTCGGCCAGGGAGGCCTCGAGCGCCGCTGTGGCCGACATCGCCGACTTGTCCGCCGCCGCATGATGGTCGCGCGCCACAGCGAGCGCTGCCGTTGTCACGGCCAGCTGTAACTTGGCGGCGTCAACGGCCGCCTGGGTCGTGCCTATATCTGGGCCGGCCCGCAGGGTGGCTAGCTCGTCCTTCACAGCAGAGATGTCTGCGGTGATCGCGGAAATGTCCCGCTCGGGCGCTCGAAGCTCCGCTAATCGGGCGACAGCTTGCGTCCATTCGCCGTCAGCCCTAGCGGCCGCCTGCGCACCCTGACGTTCGTCTGCGTCGGCGGCTTCCCGCGCGGTGCGGGCTTGCCGCCAGGCGGCGTCCAAGCCTTGACCTTCTTCAGCGCCGCCGGATGGCCGTGGGTGCTCAGTGGATCCACAAACCGGGCACGGCACGCCATTCTCTAACTTGGCGGCCAGATGCGCGGCCTGGGCCGAGGCCAGCGCTTCTTCTGCCGCGGCTTCCACGTCGCGAAAGTCCGCAAGGGCTTGGCGCAGCGATTCGTGGTTCGCCAATGCCGCCGACCTCGCGCCGGTGAACTTCTCGACGGCTTCTGTAGCCCCCGCGAATTGGGAGGCGTGTTCTCGCGCCTGATTCAAGGTCTGTAGAACGCTCTCGACCTGCGAAATGCGCAGGATCGTGTGCTGGACGGCGGCGTGCGCCTCCACAGCGGTCGCATGCGTCTGCTCTGCCGTATCGTAGGCCCGCAAAGCCTCATCGAAGGCGGCCTTCGCATCCACGACGGCCAGTGACGATTGACGCGCTGCCTCGCGCAGGGGCTCGGCGCCGGCAACGCGCTTTTGGATGCCCTCGAGCTGCGTTACCGCGACAGCCGCGGCCTCACGTTCGAGCTGGTGGGCAACAGATCTCTGCAGAGTGGCGGTCGCCTCTGAGCAAAGGCGGGCTGCCTCTGCCTCCTGCACTGCCGCGTGGGCGCGGGCCGTGAGGCCCCCAGCAAGGTCATTTTCAGCCTCAGTGGCCCGGCCATCGGCTGCGACACATCCCACGGCGCGTTCGGCAGCCTGTTTCCGCAATTTCAGGGCCTCAATGTCGGCGGTGCGCGAAAGCACCACGTTGAGCCCCTCCAGCGCCGCGTCGTGTTCCGAAAATCGATCCTGGATTTGCTGGGCCGCTTGCAGCGTCACACGAGCCGCATCCCGGACGCCGCGCGCGGCGTCGCGGCCAGCCGTCTGGACGCCAACGTCGGTCTTAAGGGCTTCGATCAGCGTCGTCAGCGCATCGGCGTCAGACACTGCGTGGGCCTGCAGGTGGCCATTGATCACCGACCTGCCCGTCTCAACTTCATCCCGTAGGTCAGAGGCCTCTGACTTCAGCCGCTCGACGAAGCGCTCGTAAAGCGAGACGTCGAACAGCCCGCGGAGCACAGCGGAGCGCTGGTCGCTCGAAGCCGTCAGCAGCTGACGGAATTGTCCTTGGGGGAGCAGGACCACCTGACGAAACTGGGCGGCGCTATAATTTAAGATCGAGCGCATCCGATCAGCCACGACCTCGACCTTGCGCTCTTCCATCACGACGCCAGGGTTGTCGGCGTCGATGTCATCGACCTCGATGTCCGTCGCGTCGTACAGCGCGGCCCAGTGCTGGCGCTCGACAAGGGCGTCGCCACGTTTGCCTCGGACCGTCTGACGTGGACGCCGCACGACGTGATATCGCTTGGCCCCGACCTCGAAGATCAACCTCACCTCAGTCTCGACATCGGGCGTGGCATGGTGCGAGCGGAGGTCATCGCCCTGCCGCTCCTGGCCTGACGATTCTCCGAATAGGGAGAAGCAAATGCCATCGAGAATCGAAGTCTTCCCCGCTCCCGTCGACCCGTAGATGCCGAAGAGCCGGCTGCCCAACGCCGGCCGGAAATCGACGGTTTGAGTGTCGGCAAACGGCCCGAAGGCCGTCAGGGTCATCTTGATGGGTCGCATGTCAGCCCTCCTCGCTCTGGAGGTCGGTCAGCGCCTCATCGATCATGCCCGTCTCGTCATCGTCAGGCCCCTTCCCGCGCACCGCATCGAGAAAGCTGGCCACCAGCTTGACCGGGTCTTGCCGATCAACTGCCGCGGCCGCCGCGCCAGGGCCGACAGCGGCGAGCCTGTTCAGACGTTCCAACTGCAGCACATGAGGGTAGACAGCGCGCAACTGGCCGATTGCATCGATAAGAGCGCCCTCGTCGGTCAACACCGCCTTGATCAGAGCGCTGGCGCCTATCGCGTCGGGCGCTCGACCCGCCGCGACCAAGTCCGCCAACTTCCCCGTCACGACCCGCAGCGGGCGGGGGCTGGCCAACGGAATTTCCGTCACCTGGGCGACGCCGCCAGCGTCCAGCTCCACCAGACTCAGGGTCTTCACCTCGTCAGCCTCGTCGAAGCCGAAGCCCATCCATGAGCCGCAGTATCGGATGTGGGACGCACCGGCCTCCTGCGCGCGATGCAGGTGACCCAGGGCGACGTAGGCCGCGCCGTCAAACATCGCTGACGGCACCGTCTCGATACCGCCCACCTGAGCCAAGGGCCGCTCCGTCTCCGTGATCCGCCCGCCCTCGACAAAGGCGTGGGCCGTCACAACCCATCGCGCGCCAGGCGGAACATGCTGGCGGGCTTGCGCCAGTTGCGCGGCGAGAGCGTGGGCGGGGCTGGCGATGCCGACTTCGTCGAACGCCTCCCTCGCCGCAAAGATCTCGCAGTAAGGCAAGGCTGAGAACGCCACTTGGCCGTGCTCGTCGCTAAGGACCAAGGCGTGCGGGCGGTCTCTCAGAGGCCCCCGGATCAACACGCGCCGCGGATCCTGCAGCGCCGAGTTGAAGCTGACACGATCAGGAGCGTCGTGATTGCCTGCGATCGCCACGATCGCCGCGCCGGTGTCGGCGTAAACGCGGGCGAGGAAATCGTTGAAGAGCTGCACCGCTTCCTTGCGCGGCACCGCTCTGTCGAAGAGGTCGCCGGCGATAATCAGCACGTCGACGTTGTGTTCGACGATCACCGCAAAGATCTGGTCGAGGAGTTCGGCCTGGTCGTCGAGGAGGCTCTCCTGCGCCAAGGTGCGGCCAAGATGCCAATCCGATGTGTGCAAGATCCGCATCTAAGCCCAACCTCCCGTCTATATAGTTTCTATATGGACCAGAGCTTGGCCGTCAACTAGACTCTCCCCATGTCGTCCCCCTCGCCGCGATACGCGCATGAAGCCAGGCAGCGGTTTCTCGACGGGCTTCTCTTCTGGGAAGGTCGGGTCAACCGCCGTGACCTCATCGACACCTTCCGTGTGTCGCAGCCGCAGGCGGCGCTGGACCTCAAGGCCTACCTCTCCGCCCTGCCCCCGGGACAGATCACCTACGACACCCGCCAGCGACGTTATGAGGCATCGCCGACCTTCGAGCCGCTGTTCGGGGCGCCCAGCGTCGACTCCTGGCTCGAACGCTCCAGGCAAGCGGGTCTGGCGGTCGAGGTGCTGCCGACCTTGGACCGGCCGCTCGATGTCGGGCTGATGGCGCGTCTTTACCGGGCGATCCGGGATCGCAAAACGGTTCACGTCGCCTATCAGACCATGCGCCGCGCTTCGGCTGAGGATCGTTCGATCACGCCCACGGCGTTCGTCTCGGACGGGCAGCGCTGGCACGTTCGGGCCTACTGCCACCTCCGGCATGACTTCAGAGATTTTGTCCTCTCCAGGATCGCGATGGCGCCCAATCAGGTGGAGGCCGGGTCCTCAGCCGCCGACCTGCCGCTCGATTCCGATTGGTGCTCCTGGGTTACCCTCAAGCTGGCGCCGGCCGCACACCTTGAGGAAAACCAAAAGCGCGCGGTGTGCTGGGACTACGGCATTGACGGCGTCCTGTCGGTCACGGTCCGGCGGGCCCTAGAATTCTACGCCATGCGCCGTTGGGGCCTCGATAGGCCGGAAAGCCGCCTGAGCATCGTCGGGCGCACGGAATCTGCTCCAAATCCGGAGGATCAAGGATGAGCACGACTGCCGCCCAACACGCACTGGCTAACGATTGGCCGGTGATGATGCTTCGCCGCGTTGATCCCAGCCGCAACATGTCGCGGTTCTGGTCAGCTCGCCTCCAGCCCAGCTTGTTTGAAGAAGTGCTCCTGGTGCGTGCCTGGGGTCGTATCGGCTCTCGCGGCCAAGAACGGTCCTATTGGTTTGCAACCAGACAGGCCGCCCTCGCGGCGTTCGAGAAAATTACGGCAGCCAAGCGGCGACGTGGTTACGCCGCCGACGCGGAGCGCACAGCCGTGGCGCCAGCTGGGCGCGACTGGACCCTGAAATTCCCTCCCGGCAGTCACGGAGTGGAGAGACCCCGACGCTTGGGCGCTGGTGAAGCTGTAGCTGGGTGAGTTAGGGAAGTCGGGTGGTTGCGATTGAAATGTCTGATGGCGCCGCAGAGACCGCGCCCGGCGATAGCGCTGTGGTTCGGAAGGCTGTCTCGGCGGTTTCGGCCGCTCTCGGCCCAGCCAATCCCGCTTCCACCAAGAAGATGTGGCGTTGGGAGCGCCAGGGCCTCTGTGTCAACGTCCATCGAGAGGGGCGGAGAACAGCGACCGTTTGGATTGCCGGTGGCGGCATCGCGGCGACCGCTCGGATCAACCTGGCTGCAACGCTTGAGCTAGAACCAGGTACACCACCGAAGAATTCAAACTGCTCGGCGCCGATTAAGGCCGGACCAACCTGGTTCACCTATGCGTCCGCGGACCACGAATTTACTTTGTTATTGAACTTGCTGACGGATCTCGTTGGGGGAGAGGCTGAATTGAGCGATTTGACTGAAGCGGATGCTGAACTTGAGGACATGAGCGGTGCGGAAGAGGCGCCGCTTGAACTCGAAAGCAGCGAACGGCGCCTGGCGACGCAGTCGCTGGACCTCTCGATCGAGGCACTTGTCGCCCGTATCAGCCGCAACGGCCTTATCCTGCAACCCGAGTTTCAACGCGATTATGTGTAGGGACGCGCAATAGTGAACGGCTCGACGCGAGATTCATGACGCCTTTCGACGCACATTAGCTGAGACGTTCGCCGCTCCGGGGCGCACATTGTGTGAGACTGAGATCACAATGATTGAGACCGACGCGCACTATTTGAGACCGACCCACGGTCGGTGAGACGCGTCTCAGAGCGGGAGGCATTGCGGGTGATCGCCATGGCGTGTGCGACGATCCTCCGCAATCCGACGACCGCTGCGCGCCGGATATCTGAACTGGATCGGTCGGAACGAGTATCACCTCGAAACGCACGTAAACGCCGGGGCGAGCGCCTTTGCAAGAGACCTAGCGCCTTGTCCGAGTGTCCCCGTGAAGCCTTAGGGGCAGGGCCAGGCTTCGCGGAATGCCAGACTGACCCCGGCGAGCATCGGCAGATCCGCAGCCTGCGGGGATCGGCGCGCCCATCCCGTGTAGAGGGGCGCCAGATCCTCCACCCGGTAGGAGACAGCACAGGTCCCGGCCTTGTGCCCTCCTGCGCCGAAAGCCTGCAGCGTGTCGGCGGCGGCCATGAGGTAGCCGGCGCACCAGCTCCGAGGGTCTGAGCCATTGACCTCGCAAACGGCCTGGAGCCCCGCCACAGTCATGGTGAGCGGTGGCCCGTTCGGGCCTACCCCCTGCAACGCTGTCGGCTCACGATCCTTGCCCGCCACGGCCCAAGTCACTCCGCTGGAGAGCGCGGCGGCCAAGACCGCCGTCGCCGCCATGCCGGCCCAGGTCCTCATGGCTTGGCGGCCTTGACGTGATCCAGCGCCGACCGAAGCCCGCGCCCGAGCATCAGCGCGTCGTCGTTCGCCCAGAAATGCATGAAGAACAGTCGCGGCTCGTCGTCCAGCATGTGGTTGTGGAGCGCGGTGACCTCTATGCCGTTCGCCCGAAGCGCCCGGATCACCGGGTTCACTTCGTCGGACGTCAGGACGAAGTCACCGGTGATGGCGGCCTTGCCGCCGCCGGTGGGCTGGAAGTTGATGACCGTGGCCGAGCCCATGGCTTCGGGCACCACAGCGCCGGCTTCCCGAACCGGCTCCGCGCGCGGAACACTGAACTGGTAGATGCCGCCCGTGGCCTTGCCCTTGTAGCCCAGCGTGCGGTCAAGGCCGGCCGTGTCGATCGCGGGAGCGGGCGTAGCGGGCGCGACCGTGGATGCCGCCCCCATCGGGGTCTTGCTTTGCGTGATCGCCTTCTGCAGCGCCGCGGCAAGCTTCACCGGATCTCCGTGACCACCTACGTGCATGTACATCGTGGCCGGCGAGGACCGCAGAAGGTGGTTGTGGAGCGCGGTCACTTCGAGGCCGTTTTCGACGAGAACCTTCATGACCGGGTTCACCTCCTCGTGCGTGAGAACCAGGTCGCCCATGACCATGGCGTGGTCGCCCATGTCCTGGAACGCAAGCCAGGATCCGAGCGCCAGCGCAGGCCTGATCGGCACCCCGTCCAGGGTCACCTTGAGATCGGTCCGCGGCATCCCGACTCGATAGACTCCGCCGGGCTGCACAGCGCCCTCTTTGCCCAGTGCGCGGCCCACGGCGGCCCAGTCAGGGGCCGCGCTCGCGGCTTGGCCAAAAAAGGCGCCGGCGACGAGCGTCAGCGTCAGCGTAATTCGCTTCATAGATATTCTCCTCGTTCGCCGCAGCGCCCGTGCGCTGCGGCTCATCAACACGGTTTCGACAGTCAACAACTTGTTGGGCCGGCTATGGGGACGTGGGCGTCCAGACTGGCGTCTGACCCCGCGGGGGGGCTTTGCTCACCCATAGGCGAACCAGCCCGCCGCCCCGGCGGCGAAGATCACGGCCACGATGTTGAGCTTGCTCTTCCAAAGATAAAGGATGGCAAGCGCGCCAGCAAAGATGACCAGGGCTGGCCAGAGCACCGGGACCCGTTCCGCCGTCGCCTGCCCGAGCTGCAGCGTCGTTGCGGCGATCAGGCCCACCACGCCGGCAGCGACGCCCTCCAGGAGCGCGTGCAGCTGCTTGACCTCCAGGACGGCTTCCAGACGATCGTAGAGGATCAGCGAGAACGCAAAGGCGGGCAGGAAAATCCCGGCGGTCATGGCTAGGGCGCCAATCGGGCCGCCGCCGACGTAGCCCACGAAGGTGGAGAAGATGATCAACGGCGCCGGCAGGATGCCCGAGAGCGCCAGACCGTCGAGGAACTGACCGTCGGTCATCCAACCCCGCCCCACCGCGTCGTTCCGGAGAAACGGGATGGCCGTGTACGCTCCGCCGAACGTCAGCAACCCGGCTTTGAGACCGGAGAGGAAGAGAGCCACCGGACCAGCCGATGCGCCGACGGCTTGCACATCGCCCGGTTGAACGCCCGGCGACCACCAGATGACGGCGGTCGCTAGGGCGACCCCGATGAACGCGCACACGAGCGCCAGAGATTGCCGACCCGATGCAGCAAGCGCATAGACCACCCCGGCGATGGGCAGCACGACCCAAAAGCTCGCGCCTAGGAGCGATGCCAACCCGACGCCGAGGGCCAGGCCCCAGAGCCACCGGTCGTTCAGCACATGTTCGCCGATCCGGTGCACCGCTCGCACGATCATGGCGACGACGCCCACCTGCACGCCGAGGAAGGCGGCGCCGAGCGCAGACGACTGGATGTCCATCGCGAAGTAGAGCCAGGACAAGGCGAACATCAGCAGGAAGCCGGGAAGCATGAACGCCAGCCCCGCGAGCATGCCTCCGAGCCGGCCCTTGGCGCGCATGCCAAGGTGAACACAGAGCTCATGGGCCTCTGGCCCAGGGAGAACCTGCATGACAGCGAGCAGGCGATTGAAGCGCGCGCTGGAAATCCAGCGTTCCTCCTCGACCAGTTCCTTCCGTAGCATCGCGATCTGGGCCACCGGCCCGCCCCAGGCCATCAGCCCGAATCGCAGGAAGCGTAAGAACAGCTGCGGATAGCTCAGCGCCGGCGGCTGCGGCTCGGCAGCCATATCGAGTTCGGCAGACGCGGTCATGCCATCACTCCGCTGTGGCTCAGATCGCACGCGCGATTGCGTGGCCGCGCTGAAGGATGGCTCGCGAAATCGCCCAAGCAAGGCGGACCGACCCGGCTTTCGCGGTGACGTTCGCTTGCTAGGAAAAAAGAAGCCCACGCGGGCTCGACGCACAAACCGAAATCCAAGGCACACGCTCCCCTGCGCGCGCCTTACGCGCACGCTCCAAGGAGCGGATCTTGGACGACCGGGCCGTCTAACCGGGCGATCCGCGATGGCCCGGTGGGCGATAGCTACCGCCTTGCAAGCGCGATTGGAAGGGCCTGCTCGTCCAATTGGCGCCGCGCAGCCCGTCAGGGCCACAGCCGCTCACGATTCGACATCGATGCGTATCAGGCGACGGCGCGGGCGAAGCGCGCGTTGTCGCCTCCCCAGGAGAACGCCTTCATGTAGGCGTCGACGTGAGCTCCCCGTAGTCCATGTGATAGGCGTGCTCGTACATGTCCAAAGCAAGCAGCGGCCGGCCATCGGCGATTTGGGTGTGGTCGGAGGCCCACTGATGGACAAGCCGCTGGTCGCGCTCGCTCCAGGCCAGCAGAACCCAGCCGGAACCGCCGCCGAGCGCCTTGCCCATGCCGGCGAACTCCGCCGCCCAGCTATCGTGGCTTCCGAAGTCACGTTCGATGGCGCTCGCGAGCGGTGCGACCGGCGCGCCACGTTCGCCGAGCCTTCGAAATGCACCTCGTGCAGGACCATGGAGTTCCAGGCGAACAGTTCCTCGCGCAGCTCAACGAAATCGCAGCAACAATTGCCCTGGCCTTTCAGCGCCGCGCGAAACCAGAGACGTCATTGAGACGCTAATCACGCCAATGGGCTCGCCCGCGTCACCCCCCAGGAAAACGGCCGGTTTCCTGACGGTCGCCGCAATTGGCCCAGGAGTGATCCTGCGCCACCAGAAAACCCGTTGCGGAAATGATCGCAAGCTTGCACCCTCCGATCTGTCTTTTCTGACGGAGCGGCCGGGTGCTGGTGGGTTACGTTCGCGTGTCCAAAGCCGACGGGAGCCAGACGTTGGCGCCGCAGCGTGACGCCATGGCCGCAGCCGGCGTCGAACCTGACCGCATCTATGAGGATTTGGCCTCCGGCCGGCGTGATGATCGGCCGGGACTGGCGGCCTGCCTCAAGGCGCTCCAGCCTGGCAATACCTTGGTGCTCTGGAAACTCGACCGGCTCGGCCGAGATCTCCGCCACCTGGTCAACACTGTCGATGAGTTGCGGACGCGCGGGGTGGGCCTGAAGGTCATCGCCGGAGCTGGCGCGCAGATCGATACGACGACGGCCAACGGCCGCTTGGCGTTCGGCATCTTTGCGGCCTTCGCCGAGTTTGAGCGCGAGCTGATCTCAGAACGGACCAACGCAGGCCTGGCCGCAGCGCGGGCCAGGGGACGTATGGGCGGCCGACCTCGCAAGATGGACCGGGCGACGTTGATGATGGCCATGGCGGCGATGGCTGACCGCGAGGCCAAAGCCACGGAGGTGGCCCGCCGCCTGGGTCTGACCACCACGACCCTCTATGTTTACGTCAACGGCGATGGAACGCCCAAGGCGGCGGGCCAGGCCCTACTCGATGCGCCAGCGGCAGTTCGGCCGCGCCAGCTTCAAGTGGCTGGCTGATGGCGCCGAGCACCAGCGTCCCCGTTGAGGCGCTGGTGATGCTCCGTCGGCGTCTGGCCGCCTTGCCGGCCAAACACCCTGATCGTCAGCAACTCTTGCTCTCCACCGGCACGCTCTACGGCGTCAGCCGGGCTACGCTGTATCGTCTGCTCCGTGGGGGCGGCCATCCCCGCCATGCACATCGCGCCGACCGTGGCCGGCCGCGGGTCTTGTCGGGCGCCGAAGTCGAAGGTTGGTGCGAGATCATCGCGGCGATGAAGGTGCGAACCACCAACCGAAAAGGGCGACATCTCTCAACGGTCCGCATTCTCGAATTACTAGAGAAGCATGGGGTCGAGACCCCGGACGGCCTGCAGAAGCTTCCACCTGGCAAGCTGACCGCTTCGACCATCAACCGTCACATGCGTCGCCTCGGCTACGACAACGAGCGGATGACCCGGCCGCCGCCAGCAGTGCGGTTTCAAGCCGAGCAGTCGAACGCGTTGTGGCATTTCGACATGAGCCCTTCGGAGCTGAAGCAACTCGCCGTCCCGCCCTGGATCGATCCTGATCGGAACGGCGCGCCGACGCTGATGTTGTTCAGCGTGGTCGATGACCGCTCCGGCGTCGCCTATCAGGAATATCGTTGTGTCTATGGCGAGGACGCTGAATCGGCGCTGCGTTTCTTGTTCAACGCCATGTCGGCCAAGCCGGACGAGGCCAATCCATTCCAGGGCGTCCCCACGACGCTCTATCTCGACAATGGCCCGGTCGCGAAATCCGGGGTGTTTCAGCGCGTGATGGAGAGCCTCAACATCGAGGCGATAATCCACATGCCAGCCGGTAGCGATGGCCGGCGGACCACAGCCCGGGCCAAGGGCAAGGTCGAGCGGCCGTTCAGGACCGTGAAGGACGCCCACGAAACGCTTTATCACTTCCATCAGCCCGAAACCGAGGAAGAGGCCAACCGCTGGCTCGCCCGCTATATCGCCACCTACAACAGCGGCGATCATCGATCCGAGCCGCACAGCCGCCTTCATGACTGGCTCGGCAATCTGCCGCCCGATGGCGTGCGCCAGATGTGCGCTTGGGAGCGGTTTTGCACCTTCGCCCGTGAACCCGAACGACGCGCGGTCGGCATCGACTGCCGGATCACGGTGGCCGGCGTCACCTATGAGGTCGATCCTGAGCTGGCGGGCGAGACCGTTGTCGTCTGGTGGGGCCTCTTCGATCAGGAGCTATTCGTCGAACAGGGCGAGGAGCGCTTCGGACCCTACACCCCGGTCGGTGGCCCGATCCCCCTTCATCGCTATCGAAAACATCGCAAGGGTCGTCGCGAGGTTCGCGCCGACAAGGTCGGAGAGCTGGCGGCGCAGCTCAAGCTCCCGCGTTCGGCGCTGAGCGGCGAAGACGATGTGGTGATGATCGGCGTTCAACAGGATTCGGCCGCGCTTCCATCCAGACCGTTCCGCGACCCCGACCCCTTCCACGAGTTGGCCTTTCCGAGCGTTCTGGCGGCCCGGCGGGCCATCGCTGACGAAGTGCGCTTCCCGCTGGCCAAGCTGTCCGATGACGACCGCCGCTTTGTCGATGACCTGCTTCGCCGGACGCTGGCTAGGCCGGAGATTTTGGCGGCGATACGCGAGCGATTTCCCCAAGGGCGCCGAGGAGGGCTCTACGGATGCTGACCGAAGTGATGGAATATTACGGCCTCGAACGATCGCCGGTCGATGTCGAATTCTTCGAGACTGATCACCACGCTCAGATCTCGCGCGACCTGCGCACAGCGATCATGAGCGGTCGGCTGATCGCGCTCACCGCCGTCATCGGGTCCGGCAAGACGGTGCTATCGCGTCAGCTTCGGACCGAACTTGAGCGTGAAGGGCGGGTCATCGTCTCCAGGTCCCTGACGGTGGACAAGGTGAAGATCACGGTTCCCCTGCTGATCTCCGCACTGTTCTACGATCTGTCGTCGGACAAGGCCGTCGTCATTTCCCGCCAGAGTGAACGACGTGAGCGCGACCTTCAGGAACTGTTTCGCAAGGCCAAGAAGCCAGTGGCCCTATTCATCGACGACGCCCACGCCTTGCACCCCAAGACGCTGACCGCGCTCAAACGTCTCATCGAACTCGTCGTGGAAGGCGGCGGACAACTCTCCGTCGTTCTGGTCGGCCACCCCAAGCTCAAAAATGACCTGCGGCGGCCCAGCATGGAAGAGGTCGGCGACCGGACGACTGTTTTCGAGTTCGGAGGGTTGCGCGAACGGCAGCGTGACTTTCTCGACTGGACCCTCAAGAGTTCCCTCCACTCCGACGCCCAACCTGAAGACGTCATCACAGAGGAAGCCGCCACTTTGCTTGCGGTGCGTCTGAAGACGCCGTTGCAGCTCAGCAGTTCGCTGGTGCGGGTGTTCGAGGCCGGTTTCGAGGCTGGCGTGAAGCCGATCGACAAGGCGATCGTCGAGACCGTCTTGTCGCGCCGCGCCGACGATCTAGAGCCGCAGTTGACGCGGCACGGCTACGATCTCAAGTCTCTCGCGGAATTGTTCGACGCCAAGCCGGCAGAGATCCGGCAGTTGTTCCGCGGCGGGCTCGATCCCGCCCGCTCGACGGAGTTGATGGAGGAGATGCGCGCCGCGGGCCTGCCGCTCTGAAGCGTCTCATCGACCGTGCGTCGGTCTCAAATAGCGCGCGTCGGTCTCAACCATTGTGGTTTCAGTCTCACACAATGTGCGCCGAGTAGGCACAGACGTCTCAGCTAATATGCGTCGAAACACGCCTTGTATCTCGCGTCGAGCCGTTCACTATTGCGCGCCGCTACAATTATGTCTGGTCCGCCGGCAAGGCCAGCGCCTTGGTCGAATCTGTCCTGATGCGGATCCCACTGCCCGTCGTCTACCTCGCGGAAACTATGGAGGGAGACTGGGAGGTCGTTGACGGCCAGCAGCGCCTGACATCGCTCCACAGCTATGTCGTTGGGCGGTTTCCCGATGGAACGGCCTTCCGGCTTGGCCAGATGAACGTCCGCAGCGACCTGAAGGGCAAGGCGTTCAAAGACCTCCCCAAGGCGGATCAGAACGCCATCCTCAACTACACGCTACGAGCGGTCATCCTGCAAAACGAGTCCCATCCGGACCTGAAGTTTGAGGTGTTTGAGCGGCTAAATTGCGGGTCGGTTCAGCTGAAGGACGCAGAACTCCGCAACTGCATGTACCGCGGCGCCTACAACGACATGCTCAATGAGCTCGCGGAAAATCCATTCCTGCTCAAAATCCGCCATGCCGAGGCCACGCACAAGCGGATGGAGGATCGCCAACTCATCCTGCGGTTCTTCGCGATGAAGCGAAACTCCCACCTCAACTTCAAGGGTGGGATGAAGCAGTTCATGAACCGGGAGATGATCGCCCATCGCCATGCCTCGCCAACCGAGATTTCGGCGCTGAAGGCCATGTTCGAGAGCGCGATCGAATGCGCCTGGGCGGTGTTCGGACCCAATGCCTTCCGGCGTTGGTCCGCCGGTGATGACCGCGGCCCGGAAGGCCACTGGGAGAGCAAGCTCAACGTCGCCCTCTGGGACACCATCCTCTACACCTTCGCTTTCTTTGAGAAACGTCAGATCGTCCCCGTCGCCGACGCGATCCGGGAGGAATTCTTGGATCTGATGTCCAACGACGACACCTTTGTCGATTACATCGGGCGGACAACCGACAAGCCCGACAGGGTTCGCTACCGGGCCGACACTTGGCGGCAGCGCCTTGAAGCCGCAGTGGTGGTTCCAGCAGGGGAAGTCCGGGCTTTCAGCCGCAAGCTCAAGGAAGATCTGCACGCCGCCGATCCGACGTGCGCGATCTGCAGCCAACACGTCCATGCCCCGCAGGACGCGGAAGTCGATCACATCAAACACTATTGGCGTGGCGGCGCGACGATCCCAGAAAACGCCAGATTGACGCATCGGCATTGCAACCGCGCGAGAGGCGGTCGCTGAGGTGATGAAGCGGACGGTCCTGTTAGTGTTGTGCCTGGCCGGCTGCGGGTCTCCCGAACCCGCCGCTCCCCCGAAACCAGCGCCGCCCGAGAAGGTGACGTTCGACGGCGTCACCTTCCCCGGCGGCCCAGCCGACGCCAAGGCTTCCGGCCTGATACACTGCGACGGCAGCATGAGCGGGTTCACCTGTGAGAAAACTTCCCAGGCGGCCTTACTCGGCGTGCCTGCTCTGAAGGCGGCGGCCTGGCTGAAGCCGCCCGAACGCTTCCAGGTCACGGCACAGAACCTGGATCCCCCGAAGCCCACGCCCGACGACCTTCGGTATGATGACGTGTCATTCTACTTCGAGGAGACGCGCCACAAGTACCCGTGCGAGGCGGACACCCCCGGCGATCCGACGGCCTGCGTCGAGAACCCCGAGCGGGGCATCCCAGCTGTTGAGCGCAAGCTGATCGACGACGGCTGGAAATTCTCTGAATGGAGGTCGTACCGGACCTACGTGAAGCTGGGCATCCCAATGGAGATCACTGTGGGCGGCATCGGCGGCGACCGGGACTCTATCAGCCTTCGGCGAATGGAACTCGCGGAAGTCGCTGAGAAGCATCAGGGCATCCTCACGAAGGAGGCCGAGCAGCAGCAGAAGGTCGGCCAGGAGAAAGCTTTCATCGAACAGATGGCGAAGTGACCGTCTTGAGGGAGGTCCTCCGCCTCGAGCCGTCTTTCCGCATCGCTTAATTGTCCTTGTGGCGGCGCCGGAGCAGCCTCGGCGCCTGAGGCCAGATGTCGTTCTGCCTCACCATCCCTACGCTACAGCGCCAACGCCCGCGCCAGATCGTCATGCTCAAACGCGCTCTCCATGCGCCGGATCTCCGCCGGCCGCGCGCCGGCCGCGGCGGCCACGTCTCGCCACCCACGGGTCACCTGAGCCACCCCTCCGACGAGGTCACGGGCCTCCGCATCGCTGAGCGAGAACAACCCGGCCACCGACAGCACCAGGTCCAGGTCACAGGTGCCATCATCAAGATCGATGGTCGTGGTCAGGATCCGCGCCTTCACGTCCACCGGCGTCGGGTTGAGATCGTAGGCCGGCGACAAGGTCCAACCGCCCTGCCCCAGCCACAGGAAGCCGTGGTTGCGCAGGTGATCGTCGACATTGGAGATCAGGACGTTCAGCACCATCCGGCGATAGAGTTCGGCGGCGTCGCGCTGCGCCTGGGCCCCGGTCTGCACCAGCACGTCGACCAGCTCGGGATAGCTCCCCCGTTCCCCATCCTTCAGGCCCATCATCGACAGCGCCGACAGGAACGGGATGCGTCCCTCTCCCTCGCGGTCGAACCGACGCGATAGCAGGATCGCCTGGCCGGCCACCTCGATCAGTTCATGGGCGGCCACGCGGACGCCGGCCATCCCGGCCAGGGTCAGGGCCACCGATTCCCAGCGCTCGACGCTGTAGTCGTCATCGGGCTTGGGGAACTTGGCGATCGATAGCCGGCCGTGCTGGTCGATCACCGAGGCCTTGGGCCGGGCGCCGCCGAGCGAGGACCCCGGCGCGAAGATCATCTGCAGATCCGCGTCGGTCTCCTCATCGCGCAGGATCCGGTCGGTCACCGCCATCAGCCGGCCAAGCTCGACCAGGCCGGGAACACCCTGGGCCGTCGGCGTCTCGAACACCTCGCCGCCGGCATAGCGGAAGCGCAGCGCTCCCAGGCGCGACACATCGGCGACCCCGATCAGATAGTCGGCCTCGGCCAGGGTGCGCACCGCCCTGCCCTCCCGCTCGGCCAGGCGCCGCTCGGCGCGCTGCATCAGCCGCCGGCCCCAGGTGTCGGGCGCCGAGTCACCTAAGGATCCGAACATGGCCAGGCCCGCCGCCGGCGCAAAGGCGCCGCGGTTCAGGGTCAGGGCCGGCTCCAGCGAGAACCGGTCAGGGTCGGTCAGCCAGTCGGGATGGTATTCAAAGGCCACGGCCTCGCCGCCGCGCCGGGCCTGCCGGTGCAGGGTTCCGACGCGCTGAACGCCGCCAGGCCGGTCGATGTGGACCTCGATGTCAGGCATGGCGCGCGCTCCGAACCCGCAGACGCACCCGCTTGGGCAGCGCCTCGTCAGCCAGGGACAATCCAACCTCGTCCTGGCCCGGCGCGGCGAGATCGCCAAGGCCCTCAAGCAGGCCCAGCGCCTGCAGCACGGCCGCATAGATCCCCATGGCCACCATGGGGTCGCCCGCCTCGACCTTCTGCAGGGTCTGGCGCGTCGTAAACGCTCGCTCGGCCAGGATCTCCATGGTCAGCTGGCGACGGCGGCGCGCATTGCCGATATCCTCGCCCAGCTTACGAAGCGCACGGCGAGTAGCGACGGAAGGGCGGTGTGCGGCGGGCATAATGTTATCTTGTGATGACGTTATCGGGTTTTAATGTCGTAGAAGTCTTACATTAAAATAGAGTTGGCGCCCAGTCCTCCCGATCGTAACCGCGCCCCATACTCCCCCAGCGACGTGAGCTAGTCACATACCGAGCGCTTTTCGCAGGTCGATGCATCGGCCGCCGGTAAGGCGGAATGAGTAACTCTGACGTTGGCCAGTCAAGTGGTCGCCCAACGCGACCGCGGCAGCGGTGGCCTTGCCCAGCGCCGCAGGCGCCTGGGGCAATCGAGGGGTGGAAGATTCCTCATCCAGGACATGGCCGATATAGGCGTTTCGATGCTTGACCTTCATCTCGTTGATCAAGTCGCGGTAGTTTTTGATGGCGGCGTCCGCCTCCGCCTGAGCCTTCGCCGAGAAAGCGCCGGCGTCCTTCAAGCACTTCGCCACCGCGGGGAAAGACCGCTGGCCGCGGCCGCGATCGTCGAGCGCTGTCAGGCGCAAGATCAGGTCCCGCTGAACGGCCTCGATCAGAAAGAACTCTTCGGCCAGATGTTCCGCCGACCAGGTCGCGAGACCTTCTAGCTGAGTTCGGCGGTGATAGACGTATGTCCCGATCAGGATCCACAGCAGGTCGTTCGTCAGGGCGTCGAGGCTCTTCTGGGCGGCGGCGGCCATGGCGGGTCTCGTTGGAATGCTGCTTCGGCGAAGGATTAGTGGGATCTAGAAGACTTGATCACCACCTCATCGGCGGAAACGTCAGCTAGCTGAATCGGTCCGACGCCCTCGTCGACAACTACCGCCCGGGCCACCTCGTCGCCTATCCGCGTCAGTTCGTAGACGATGACCATCTCGAATTGCCTGGTGATGAGATAACCGCGGGACGCCAACCAATCTCCCTGCTCCACCACAAATCGGCGGCTATGACGCATGCCAATTCTGTCGAGCAGTTCAACGACCAGATCGGCGTTACTCGCGCCTCCTCCCCATCGCAACATGCGCAGAAGCCATCCACGAGCCGCGCGAGCCGTGGCTTGCTCGGCCGCTTCCAGCAAGACCGCGTCACCAATGGCAGCGGGATTTACCGATTTCGTCAGGATGATCTCCAAAGATGTATCTGTTCTCGCGCGCCGTGCGCGTCTGAAAGACATTCGGCTCGCCGGCCCATACTGATCGTAGCGCCTGTGCATCATGTAGGCGACGTCGTGCACGCGCGCGTCGCTATGGACAGTGCCTAAGACAACTACGTCCCTGCGCGGGCATAGCGCCTAGTGGAGAGAGTGCCGATTTTGAACCAGACCTTTGACGCCATCATCATCGGAGCCGGCCAAGCTGGCCCTTCTCTGGCGGGGCGGCTCACTGCAGCCGGCCAGACGGTCGCGCTGATCGAGCGTGAACATCTCGGCGGGACCTGCGTCAACACCGGCTGCATGCCGACCAAGGCCATGGTGGCCAGCGCCTATGCCGCGCACATGGCGCGGCGCGCGGCTGACTACGGCGTCACGGTTGGCGACGTTGGGGTAGACATGAAGCGCGTTCAGCAGCGCTCCAAGACCGTGACCCTCAACTCGCGCGGCAACCTCGAAAGCTGGCTCGCCGACATGGAGGGCTGCACCTTGTTCCGTGGCCACGCCCGCTTCGAGGGCGCCCACTCGGTCCGCGTCGGCCAGGCCCTGCTCACCGCGCCCAAGATCTTCCTGAACGTCGGCGGACGCGCCAACGTCCCCGACATGCCCGGCCTCGCCGGCGTGCCGTACCTGACCAACGTCGAGATGATGGAGGTCTCCACCCTCCCCAAGCACCTGATCATCGTCGGCGGCAGCTACATTGGGCTTGAGTTCGCCCAGATGTATCGGCGGTTCGGCGCCGAGGTGACGGTCATCGAGATGGGCGACCGCCTGATCGGCCGGGAAGATCCCGATATCTCCCAAGCCGTGCTGGAGATTCTCCAGGCCGAAGGCGTGAAGTTCCGCCTGCGGGCCGAGTGCATCAGCTTCTCGCCCTGCGATGAAGGCGTCTGCACCAATGTTGTCTGCGACAATCCCGAGGAGCCCCAGGTGAAGGGCTCGCACGTGCTGCTGGCCATCGGCCGGCGTCCGAACACCGACGACCTTGGCCTGGACAAGGCCGGAGTGCAGGTCGACCCACGCGGCTACATCGTCGTCGATGACCAGCTGCGCACCAATGTCGACGGCGTCTGGGCAATGGGCGACTGCAACGGCAAAGGCGCCTTCACCCACACCGCCTACAACGACTTCGAGATCATCGCCGCCAACCTGCTGGACAACGACCCGCGCAAGGCCAGCGACCGGATCACCTGCTACGGCCTGTTCATCGATCCGCCGCTCGGCCGGGTCGGGATGAACGAGGCGGAAGCCAGGGCGACGGGTCGGCCGGTGCTAGTCGGCAAGCGCGCCATGACCCGCGTCGGTCGCGCCGTCGAAAAGGGCGAGACCCAGGGCTTCATGAAGGTTCTGGTCGACGCCGAGAGCAAACAGATCCTCGGCGCGGCGATCCTCGGCCTGACTGGCGACGAGGCCATCCACGGTATCATCGACGTCATGTACGCCAGGGCGCCCTACACCACGATCCAGCGGGCCGTTCACCTTCACCCGACGGTCTCGGAACTGATCCCGACGATGCTGGACGAGCTCAAATCGCTGTAGTGCCTTGGCAAAGGAGGGGGGCGCCGCCAAAGCGCGCAAGGTCCGCTATTGTCGCCCAATGCGTAGATCGCCAAGCTCCTCCGAAAAGCCTGCCACGCTACATACTGCGATCATCGCGAACGCGGGCGACATGTGGGTCAAGCTCGCCTGGGATGTCGATGTCTGCCGCGACCTGCAGGTCAGCTAGGAGCCGCGACAATGGCGGGGCCGAGCACGCCCGCCGGCCGCTCTCGGTTTCCGGGGCGTTGCGGGGTGTCCCCGCAGATGGGGTCGGCCGAGACCATGGCTCGGCCGCAGGGGAACGCTTTCCCCAAAGAGCGCTAATGCTTCAAGATCAGCAGCAGACCGCAAAAGGCGACGCCCGCCACGGCGATCACGCCATAGATCCACAAGGGCCGCCCGCGGCGCAGGCGCGCCCCCCCGGCTAAGACGATTGGTCGACTGGATCATCGAGCCATTAGACGCGATGCAGCCCGGCACGCCAAGGCCGGGTCACGCGGTGCCTCCACCGTTCAATTTGCATGGATTCTTAATGACATTCCTTGCAAAATCGCTTCGGAGGCCTAGATTGGAGCCATGAGCAAGTTCGACCAGTTCAAGGCTAAGCTCCGCCCCGGACAGACCTACCGGCGGGCGGACCTGGCCCAATGGTCGACGGCCGTCGATCGCCACCTCAAGGAAGCGGTGCAGGCCGGCGTGCTGACCAAGCTGGCCGGCGGCCTCTACTATGCGCCCAAACAGACGGTGTTCGGGAAGGCCCCGCCCGAGGACAACACCCTGGTGTCGACCTTCCTCAAGGGCGGCCCGTTCCTGCTGGCCTCGCCCAACGCCTACAATGCGCTGGGGGTCGGCACGACCCAGCTGCACAACAAGACCGTGGTTTATAACCACAAGCGCCACGGCAAGTTCGCCCTGGGCGGCCGCACCTACGACTTCCGCATGAAACCCGCCTTCCCCAAGAAGCTCAGCCGGGAATTCCTGCTGGTCGATCTGGTCAACAACCTCGACCAGCTAGGCGAGAGCGCCGACGAGGTGCTCGAGCGCGTCAAGGCGCGCCTGGCCGCCAGCGATACGGCGCGGGTGAAGAAGGCGGTCCAGAGCTATGGCTCGGAACGGGCCAAGAAGTTCTTCGCCCGCGCCCTTGCCGAGGTCGGGATGCAGGATGCCGCCTGACCTCCTGCACAACCATCGTCAGTTTGCCGATCTGATCCGCATCGTCGCCGAGGCGCAGGGTATCGCCCCGGCGCTGGTCGAGAAGGACTATTGGATCATGCAGAGCCTCTACGGCCTGCAGCAGCTGGGCCTGACCTTCGAGCTGAAGGGTGGCACATCGCTCTCCAAGGGCTACGGACTGATCAGTCGTTTCTCGGAAGACATCGACATCCGCATCGCGCCGCCAGCCGATCCGCCAGTGATGATCGGCCGCAATCACGACAAGGCGGCGCACGTCCAAAGCCGCAAGGACTTCTACGATCGGCTTGCGCAGACCATCGTCATCGACGGCATCACCTCGGTCGAGCGCGACACGGCGTTTGATGACCCTCGCCAATATCGCAGCGCCGGCATCCGCCTGACCTACGCCAGCATCAATGGATCTGTCGAAGGCCTAAAAGACGGCGTGCTGCTGGAGGTGGGCTTCGACGATGTCGCACCCAACGAAGCCCGCGACATCTCCTCGTGGGCCTATGACTTCGCCGCCAGCCGGGTCGAGATCCTCGACAACCGCGCCCTGGGCGTCGCCTGCTACCATCCGGGCCATACGCTGGTCGAAAAGCTGCAGGCGATCTCCACCAAGTTTCGCCTGCAGCAGGAGACGGGGGCGTTCCCGCCCAACTTCATGCGCCACTACTACGACGTCTATTCCTTGCTCAAGGATCCGACCGTGCAGGTGTTTGTCGGCACGCAAAACTATCTCGACCACAAGGCCAAGCGCTTCCCAAAGGCCGATAATCCGATCATCGCCGAGAACGAGGCCTTCGTGCTGAGCGACCCCGAGACCCGCGCCACGCTGCAGAAGGCCTACGCCGCGTCGAGCGCGCTCTATTTTCGCGGCCAGCCGGCCTTCGACGACATCCTGGCTAAAATCGCCAAGTGGGCGCCCAAACTGTAGGTCAGCGGACCATCGCCGCGGTCGGACCGACGACGCTCGCCGAAGGCCAAGGCATTGGGCGATTTGACCGTCGCGGTCCCGCTTATCCGCAATGCGAGTCTGCGCCTCTTAATTTTGGGCTTGAGTCTGTAGTCGCTACAGACCGTATCTAACCGTCATGAGCCTCATCGCCATGCTGCGTCTTGCCTGCAGCGTCGCTCTGAAGGTTCCAGCGAAGCTGCCGAGGCCATGCCGATGAATATCCAGAATCCGCTCACCCGCGCGGCGGACAAGGCCGGCGTCATCGGCTCGATCGTCACCGCCATGGGGTGCGTGGCCTGTTTCCCCGCACTTGCCAGCCTTGCCGCCGCGCTGGGTTTGGGTTTTCTGAGCCAGTACGAGGGCGTTTTCATCCGCTATCTCCTGCCGCTCTTCGCGATAATCGCGCTCATCGCCAACACCGTCGGCGGGCTTCGACATCGCCGCTGGGGGCGAATGGCGTTGAGCGTCGTCGGGCCGATCTTGGTCCTTGCGGCGGCTGTGCTCATGTCGACCCGCGGTTGGCCGACAGCGTGGCTCCTCTATCCCGGGCTGACCTTGATGGTGGTCGTCGCGATCTGGGATCTCCTGGCGCCGCCCCGAAATGCTCCCGCCGGCGCGGGCTATGTATCCACCGGCAACCCCTGAGGAGTCTGCACCTGTGACCGCCGCAATCAGCCTGAGTATCGACGGAATGACCTGCGACTCGTGCGCCACGCACGTCCGGGAGGCCTTAGAGCGCGTCCCTGGTGTGCGCTCGGCCGCCGTCTCCTATTCGAAGGCCCGCGCGGACATCGCGGCCGATGCGGGGGTGAGCGCCGAGGCCCTGACGGCGACGGTCGCGACCCTCGGATACAGCGCCGCGGTCGCTGCCGCGGTCAGCGCGCCCGCGGGGGTCGTCGACAAGGCTCCGGGCGTCCAGGCGAACGACGTGCAACGGAGCGGCGGCGGCATCCCACTGCACATCGCGGTCATCGGCAGCGGCGGCGCGGCGATGGCGGCGGCCCTGAAGGCCGTCGACCAGGGCGCCAAAGTCACCCTCGTCGAGCGCGGCGTCATCGGCGGAACCTGCGTCAACGTTGGCTGCGTGCCGTCGAAGATCATGATCCGCGCCGCGCATATCGCCCATCTGCGCCGCAAAAGCCCGTTCGACGATGGGATCGAGGCGTTCTCCCCCGCCATCCGGCGCGACCGGTTGTTGGCCCAGCAGCAGGCCCGCGTCGATGAACTCCGTCACGCGAAATACGAGAACATCCTGGCCGACACCCCGTCCATCACGGTGTTGCGGGGCGAGGCGCGCTTCCGGGACGCCCACAGCCTCTTCGTGCGCCACGCCGACGGCGCCGAGCATCATCTCACCTTCGACCGTTGCCTGGTCGCCACCGGCGCCAGCCCGGCCATACCGCCCGTTCCCGGGTTGTCGGATACGCCGTACTGGACCTCGACGGAGGCCCTCGAGAGCGAGTCCCTCCCAGAGCGCCTTGCGGTGATCGGCTCGTCGGTCGTCGCCGTCGAGCTGGCGCAAGCCTTCGCCCGGCTCGGCAGCAAGGTCACGATACTGGCGCGCAGCACCCTGTTCTCTACTGAGGACCCGGCTATCGGCGAAGCGGTCACGGCCGCCTTCCGCGCCGAGGGCATCGAGGTGCTGGAGCACACCCAGGCAAGCCACGTTGCCTTCGCCGACGGCGAATTCGTCCTCGCCACCGGCCAGGGCGAGGTGCGCGTGGACCGTCTGCTCATCGCCACGGGCCGCACGCCCAACACCCAAACCCTCGCCCTGGAGACGGCCGGTATCGCCGTCGACGCCCACGGCGGCGTGGTCATCGATAAGGCCATGCGCACCAGCGCCCCGCACATCTACGCCGCAGGCGACTGCACCGACCAGCCGCAGTTCGTCTATGTCGCGGCCGCGGCCGGAACCCGAGCGGCGATCAACATGACCGGCGGCGAGGCCTCCCTGGATCTGGCCACGATGCCGGCGGTCGTCTTCAGCGACCCGCAGGTCGCCACGGTCGGGCTGAGCGAGACGGAGGCTCAGCAGGCCGGGATCGAGACCGACAGCCGGCTGCTAACCTTGGACAACGTCCCGCGGGCGCTCGTCAACTTCGACACCCGCGGCTTCATCAAGCTGGTCGCGGAAGCCGGCAGCGGCCGGTTGATCGGTGTGCAGGCGGTGACGCCGGAGGCGGGCGAGATTATCCAGACGGCGGCGCTCGCCATCCGGGCGCGCATGACCGTGGGCGAACTCGGCGACCAGTTGTTCCCCTACCTGACCATGGTGGAAGGCCTGAAGCTCGCGGCCCAGACCTTCACCAAGGATGTGACGCAGCTTTCCTGCTGTGCGGGATGAAGCTTTGCGGACGACGGACAGGGCGCGCCGGAAGATAACGATAAATCCAGGCGATTAAGCGCAGGGATGCTCCGCCCTAGCGCTTCCAAGCGGCGTGATCATCTCAGAGAGGCGGGCGGGCACGACGCCTCAGGCCCAAGACGTCCCGGGGTCCATTGTCGCGACCCCACTCGGCCAGGAGGGACGGTCTAACTGCGTCAAAGCGACGGCGCCGCGGCATCGTCCCGAGCAGCGACATCGCTCATCCGCGGGCGTTTCGGATCAGGGCCAGGGCCCACGGCTCGACGAACGGCTGCCAAGCCAGAGCCAATAGGGTGAGCAAGGTGGCCGCGCTCAACAAGCCAATGCCCAGGTGCGAGGGTGCGGCGCAGGCGTTGTCCACCTTGCACATCCGTGCGCGCCGCCAAGTGAGCACCCAGCCGACACCGATCACGACCAGCGCGGCGAGCGTGATCCAGGTCCGCTGACCGGCGATCCAGCTAAAGCCTCCAAGGCCTAGACCGGCCAAGGCCAGTGACATCGGCAGGACGCAGCAAGCGGCCCAGGCGAAGACGGCGCCCGCTGCGGCGGCGAACGCCGCCCAACTCAAGGCCGTCTCGGCGGGCCTGCGCCCTGGTCCGTCTCGTTGGGCGCGAAGCCCGTTAGATGCCGTCATGGCGCCCACTCCTGGTGCAAGCCCGATGATGATGCCATCTGTAGCGACTACAGACTCAAGTCCTAATTGAAAGCCACACCCCCATGGCCGAACATGCGATCCAGATTGGCGAGCTCTCACGCCGCACGGGCTGCAACATCGAGACGATCCGGTACTACGAAAGGATTGGCCTCATGCCAGCCCCGCCGCGGCGCGGCCGCTACCGCAGCTACGACGCCGACCACGTGGGTCGACTTGGCTTCGTGCGAAGGGCCCGCGAACTGGGCTTCACCCTGGATGAGGTGCGGACCCTTCTGGACCTGGCCGCCGGGGGAGCTGCCGCATGCCTTGAGGCTCGCACTCTCGCTG
The DNA here is from genome assembly GCF_030646615.1 of Phenylobacterium sp. GTDB lineage: Bacteria > Pseudomonadota > Alphaproteobacteria > Caulobacterales > Caulobacteraceae > Phenylobacterium. Next base: position 137,592 of record NZ_JAUSLG010000073.1, on the reverse strand, counting down.
CGTCGCACCTGCTCGATATCCGGGCCAGGATCGCCGACCTACGGCGGATGGAGCGGGTGCTAAACCAGTCAGTTCAAGCCTGTGACGCCGAGCAGGCTTCGTGCTGCCCGCTCATTGAGGCCCTTTACGCCGACCACGGAAAATCAGCTGGGGGCCGCGCCACGAAGATTGCGATCTAAGGGCGCGACTAGACCGGATCCGCAGCGGGCGGGAACAAGCGCCTCAGGTGACAAAAACCGGTGCAAACCCGCCGCCGGGGGTCCTGAAATTGGTGGTTTGGCCCTGATAGACCCGCGCCGCGGTCAGAAGCGGCGACCCCCCGTAGGTGTAGAGGCGAACGTCGAGCTTTAGCGCCTTGATCTCCCCGTCGATCCTGATCCGACGCTCGCTTGGAACGGCCAGCTCCTGGGCAATGTAACCGCCCTGTCGAACGGCCTCCCAGACGCCGCGCGTCATCTTATCGCCGCGGTAGACCGCCTTACCCCCATGGCCGCCGGCCGGTTTGAAGAAGTAGCGCTTCCGGGCCGACCAGAGCTCATCGGCGTTCGCGGCGGTCACCATTACCGTGTGGGGAACCGCCAAAAGGCTCTGCCGCTGATCGGGCGTCAGCCCGAAAGCTTTGGCGGCGACAGAATCGGATAGCAGCGTCAGGTTCCGCTTGTCAGCGAAGAGCGCGTGGTTGCGGGGGCTCGGCGTTAGGACGACGGCGCCGCCAACGTAGGCGTCTCGCAAGGCTTCATGGCCGGCAGCTTCCAATGAGAAGTCCACAAGGCGATTGTAAACGAGGTCGATCACCTCCCCGTCGTGCTGCAACACCCCTCCGGTAAAGCGAAGCTCGCCCGGGTCGACGATCCAGACCTTGGCGCCTTGGCGCTCAAAGAACCGCTGCGCCAGCAGGAATTCAGGAAACAGATACTGCTCGCGCGGCCGGTCATCGACGATGGCGATCGTGCGCGGCTGGTCCGTCCGCCCCTGCAACGCCCATTCGGCCAGGAACATCGCCCAGACCGCAGCGTCAAACGCCTCCATCGGGGCGGCTCTGATCGCGTCCTCTGCTTCGCGGCAGCACGCGCCCTGAGCACGGGCCAGGAAGGCGTTCAGGAAGGCGCCGCCCGCGTTGGTGTTGACCTCGATCAGCTTGGGCCCGGCGGCGCCGAGATGAAAGTCGTAGCCCATAAAGACTCCACGCGGTCCGAAGTCGTGGCGCGCGATGTCCGGCGCCCACGCGAGCACCGCGGCTTGGTAGGCTGGATCCTCGGCTGCGGCTTCAACCGCATCGACGACGGCGAGCATGGCCTTGAGGTCATGGGCGGCCAAAAAGACCGGCATGGCCGCGAACAGATGCGGACGAGCCGCGAGCAGAGCGACCGCGAGATCCGGCTCGGGCGCTTCCGCCTGGATCGCGGTGACCAAGCGATCGCTGTCCAAGGTGACGCAGAAGCACCCGCTGTTGAGGGCCGCGTCGCGGTCGCTCAAGATTGGCGGGTCGTCGGTCATGCCCGCCCCTTCGTGTCGACTGGCGCTTCGCCGCCCCCCAGGGCGGCCAAGGCCAGGCCCAGCGCCCACGCCAGAACCGGCAAAATCAAGAGCCAACGGAAGTCCGACCCGAGGGCGAAGTTCACGGCGCTCATTCCCGCCACGGACATGAGCCCGGCCAGACCGAGAAGCAGAAGCTCATACCTCGCCATGGCTTTCCCCTGGGCGAGACGCACCGCCACCCCGGCGACAAGCACGCCAAGGGCCGCCATCTGCCCGCCCACGACTGCGAACACCAGGCCCAGCCACCCCTCGAGGCGAGGCAGAACCTCGGTCAGTCGCGACGCGGTCGCGCCCAGAAAGCGCAGATCTTCGGGAAGTAGGGGCGGTCGCACCACCACAAAATAGGCGCCGAGACCAAGCTGATAGGCTGCGCAGGCGCCGAACAGCCCGGCGGCGGCGCGTCGTGTGCGAAGCTGTGGCGCGTGCGGCCCCGCGCGGATCACCGTTCGAGAAAGGCTAAGGCGTTGAACGCCAGGGCCACCAAGGCGCCGCCAAGCGCGCCGAAGCCGAGCGACCAGCAAAGGCCGGCCCCCAGGGCCGCCGTCGAGCCGGCTGGGGCAAGGGTGAACAGCGACAGGTACATATGGCTGGCGTTCGCCCATCCAAGCGAAGCGGCGATCCAGCAAAGGACATACAGCGCGCCGAGCGCGATAGCGCCGGCGGCAGCGCAGCGGAAAACCGGCAGTCGGCCGCGGATCACGTGGGTGTCGGCCAGGTTTGCCATGGAGAAGGGTCCTTCGTCTAAGAGAAGACTACCCCCATTGTATCGGTTCCGCTTTGATCTCGATCACGGCCTGTGGGCTATGCCGTCTGCAGCGCGTAAGCCCCCTCCCCCCAGCCCGTCACCCGCATGATCTCCGACACCCGACGCCCGCCCGGTGTGCGCGCTATGTGAATCACCAGGTCGATGGCCTGCCCAATGGCTCGGTGTGGGATGCGCTGGGTCACCTCGCCGATCAGATCCTCCAGCCGGCTAAGGCCCTCCGCGGTGCTGTTGGCGTGCAACGTGGCCAGCCCCCCAGGATGGCCCGTATTCCAGGCCTTCAACAGATCGAGCGCCGAGCCGTCCCGGACCTCGCCGATGACGATGCGGTCGGGCCGAAGCCGCAGGGTGTCGCGCACCAGGTCGGTCATGGTCACCGCGGGCTCGGTGCGTTTAGTCAGCATCTGGATCTGGTCGGCCGCCGAGCACTGCAGCTCGGCCGTATCTTCGATCAACACCACCCGGTCCGCGGCAAAGGCCGGCTCCGCCAAGATGGCGTTTGCCAGCGTGGTCTTTCCCGAACCCGTGCCGCCGACGATCAGAAGGTTCTCGCGCGCCTCAGCCGCGGCCCGGATGATCTCGGCCTGGGCGGCGCTCATCATGCCGCCCTCGACATAGTCGTCCAGGGTGAACACCACCTCGGGCCGCTTGCGGATCGCAAAGGCCGGCCGCGCCACGACCGGCATGAACGCGCCCTGGAACCGTTCTCCCGTCTCCGGCAGGGTGGCGCTGACCCGGGGCCGGTCGCGGGTGACCACTTCGCCCGCGTGGTCGGCGAGCAGCCGCAGAATCCGGTCGGCGTCGGCCGCCGCCAGCAGTTGCCCCGTCCAGGAGCGGCCCTCCCCGATCCGGTCGATCCAGATCTTGCCGTCGGGATTGACCATCACCTCGACCACTAGGCGGTCGGCCAGAGCCTGCGCGATCACCGGCCCCATGGCCTGGCGCAGGGCGGCGACCTTGCGGTCGAGAACAACGGGATGGCGTTCGGTCATGGGGCGCTCACGCAAAGGGAGGGGTCAAAGACTGCCATCGTCGTCATCGGCCCGTAGAGCCGCGATAGGGGCCATGGTCAGGTAATCGGCGGTCGATACCACCTCGGGCTCGCCTGGGGCCTCTGCAGGCCCCTCAGCGCCGCTGTAGCGGGGTTTGGGCACGCGAACACCGGCGAAGGGCTCAGGCGGCGCGCAGACGGCCCTGACGCCTCGCCAATCGATGCTGGCCGGTCCTGGCAGGTCCGCGGCGCCCGGCCGCTGCTCGTAGGCCGCCGGCACGCCATGGAAGTAGTCGCCGGTGCGCGCCTTGAAGAACGGCTCTTCGTAGTAGCGGATCTTGTCGGCCAGGATCGGCTTGGTGTTGTTGACGAACAGGAACTGCTTGCGATCGTCGAGGCCCCGCACGTCCTCCTCCGACAGGATGTAGCGCTGCTGTTCGGACTGCGAGGTCGACCGGTGCGCCCGCCCGAACAGGCTGCGCGGGTCGCTGTAGCTCTCCCGCATCTCCAGCGCCTTGCCGGCGCGGCGCGTGACCTTCTCGATGCTCGTCGGCTCCGACGTCGCGAAGGTCGCGGTGATGTGCATGTTGTCGAATAACGGCGTTTTGTCACCATACCTGGAGAACACGTCGTTGAAGCTCTGGCACACCAGGTGGGCGGTGATCCCGTAGCCGGCCATTTCGCCCATCGCATTTTCCAGAAAAGGCAAACTGCCAAGCTTGGGAAACTCGTCGAGCAGCAGCAGAAGCCGATGACGTTTGCGCCGCCGCCGGCTATCATAGTGCTCGTGCTCCATCAGGCTGTTCACGCTCTGGCGGATGAACACCCGCACCAGGAACGCCAGGCGGTCGGCATGGGCCTGCGGGGTGATCAGGTAGAAGGTCACCGGCGCCTCGGCGCAGACCAGGTCACCGATCGAGAAGTCGGACCAGCTGGTGGCGTACTCAACCAGCGGATCGGCCCACAGCGACAGCGACGCCCGGCAGGTGGCCAGCACATTGGACTTCACCCGCTCGTCCATGCCGGCCAGCGCGGTCGCCCCCAGCTTCACCTCGGGATGGATCTCTGGGATCGGCGCGCCGCCCTCGTCGCGCGCCAGGCCATCGGCCGCGTGATAATCCGGCCGATGCCGGTGATGGGTGTGCAGCATGGCGTGCAGGGTCGGCTCGATATCGATCAGCAGCCGGCGAACCTGGGCGAGGTTCTTGAGCTCGTCGGGCTCGCTGTAGAGGACGTGCAGGATCACCGCCGTGAAGAAGTCGGTAGCGCTCTGGTCCCAGAAGTTCAGGTCGCCGGCCTTGCGGCCCAGCGGGTCGACCAGGATGCCGACCACGTTCTGAATGTCGGCGATTTCCATCGGGCCCTTGCGGACTTCGAACAGCGGATTCCAGCGCACCGTGTTGGGGTCGGTCGGGGCGAAGTAGAAGACGTGGCTGAACGTCTTCCGATGATCGGCGGTGATGTGCCAAAGCTCGCCCTTGCGGTCGTAGACAAAGGCGCTCTCGGGCCAGGCCACCAGGGTTGGCACCACATGGCCGGCCCCCTTCCCGCTTCGCGAGGCGCCGACGATGATCGCGTGCTCAGGTCCGCCATAGGTCAGGTAGCGGCCTTTGAAGCGCCCCAGCACCCGGCCCCGGACCTGGCCGCCTTGCCCGAACAGTTTGGCCCGCGCGACGTCCGCCAGATCCGCCCACGCGTCGCGGCCAAACGCCTTGGGCGCGCGCGCCGAACCGCGCGTCGCCAGCGCCACCAAAAGGATCGGCGCCAGGGCGACGGCGAGCCCCACCAGGCCCGCCCCGTCGAACAGGCGCGGATAGCGCGGTTGCAGGGCCAGATACCACTGCGCGAAGGCCCACGGCCGATAGAGGCGCACTGGACCGATATCGGCCCAGCCCGGCCCCAAGGCGGCGGCGTAGTGCAGGCCATGCGCCGCCTGCTGGGTCGCCCAGCCGAGGCCCAGCAAGATCGCCAACAGCGCGATCGGCAGCACCAGGGCGAGGCGTTGGGATGTGCTCATGGGGACCTCACCGACTCGGAAGGATGCCGCGGCCGATGGTCTGGCCCAGGGAACGGTTGACGCGCTCGACGGCCAGCGCCCGGGCCTGCGCCGGGTAGCGCATCAAGGCGGCGCGCGCCGGGCCGCCGACCTCGCGGATGAACCGCGTTTCGTCCGGCAGGCGGGACGGAACCTGCAGCTCCTTCTGGCCGAGCGCCTGGGCGACGCGCAGGTCATTGTAGGCCCGCGTGGCGCCCTCGATGCGCTTGTCGATCCGCTTGATCTTTCGGTCCAGCGTGCGCCGCTGACGGGCCACGTCGCCGGCCCGTTCCAGCTGCGGGCCGCGTCGGCTGGCGACATAGGTCTGGCCGGCCGGAGAGGCGATCCACGCCACCCGCACCTGCACCGCGACCTCGGCTCGTTTCATCGCTTTCCGCGCCCGAGCGATGGCGTTCAGCTCTGCGTGTTTGGCCCAGATCATCCGCGCCGGATTGCGGATCCACTGCACCAGGGCGAGCCGCTTCTGCCGCACCTTTGTGACCCGCTGTTCGGTCTGCCGAAGCCGAAGTTTCGCGGCCGCCAATTCGGCGCGGGCCGGCTGTAGGAGTTCGCGCTCCAGACCCCGCGCGCTGTCGATCTTGGGCAGGGTCAGCGCCGCGCGTTCTTCGGCCCACCGGTCCCGCTCAGTGACCATCCGCGCGCGCATCTGCTCAGCCTCAGTCGTCAGTTTCGACACCGGGACCGCGATCACCGGCGCCTCCCTCACCAGCCGGTCGGCGGTCGCCTGAAAGTCGCTCCGAAGCTCTTTGCGCTTGGCGTTGTGGGCATTCGTGTCGCGGTTCTGTTGACCGCGTTCCGAGGCGATGTCCTTGCGTTCCAGCGCGCTCGCCGTCGGGCCCAGATGCACCCCTGGTTCGCGATCCGAACCCTGCTCCGCCAGCGACAGATGCGAGACCTGGGGAGCGTCCGGACCAAGGTGCCGCCGTAGGTGTTGGTTCTGGATGTCCGCCCAAGCCGAGCGCCATTCCCGCAGCGCTTTTGGGCTCCACCACTCCGCCGGCTTTTTGCCGAAACCGACCGGCCCAACCGACCGCGTCGTGACCAGGATGTGGGCGTGAAAATTACGCTCATCACCTTCCTTGCCGGGACGGTGCATCGCCACGTCGGCGATCATCCCGCGCGCCACCAGTTGTTCGGCGACAAAGGCCTTAACCAGAGCCCGGCGCTGGGCGAAATCCAGCTCATGCGGCAGCGACACCAACAGCTCCCTCGCGGGCACGGCGTCCTTGCGTTTCTCGGCGTCCTCAGCAGCGTTCCATAGGGTCTGCCGAACACCGAACGCCGCCGGCGCATCGGCCGGCGCCATGATCGCCGCGAACTCGATGTCGCCCTTCGCGCCGAAGTCGAACTCCATCGCCAGGCGCTCGTCGATGAGCCGGTCGCCGGAGCGATAGGCGGCGGCCGCCACGGCGGAACGTCCGGCCGACCTCTGAATGGTCTGAACCTCTAGTCGGTACTGGGCCATGCGCCCTCCCCTGGCTGCGCCGTCACCTCGGCCCCTGCCGGGATCGCTAAGGGCTGCGCCCTTGGCTCAAGGCTTCCTTCGGATCGAAGCGAGGAAGGGCCTTGAGGGTGTCGGGCGAGGCCTGACCGCAGGGTTGGTGGGCGCAGCACATCCAACCCGTAACTGCGCCATTGTGACGAAATACGAGAAACCACGGCATAGACCGATCCGCACTTTAATGGCACCATTACGCCGTTTCGTGCTTTTTCATAATCGAAAGGCCGTATCATGGCCAAGGTCGACAAGCGCCGCAGGAACGCCCGTCCCTCCAAGTACAAGCCCCGTTCGCCCGCCCAGCTGGCCCGCAAACGTGAGCTCTGGGCCGCGCGCTCCAGCGATCGCGAACGAGCGAAACGGACCGACGAAGAAGCCGCGCTCCTGGACCGGCTGGAGGCGTTGGAGACGGCGCTGCGGGAGGCCGGCCAGGACGGAATCCACAAGCAGCGGCACGTCACCCCGCTCGAAGATATCGAGGATGACGCCAAGCGATTCCACGTGCTGAAGGCGCGCGTCGAGCGGCTCGAAGCCCTGTGGTCCATCAACAAGCGCAGACGCGAAACACGCGGCAAAATCATCATCGGCGGCGCCCTGCTGGCTGAAGCTGGCGACGCGCATTTTGCCGGGGATGACGAGTTGCTCGCCCGCCTGGTCGATATCCTTGATCGTAGGGTCGAGCGGGTCCGCGACCGCCTGACGGTTCGCGAATTGCTAGGCAATGTGCCTCTGCCTCTGCGGCCCGGCGGCGATCTGGATGAGGATGTGGAGAGCGCGCTTCACGCAGCCGGAGAACGCCTTCCAGACTTCGACCTGATGGCCGAAACGGCGCTCGCCGACCAAACGGAAGACCTCGTCCCGAGCGATCTCGACCCTGACGACGCGGACCTTGATCCAGAGTGGCGCGTGGCCTGATCATTGGTCTGGCCCCGACGCCAAACCCGGTCCGACGACGAAGATCGATCGGCCAGAATCCGTGACCTTGGTGGCGCGCAAAGCGCCCTCCCCCGCCCCGTTTCCATCAGCCGGTTGCGATGGATCGGGCGCCGTCTCGGCGCGGTTGTCGCCAACGAAGATCGCGCCCCCGGCCGCCGACCAGGCTGCGGCCGGCGACGGTCCACGAGGGGAAGGGGACGGGCCTGGCGAGCGTGATCCGCCGCTCCCTGTCGATCGTGCATCGACGTAGAAGCTATGGGCGCCGATCACAGCGGACGGCCCGGTCCCGCCGAAGTTCACCAGGCCTGGTGAGACCTCTCCGCGAGCGGCGCGATCGGCGACGATCTGCGGGTTCTGGAAGTAGCGGGCGCCGTTCGTCAGGTCGGGCAACCGGCCCTCAAGGGCCAAGTTGAGGATGGTCTCGATCCGCGCCCGCTGCGCCACGGTGGGCGCTGGCAAACGACGCCAGTCGCCGCCGGCGCGCATCACCGGCTCGAACTGGCCGCGAGCGTTGACGACAGCCTCCACGCTACTGCCCCAGCGCCCATCCTGGACGCGGTTCAGGATCGTGTAGACGACCGCCGCAAGCCCGCTGTCACCCTGGTTTCCGGCTTCGGCGAAGGCGACGCGGGTGATGGCCTCGCGCGCGTCTTGACGAGCGACCAGAGGCGCAAAATCGCCGCGTGCCAACGGGACGGTCGCAGCCGCCCGAGGCGCCGCCGGCGGCGGGCAATTGACACCCGAGGGTATGGGTTGAGCGGTCTGTCCGCGCGCGAGCAGCAGGCACAGTCCCGCCAAGGCGGCCGGGTCCATCAGCGGTCTCCAGGGCTGGCATGAGGAATGGCCAACGGCCGGAAGACGCCGACGATTTCGGCGTGGCTGACAGGCCCAAAGTATCGGCTATCGAAGCTGTTGGGGATGCGGTCGGAGAACACGAACACCTCGCCGTCGCGAAGCCGGCGGCAGCCTCTCCAGCGCGGCAAGGCCGCGCCTCGACGGTCCTGCCGGAGGATCGGCGCCCGCACCCGACCATTGATCTCCAGCCTGCCATTCGCGGTGCAGACCTGATCGCCGGACACGGCGGCGACGTGCTTCAGGACCGGCACGCGCCGTAGGTAGGCCATATGGCCATCGGCGTAGGGATAGGCGGCTGACGGCGCGCGAAATGCGATCAGCGCGCCGACCGAAATTGGCCCGGCCCCGCGCACATAGAGCCCCTCAGGTTCACTGGCCGTGCGGTTCCACAGCAGCAGGGGCCGAGCCCCTCCGGCTGTCGCCAACGACAGCCCGCCGAAGAGCGCAGCGTTCGCCGCCAGCGCGCAGGCCAACGGCGTCCAACGCTGGGTAGAAGAGGAAAGGAGCATGGATCGGACCGGCGCAGCCAAAACGAGCCGAAGGCTCGGTAAGGCTCGCGGCCACGGTGTGGCTCATGCCCGGCGATTGTAGGCATGGCGGCGGCGAGAAGCCGCGTCAGTCGGTCACTGCTAGAGCCCTGGCACGTGGCAGGCATGCAGGTCCTGCGGGTGGAGCTAGCCGGGCTTGCCGCGATGGGCCCGCACATTCTGACACTTCCAGGCAAGCATGGGCATGGCCGCGATCCGGACCTGGATCTCCGGCGCCACTGCGAGCCCGCTGGGGTCGATTTCGCCGTGATCCAGGATACCGTCGAGAAACGCCGCCTCCCCTGCGCTGAGCTCGAAGAGCGGCGCCAGGCGCGCCCGGCATTCGGCGACGGTTTGAGCGATCCAGGCCTCTGGACCGCCGGCGGCGGCGAAGCGGTTCTGGGGCAGGCAGATGGCGAGCTTCTGGCGCAGTTCGCGCGGATCGCCGCCGATGTCGTCCACGGACGCCAGCCGCCAGTCGCGCCGCCCGGCGGCGCCGTAGGCGAGCACCGCCGCTTTGATCTTCGTCCAGTCCAACCCGTCGATGTCGAGAATCCGGCGTGCGTCGAAGAGATCCCGCGCGGCGTTCCTGTCGATCAGGGCGACGAGTTTGCCGGCCGCCACTTCGTGCAGGTCCAGAACCGCAACGCCGGAGGCGTGGACGCCGCCTAGATCGACGGAGTCCATCTTGGCCGCCCCGAAGAGCGGCTGGCGGGACATGTAGTTGATGTCCACCTCGAGCGAGCCGCCCCCGCCCATCGCCGAGGCGAACCGACCGATCCATTTGCCCCCGGCATGGTCGTCGGGCTGACGCCGGATGGCGTAGCCCTGGGCGTGCAAAAGCCGGTTCAAGGCGGCATCGACCACCGGCCGGTCAGCCTCCATGGCGGCGCGGTCCAGCGCGCCGACATAGTTGAGATCGATGTCGACCGACAGCCGGTCCAGCGCCAGATGGAAGACGTTCAGCGCCGTGCCGCCCTTGAGGACCAGGCGGTTCGCGAGGATGGGGTCGCGGGCGATCTCCTGCAGCACGTCGAGAAGCCGCAGGACCTTCTCCAGCGTCCCCGCCTGCAGGCCAGTCTCGTTGGCCAGGCGCTGGAGAGTCTGGGTTGATGGCGCGCTCACGCCAAGCCTTCAAACCTGGCGTCGATGACCGCCTCGGGAAGGATCACCCGCCACCTGGGCGCTAGGCGGCCGGCGCCAGGGGCGGCGCCCAGGGCGTAGCGGTTCTGCTTCGGCGCCAGGACTTCCAGGCGATCCAGGACGCCCGCAGGAGCCCCCAGTTGCTCCTGGCGGCGCTCCAGCCACCAGCCGGCCGCGCCGGCGGCCGTGGCGTTCCCTAGCGCTGCGAGGCGGTCGATCAACCGATCTGGATCGAGCCGGCCGATCAGGTCGAGCGAGTTGATTAGTTCGTCGGCCCCGCCAGCGAGATCGGGGCGGTCAAAGAGGTCCGCGATGGTGCATTCGAGGGCGGTTACCCGAACCTGTTGGCCGAGGCGGTCGACTGTCGTGAGGTCGGCGTCGCCGTAGGGCGCCGGCGTCTTGATGAACCGGCAGGTGAATCCCTCGGCGGCCAGCACGCCGGGCTGTCCCGGCGCCACCACCTGAAGGTCGAAGCTCTCCGAATAGGCGTAGCCCTGGAGTTCAAGCGCGGAGTGGTAGGCGATCACGCCGCCGGGTCGGAGCCGCGAGGCCGCGAGGAAGCGGTCGACCGACCAAGTTTCGGCGTTGGCGTGCTTGGGCACGGAAGCGAACACGCCGCGGGCGATGCGGCGGATGTTGCCGGCCTTCAGATGTTGGGCCAGCATGCTGCTCACGACCTTGTCGCTCGGCGCCCGGCCAATCGCGCGCGCGTAGTCGGCCCGGTCAAAGACCGGGGCGTCGCTGAAGAACGGGGCTGAGCGTTGCCGTGGCATGGAAGCTTCTAGTTCGCCAAACGTGAAGAAAGCTATATATAACCTGCAACTTTCTTCCGCTAGTGTGAACTACGTGGGTTCCTCGCCAGAGGTTTTTAGCCAGAACCGCGCGAGAAGCTCGGTGAAGGCCCGTTCTGCGTCCGCCCGGCTCCCACCCGCCTGCAGGAGGAGGGTGACGTTGACCTCCTTCTTGCCCTTGGGCTCGACCCGAAACAGCGGCTGGCCGGTCGGCGACGAGACGACCTCGGCCGACCCCTGGCCTGACTTCTTGGGGGATCCTGACTTCTTGGGGGGGTCGGCCGCGGCCGCTAGGCGACGGATGACGTCCTGAGGCTTGAGGGGAGCCCCCTCCCCTCGTCCCTTGACGATAGCGATGGCTTCCGCCAACACCCGCCGCTCGCGGTCATCGGGCTTGAGCAGCGGCTTCAGCTGCGTGACGTGCTTGATCTTCAGCTCGTGCGGGTCGTCGAACGCCGCCACCAGATCCTCGGGCAATCGGGCGAGGTCGAGGTAGCGGCTGAGCCAGGCCTCCGACACCTTGAGGCGCTCGGCCATGGCCTTCTGTCGCCCGCCATAGTGACGTCCGAGGGCCTTCAGATAGTCGCGCGCGCGCTCGATATCGCTGAGGTCCTCACGGGCGCGGTTCTCCAGATCGGAGATCCGGAATGCCTCCTCGTCGGTGAGCTCACGGACCTCAACGAGGAAGCGGAAGTCGGCGTAATTGTGCGCGCGAAGCCAGGTGACGGTCCAATGCCGGCGCGCGCCGCAGATGACTTCGAAATCGAAGTCGGGGTCGTTGCGCACCCGCCGGACGATCGCCGGGACCTCCTGGCGCCCCTGAGCCTTGAAGCTCTCGATCAGGTCCGTGCAGCGTGTCTCGTCCAGCGCGCCGTAGTCGCGATTGTGCTCGCTCCACAGCCGGCAGCGGGCCGGGTCGACCTGCTCGACAGCCCGGCCCACAACTGCGCCGGACGCCAGTTCGGCCATCCGGTTTTCGCGAGTCGCCAGAATGCCGACCGGCATGCGGGTTGGGGCCTCCGGCTTAGGCGCCGCTTGGTCAAGCGAGCCCATCAGGTCGGCAGCGAAGGTGCGGTTCTTGGAGCTCATCAGCGCGCCCTTTCTGCACGAATTGCACCGGTGCAATTTCCAATATTCTGGGTCATGCGTGGCCCTCCTTGCGGAGGCGTTCGACGTGGCTCGGCCAGGTCTGCCGCACATCGAGGAGGATCTCTTCGTTGACCCCGTTGAGGTAGGTCAGGCAGCGGTCGCGCACCGACTTGCTCGTCATCGGACTGTTCATCTCATAGACGGTCATGAGGCGCGCCGTGACGTTGTCGATTTCGGCGGAGTCCTTCATGGGCGTGCGGATCATCGCCAGCCCGAACACCTGCCGCATGAGCGCGAGCAGCTCCTTCTGCATCGACTTGTTCTCGTCGACCTTGGAGGCGACGACCCGCACGAAATTAAGGTCCGGAGCCAAGTCGCGCGACGCCAGTTGGGTGAGCGTCTCGTCAAGCATGGTGAGAAACGATGCGGTCGAGGAGAAGTCCATCACCGTCGGCGGGACCGGTATGATCAGCGCATTGGCGGCGCGAAGCACAGACAAGGAGATGGCGCCCAACGCCGGTGGCGGGTCGAGGACGATCACGTCAAATTGGTCCGAGATCGAGGCGATCCCCTGAGCCAGACGGTCGAGCAAACGGCTCCCTCCGCGGGCCATGCGCGCTGAGATCTCGTACTCGGACTGGAATAGGTTCAGGTTGGCCGGGATCAGCTTTAACCCGTCGAAGTGGGTGTCGAGCAAGGCGTAGTCGAGCGACCGCATGTCGTCTTCGCGGAGGAAGGGGTAAAGGGTCTGATTTTCGGTCAGGTCGAGGTCGGGGACGTAGCCGAACAGGGTAGTGCTAGAGGCCTGACTGTCGCAGTCGATCAGACATACCCGGTAGCCCTGGATGGCCAGATACTGCGCCAGGTGAACGGACAGGGTGGACTTGCCGACGCCACCCTTGAAGTTCTGCACCGCGATGACCGCGCAGGGATCCTCTGGCTTGCGCCATGGCCGCGTACCAAACACGCCGCGCATGTCGTTGACCTGGGCCAGCGTGTAGCCGACCCGGCGATTGGTTTCCGTGCGTGGCGACTCGGGCAGGCGACCATCTTTCTCCGCATCGCGGATCGCCGCCGGCGTGCGACCGACCAGCTCGGCCGCCTCGCTGATCGAAAAGAGCGGCTCGCGGCGCTCGCCCGCGCGCGCGGCCCTGGCGCTGTCCCGCAGATTCTGGACCACGGCCGAGGCCCGGCGCGCCAGCTGCGACACCGGGCCGGCGAGCGAGGGGGCGGATTCTTCGGCGACGTTCGACATGGGACCTCACAGCCTCCGGCAGGTTTCGAAGAACCGACCCCGCCCGCCCAAAAAGCGAAAGCGGGACCGCCTGGACGCTATAAGCGCTTTGTTAAGGGCGCATTAACGCTACGTGACCAACCTAAATCCCGATTCCAGATTTTCGGCCAGACCCAACCTGACCGATTGGGGGTGGCTCTCCCCGCCGGGGGGCTCGGCGGGCCGGAATTGCACCAGTGCAATTCCGCTAATCCGATGCGAGTTGGGTGGCGCCCTTCCCTATGCCTGGTGGCTATTCGCGCGCCGTTGAGGCCTGTGCTGGCCACATCAGGAACCGACGGTACGGCAGAGCCTGAGCCATCCTGACCGGTTGGGGGCCAGGTCGTCACAATCTTGCCGGCCGCTCCGGGGCCTCCCCGCCCCTGCGCTCATCGAGGCTCAAGTTCACCCAGTTCGATATCAACCCAGCGCCTGCGAAATTGCACCGGTGCAATTTCAGCTCAGGGGCGGCCACGCCGTGCCGCAAACGCCTGGCAAAACCCGGTCCATGACTTCACCAGCTTGGTGCCGGAGAGGTTGGCCAGGCGCTCGCCCATCTCGCTGCGGTAGGCGTCGGCGATCAGATCGCGCGACCAGCCCCCGCCGTGGACCTTTGCGAGCTCGCCAAAGGGCTCGGATCCGTAGAGTAGGCTTCCGGAAGGAAACCGCAGAGCGGTCTCAGTGGACCCCGGCCGCTTCGTCGGCGCCCGGACCGGCGCGGGGAGGGCAGGGGGCGTCGCAATCGGCATCACCTGGTCAGCGCGTCGCGCATCCGGGGTGGCATCTTCGCCGTCGCTTTCAGCCATCGTCAGTTGGGCTGGCGCCATCTTGGGCTGGAACGTGAACTCGATCTCGACGATCGCACGGCCGCGGCGGATTTCGCGCCAATCGACGGTGAAGTGCGCCAGATGGTCGATCTCAGCCTTGGCCTTCTCGAGCACCTTGCGGCGGAGCTGGGCAAAGTCCTTGTAGAGTTCGGGCGCAATCCCGAACGCCGCGCGGATGGCGGTCATATCGGCGCGCCAATTGGATTGGCGTCGATGCAGCCGAAGCGCGCCCAATTCGTAGAGGCGGAGTGCATAGCTCGACCGGAAGCCTAGCACGGCTTGGCGGTTGAGCACCGCATAGGTCTCGGACTCGCGGATCAGCCGCCGGGCATACGGCGTGAACTCCCACTCGATCCAACCGGCCTCGGCGCCGTGCTCGTCGATTTCCTCGCGCGACGACTGGATCAGCGAGAAACGCTTGGTGGCCTTTCGCCCGCGCCAAGACAGGTCGTCCACGGCGAAGAGCGTGCGGTGCAACTCCTCCAGCATTTCGGAGATCCGCTCGTTGCCCTTGTGGCCACGCCGGATGTCGGCCTTGCGCATCCGGTGCGCGACCGGCTCCCAGGCATCGCCGCCGGCGGTCAGAATCATCAACGCGAGCAGGCGCGCCGCGGTCAGGCTGAGCGACTGGCCCTTGACGAAGCGGACCTCGACCAAGGTGCCGGGCTTGGCGAACTCGTCGCCATCGCGCGCCTGCAGGGCGTGCGCAACGCGCATAGCGCGGCCCGGCGTTTCCTCGACGCCTTGTTCAAGGCCCGCAATGTGCGCCGCATCGACCAGCCGGCAACTCCATGCTCCAAACCAGGGTCAGCATTCCTGACCTCGAATCAATTCGCAAGTCAGGATACAACGCGGCAATGGGGCGCCTCCCCCAAGCGGTCAGGATGACCCCGTCGGGTCAGGTTAGAGCCCCCCTCCGGTCAGGATTGATCCCCCATCGGGTCAGGAAGACGCCCCCGGGAGGTCAGGAACATCGGTCTACCCGACTGTTTTTTCAGAGCTTATGCCGCCCTGAATTAGAATCCTAGGAATCTAGAAATCCCGCTGCTGGCCGCAGCGGCGTTTTTCAAAATCAAAATGAGGAAGGCAGACAAGCACGAGCGGCCGTTACAGCCGCTTGCGCTATTTTCGGCCGAGCCGAAACCCCGCCCGGCGAACCGGGCGGGGCAGGGCGGCTACTCCTCCTCGGCGGAGTCGGTTTCCGGCCGATCCAGAGACTTCAGCTCATGCTGCGGGGTAGCGACCACCACCTTGGAGAAGAAGCGTTCCTGGCCGCTCTGATCGGTGTAGCGGTCGTGACGGATCTCGCCTTCGACGAACACCTTGGAGCCCTTGGGAAGACTGCGGCCTTCCAGCCAACCGACCGTGCCTTGGTTCCAGATCTCCACCTGGTGCCAGGTCGTGTAATCCTTACGGTCGCCGTCCTTCTTGGTGTAGCGGTTGGTGGCGACCCGCAGCGTAGCGACCTTCTTGCCGCCCGAGACCGTGCGGATTTCAGCGTCGGCGCCGGTGAAGCCGATGAGTTGGACCTTGTTGAGCATCACGTTTCTCCAATTGACCGCCGGGAAGAGCCCCGGTGGCTCGCGGTCCCTGCCGCGATCACGCGACCTCCAGGGTCGGGCAGAGGGACCGGGCCAAAGCCCGCGGGTGTGGAAACCGGCCTGCACAGAGCGCAGCGGCGGAAGGCCGGAGGGTCCGCAAAAACCCCGCGCCTCGCGACGGCGAGGTTGGCTTTGACTCGGGACCGCCCGGCCTAGGGTTCGTGGGATTGATCGCGGGGGACCGCAGCCCGCCGGACGTTTGCACGGGGTATTGGTGACCGATTTCAAAGGCCGACACGGCCTCATCAGCCGACGCGGGGCCCCAGGTGAGGACGGAAAGGTCGATCCCGCCAAGTCGCACATCGCAAATCTAGGACGGCGCGAGAACACCCCAGCAGGTGATCCCTGAAGCGGCCGGCTCGAGGATGGCTCGTCGTCAGGACCGGGCGAAGGTTAGAAGCGGTGCCAGATCATGGCCGTCCGCCGCCTTCAGCGCGGCCACGTACTGCGCACGGGTGGCGGCCGGCTCCACGAGGTTGATGCTGCCCCAGGTAAAGCGCGGCTGGCCAAGACTGACCGCGAGCAAGTCTGCGGCCATGCGGGCGTGGCGGCCATTGCCGTTGGGAAACGGATGGACCCAGACCAGCCGATGATGGAAGCGCACGGCGATCTCATCGGCCGGATAGGTGGCGTTGGCGATCCAGTAGCGCACGTCGTCCAGCAACATCCTCAGTTCCAGGCCGATCTTGTAGGCCTCGACCCCGATATTGCGCTCCGTGGTCCGGAAGCCGCCGGCCCAGCGCCAGACCTTGCCGAGCATCCGCTTGTGCAGAGCGAGCAGGAATGCCTCGTCGAGCACATCGCGCCGCCGGCGGAAGGCCCACACATCGGCATTGGCGATGCCGATCTGCTCGACTTCGTTCAGCTGGGCGCGCGTGGTGATGTAGGTCGGCAGAAGGTCGCGCCGCTCGTCCGGCGTCAGCGGTGTCGCGGCGTCGTCCTCTGCGTCGAAAAGGGGATCGCTCATGGCTGATCCCATAGCCGCCGACCGCCGCGCTTGGCGTAGTCGTCGGTCAACCGATCGAGTTCAGCGGCCAGATCGGCGCCGCCAACAGCTTGGTTCTCCAGGCGCATGGTGTGGTGAACCCGCGACAGCTGCGCCTCGGCCAGGGTACGCGCCCGGTCGTGGACCAGCGCGGCGAGGGGCTTGTTGGGCACCAGGACGTAATGCAGCGTGCAGTCCAACGCCTCAGCGGCCTTGCGCAGGCCCGCCAGCGTGACCGTGCCGGCGACCTCGCCCTGTTCCAGCGCGACGACCGTGGAATGGCTCTTGCCCATGCGGGCGCCCAATTGCCGGACGGTCATCCCCAGGGCGTCGCGGATCGCCCGCACCCAGCCGCGCGGCGGCCGAGGCGCGAGCAGGGCCGGGTCGAGCGCGGTGAACTGCCGGTCCAGGTGTTTCCGCGCGAGAGCAGCTTGATCTGCTTGGTCGATCATAGCGAACCATCCTTGACGGACTGGTTGCATATAATCGACCATAACGCAACGTGATGGATGATTATGATCGACCACATTTAGGGTATTTGATCGATCAAACCCAACCCTAGCGAGCACCGAGCCAACTTAGCGCCGGCGTTCCTGCCAGCGGATCGGAACGAATCACTAACCCCAAGCCGTAGGGGCGCCTCGGCCGACGCCCCCTAGGTCTGCGATTCCGTTCGCCGCCTGTTCGCGCCGAAAACCGGGGCGCGGGGTAGGGGCCCCGCGCCCTTCGGCCTCAGTGGAGGGTAGGATCAATCGCGATGATCTGCGCGAAATGCGAGATCGCGCCATCGTCGAGCTCGAAGCGGGTGTTGGTCCGCTCTTCCTGCTGGTCGAGTTCCTCGAGCACCGAGAAGACGTCCCAGCATTCCGCCACCACGTACCAGCTGCCGACATCGTAGAATTGGTGCGCGTGCTCCAGAACCGCCTGCGCCATCGCCATGTTCGCCATCGTCTTGTCCTCGTTTCGACCGGCGGGCTCATCCCGCGATCGTGCGACCGGCAGGGCCGGGGAGACGAACGGGCCCAGGGCCGGGGGCGGTGGACACCGGTCTGCACAGAGCGAAGCGTCGGAAGACCGGAGGCTCCGCCGACCCCGCCTCGCGTGCGAGGTCGCCTTGGACCCGGCCGGACCCGGACCAAGTTCGCCTCAAGATCGCGGTCAGCCCGCGCGGCCTGAACGGGCAGGGGAGGGGCTCCCACCTTGTCGATCCAAGCCGGCTTCCCCTCGCGGCCCCCTCGATGATTGCAAAACGGGAGTTGCGGCGGCCTTGCGGCCGCCGCATCGGGCCCTCAGGCCCGGGCTTTCACCGGATGGTGCCGGATGCCCTTCTCCGCCGCCTTCTGCGCCAGGTTCAGGGCCGGTCCGAAGGGCTGCAAGCTGCCGCCACGGCTCGGATTGATCGAGTTGGCCAGGGTCAGGACGCAGACCGGATCAAGCTCCAGCATCTCGTCGTTGGCCCGGAATGGCGCCGCCCGACCATTGCGGTCGAAATCGGCTTTGGCGAGCACCAGGGTCACGCCCTTCTGCTTGGCCCACTTGATGGCGAGCTTTTCACCACCCCTGGCGCCTGAGGTGGCCAGAGCCATGTCCGGCCACTGAGCCAGCGCCCAGTTCAGGGCGTCGAAGATCCGCCCTGCGTCGTCGGCGGTGTCGGCCTGCGGGGCCGCGCGGAACGCCACGATCGTCGCGCCCGGGAACGCCGCCATATGCTTGCGGGCCTTACTGGCCCGGATCGCATCGCGGGCCTCGATCTGCGCCGCTGTGGTGCGGGATGCCTTCCCCGACCCCTTCCAGGGGCTCCAGACATCACCCGTCGAGGTGGTGTAGCTGGCGGCGGCCGCGTCGCGGATGATCTCCAGGGCGAGGGTCGCCACGTCCGCGGTGCGGGCTTTCAGGGTCGCCTCCTGGATCTCGACGTCAAGGATCTCCGAGCCATCGAAGTCCCGGATCAGGCCGTTCAAGGTGTCGCGGGCTTTGTCGGCGTCGCGTTCGATGCGCTGGGCGGCGGAGTGGAAGGCTCCGATCAGGGCCTCGCCGATCAGGGTCTGGAAGTCCTCCAGGGCGGAGTCGCTGACGAGATCGAGCACTTCGTTCATCAGGCCATGGCCGAGCTGGAGCAGGGCGTCTTCGGGCGGATGGGTTCGAGCGTCTTCGAGACGGAGAGTCTGGGCTTCGTAGTGCGTCAGCCGGTCTGAGGTGGGGGGGAAAGGCGAGAACTGCATGGGGTGATCCCTGGAGTGGGGGTTGGAGGGTCGAGCCCGTCGGCTCGTGACCGCCTCGCGCCGACAGGCGGCGGCCCCCACAAGGGCTTTGAGCGCAGCGTCCCTTGTGGGGGACGACGGATGGTGGCGAGGTCACTGGAGCCAAAGGGCCGTCCCGAGACCCCGCTTGGGAGTCGCCTCATCTCGCCTGGCCGCCCGCCGCCACCCGGCGCGCGCGGCCAGGAAATCGATCGCTTCAGGGCAGCCGCCGACCCCAAGGGCGAAACGCCCAGCCTCGTCCCAGGCGTTCTGATCGCGCCCCTCGAACCGGGCCGCATAGGACCAGGCCATGCTGTCGGCCGTGGCCAACCTGGACCGCACCGCCGGCTCAAAGAGCGAGGTCCGCTTGCAGCCGAACCCGTGCAGTCGCAGGTCTGGCCGGTCTAGGAGTATGGCGTCGAGGATGGCGGCGATCACACCCGGATCGCCCTGACGCTTGCAGAGCGAACCCACGCCCACCCAGGCGCCGTAGCCTATCCGCACGCCATACCCCTCGAGGTGGCGTCGATAGTCGTCAGGCGTCCGTCCCTGCAGCACGGGGAGGAGATGCACGCCGGCCGTGCCAGCCGCCCAGATGGCGTCGAACCGCGCGATGGTGAGCGCCTGGTGGCGTCGGAGGGTCAAACCGGTCGACCGCAGGGCGACGGGCTCGCACATGTAGTCCTGCGTCGAGGCCGCGATCAGGCCTGTCCCCGCGAAACGCCGGATCATCGCCGCGTAGTCGTCCGTGGACTGCTCGAACCTGCCCTTCAGCGCGACCTGGGTGAAAGCCCCCGAATCCAGAAACCAGGGTGCGTCACACCCGAGAAACGGCACATCGCCAAGCCGGTCCCGCAGCACGTTCGCCGAAACGCACACGCGGAATCCCCGCAAGGTCAGCGGCCAGGCCAGTCGCGGATGGTGGATGCCAACGTAGAAGCGAAAGTCCACATCGGCTGTGAGGCGAACGGAGGGCGTCATGGCGTTGCTCCGGACACGGACGCTCAGAGCAAGCCGGCCAGGGCGCGCCTCACGACCGGATCGCGGTCGGCGCGCCAGGCGGTCCCAGGCCGCACGCCCCGCTGCCCGTGGGCCGCGCAGTAGCGGCCATCGGCCTGCCGGCCGCAGAAGCTGAAATCAGGACTCTTGGGGTCACCGATCGGCCACTTACAGGCGTGAGCGCCCAAATGGGCCATGTCCCCGATCAACCCCGGGCCCTCGGGCGTCAGCGCAAAGGCCTGGGCGGGCGACCGGGCCGGCGACTTGCCGGGAGGAGGGGCCGCCGCGGCGACGCGGTGCGGCCGTTTGGGCCGAGGGCTCGCGGTTCGCGGCGCACGCGCCGGAGCGGACGCAGCCGCCCGGCCGCTCAGCCCCAGGCGATGGACCTTGCCGATAACGGCGTTGCGGGTGACGCCCCCCAACTGCTGGGCGATCTGTGACGCCGACAGGCCGTCGAGCCAGAGCTGGGACAGGGTGGTGACGCGGGTTTCGGACCAGCCAGATTCAGACATCGGAATTCCTCCAGATGCGCTCCCATCGAGCGCACCCGGACCGGCCCTTCCTCCCCCTCCTGAAGCCCCGGCCCGCCTACATCAGCCCCAAGGCCCGCAGGCTCGCCACTTGGTCGCCCCCGACCACCAAATGGTCGTGGACCACAATCTGCAGCGTGCGGGCGGCGGCCACCACCTGCTGGGTCATGTCGATGTCGGCGCGCGACGGGGCCGGGTCGCCCGACGGATGATTATGGGCGAGCACGATGGCGCTGGCCGACAGCTCGAGCGCCCGGCGCACGACCTCGCGCGGGTAGACCGGCGCGTGGTCGACGGTCCCCTCCGCCATCCGCTCATCGGCGATCAGTTGGTTATTCTTGTCGAGGAACAGCACGTGGAAGGCCTCACGCGGCAAGGCGGCGAGCCGCGCGCGCAGATAGGTCCGCACCGCCTCGGTCGAGGTCAGGACCGGGCGCTGACGCAGGGGGTATTCCAGCGCGCGCAACAGGAGCGCGTGAAGCAGACCCAACTGGCGGGCCGCTGCCGCGCCGATCACCCGGGCCAGGTCGCCCTCGGCGGCGCCGAGCACGCGGCCGATCCCGCCGAACCGCGCCATCAGCGCGTCGGCGGCGGCCACGGTGTCGGCGCCCGGCCCTAAGCAACGGTCGAGAACGAGCGCCAGGGTGTCGCCCTCGTCCAGGCTGGCGACGCCGAAGGCCGCGAACCGCTCCTGCAGGTCCTCGCGTCCTCCGCCGGCCGTCAGGACCAAGGTCGGCGCGGCCTCCGCCACGCCGGGCGCAAACAGATCTCGCTGCTCAGCCATGGGGCCGCCCTTTCGGGTCGCCATCCGCGCCGAGCAACGCCGCGTGCTGCGAATGGTAGCGCTTAACCGTGTGGACGGCCGCGGCCCACACCTCGGAGGCCCGCGCGGCGTCGGGCTCGAAGGCGTCGAGGCCAAGGGCGAGGTACGGAATCGCCCAGTCGCAATCCTCCTCGAACCAGCCGGCGCCGCTGTAGGCGGTCGCCTGGAGCGGTTCGGGAAGCCGGGCCAGCGCGGTCAGCGAGATGCGGATGCCCCCGTGCGACGCGGTCGAGACGGCGACGGCATCCGGGCCCAAGGGAGTCAGGTGTTGGATCGGTCCCCAGGGCGAGGAAGATCCGACGGTCGGCGGAAAGGGGTACAGCATGGCCAGGTCCAGCGCCGGCCCGGGACCCATTCCCCGGCCGGCTCGCCCGGCGCCCCCCCCTTCCTTTCCCCTTCGATGCGGCCAGCAGCTCGCGGCGTCGCGGGCGCCCAGGCGCCTATGGGCGTCTCGCGGCAAGCGCCCTCACCGAGGACGTGGCCAAGTTCGGCAGCGTCATCAGGTCTTCGCGTAGACGGCGCCGGGGCGGCAGACGGTCCCCCGCAATCAATTCCGCAACCCTAGGCCGGGCCGCTCAGGGCGGAAGCCGACCTCGCCAGCGAGGCGGCCGGTCCGGACCCTCCGGTCTTCGCGCTTTGCGCTGCAGACCGGTTTCCAGACCGGCCGGGCCTCCGCCCGTCGCTGAACCCCGGCCTGGACGGTGGCGTGATCGCGGCAGGGACCGCGGGCCGCCCAGGCCCCTCTGGGCGGAAGATGGAGAACGACGATGCTGAACCAGGTCCAACTCATCGGCTTCACGGGCGCCGAACCGGATATCCGCACCACCACCTCGGGCAAGACGGTCGCCACGCTGCGGGTCTGCACCAGCCGCTACAGCAAGACCAAGGGCGAGCGGAAGGACTACCCCACCTGGCACCAGGTGGAGATCTGGTCCCCCGCGACGGTGAACTGGCTGGCCTCCAAGGGCCTGCCGACCGGGGCCAAGGTCTTCGTCCAGGGCGAAATCCGCCACGATCGCTACACCGACAAGGACGGGGTCGAGCGGTTCTTCTCCAAGATCGTCGTGGCTGCACCCGGCCAAACCCTGACAGCGCTGGATCGCCCCGAGCAAACCCTGGCGGAACCCGCCTGACGAGAAAGCCCCGCCCGGCGAACCGGGCGGGGCGCTTCGTCGCAGGGAAGTTTGAAACCCGGCCTACGCCGCCGCCGGCAAGACCGTCTGCACCGGCCATTTCGCCAGGACCGCGGTCAGCACCTGCGGCTGGTCGATCGGCACAAACACCCGCGGCGTGTATGCGATGATCTCGACGAAGCAGCCCAGCGCTGTGAACGCCGCGCGCTGCGAGGCCGCCCCGACCACCTCCATCCGGTAGCGGTCCATCACCTTGGCCCGCCGCAGCCACAGGCCGCCCGCCAGGGAGAAGGCGGCGCCCTCCCCGAGGACGAGCGGAGCGGTCGCGGCGCCGTCGGCGAAAGCGCTGGCCGTGTCGGTCAACCCCAGCGCCACCTTCAGCTGCGGGACCTGGCCGGGATCGAGCACGCGGCCCAGCCAGCGCCGGCCGTCCGGCGCCTTCAGCCGGCGGACCGAGGTCGCCTTGTCGGGCAGGCTCGACCAGATCGGCAGCAGGAGGCCCGACACCAATACCAGATCGCGCGAGACCCACGGGTCCGCCTGAACGATCTCGGCGTCCCAAGCCGTGCGCCAGGCCGCCTCGCTGACGTCCTCCCACGCCGATTCCTCGAACCCTTTGAGCGAGGCGATCGAGCGCTTCTCCGGGCGGATCAGACGCACGGCGGGGATCAGCCGATCGTCGTCGTTGGTGGTGGTCAGGCCCTGGACCACGAGGGCGGCGCGGCCGGACTTGCTGTTGACCGCGAAGATCACCCCGTCCCGGTCGAGGCCCGCCAGGGCGTCGACGGCCGAGGTCAGCTGGCGCACCGTCCGGACCTGGAAGCGGGTGAGCCGGGTCTCCGCGCCGGTGACGGCGTCGGTGCGGATCACCTCCTCGTCCGAAATGACCACGTCATCGGCGACGATGTCCTCCATGCCCCGGTCCAGGGCGCCGGACGCCTGAGCCCGCTCCAGGATCGAGCCCAGGATCGCCTCAAACGCCGCGAACAGGCTGTTCTGGTCGGCGATCCGCAGCGCCAGGAGCCGGTTCAGGAAGGTGTTCATCGGCGGCATATCGTCGGACTTCTTGAGGTTGCCTTCATGGTCGAGCAGCCGCAGGCCGGTCTTGGCCTCGAAGGTCTCGCGGTCCATCGCCTCGACGTTGCCGAAGTGCAGGCCGATGTAGAAGGCCTGCAGCGCCCGGTGCGCCCACGGGCTTTCCAGGTTGTCCTCGGCGCGAAACAGGCCGTTGCCGGCGGTCCGCCGCTCGCCCCGGGTCAGGGCGCCCAGGCTGTCCAGGCGCCGCGCGATCGTCGAAGTGAACCGCTTCTCGCCGTGAATGTCCGTGGTCACCGGCCGGAACAGCGGCGCCACGGCTTGGTTGGTCCGATGCGACCGGCCCAGGCCCTGGATCGCCGCATCGGCCCGCCATCCGGGTTCGACCAGATAGTGGACCCGGCGCTGCTGGTTCGCGACGCCCAGGTCGGCGTGGTAGCTGCGGCCCGTGCCGCCGGCGTCGGAGAACACCAGCACCCGCTTCTTACCGGCCATGAAGGCGTCGGTCTCGGCCTTGGCGGCCGAGGCGCTACGCCGCTCCACCACCCTGCGACCGTCACGCCGGACCACCCGGCGGCTGCGGCCGGTGATCTCCGCCACCAGTTCGGTCCCGAGCGCATCGAGCACGGCGTCCAGCACACCCGGGACCGCCGGCAGGCAGGCCAGGTGCGTGACCAACTCGTCGCGCAGCCGCAGGGCCTCCTGGCTGACCACAGGTACGCCGTCCACCATCACCGGGACCATGGTGACCGCCCCGTCCTCGTCCTCGATGGCGTCCATCGCCATCACCGGGAAGGCGCCCATCAGATAGTCGAGCACCTGGTCCTTCGGCGTCAGATCGACGGCGAGGTTGTTCCACTCCTCGGCCGGAATCTCGGCCAGGCGACGCTCCATCACCGCCTCGTTGGTCGAGACTACCTGGATGACTGAGCAACGGCCGGCCGCGAGGTCCTGCCGGATCGCGGCCACGAGGGACGGGGACTTCAAGCCCGACAACAGGTGCCCGAAGAAGCGTTGCTTGCAGCCTTCGAACGCCGAGAGGACGGCCGAGGCGGCCAAGCCGGACTTGGCCTTGCCGTCCTCGGTCACCCCGACCGCCTCCAACGCTGCGCGCAGGTTCTGGTGGATCAGCTGGTAGGCGTCGGCCCAGGCGTCCCAGATGACGATGTCATCCTCCGTCAGCGGATGATGCAGCGCGTCGTATTCGACGCCGTCGAACGATAGCGAGCGGGCGATGTAGAGCCCCATGGCCTTCAGCTCGCGCGCGATCAGTTCCATCACCGCCACGCCGCCGGTCTCAACCGCATCCATGAAGGCGTCGCGGGTGGGGAAGGGCGCTTCCGGCCCGCCCCAGAGACCCAGACGGGCGGCGTAGGCCAGGTTCTCGGGCGTGGTGGCGCCGGTCGCCGAGACGTAGAGGATGCGCGCGTTGGGCAGGCGGTTCTGGAGCGCCAGCCCGGCCATGCCCTGCTGCGAGGCCTTCTTGGCCCCGCGCGCGCCCTTGCCGCCGCCAGCGGCGTTGGCCATCGCGTGGGCCTCGTCGAAAACGATCACGCCGTCGAAGTCGGCCCCCAGCCAATCGACGATCTGGTCCAACCGAGAGCGCCGGTCGCCCCGCGCCGGCTGGCGCAAGGTGGCGTAGGTCGAGAACAGGATGCCCCGGTCCATCCGGATCGCGTCAGCCTGTTTCCACGCCGATTGCGGGGTGATGTCGCCATTGGCGCCGCCGATGGCGCTCCAGTCGCGTCGGGCGTCCTCGAGGAGGGCGTCGTTCTTCGACAGCCACACCGCGCGCGACCGGCCCTGGGCCAGGTTATCGGCGATGACGCCGGCGATCTCCCGGCCCTTGCCGCAGCCGGTGCCATCCCCGAGGAAGAAGCCCTTGCGGAACGACACCGCGCCGGGATGGTCGTCCTTGACCAGGATCACCTGGTGCGGGGCGTCGCCGAGGATCCACGACCCCGGCAGGACCTGGGCGTGGGCCTCGCCAGCGTAGATCACCGTCTCCATCTGGGCGTCCGACACCAGCCCGTCGTCGGTGATGCGGATCGGCAGGACCGGGCGGTAGGTCGGCGCCGGCGGCGCGACCGAGGCCATGGGCCCCGATTCCACGAGCGGCGAGGGGTGAGGCCGCGAGGTGGCGAAGCGGATGCGGCCGAGCGCGTAGGCTTGGTAGAGGCCGACGTCGTGGCCCTCCCCCGACCAGGCGCAGGCCTCGTAGGCGAGGGGCGCGGACGTGGCGAGGAAGGCCAGCCGGTTGGACGGCGCGGCCAGGGCCCGGGCGCGAGGCGCCAGGACGGAGACCTGGGACACCGTGCGGAACTGGCGCGGCTGCGCGGTCGCTCGGGCCTCGATGGCCGCGGCTGCCTGGGCCGCGTCGGCCAAGCTGTCGGCCACGACGACGGCGGGAATCTCACCGCCAGGCATGCTGCGGTCGATCACCAGCAGGCCGGTCTCGACCGAGGTCCCGTGCTTGGCGTAGGCCCGGCCCGGGAAGGCCAGTCGCAGGCGGATCGGGCCTCGGGCGGCAAGGGCGCGCAGCGCCGGCGCATCCTCGAACAGCCGCGCCGGCACGATCGCCGCCAGTCGACCGCCATCGGCCAGGCAGTCCAGGGCCGCGTGCAGATGCGCCTCCAGATGCTGGAAGGGCGGGTTGGCCAGCACAGCGTGGAAGCCGCCCGAGCCGGGCAGGGTGTCGCGAAGGTGACGGGCGTCCTGCTGGCTGCGGACCGCGAGCGGGAAGAGACCTTCCAGAAGCCCTGCGCGACCAGCAGCCAGCTCGTTGAGGGTCAGGGCGCCGCCGCAGGCCTCGGCCAGGATGGCCAGCAGGCCGCTGCCGGCGGAGGGCTCCAGCACCTGGTCGCCCGGGCGGACCTGGGCGGCGAGCACGGCCAGGGCGCCCAGCTGCGGCGGGGTGGAGAACTGGTCCAGCGCCACCTGCTCTTCGCTACGGCGGGTGTGGGTGAGGCTGAGCTCGGCCAGGTTGGCCAGCAGGGCGACGATCTCGGCCGGCGCGTCCTCCAGCCGGCCGACCTGGGGCGCCAAGCGGCGGATCTGCAGCACCAGGGCCGCCTCGATCGCGTCATAGGCGTCGCGCCAGAGCCAGGCGCCCTCCGCGTCCGAGGCGCCAAAGGCCATGGTCATGACATTGGCCACCAACTTTCGGTCCAGCGGACGGGACCGATTGAGCTGCGGGGTCAGGGCGCGGGCGGCGGCCAGGAGGTTGGCGGGTCGGTGGTGGTCGCCGACATCAGCGGCAAATAGAGGAAGCAGGGCGTTCATGGGTAGCGATCCAGATCACCCGCCGCGGAGGGCTCCTCCCTCCAGACCCGACGGGCTCGCCCGTCCGCCCCCTTGCTTTCCCTCCCTAGCGCCGACCCGACTGGACCGGCGCCGGCGCTGCAGGATCGCAGCAGACCAAGAGCCCTCGCGCAGGACGCGAGGGCTCAAGGCCGTCTTAGGCGGCGATCGACACGTCGAGCGTGTCAGCCTCCCCGACATCGGCTTGGGATTCATGCCCCTCGGCGTCGGCGTCAGCGTCTTCCCCTGCCTCCACCTCAACCGGCCGGTCCCACGCCAGCGCCGCCGGCGCCCACTGTCGCTCGGCCGCCGCCTCGCCGACGAAGGCGACCAGGTCGTCCTTCTTCAGCGTTTTGGCCCGCTCATCCTCGGCCTCCATCTCGTCCAGCAGCGCCAGGAGCTGCTTCTTGGAGTGGACGGCGAGATAGCCGGCGTCCGGCGTCCAGTGGGCGGAGATGTCGGCGCCGCAGAGCGCGGCGATCTCAGCGGCCTCGGCGCGAGCCCCGTGGCGGATCGACGAGGTGCGAGCCTCGCGCAGGTTCAGGGACATGGCGGTCAGCTCGGCGAGCAGGGCCATCTTCTCCCCGTGCGCCAGGGTCTCGACCCAGGTGATCGGCCGCAGGCCAGAGGCCTTGTAGGCCGCCCGCCTGGCGTCGAGACGGGCCTTGACCTCACCGTCCAGGGACGCGATCGGGGGCGTGGAGCCACGGCTGTAGCGCACGCCCGAGATCTGCAGCGCCGAGGCGTCGAGGCCGCCGGACGAGTGCAGGGCCAGTTGCTTGAACAGCTGCGCCACCAGCACCGTCAGCGCCGCGGACGGGTCATCCGCCAGGTCGCGGATCAGGCCTCGCGTGGCGACGTCGGTGCGGGTCTCGTGGAAGACATGGCTGGAGCCTTCGACCTCGACATCGGCCTGGGGCACCTCAATGTCGGCCACGGCCCGGCCATAACGGCCGTCGACCTCAACCTCGTCGTCGTCGTCCGCTTCGTCGTCGATCTCTTCCGGCAGCTCATCCGCCGGCAGCGGAACCGAGTAGAAGCTCGCCGCGAACCCGTAGTCCGACCCGGCCGGCGACAGGATCACCGCGCCGATCTTGCAGCGGTCCAGCGGCGCGCCGGCGACGGCGGCCATGGCGCTGACCAAGGGGCCGAAGGCGCCGGGCGCGTCGTCCGCTTGCGGATCGATGTCCTGCAGTTCGGATGACAGCTGGGTGACCCGGTAGCGGGCCTCGTCCAGCGTCGTGCTCTGCGCCTCGGTCAGGTCCGGACGATAGACGTAAGGCAGGCGGGAGAAGCCTTCCGGCGCGCCAAAGTCGCCGTCGTCGCCGAGATAGACCGCCAGGCCCTCGGCCTGTAGGTGCGCCACGATCGGCTGGACGCGGTCACGCCAGGCGGCCGACAGGATCTCCGGATCGAGCAGGGCGTCGGGCAGTTCGGCGAACAGGTCCGAGCTCACCCGGCCGCCGGCGACGACATAGCGGTCCATACCAACGAGGGTGAAGCGCGGGTCGTCGACCGTGATGCGCCCGCCGGCCACCAGGCCCTTCAGCTGGTAGTCCTGGAAATAGCCGTCGAGCGCGGTTTGGGCGATCTCGGCCTGCTGCTTCTTGTCGCCGATGCGCGCGAACAGGCGGACCTGCTTCAGGGTCAGCTTGCCCGCCCGCAGGGCCTTCAGGACATGGGGATGGACGGCCGCCAGGGCCTCCAGCCGCTTGATCTCCAGCTCGGCGTAGCCGAGGGCCGCGGCGATGGCCCCCGTGTCCAGCTTGGTCTTGCGCAGCTTGCCGATGGCGGTGATCACGTCGGCGATGTGGACCGGGGCGTGCTCGGTCGCCGGCAGCATGATGCCGGCCACCTGCTGGGTCTTGGTCTCGGCCAGCAGGCAGTCGACCTCATAGTCGTCGGTGACGTCGCCGCGCTCGCGCAGCAGCAGCAGGCCGAGGCGCCGGCGACGGCCGTCGAGCGCCATGAAGCGCGGCTCGCCCTTGCGGCCGGGGCGCACGATCGGCGGGATCACCACGCCGGCGGCGAGAATGGTGTCGGCCAACTGCGGCACGCCATCGTCCGCGGGCTCCTTGAAACGGAGGTTCTCAGGCGCAAGGCCAAGGTCGCCGAGGCGGACCTTGATCGAGGTCATCGGGGTCGGCGGCACGGCGGGAACGGTCTGAGTGTCGGTCATCGGGGTCTAAGCTCCAGCGCCCGGGCGAGGGACATCCTGCCCTTGGGCGCACCCGCCCGATCCCTTCCTCCCTCCTTTGAGGATCAGGCCTGGACCGGATCGAGCAGGCCGGCGGCCTCGGCCTCGTTCCAATCCCCAAACCCCTCGGGCGGCAGCG
Source organism: Phenylobacterium sp. (assembly GCF_030646615.1). Taxonomy (GTDB): domain Bacteria; phylum Pseudomonadota; class Alphaproteobacteria; order Caulobacterales; family Caulobacteraceae; genus Phenylobacterium. The sequence goes on along the minus strand of NZ_JAUSLG010000073.1, from coordinate 108,322 downwards.
CCACCCGCGCCTTCAGCCCGGCCGCAGCCAGGCCCGCCCGCAATTGCTCGGCCGAGGCCTCGCCGTCAGCGCCGCGATCGGCCGCAATCAGCACCTCGCGCACGCCCTGCGGCGGGCGCCAGCGGCGCAGGTTGCGCGTCGACATCAGCGCCCAGGCCGGCAGGCCAAAGCGCGCGCTGGCCGACAGCGTCGTGAACAGCCCTTCGCCGACCAGCATCTGCGGCGCGGCCGGATCGACGCGGACCGCGCAGCTGGCCGGCGACGGCCCGACGGTCTTGCGGCTCAGGCGCAGGTCGAGCGCGCGGCGGCCACTGGCCGCCAGATAGGTCACCTCGACGGCCGTGAAGACGCCGTCCTTGTCGCTGATCGCCGCCAGCAGGGCCGGGCGGTGATGCCGGCTTTCGGCATAGGCCGAGACCGGCGTCTGGCCGCCATGGCGGAGGACCTCCGGGCCGGGCAGCGGACGGCTGACGCCGCGCAGGGCGCAGTGGCGCGCCGCCAAGGTGCCGGCGAGCGGCCGGCCGGCCTCCCAGATCCGCAGGGCGGCCTGGCGGCGCTCCAGGCCGGTCGCCCCGGCGGCGGCGGCCTGAGCCCGGCGGGATTGGGCCAGGCTGGTCGGCGCATTGTGCGCGTCGACCAGCCCCTCGCCGCGCAGATAGTCGAGCACGGCTTTCCAGTCGCCGTCGCCGAAGGTGTGGACGATCACCCGGCCGTCCTGCAGCAAGAGCGAGACCGAACGGTCGGCGGCGCGGTGGCCCGGCGCCGGAATATTCGCCCGCTGGCCGCGATCATAGAGATCGCCGCCCAAGGCCTGGACGATGGGTTTCAAGGACATGGGTCGAACCTCCTTTGTCCCGTCAGGGTCGTCTCGGGGGACCCTTTCTCCGTCCTTCGGCCGCACCCGATGTCTGCCCCAAGGATTGGTCAGGGGGCGTTGCGGGGGGGGGCGCCCCCGCTGGAGGGGGTAGACGCTCAAGGCTCGCCTTCGCGACTCAGGGGGAGGGCGCTCCCCCCTTCCTCGCGCACGCCAAAGACACACGCCGATATCGGCCCACTGCACAGGTCTCAACGAAGGCGTACAAAATTGCGACGCCTGCCCGGAAAAGCCGGGCGCGGTTTGCGCCTCGCGACCAACCGCCCCGCGACAGCACCGTGCTTTTCTGGCAAGTTAAGCACGTTGAAGGGGAGCAGGCTTTGCCGCAGCAGATGATGGCTGAACGCGAGACAGAGACGGACGCGCGCAGCGAGGAGGCTTGGGTCGTCGCGACCAACCCCGATTTCCCCATCCGCGCCCGCAACGTCAACTGGTTCCTGGAACGCGGCGGCGCGATCAAGGAAGTCCGGCTCACCGAGTCAGAAGCCGGCGAATGGAGCGTCTGGATGCGCCTGGTCGGCCGCTCCGGCGAACACCGTCTGGCTATGTTCAAATCCGACGAACCCAAGGTCTACCGCGACGTGGCCCGCGCCATCGCCATGTGCCGCGACGACTTCGGCTACTTCGGCCCCATCACGCTTTCGACGGACCGGCAGCCGAGCGGCGCCGGCGCCTCGCCGTCCGCCAGCCAGGATCTCGGCACGGCCTGAAGGCTGTGGCACCACGGCGCTGGAGCACGGAATATGGCGATCGAGCTCAGCAACGGCCTCGCATGGTCCTCCCAAGAAAAAGCCAAGCAGCACTTTCGCGACATCCTGGCGCGCTACGCCGACGATGGAATCATCAGCGCGCCCGCCGATCATGACGATCTGCTGGCGCTCCTCGAGCGCTATGACGCCACGGTCAGCGTGGGCCAGACCAAACTTGGAGCCGGCGTTCGCGCGTTCCAGCGCCGGATGAACCGGAGCGAGGGCTGGCAGACCGCAGGCTTCTGGGTGTTGAGACTCGACGACACCGAGACCGACTTCAGCTTTCCAACGGCCATAGCAGGAAAGCCCAAGGCCCAGAGCGGCGAGTTCAATGACGCTTGCCGAGCTGCCGTCGCCAGCGACATCAAAGCGGCCAAGGCCTGCCACTTCGCCGACCATGCCGACCTAGAAGGGCGGGTCGCGTGCGCGGTTTCAGGGGTACGACTGGCGGAGAAGGAAGCCCATCTGGATCATGCCGAACCGACTTTCGGCCACCTGGTCGTCGTCTTCCGAGCTGAGCGGGGATGGCAGGACACGATCCCGCACGGCGTCCTGACGACACCGGACGACAATCAGATGACCACGACCTTTGTCGATCCCGACATCGCCGAAGCTTTCCGACAATTCCACCAAGACCGGGCGACGCTGCGGGTGATCTCGGCCAAAGAAAACCTCTCGCGCGCCGCGCGCCAACGAAACCCTGGGAAAGGGATCATCCGGATCTGACGAGCGGATCTCGCCCGAACTCAACGCGCCGCCGCCGTCCAGCCCACCGCCCGCGCCTCCGCCGCCGAACAGAACCAGCGCTCACCCCTGGCGGTGTCGATGCGGGTAGCCGCATAATCCTGCTGCCCCGGGACGTGGAATATCCGCCGGCCCTGGGCGTTGATGTTGCCCTTGATCACACAACCCGCCTGCGGCGGCGCGACCGGCGCCGGTCGCGCCTGCCGTTCATCGGCCCGCCAGGTCGAGGGGGTCTCGAAGCGGCCGGCCCAAAGGCCACGCCGGGCCCGGCGCGCCTCGGCCTCGGCCGACGCATAGGCGCCGCGGCTGAACTGGGCGTAGTCGACCGCCCACCCGGCCCGCACCATGGCCCCACCGAGATCGGTCGAGCCGGCTTGGCAGCGTGAGGCGGCGCGGCCATAGGGGTCGCGGTCCCGGATTTCGCAGCGCACGATCCGGCCGCCGATCAAGCCGACGAGCTGGTCGCGCGCGGCGTCGCCGCAGGCATAACGCTGGCCCTTCGCATCCTGGCAGACCTGCCGGCCTTCGGGCGCATCAACGCCCCATAGCCGGACCCGCTCGGCGCCGATGCTGAAGGTGTCGCCATCGACGACCCGGGCCGGCCCGGTGAACTCGGCCGGGGAAGCCGCCGCCAGACCGGCGGCCAGGACTAGGACTCCTAAGCGCCGGATCATCGCCGATCCTTGCGCAGGGTGACAATCACCCGGTCGACGAAGACCTCCGCGACCTCGGCTGCATGTAGGATCGCATCGACGTAGTCGCGCTTGATCCGATCGGCGGCGATCTGGCTGAGCGTCGACAGGGTCAGCACACCGTCATCGATCCCGTGGAAACCCACCCGGCTGAACCAGCTGCCATAGGAGCCTTCGCGGACCAGCCGGCGCAACGGCGCCTCGATTTTCTGCCAGACGGGATCGTCGATACCCGGCGCGGCCATCAGGGTCGGCGGCGGTTCGGGCGGCGGAATGTCACCCTTGGCCTTGAGCACCCGGGCGAAGTTGAGCCGCAGGTCCGGCGCCCCTTTCGGCTCATAGGAGGCCATCCGCCCGAAGTATTTGCACGGGCTGCGGACGTCGGGGTCCTCGATGGCGATCGCCAGCATCGCGACGGCGCGCACCCCATGCCGCTTCAAGGCCCAGGCGAAGGTCTGGTCGTTGTTGCGCTCCCGTTCGGGCAACAGCTCATCGACGGCCGCCGCCACGCGGGCGAGGTCAGCTGGCGTTATGCTGGCCGGATCGGCCACTGCGGCAGGCCCCACCAGCGCGGCGATGCGCGGAGAGACCTGGAAAGCGGCCCTAAGCTCCTGGCGGACCATTTCCGCGGGCGCGGACCCCTCAGAAAAGGCGCTGGAGAAACCGCTTGCTCCCTTCGGAGAGCAAATGGCGCCGTCCGTGTCGGTGCTGTGACGTTGGCTCGAGGATTTCGTGGTCGTGCCGTTCCCGGCGGGCGTAGACCGCCGCTGATCGGATTGATGTCGCGCCGGAGGCGCGTCCTTTCCTCGTACAGAAGAACTGGCGTTCTGATGGGACTGTTCTAGGTGAGTGAATCTTGGCGCCCGGGCGATAGTTCTTTCACTGAAGACAACCGGTTCGGAATAGGCGGCCCTCCGGGCCTGAGCGGCTTCGCGGACAGCGAGATCCGCCGCCTCCAATTCGTCCAGTCGAGCCACGAGGGGAGCGAGGTCGTAGGCCTCGACGCCAGCCGGCCGATTGGCGCGGGTGTAGTCGCGAACCATGAAGCCGGCGGCCTCCAGGGCGCGCCTGTGGGCCCTGGCATTGCTCTCGGTGCAGCCTAGATAGTCAGCGATCAGACTGGTCCCCGGCCAAACGGTAGCCACGTCCTGTTCGAGCCGGTCCTGGTTGAGGTGCTCGACATAGAGCAACAGGGTCATCCGCTGCTGCACGGTGAGCGTCGGCGTGCCTTTCAGCACCGCCGCCGCGATCCGCGCGACGGAGACGCCGGCCTGCCAGCGCCAGGCCCGCGCCTGGGCGCAGACCGCGTCAAAGTTGGGCGCGCGCTTAGCGAAACCTGGTCGCCAGTCGTCGCCTGATAAGGCCGTTCGCATATCGTCCCTTCCTGGCTGGGACGAGGCCGTTCCGCGGCTGCGAAACCGGCAGGCAAAAGACCATAGGTCTCCTGTTCGAGGCCTTGACGACGCAAAAAGCGCCGCTTAGGCTTACTCGATCAAATCAAGCCGCTACCACACGGCGCCTGCGATTTCCGAGAGCCTCCCGCGCCAACGGGGGGCTCTCGCCGTTTAGGGGTCTCGTCTAGGTCAAGATGAAGTCCTCTGAGGCGACCAGGCGCGGGCGGAGGGTCCGCGACGCGACTCAGTCGACGCCAGCGTTCAGTGAGTCTGACGATTCCTAAAGGCTTGGAATGGCACCCTTTTGGACAAAAAGGGCCGATTCGGGCGGTTGACGAGGTTCCGGAAACGAGTCCGCCATGACGCGACTCAGCGCGCTAGGGCTTGTGGTGCCCGCACGCGTCAACCCCACCTGTTGAGAGATGGGGCGGCAGAGCCACTACGATGAGGCGGGCTGCGCCTTGCGCCAGGCCTGGAAGCCTTTGTCCGCGTCGATGAAGGCCGCGAGGATGTGAGGGACCAGCTGGTCGAGCTCCAGCGACTGCTCGTTCGCCTGAGCGAAGGCACGCTGATAGTCGGCGAGATCAACGGCGAGTTTGCCCTTCAGCTTCAAACGCAGATCGGTTGTCTTCTCCTCGAGATCGATCTTGCCCAGGGCGAGGGCGGTCTTGGCGGGGCGCGTCATGGGCGTCTCCTTGGGTAGCCTGCAGGAAGCGGTCGATCGCAGCGAATGCGAAATCGGTGAGCTTGAGATTGAGGGCGTCGGTCTGCCGGCGGATCCGCACGCACAGTGGCTTCGACAACCGGACGGACACGCGGTCCTTGGTCCCGCGCACCGCCGGAAAGGTCACCGCCTCGCCGCCGTCGAGGGCTTCGACCAGCTCGCGGAAAGCCCGCTCATAGATAAGCCTGACGCTGCCCCGGGGGTTCTTGCGGGTGTTCAGGCGCTCGGCGGTGTCGAGCATGTCCTGGTGAAGGCCTTCCGGGAGGAAGAGGCCGAGCTTCTCTGCCGATGGGGTCATCGCAACACTCACGCTTACGGGTACGGGGCGAGGATCATGTCCTTGCTGACGAGCACGCGGACGGGCCAACCGGCCCGGACGCGCAGGGTGGGCTGGCGATTGAGATCGCGGCCGGTGATCTGCTGGCCGACCTGCTGGGCGGAATTGGAGATGCCGCTGGCGGCAGAGTTGACGACCAGCGCGCCGGAGCTGCGGTTGCCGGCGTCCTGGGCTGCGGCGGCCCCGACGCTGAACAGCGTCGAGAGGATGACGCCGCGCGCCAGCTGACCGAAATGACCGTCGGTCTTGTCCTGCAGGCCGGCCGCTCCCGAGAGGTCGGCGCCCGCCATTGACCCGATGTTGATGGAGCGGCCGTCGGGCATGATGATCCGGTTCCAGGCGATGAGGGCCCGGTTCTGGCCGTAGGCGATCTGGCTGTCGTACTGGCCGATCAGGCGGGAGCCCTGCGGGATCAGCACTGTCCGCCCGGTCCTGTGGTCGTAGACCGGCTCGGTGACCTGGGCGATCACCTGGCCTGGCAGGTCGGAATTGATGGCCGTCACGAGCGCCGCCGAGATGATGCTCCCGGCCTTCACTTCCCACGGGCTCAGCGCTGGCTGCAGGGGATTGGTCAGATAGTCGTCCGTCCGGGCGCTGGCGGCGAACTGGCGCTTGGCCGCCTGACCGTTTGCGGGTTGCACGTCGGCCGCCGCCGGCTCACCGGCGGCCCCAGCGGACGCCGCGATCGGCCGAGACAGCGCCGCGAGATCCGAAGGCGGCGCAGCGGCCGCTGCTGCTGGCGGCCCCCCAAAGAAGGGACCGGAGGTCCGGGCCGCCAGGGCCTGCTCGCGCGCGGCCTGAATGACCGGATCAACCTGCGCCGGAGGCGGCGCCGGGGGCGGTGTGCCCGCCGGCAGCGCCCCGGGCGCGCCCTCCGGCGGCGGCAGGGCCGCGGTCCCCGGCAGGGCCTGAGCCTGCAGCGCCGGATCGGCGTAGCCCGCCGCATACTTGGTGGAGATCGCCGGCGTCTGGACCTGGCCCGTGTCGGCCGCGTCCGTCATCGCCTCCGGCCGAGCCTGGGGCGCGTGGGCGCCGCCGAAGCCCAAGTAGAACCCGAGCGCCACGATCCCGGCGAGACCCGTCGCCCCGGCGATCAGGTACTTGCGGTTCCAGCGCGTAACCGGATTTCGTGGCGCGGCCAGGACGCCTTCCGGCGCGGCCTTGCGCGGGTGAGGGTTGAAAGGGGGATCGGGCGGAAGGTGGGTCACGAGCGGCCCCCTTCGCCGGTGCGGGTGATCCGCACCACGGTCTGCTTGCCTTCGCCGAGCCGCAGCTCTGCGACGTCGATCAGGCGGTCCACGACATAGTAGCCGCCGAGATAGCGGTAGTTGACGAGTTGGGCCTGTTTGTCAGGACCAATGAGGAAGAGCGGCGGGGCCTCTGTTGTGGCCATGTCGCGCGGAAACTGGATGTAGGTCTTCAGCCCGTCGTCGAAGACGCGGACCGGCTGCCAGCGCGGCGCGCGAAAGCCATTGGCCTTGATGCGGTAGCCGAAGTGCAGAGAGTCTACCGCCAGGCCAGAAGCCGCGACGCCTTGCGTCTCGGCCGCTTGGGCGGCCTGCCGCTCGCGGGCCTCTTCTTGCGGATAGTTCCAGCTGATGACGCTGGTGTAAGTGTCGCCCTCGTAGCTGACGGCGTCGAGCAGGTAGGTCCGCTGGTCGGTCGTCAGGATGATGTTGGTGCGCAAGCCGCCGCGGATCGGCTTGACCATCACGATGACCTGCTGGGTCGCGCCCGATCCCTGAACCGTCTCGCCAAGCACCCAGCGCACGGTGTCGCCGGCCGCCTTGGAGATCAGCTTTTCGCCGGGGCGCAGGGAGATCGCCGTCAGGAAGCGCGGGCTGGTGTGGACAGTATAGAGCCGCCCCGGCTCGAAGTCGTAGTAGAGCGCGGCGTTCACATAGGCGCCAGCGCTCGGATAGTCGCGCGCACTGCGGTTGGCGGATTGCACGGTCGAAAGCGCCGGCGGGCGCGCATAGGTGCGTGGCGCCTCTCGCCGTCTTGAGGTTGGCCGGGTCGGCGCCGCGGCCTGAGCCAGGACCACCGGCGCCAAGGGCGCCGACCGCGCAGCGGCGGTGGGCGCCGGTCGTGGCGCGGCGGTCTGGGCGACCGCCGAATTCTCCGACCCGGCCAGCAGGATGAGTAGGCCCGCCGCAGCGCCCATGGAAAGCCGTCTGGGGGACAAGGCGCTCATAGCTCACGACTCCATTGAAACTCGGTGATGTAGATCCCCAGCGGGTTGGCCCTCAGCTCGGCCTCGTTCTTCGGCGCCACGACCTTGGTGGTGAACAGGCCCGTCCACGCTTCGGTCACCCCGGAGGTGCCGGCGTTGAACTGCGTCTCGCGCCATTGGACCTGGTAGGTGTGCGGACTGCGCGGCAGGACCGACACGATCTCGACGTTGACCGCTTGTGTGCCGGCATTGGCGAAGGGGTCGTTAGCCTTGGCGAAGGCGTTGAGCTGTCCAATCGCCGGCCCCGACACGAAATGATAGGCCCCGGTCCAGTTGTCTCGAATGACGATGGGATCGATGCTCTTAGAGCGGGTCCGTCGCACCCAGTCCGCGAGGAAGTAGCCGATCTCGGCCGTGGTCGGCTCATAGGTCCGGCCGGCCAGCTCGATTCGGCCAGGCCGCGCGTAGCGGTCGATTGGCACGACGTAGGTGGCGATGTTGGTATTGTTGGCCTCATAGATGAAGCCGCCCAGCGCCAAGGCCGCGAGCCCCAACCCGCCGAACGCCGCCATCCGCCAGTTCTTGGCCTGCACAACGGCTGAGCCGATCCGCATGTCCCACTCCCGGGAGGCACGCAGGTAGGGGCTCTCAACTGGGGCGGAATTGCCGTAGCGGTCATTCGGTCGTTTGAAAGGGTTCATCGGCGCACTCTCGACTGGGGTCACTCTTCGGGTTCGTCATCGCGGCGGGTTGGAGTGGCGCTCAGGCCCGGCCCGCTTCCGTCCCCGCCGGCGGTGGCCGCAGCGGCGCTGTCTCGAGCCGCGCCTGCGAGCCCGCCGCCACGGCGGGCCTCGGCCCGCGAGACGACGGAGGATCCAGATGAGGGCGCTTCTGGCGGAGGGGGAGGGGGCGTCTCGCCTTCACTTTGGTTGCGGGAGGAGAAAAGGCGGCTGGCCGCCGATCGTCCTTCAGCGACCGTCGTAGAGACGGGCGCTCTGGCGAAGTCGGCCGCCATGCCGCCGCCGCTAGACCCGCCACCTGTGGGACGCGGGCCACCTGAATTGATGCTCCCTGAGGCGGCCCTGGCCGCGGCGATCTTTTCGCCGCCGGCCGCCCAACCACTTGCGACCGCCCCGCCAGCGGCGCGGGCGGCGAGGCCTACGCCCGCCGCGCCGGCGGCAACACCCGCCGCGCCCATGAGAGCACCGCCGGTATTCAGCTGCGGACCACCTGAAATCATGGCGCCGGCGATCGCGGGAACTTTGAGCGATAGCATCATCAGGAAGATCGCCGACAAGAGCAGGCCGGCTTCCTCCGCCACGGTCGGTTGAGGCGATAAGGTGTAGGTCTCGAAGATGTTGATCCCGACGCCCGCGATCACAGCAAGCGCCATGAACTTGAACCCTACGGAGACCACGTAGCCGATAGCTTTCTCGGCCAAGAAGGATGTTTGAGAAAGAACCCCAAACGGCACGACGACAAAGGCAATCAGCGTGACGATGTAGAATTCGATGATCGTCACGGCGATCTCGATCGCCAGAACGATGAAGGCCAACAGGATGCCGATCGCGGCGACAGCCGCGACGATGATCATGTCGATATGCATGAGCGCGCCGAAGCCAGCATTTTGCTGCGCTAGGTCGCCAATGTACTTGATAAGGTCGATTACCACCGAGAGGCCCGCTTCGACGGCCTTCGTCGGCGCCCGCGTGAAATCGCCAATCGAGCCGCCACCGCTGGCCTGCAGGCCTAGCTTTGCAAACCCATTGATGACCGTGAGGGTCAGCGAGTGCCAATTGGTGACCAGCCAGGCGAAGAACCCGATCAGGAGTATCTTCCTGACGAGCGCAGCCATGATGTTCTGCGTCTCGTCGATCGCCCAAAGGATCGCTGAGATCGTGATGCTGATGACCACCAAAGTCGCCAGTACGCCCTGGACGGGCCCCGCAATGGCTCCGAAGCCACTGCCCACCTGACCCGTGAACGCACTGATGAATTGATCAAGAGCAGCAGGATCTGCGGTGGCCATGGACGAACTCGGCGCACTACCAGCCTAGAGGCTGTTTTTGTCGGGAAGGCTGCTGCCCTTCTTCTTGAAGTACAGCGGTGAACATGGGTCGTTCCGGTCACGATTGTTGATGTCCGGACACGGCGTCGCCTTGGCTGGCGGGTCGGTTTGACTCGGCTCTGTGGCGGGCTTTCCGCAGCCCGCGAGGCCAACGGCAACGAAACAGCTGATGACAAGCAAGGACCGCATCATTGGAAATCCGAGATGTTCGGCAGCCGACTCCCAGTCTTGGTGTAAGCCGTGGCCCGCTCGGTCTCAGCTCGGGCCGCAACCGCCCCAGCCTGCTGCTGCGCCAGGATTGTTTCTTGCGTCCTCGCTTGCGCGATCAGGATCGTCTGAAGGCCCTGAAGCTGGCTGCTGAGCGCGGCCAGCAACTGATTGGTGGCCTGGATCGCCGCCGTTTGTCCGGCGGCGCCTTGCGAGGCGGCCACCGCGCCGTTGACGGCCCCGGCCGTCGTGCGCTGAGATCTCACCAGCTGGTTCTGCACGGCCATGGAGTCCTGCAAGGTCAACCGACTGTTCGCCTCCCAGCTCGCCAACCGCTGCTGGATTTGAGCGAAGCTCTGGCCCGACAAGCTGGCGGGGTAGAACTGCTGGAACTGGCCGGCGATATTCTGGCTGTTGTAGCCGATGGCCTGGGCCTGCTGCATGAGCTGGCTTGCCTGGGCGTTAATCTGCGCCAAAGGCTCGGTCACGTCCGTGCCGAGCTTTTGCAGCATCGCCATCTGATTGGTGACCTGCGTCTGCAGCTGCTGGATCTGCGACAGGCCCTGGCGCACCTGCTGGACCGCCTGCGCCACGGCGCGCGGATCGAAGACGATCTGCTGAGCAGCGGCGGGCTGCGGCGGCAAAGGCCCGAACCCCAGCGACACCGCGACGATCGCCGCCGCGGCCATGAGCTGCTTACGCATGGGGAGTGTCCTTCTGGTGCGAGGGATGAGGAGCCGGGAAGAGGTCGTCGCCTGTCGCCTGGACGAACAGGGGTTCGGACACCGCCCGAAAGGCGACGGCCGCGCCGAACAAGACAAAACCAGCCAGCATGACGAAGAAATTGTGGTGGTAGGTCGTGCCGAAGACCGCGAGGAAGCCGGGCGCCGCCAGGGCCAGGAACAGAATCCGCCGGCGGCGTCGCGAGGCGGTCCACGCGCCCGGAAGGTGACGGTTCAGCCAAGCCAGACGGGCGAACGCCCTCGGGCTCATAGGCGGATGAGCGGGCGCAAAGGAGAGCTCGTGCGCGCCCATCACGCCACCCTCGGATAGGCGGCGCGCCGCTGCTCGCCGAGGTAGCGGGCCACATCCGCCTGGCCCTTGGCCGCGAAGAACCGTTCGGCGAACTCGCCACGATCATGGTCCGCGAGGAGTTGGCTGATGAGCTGCTGATCGCCGGGCGAGGACGAGCCCACGGCGGCCAGGGAAACGCCGCCCAGGCCCAGCTCGAATAGCCGGTTCCCGGACGTGGATTGATAGTAGTACTCGCGCTTGGGCGTGGCGTTGGCGATGATCCGCACCTGCTGCGGGTTCAGGCCGAAGTCCTGATAGAGCGCCGTGATCTGCGGCGTCTGGGCGTCCGGATTGGGCAGGAAGATGCGGGTCGGGCAGCTCTCGATCAGCGCCGGCGCGATTGACGACCGGGCGACGTCCGCCAGGCTTTGGGTGGCGAAGACTACGGCGACATTGAACTTGCGCAGCGTCTTCAGCCACTCGCGGATCTTGGCCGCGAAGGCGCCCTGGTCGAGGAAGAGCCAGGCCTCATCGAGCACCAGCAGCGTCGGCCGGCCGTCGAAGCGACGTTCCAGACTGCGGAAGATGTAGGTGAGGACCGGAGCCAGCGCCGATTTGCTGGCCATCAGCTCGGCCATCTCGAAGGTCTGCCAAGCGGCGGTCTTGAGGGCGTTCTGATTGGCGTCCAGCAGATGGCCGTAGGGGCCGCTGAGCGTGTAGGGCATGAGCGCCGCCTTGACGGCCTGGTCCTGGATGGTGGCGGCCAACAGGGTAAGGGTGCGCTGTTCCCGCGGCCCCTCGGCGAGATTGCGCAACCCGCTCCAGATCTCGTCCTTGACGGGCGGGGTGATGGGCACACCCTCGGCGGCGACGATGTCCTGCACCCACTCCTGGGCCCAGGCGCGGTCATCGGCAGCGTCGATCTGCGCCAGCGGCTGGAAAGCCAGCTCGCTCTGGTCGCCGCCCAGGACATAGAACTGTCCGCCGACGAGCAGTGTCGACGCCCGGGAGCTGGCGCCCTTATCGAAGTAGAAGACCTGGGCTTCGGGATAGCGCAGCCATTGCATGGCTAGGGTGTTGAGCAGGACCGATTTCCCCGAGCCGGTCGGCCCAACGATCATCGTGTGACCGACATCACCCTGGTGCAGGTCGAAGCGGAACGGCGTGGTTCCAGCGGTGCGGGTGACCAACAGCGCCGGCTGAACGCCAGGATACCCACGCTTCTGACATTCGGCCGACAGGTGGGCGTTGACTGTCGGGCCGGGCCAGATGGCCGACATCGGCATCATGTCGCAAAGGTTCAGCGACGACACCAAGGGCCGACGCAGATCGGCATAGGCTTGGCCCGGCAGGCTGCCGATCCAGGCCTCGACCGCATTGACGTCCTCGACCTTGCAGACGAAGCCCGCCCGGTTGATGGCGCCCTCGACCTCTCGGACGCGGTTGGCCAGCCGGTCGGGATCGGCGTCCATCAAGGTGACGGTCGGGGTGAAGTAGCCGATCGAGGCGTAGTCGCCGCCGAGGATGGCCAGGGCCGCGTCAGCGTCGACGGACTTCGCCGCCGCGTCCGGATCCTCCAGCAGGGACGGCTCGCGGGTGATCGCCTCCTTCAGGAGCGCCATCACGCCCTTACGCTTGGCGAACCAGCGCTTGCGAACCGTGGTCACCGCCTTGCGCGCGTCTTCCTTGTCCAGCGGCAGATACCGGCAGACCCAGCGATAGCTGATGCCCAACTCATTGAGCCGGTCGAGCAGGCCAGGGCACGAGGTGGTCGGGTAAGCCCGAACCGAGAGGGTGCGCAGGTACTGGCCCCCGAGGCGGGGCAGCAGGCCGCCCTGAAAATCATCGTCGGTGAGGAAGGCGTCGAGGTAGGCCGGGGTCTCGGGCGTGGCGACCGGATGGCGCTTGGTCGAGATGCAGCTGTGCAGATAGGTCAGGGTCTCATCGTCGGTCAGTTCTGCGACTTCCGGCATGATCGCCGTCAGGATGTCGGCGATCTGGTGGACCGTGCTGAGGAAGTCGCTGAGCGCCGCGCGATACATCCCCTGGGCGCCGCGTCCCGACGGAGCGTTTTCCAGCAGCAGGCTTTCGGCCGTCGAGATCGCCTCTTCGGGCGGCAGATAGGTGAAGGTCAGGAAGTAGCGGCTTTCGAAGTGACGCTCCTGCGCCTCGAACCCTTCGCGGCGCTCCTCATCGACCAGGTCCGACACGGGGTCTGGAAACTGGCTGCTCGGATAGGTCTGGGACGGGGCCCGGACCGCCTCGATGTGCAGGCACCAGCGCGACCCCAGGCGCCGAAGGGCGTTGTTGAGCTGGGCGCGGGTCGCGACCAGGCCGGCGTCGGTGGCGCTGGCGAGGTCCGGGCCGCGGAAGGCCAGGGTCTTCTGAAAGCTGCCGTCCTTGTTGAGCACGAGCCCCGGCCCGATGAGGGCCACCCAGGGGAGGTGGTCGAACAGGCGATCAGCCTTGGGCCGGTACTCGCGCAGGTACAGCACGGCAAACCTCTAGGAGACCAAAAGCGGGGAGGGGTGAGGCCGAGCGCGCACGTCAGGCGTCCAGGTACGGCTTCTGGCGAATGTGGCGGCCGAGCGCGTCGAAGAAGTAGGGGTCGCGCTTGTTCAGCCAGTAGCAGGCGCCGTGAATGGCGAGGCCGAGCGGAATGCCGATCAGAGGGACCTGCAGGCCCAAGGCCAAAACGGCGGTCAGGGTGCCGTTGAGCACCGCGATCATGCGCGGCACGCCGGCGATCGTCACCGGTTCCGACAGCGAGCTGTGGAAGGCGATCTCAAACCCTTCGACGTCGGACCGGGCCATCAGAACGCCGCCCCGGCGGTCATGTTGAAGAAGGTCGAGATGAAGGTCGTGGCCGTGAAGGCGATCGCCAGACCGAAGACGATGCCGATCCCTTTGCGCAGGGCCGAGCCACCTTCCGCGAAGGCGAAGCCCAGGCCGGTGAGCACGATCGCGATGATGCCGACGGCCTTGGCGACCGGCCCCGACAGCGACTGCATGATGGTGTCGAGCGGGCCTTCCCAAGGCATGGCGGTGCCCGCGCCAGCGGCCCAGGCCGGGCTTACCGCGAAAAGGACCGCGGCGCCGGCGACGAGGGCCAGGGCGGTCGATGCACGCCCCCGAACTAGGCTTGAACCGGCGTTTTTCATCGCAGCTGACCCTTGATTGCGTCCGCCCGCCTTTACCGGGCGTCACAACCGTGAGTCGCGGAATGGGCGAGGTCAAGGGCGTTCTTGACTAGAAAGGTGCGATTCGAACTTTTTCTATAGTAAAGCTACAACCGTTAGAGGCGAGCTTGCGGCCACGCTTGAACGGCCTGAATCGAGCAGGCAGGCGCGCGCATTTCCCCCGTGTTGCCGGTCTGTTTCGGCCTGATAAGGGGCGACTTTGGGGCAAACGCCCGAGTTCTGTGGGCTGTTGATTCGTCTGCGCGCGAACGGCCTTACGACGATAGCCGACCAGGAACTGAGTGGTCGCGGCCACAAAGGCCGTGATCAGCGAGGGTTTCGATCACACGGCAATCGCCCGCGATCCCCTGGCAGCCGGCGGCCACCATGCGCCTCAGCTCACTGCGCAACGCCTCGAGCTGGGCGATCTTTGTTTCCACGGTGGTGAGTTGTTCCTGGGCGAGGCTGTTGGCGTCCTCACATGATCGCTCCGGATGGTCGGCTAGATCGAGGAGGGTGCGGATCGCCTCGATCGGAAAGCCGAGTTGGCGCGCGTGCTTGATGAAAGCCAGACGCCGGACGGCGGCGGGATCGTAGGCCCGACGGTCGCTTACGGTGCGCACCGGCTCGGGTAGGAGGCCGATCTGTTCGTAGAAGCGGATCGTGGGGACCTTCACATCGGCGGCCGCCGCGAGTTTGCCGATCGTGAGTGACATCATGGAATTCTCCTTGTTCCATAAAATAGACCCTTGATCCTCTAGCGACTAGAGGATGCAGGGTCGCGGCATGTCGAGCTGTTCCACTTCCGATAAGCCGGCCGCCAGCAGTTGCGGCTGCGGCGCGCCCATCGCGTTCGACGGCGCCTCGCTGGCCTACCGCCGGACGCTGAGCGCGGTCATCGTCATCAACATGGTGGGCTTTGTCGTCGTGGCTATCGGCAGCTGGCTCGCCGACTCGGCGGCGCTGGCGGCCAACACCCTAGACTTCGCGGCTGATGCAGCGACCTACGCGCTCAGCTTGTGGGCCATCGGCAAAAGCGTCCAGGTCCGGTCGGGCGCGGCCTTCATCAAAAGCGGGTCACTTGCGCTGATGGCGGCGGGCATTCTCGGACTGGCGGTTTGGCGCGCGGTCACGGGCGCTTCGCCCGAAGGCGGCGCCATCTCGGGGCTCGGCCTATTCGGAGCGGCGGCCAATCTGCTCGCTGCGCTGCTGCTCGTGCGCTTCCGTGAAGGGGACGCCAACGTGCGGTCGGTCTGGCTCTGCACCCGCAACGACCTAATCCAGTGCCTGGCGGTGGCCGCCACTGGCGTTGCGGTGACCGTCACTGGGTCGAGGTGGCCGGACCTTCTCGTCGGTGTTCTGCTGGCGGCGGTCTTCCTGCGCTCGGCGTGGCAGATCTCCAGTCAGGCGCGCAAGGAACTCCGAGCCGTTCCGGCCGGCGCGGATTTGCGTAACTATGTAACGCATTCCCGCCACAGTGCGGAACACGTATAGGGCAGGGCGATGGCGAGTCCTTCAGCATGGTCCGGAGCACTACGGTGGCTAGCAGCCGCCTTGCTCGTCGCTGTGCTTTCGCTAGGACCGAGCGTCGACTCCCTCATCTGCGGTAACGATCTGAATTCCGGCGCAGCGGCGGCCGAAATCACGACCGCAGCCGGTGAAACGGTGACCGCGCCATTGGATGACCACGGCAGCGCACCGGCGGATGTCTGCATCCATGGTCATTGTCACCACTTTGCACCCTTTGTGCCGATCGAAGGTGTGGGCGGCGTTGGCGCAGACTTGCCTAGCGCCAAGCACGTCCTGGGGCGCACCGCTGTGCGTAAGACCGATCCCCACTTCGGACTGAAACGACCGCCTCGCGGCTGACGACCGACGCGCGCACGCGCGCACTCCGTCGTCACAAGCGAGAAGGAAGACCGTGTTCACCCATAATCGAAGGCCGCTGTTGGCGGCCGCCTCGGGGCTCGTCGCCTTGGGGCTGTCGGCAGGCGTCGGCGTCGCCGAGCCCGCCCCAGCGTTTACCGACCTACTCCGACAGGCGCAGGAGACCGCGCCGCGTTTGGCGGAAGCCCGCGCCGACATCGCGCGAGCCGAAGGGTTGGCACAGCAGGCGGGCGTGCGTCCTAATCCGACTGTGGGCCTGGAAATCGAGAATTTTTCCGGGTCTGGGCCGTACAGCGGCATTAGCCAAGCTGAGACGACGGCGTCGATTTCTCAGACCTTGGAACTCGGCGGCAAGCGTTCCGCCAGGGTTTCCGCGGCGCAGGGGGAGGTAGAAGCCGCCCGTCAGCGCGCCCAGCGCGCCCAGGTCGATTTCAGATTCGATCTTGCGGTGGCATACGCCGAAGCCGAGGCCAGCGATCGGCGACTTGTGCTCGCACAGGAAGCGCTCGGGCTCGCGGAGGAGGATGCCCGCATCGCGCGCGCCTTCGTCGAACAAGGCCGCGAACCTGAGTTGCGGCGTATTCAGGCGGAGGCTGCAGTCCAGGCGGCCCGCGCCACGGTCGAGGAGGCTCAGGCGGCGGGAGCGACAGCCTTCGCTAACCTTACGGCGCTTTCGGGATCGGCGGCGCCAATCACGTCGATCCCCGTTAGCCTGCTGGACGGAACGCCGCCGCGTTCCGCCATCTCGCCCGTCGCATCTACCGCGCCGGGCTATCTCGTGGCGCAAGCTGAGCGTGAGGCGGCACGGCGGCGCCTCGCCTTGGAGCGTCGGCGCGCCGTTCCCGACGTGAATGTCTCGGTGGGCTTCCGACGGTTCGAGAATTCCGATGCGTCAGCATTCATCGCCGGGGTGTCGGTCCCTCTGCCACTCTTCGATCGCAATCGGGGGAACGTCCGCGCGGTCCAGGCGGAAGTCACCGCCGCGGAGGCCCGTCTGAATGCGGCGCGGTTCGACGCCGAGGCGACGGTTCGCGCAAGCACAGCCCGTGCGGCTGCCGCAGAAACGCGGCTCGCCGCCGCGCGGGAGGGCGAGCGAGCCGCGCAGGAGGCCTACCGCCTCACACGCATCGGCTACGAAGGCGGGAAGCTGAGTCTCGCCGAACTTCTTGTTGCACGACGCGCGCTCACGGATGCGCGCGGTCAAACCATCGCCGCCGCCAGTGAGCGGGTAAGCGCGCAGGCAGCCCTGGCTCGGATGAGCGGCGTTGCCGGGTCCGGAGACTCCCAATGAAGCAGGATAAGACGCGTCTTTATGGCGCAGTAGCCGCCATCGCCCTTGTCGCCGCAGCCGGCGGTTTCGGGTTGTCGGCATTGATCAATCGCGACGCTCCCCCCGCCGTCGAGGCGGCCGACGAACATGCCGAAGGGGAGTCGCACGGAGAGGGCGAGGCCGCCGAGGCGTCTGAGGGCGTTGTCAAGCTTACGCCGGAGCAGGTTCGGGCGTCGGGCCTCGCCGTCGTCGCGGTGGGTCGCGGCGGTGGCGCCGAAACACGCATTTCCGGGCGCGTGGAGCCGATGGTTGATGCCCGCGCCAGCGTTGGGGCGAGCGTCGGCGGGCGCGTTGAGCGGGTTCTTGTGGCGCCGGGGCAAAGCATCCGAGCGGGCCAGGCCCTCGCGGTCCTCGTCAGTGGTGACGCCGCCACGTTGCGCGCCGACGCCGACGCGGCGGCGGCTGCGGCGAACGCGGCGCGGCGCGCCTACGAGCGAGATCGCAATCTCGGCACCCAGGGCATAGTGGCGCGACAGGAGGTGGAGAGCTCCCAGGCCCAAGCGCTCAGCGCCGAGGCCACAGCACGCGCTGCGCGGGCTAGGGTGGCTGTCGCTGGTTCTCCGAACGCCTCAGGGCGAACGAGCGTCTCGTCGCCCATCGGCGGTGTCGTAACGGCCGTGCAGGTCGGACCCGGCGGCTATGTCACCCAAGGCGGCGTCATCGCCGAAGTGACCAACCCGGCGCGGGTCGAGCTGGTCTTCAATGCGCCGCCGCAACTCGCCGCGCAGACGCGGGCGGGCGCGCGGATGCGGATCACCGCTCAGACAGGCGAGTTCGACGCGGTCGTTACCGGCGTCGCGGCCAATGCAGGCTCGGGAGAAAGCGGCGCCACGGTGATCCGTGCGCGGCCCGAAGGCGCGAGCCTTCCCCCGGCGGGGTCCCCCGTCACCGGGGCCCTCGTGACCGGCGGCGAAAGCGGCGGCCTCACTGTGCCGAGCGAGGCGGTCCAGACCGTCGAGGGCAATTCCGTCGTCTTCGTGCAGGTCGAGGGCGGCTTCCGCGCCGCTCAAGTCCTGACCGGACGCCAAGCGGGCGGTCGCACTGAAATCGTGCGCGGGCTCACCGGCGCCGAACGCATCGTCTCCACCAACGCCTTCCTGCTCAAGGCCGAATTGGCCAAGGGCGAGGCCGAGCACGGCCACTAGGGAGCAGGCGCATGTTCAAAGCAATTATCGAAGCGTCCGTTCGCTTCCGATGGTTCATCGTTCTGGCGACCGCGCTCGTGTCGGCGCTAGGCCTTTACGAACTCACTAGACTTCCGATCGATGCCGTCCCGGACATCACAAACCGGCAGGTGCAGATCAACACCGTCGCTCCGGCGCTCGCCCCGGAGCAGATGGAGCGGCAGGTCACCTATCCCCTGGAGACCGCCATGGCGGGCATTCCAGGCCTCCAAAGCACACGATCGCTGAGCCGCAACGGCTTCAGCCAGATCACCGTCATCTTCACCGACCACACCGACATCTATTTCGCCCGCCAGCAGGTGGCCGAGCGGATGGCGCAGGCGCGGGAGACCTTGCCGACAGGAGTCGAGCCGGAACTGTCACCTATCACGACGGGGCTCGGCGAGGTCCTCATGTGGACGGTCGACTATGTGCCCTTTGGTCCGAAGACCTTGGCTGCGGTAGGGCAGCCCGGATGGCAGGCAGGCGGGGCCTATCTCACGCCTGAAGGCGAGTTCCTCACGACGCCGCAGGAGCGCGCCACCTACCTACGCACTGTCCAGGACTGGATCATCGCGCCCCGCATGCGCTCGGCCAAGGGGCTCGCGGGCGTAGATGTGAACGGCGGCTACGTCAAAGAATACGCTGTTCGCCCCGACCCGGCCCGTCTGGCAAGTTATGGGCTTGGCTTGAACGATCTGATTGAGGCCCTGGAGCGGGCCAACACCCAGGCGGGGGCCGGCTTCATCCAGCGCGCGGGCGAGGCGCTCACTGTGCGTACGGACGCACTCGCACAAACGGTGACCGACCTGGCGCAAGCGCCTGTCGTCAATCGCAACGGCCTTGTCGTCCGCGTCGCGGACGTGGCGACCGTGGAGATGGGTCAGGCGCCTCGCCTTGGCGGCGCCAGTCGAGACGGCCACGAAGCGGTAATCGGAACCGCCTTGATGCTGGCGGGTGAGAACAGCCGAACCGTGGCGCAGGCCGCGGCCGAGCGGCTCGAGGAGGTGGGCCCGAGCTTGCCGCCTAGCATCGTCGCGACGCCGGTGCTGAACCGCAGCGACCTCGTCAACTCGACCATTACGACGGTCGCTCGCAACTTGGCTGAGGGCGCGCTGCTGGTCGTCGTCGTGCTGTTCCTGCTGCTGGGCAACATCCGCGCGGCCACGATCACGGCGCTGATGATCCCGATCAGCTTCCTTTTCGCGGTCATTGGCATGAACCGCTTCGGGATCAGCGGAAATCTCATGAGCCTCGGCGCTCTCGACTTCGGCTTGCTGGTCGATGGCGCCGTGGTGGTCGTTGAAAATACCTTACTCATGCTCAGCCAGCGGCGGGGGGAACTCGGCCGTATGCTCACCCGTCAGGAACGACTGGGCGTCGCCGCGGCCGCCGCGCGGCAGATGGTCAAGCCAGCTGCCTTTGGCCAGTTGATCATCCTACTGGTGTTCACTCCGTTGCTGATGCTGGAAGGGGTAGAAGGCAAGACCTTCGTCCCGATGGGCGCCACGGTGATGCTGGCGCTGGTGGGGGCGTTCATCTTCTCCTTCACCTTCGTGCCGGCAATGACGGCGCTGTTGGTTCGGGACCCGAAGCAGGTCCACATGGATGCATACGGGCGCGCGGAGGAACACGAGACCTTCGTCCTCCGCTTCGCCCGCAAGCGCATCGAACCGGCGATCCGCGCGGCCGTCGCGCGTCCCAAGATCGTCCTGGCGGCGGCGCTCGGCGCCGTCCTCGTTGGCGGGATCGCCTTCAGCACCCTCGGGCGTGAGTTCATCCCCACATTGGACGAAGGCGACATCGCCATGCAGTCCCTGCGGGTGCCTTCGGCGTCTCTCGAGCAGTCACTGGCGATGCAGATGGCCCTGGAGAAGGCGATCAAGGCGCAGCCGGAGGTCGAGACGATGTTCTCCAGGACCGGCACCGCGGAGGCGGCCGTGGACCCGATGCCGCCGAACATCTCCGACGCCGTGATCGTGCTGAAGGATAAGGATGAGTGGCCCGATCCGAACCTGTCCAAGGAGGATCTGATCGCTCGGATCGAGAAGATTTCCGCACAACAGCTGGGCAACAACTTCGAGTTCAGCCAGCCGATTGAACTGCGCTTCAACGAGCTCATTTCCGGGGTGCGGACCGATCTTGCAGTCATGGTATTCGGGGACAATTTCGTTGAGTTACAGAGGACCGCCGATCAGGTCGCCAATGTGCTCCGCCAGACCGAAGGCGCGGCCGACGTGCGCGTCGAGCAGGCCTCCGGTCTGCCCACGCTGACCCTAACCGTCGATCGGTTCGCCGCCGCCAACTACGGGCTGGCCGCAGCGGATGTCTCCGAAGCCGTCTCCGCGGCAATTGGTGGGGCCGAGGCCGGTCAGATTTTCGAGGGCGATCGTCGGTTCGACGTGGTCGTCCGCTTGCCGGACGAGGCCCGAAACGATCCAGCGGCCCTGGCGGCCCTGCCTGTGACCACGTCCAGCGGCGTGACTGTGCCCCTGTCCTCGGTCGCACGCATCCAGATCGCGGAGGGCCAGAACCAGATCAGCCGCGACAACGGTAGCCGGAGGATGGTGGTCCAGGCCAACGTCCGCGGTCGCGACCTTGGCGGCTTCGTCGCCGACGCCCAGGCCAGGGTCGAGCAGCAGGTGAAACTGCCCACCGGCTATTCACTCACCTGGGGCGGGCAGTTCGAAAACCTCAAGCGCGCCGAACAACGCCTGGGGCTCGTGATCCCAGTCGTGTTCGTGCTGATCGGGCTTCTGCTGTTCATGGCGCTGGGATCCTTCGCCGAGGCAGGACTGGTCTTCGCCTGCGTGCCGCTCGCCTTGGTCGGCGGAGCCTTGGCCTTGCTGGTCAGGGGAATGCCGTTCTCCGTCTCGGCGGCCGTTGGCCTCATTGCGGTCTCGGGCGTCGCGACCCTGAACGGCCTGGTCCTGATGCAGGCGATCCGGGAGCGCCTTGACGCGGGGCTTGCGCCAGAGTTGGCCGCCTACGAGGGGGCCGCGAGTCGATTGAGGGCCGTGCTCACGACCGCGCTTGTCGCGATCGTGGGATTCATCCCTATGGCGCTGGCTCACGGCGCCGGGGCGGAGGTGCAGAAGCCGCTGGCTACGGTTGTGATCGGGGGCCTTCTCATGGCCACGGCGCTCACACTGCTCGTCTTGCCGACCTTCGCCGCCAAGGCGGTGAAGCACCGCGGCGCAGAGGGGATCGAGAATTGAATGCCTTGACCGCCCAGGATCGCCAGCAGCGCAAGACGTTGCTGGTGGTGCTGATCCTCAACGGGCTGCTGTTTGCGGCGCTCGGGGTTGGGGGCTTGGTGGCCGATTCCAGCGCTCTGATGGCGAATGCGGTCGACAACGGCTCCGATGCGGCGGTCTACCTCATCAGCTTCCTTGCGGTGGGTCGGGCCGCCGCCTGGAAGCGCCGCGCCGCGCGAATCTCGGGCATCATGCTCCTGATCTTCGCCGTAGGCGTCCTGCTCGACGTGGGCCGCCGCTGGATCTACGGCGCTGAGCCTGTCGGCTGGACGATGATGGCTCTGGCGCTGGTCGCCGCCGCCGTGAACCTCGCCTGTCTTCTGCTCTTGCGCCGCGTCCAAAGTCAGGACGTGAACATGCGCGCCGCTGAAACCTTCAGCCTGAACGATTTCGCATCCAACGGCGGCATTCTGGTCGCCGGCGCCCTCGTCATGTGGCTGGGCCGATCTTGGCCCGACCTGATCGTCGGCATTGCGGTCGCGATGATTGCCGCGAAGGGAGGTGTCGAAATCCTCCGGGACGCGGCGAAAGCGGCGCGACAAACGCCAGAGGAGCCCAGCGATGCCTGAGGAAAAGCTTCGTCTTGAAATCCCGGTCCTACTCCCCGGTGCAGCCGATGCGTGCGAGCGCTGCGTCGAGGAGCTGACGCAGGTGCTGAAGCGGCGGCCTGGCGTAATCGACGCTCACGTCGATGGCCGGGAGGACGCCCGCCTATGCTTACACTTTGATCCTGCGCTCATCGCTCCTTCGCAGCTTCGAGCGCTCGCCGAGCAGCAAGGGGCGCGCATCGACGCCAAATTCGGCCACGCGACCATTCGCTTACCGCGACCGCTGCATGCCCGCGCATCCCGCAGCCTGGCGGACGATCTGCGTGGCGTGCGTGGCGTGGTCAGGGCCGAGGTGGGGCCTACCGGCGTGGCGGTGGTCGAGTTCGATCGTGGTTTGACCGATGAGCCGGCCCTAACTGCCTACCTGAACAATCATGCAGCGGCCCTGGGACAGGCGCCTGCTTCAGCCGGCGCCGGCGGTTCGCGCGACGAGCACGCCGGCCACAAGCACAAGCCAGGCGAGGGCAATGGCCACAAGCATGGTGGCGTCTTCGGCGAGCGCACCGAGTTGGTGTTCGCCCTGCTTTCCGGGCTCGCGCTTTTGGTTGGCTGGCTGGCGTCATTCCGCCTCAGCGGCCCTGTTCCGCTCGCGTTCTATGGCCTCTCCTACATCTTCGGCGGCTACTTCACGCTGCGCGAGGCGGTGGACAACCTGCGTAAGCGCCGGTTCGAGATCGACACCCTCATGCTGGTCGCAGCGGCTGGCGCCGCCGCGCTCGGCGAATGGGCGGAAGGCGCCTTGCTGCTCGTCCTCTTCAGCCTCGGGCATGCGCTTGAACACTATGCCATGGGCCGCGCCCGACGGGCGATCGAGGCCCTGGCGGCCCTCGCGCCCGAACGCGCTAGCCGCAGACGCGGCGAGGCGATCGAAGAGGTTGCGGTCGAGGCGCTTGAGGTCGGAGACATCGTCCTCGTCCGACCCAATGAGCGCCTGCCGGCTGACGGGGTCGTCATCATCGGCGAGAGCGCCGTCAACCAAGCGCCGGTGACTGGGGAAAGCGTGCCGGTCGACAAGAGCCCGGCTCCGCAAGAGGCGACCTTCGAGTCCGCGGAGGCCAGCCACCGCGTGTTCGCCGGCACGATCAACGGGGCAGGGGCTCTGGAGGTGAGGGTTGCCCGCCGGGCGAGCGAGACCACCCTCGCGCGCGTGGTCACCATGGTCGCTGAGGCAGAAGCTCAGCGCTCGCCGACGCAGCGATTCACCGACAAGTTCGAGCGCATCTTCGTCCCCGCCGTTCTGTTGATGGTGGTGATGCTGATGTTCGCTTGGCTCGTCGTGGACGAGCCCTTCAGCGTGAGCTTCTACCGAGCGATGGCCGTGCTGGTGGCCGCAAGCCCCTGCGCCCTGGCCATCTCAGTGCCCAGCGCTGTGCTGAGCGGTGTCGCGCGCGCTGGACGCGGCGGCGTGCTTGTAAAAGGGGGCGGGCCGCTCGAGAACCTCGGCACGCTGAAGGCGCTCGCCTTTGACAAGACCGGGACCCTGACGGAGGGCCGGCCCCGCGTCACGGACGTGGTTCCTGCGATCGGCGTGACCAAGGAACGGCTCCTTGATATCGCCGCGGCCGTCGAAGCGCAGAGCGACCACCCCTTGGCCGCCGCCGTGGTCACCGCGGCGACCGAGACACTTACGGCGGCGCCCGGTCGAGCCGAGAGCGTCGAGAGCATAACGGGACAAGGGGTCCGAGGTCGTTACCGCGGCGAGGACGTCTTCATCGGTAAGCTGAAGCTCTTCGAGGCGATCGATGGCCCGCCTGTGCCCGAGGAGGTGCGTTCAGAGGCGGAGCGACTGGCTAGATCGGGTCGCACCGTGATGGTTGTCCGCTCAGCCGGCGCCTACCTCGGCGTTCTCGGTCTCCTGGACACGCCGCGCGAAGGCGCGGCGGAGGTGATCGCGCAGCTTCGCGGGCTGGGTCTGAAGCGTCTCGTGATGCTGTCGGGCGACAACCAGGGGGTCGCCGACGCAATCGCCTCGCAGCTCGGCCTGACGGAGGCGCGCGGCGGCCTCATGCCTGAGGACAAGGTCGAGTTCATCAAGACCATGCGCGAGCAGGAGGGGCGCGTGGCTATGGTCGGCGACGGCGTCAACGACGCGCCAGCCATGGCGAACGCAACGGTGGGCGTGGCGATGGGCGCCGCCGGCTCGGATGTCGCGCTGGAGACCGCCGATGTGGCGCTGATGGCCGACGACCTGCGGCGGCTGCCCTTTGCCGTCGGCCTCAGCCGTCGCACAAGCGCCGTCATCAAACAGAACCTGTTTGTCAGTCTCGGGATGGTCGCGTTCCTGATCCCGGCGACGATCTTCGGCCTGAAGATCGGCGCGGCGGTGATCTTCCACGAAGGGTCTACGCTCCTCGTCGTGGCGAATGCGCTGCGTTTGCTGGCCTATCGCGAAGGGTCGCTCGGCGCGCTGGGCGGGAGCGCGACTCGGGACAAGCAGCATGGATAGCGTTCCGGGAGACAACAGCCCCAGCTCGGTCCGGAGCATCTTCTCGCCGGGCCTACGACCGCACAAGCGCCCGATGTGTAGGTTCTGAAAATGGTTTAAGTCGCCAAGAAAATTGACGTGGGCGCCTTCCCCAAGCGGGTGTGGGACTCGCTCGCTCAATTCGAAGGGTATGGAGCTTGGACGCAGGCCGTTCGCATCCGAGGCGAACTCAAGCCCGGCGGAAAGATCGACTACGGGATCCTACTTCGTCGCGGCCGTCTCAGCTTCAATCACCGGGCAACGTGGTCGCGCTGGAGCCGCTCGCGTTGCTCTCTTGGGAGGCTGGCGTGGCGATAGCCGCTCGCCTTCCGGCGAGCGGTTTGCGCTTAGAAGATCCAGTCGGAACCAGCGTTGCTGATCCCGGCGACAAAGCCCGGCTCATCGATGAACATGAAGTCGCTCTGGCGCAGGTCCGCCCTGAAGACGCCCTGCAGCAGAACACCGCCTTCGGCGTCGGCGTCTCGGTCGGTGTTCCAGGACACGAAGGCGCCTTCCGTTTGGTCGACGACCGTCACCTGGTCTGGCCGGATGTCGCGCAAGGCAAGGTGATCGAAGGCGCCCTGCGCTTCACCGCGCACCTCCATGTCGGTGATCACATCGAAGCCGCTATCCGGATCAACGATAAACGCGTCTGCGCCAGTCCCGCCGGTGATGGTGTCATTGCCCATCCCGCCTTCGATCATGTCGTGACCGGCCCCGGCGTCGATTGAGTCGGCGCCGGCCATGCCCATAACGTCGTCGACCATGGCGCCGCCGACCAGGGTGTCCGCCCCCATGCCGCCGTCCAGGCGATCCATGCCGTCGCCGCCTTCGAGCCGGTCATCGCCCGCATCGCCCTGTAGGACGTCGTCGCCGCCCAGGCCGACCAAGGTGTCGGCCCCGTCTCGGCCGAAGATGTTGTCAACGCTGGCGCCGCCGGTCAGGGCGTCGCCTTGGCGCTCGCCGACGATTACCTGGTAGGCCTCGTCGCCGGTGAAGGCGAGGCTGATGTCCCCGTCGCGAAGGGAGGCGTCCGCCGCCTGGTCGAACCGCTCGCCCGGAAGATCGCGGTGACCGAAGCTCGGACCCTCCACGCTCGGGCTCGGGCGCTCGGCAGCGGGGGCGGTCGCGTCGCGCGACGCCGGCGGCAGGTCGGGCGTATCGGCGAACATGAAGTCGTCCTGGGCGAGCTGCGACTTCGCCACGCCTTCCAGCAGCACCGAGCCGCCCTGCCAGCTGACGCGAACGCCGGCGGCGGTATCCTCGAAGGTCAGATCCTCCCAGCGCAGGTCGCGGAGCGCCAGGTGGTCGAACATCCCTGGGCCCGCCGTGAAATCGCGAATGACGTCGTTCCCGCTGGTCGGGTCCACGGCGAAGGCGTCGGGGCCTGCCCCGCCGACCAAGGTGTCATCCCCCATGCCGCCGTTGAGATCGCCGTGACCGGCGCCCTCGTCGAGATAGTCGGCGCCAGCGCCGCCCATCAGAGCGTCGGCGTCTTCGCCGCCATAGAGGCGATCGCCGTCGCTGCCGCCGGTGAGCCGATCGGCCCCATCTCCGCCGCTCAGAGTATCTCGCCCCTGGTCGCCGTAGAGCACGTCGTTCTGGCGCGTGCCGGAGAGCTGGTCATCGCCGTCCAGACCCCAGAAGTGGTCCCGATCGCCTCTTCCACCGAGGACGTCGCGCCCTTCGTCGCCGACGGAGACTTGATAGTCGTACCGCTCGCGGCCGGCATTGAAGTCAAACGTAAAGCCCTCGGCGGCCATGTACTGTTTAGCCAAGTCCCGGAGGGGCGTATCCTTCCAATCATGGGAAAGCTTGTGTGACATGGCGCGTCCTCGATGAAGATTGCTACGATGGGAATGTTTGCTGTCGTTCCATTGAAAAACGGCAAGGCGAGTCCGCAACTCATCTTCAGACAGGAAGTTCCGCCAACGTCATCATTTGCCGGCCGGACGGATTTTACAGGACTAGCGGTTGAAGGACGGCCGCCGTCTGACGGGGTCCGATGGTTCCTTACCTTCCGTCAGATCTGCGAGGATCGGACAGTCGGGCCGATCGTCGCCGGCGCAGCAGTGAGAAAGATGGCGCAGGGTCTCGGCCATCGCCTGCATCTCGGCGATGCGGGCGTCGAGATCCGCCACATGGCGGTCGGCGATCGCCTTCACTTCGCGGCTCGGGCGCCCCCGGTCCCGCCACAGCGACAGGAGCTGAGTGATCTCGTCCATTGAGAAGCCCAGGCTGCGGGCGCGCTTGATGAAGCGCAGCTCGTTGATCTGGCGATCGTCGTATTCGCGGTAGTTCGAGTCCGTCCGGCTCGCCGGCCGCACCAGGTCGATCTCGTCGTAATAGCGGATCATCTTCGCGGTCACGCCAGTGGCCTTTGACGCCTGACCAATGTTCATGCGGCGGCTCCTTGAACGGCGGGTTGGGATGCGGCCGCTCGGGCGGCCACAGGCTTGAAGGCGCGAAGGCGCAGGGCGTTGGCGAGCACGCTGACGCTGGAGAGCGCCATGGCGCCGGCGGCGACCATGGGCGAGAGCAACAGGCCCAAGGCCGGGTAGAGCAGCCCGGCGGCGACCGGGATCAGCACCACGTTGTAGCCGAACGCCCAGACCAGGTTCTGGCGGATGTTCCGCAGCACCGCGCGGCTGAGCGCGATCGCCGTGGCCACGCCGCGCAGGTCGCTGCGCATCAGCACCACGTCGGCGCTCTCGATGGCGATGTCCGTTCCAGCTCCCATGGCGATCCCCACGTCGGCGCTCGCCAGGGCCGGGGCATCGTTGACCCCGTCGCCGACGAAGGCCACGCGGCCATAGCGTTGTTGCAGGTCCTTCACGGCGGCGACCTTCCCGTCCGGCAGCACCTCGGAGATCACCTCGTCCAAGCCGAGCGCCGCGCCGACCGCCTGCGCCGTCCGCCGATTGTCTCCGGTAATCATCACCACCTTCAGACCCGCCGCTTTCAGCGTCGCCAGGGCCTCGGCCGTAGTGTCTTTGATCGGGTCGGCGACGGCGAGGATGGCGGCGAGTTCGCCGTCGACCGCCGCATAGATCGGCGTCTTGGCCTCACCTGAGAGGCGTTCCGCGTCGGTGGCGAAGGGGGCGACCGAGACACCGAGCTTCGCCATGAAGCGGTCCGCGCCAACCTGGATCCGCCGGCCGTCGACGAGCGCTTCAGCGCCGAAGCCGGGAAGGGCCTCGAAGCGGGAGATCTCGGGCAGCTGCAAGCCGCGGGCTTGGGCCGCCTCGACGATCGCCTGGGCGATCGGATGTTCCGAGCGGCTTTCGACCGCCGCCACCATGCGCAGGAGATCGGACCCCGTGAACCCATCCGTGACGCGGACGTCCGTCAGGACCGGGCGGCCGAGCGTCAGTGTCCCCGTCTTGTCGAAGGCGACCGCCTGAACGTCGCGTAGGCTCTGCAGGGCCTCGCCGCGGCGGAAGAGGACGCCCAGCTCCGCGGCGCGGCCGGTGCCGACCATGATCGAAGTGGGGGTCGCCAGGCCCATGGCGCACGGGCAGGCGATGATCAGCACCGCTACGGCGTTGACCAGCGCGAAGCTAAGCGCCGGGCTGGGGCCGAAGACCAGCCAGGCAGCGAAGGTCAAGACAGCGCCGACGATGACGGCCGGCACGAACCAGCTGGTGACCTTGTCGACGAGAGCCTGGATCGGCAGCTTGGCGCCCTGGGCGGCCTCCACCATTCGCACGATTTGGGCGAGCAGGGTGGCTGCGCCCACCTTCGTTGCGAGGAAGCGGAAAGTCCCGGTCTTGTTGACCGTGCCGCCAACCACGGCGGCGCCCGGACCTTTCTCGACCGGGACCGGCTCGCCCGTGATCATGGATTCGTCGACGTAAGAGGCCCCGTCCAGGACCTCGCCGTCCACCGGCACCCGTTCGCCCGGCCGGACCACGACGATGTCGCCGACAAGGACCTCGGAGACGGGAACCTTGAGGACCACGCCCGCCCGCTCCACGCGCGCGGTCTTCGCCTGCAGCGTCATCAGACGCTTGATCGCCTCGCTCGTGCGGCCCTTCGCCTGGGCCTCAAACAGGCGTCCGACCAGGATCAGGGTGACGATCACGGCGGCGGCTTCGAAGTAGATGTGATTGGCTCCGGCCGGCAGCAGGCTGGGTATGAAGGTGGAGACGGTCGAATAGGCGAACGCGGCCGTCGCGCCGAGCACCACCAGGGAATTCATGTCCGGCGTGCGCCGAACGAGGTTCGGCACGCCCTTGCGATAGAAGCGCAAGCCAGGACCGAACAGCACGAAGGCGGCCAGCGCGAAGCTGATCAAGCGCCAGGGCTGCTCTCCGACCGTGCTCGCCAGGAGATGGTGGGCGCCGGGCACGAAATGGCGGCCCATCTCGATCAAGAACAGTGGGATGGTCGCCAGGGCGGCGAGGCCCACTGCCCGCTTCAGTCCCCTGACCTCCGCCGCGCGCGCCTCACGTTCGCGATCGGCGAAGTCCGGGCCGGCTTCGACGATCGGCGCGGAGTGGTAGCCGGCCTTTTCGACGGCGGCGACCAGGGCGGCTGTATCAGCGCCCTCGAGCACGGTGACCGTGGCGCGCTCCGTAGCGAGGTTGACCTGCGCTTGCAGCACGCCCGGCGTGGCGCGAAGCGCCCGCTCCACCCGCCCGACGCAGCTGGCGCAGGTCATGCCCTCGATCTTCAGTTCGAGGGTGTGTTCAAGCGGCTCGTACCCGGCCTTGCGGATCGCTTCGACGACGGCCGCAGACTGGCCTTCGGGCGTGAGCTCCACGTGGACGCGCTCGGCGGCGAGGTTCACTGAGGCGCGAACGACGCCAGGGACGGCCGAGATCGCCTTCTCCACGCGGCCGACGCAGCTCGCGCAGGTCATCCCCAGGACGGGAATCTCCAGCGGCTGAAGGATTTGTTCGGGCATTGGCTGGCTCCTCAACGACGATGCCCAGCTCAAATGGACCTTCCCATGATAGGAAGGTCAAGGGCACGCGGAATCTGCCGCCGACGGTCGGAGTCGCCGATCGATCTCCTTGGAATACGCGCGCGAAAAGCCGCCCCCCTCGGATGGATGGGGGTTTCGGGCCATTTGGGTCTCCGCCCTCGCAGGATTCGCAGCTGGCGACGGTGTGTGGATTTTGATCCTCGGAGGCGCAGGACTCTGTGTCGCTGCTTCCTCTGCCCGAACCCTTGCTGGCCAAAGTCGCCGTCAGGAGAACAAACCCTGTTGTATCGACACTCACCGACTGTGGAGATGAAAGTCCGATCGGTGGTGTTTACGAGGCTCGGACGCTAAGCAAATTGAGCTCACGCTGAATAAAGTACTTCAACGCCGTGCGCAGAGCAGCGATCGCAGCGAGCTGGCCTATTTCGGTCCATTGGGAGCGGCCGCCGTGCCCATGATGTCTGCGGCCAAGAGAAACTCCAGACCACGGCCGTTGCGCGCGCCCCCGCGAGCACGAGGACACGGCTGCCGACGCCAGAGTTCAAGGACATGGGCGATGGAAGGCGGCACCGGGCGCCAATAGCCGCGGGATGCCGATTCCTAACCCAAGGCTGATACGCCGAAGCGAACGATCACAAGTGATTGGCATCTCGCACCCGGTGCCAAGTACGGCGCCGCCCAGGGATAAGAGGCGGCGCCGATTTTCGCCTAGCGACGGTCAATTAGCCGCCTCCAAGGGACTATTTACCGAGCAGCTGGCGGCACTGCGCATGGGTCATGCTCATAGTGTTCACCGTCCCGCTCTTATCCGACGAGTGACTGTGCGTGGCGCCTTCGCCCATTTCTAGCATCTTTTCGCAAGCCGCTCGCTGCTCAGCGGTCGGCGGCTCATTGATGGTCGCGCACGCGGCAAGCGCCGCCGCTGCGGCGATCGCACCCCAGATGTACAGCCTCTTCATCATTATTCTGTCTCTCCTGCTAGACGTTGTTTGAACCTATACCATGGCGCCGGTTGAGAACAGTCCAGGGTTGTTTCTGTCTGGTTACTAAGCCGATGATCTGAAAAAGTGAGCAGACTGGTGGCGAAAATGCTTAAAATGTGTTCCGAAATGACCAACAAATGAGCCGGAACCCTTTCCGTCCGCGATCGTCGCTTGATATTTTTCAAACTGCGACGCTGGCGTCCACCGACTATGGCGCTGGGGATCACCGGGGACAGGTATGTTCTCCCAAGGGCTCCCCGGCCCCCGCCAAGCTAGCAGCCTCTCAACAGACAAGGTTGGTACGCCGCCGCCGTCCTTCAAAGTCAGGTCGAAGGCGACCCTGTCGCCAGCCTTCACGCTCTGCACGAGGCAGGCGCGGCTTTGAAGCCCATGGTCATCGCCGGCCAGCCCGCCTCCGGAAATGGGGCCCTGGTCGACCGTGATCCTGCCGGCGCCGTCGTCGTGATTTCGACCTGCGACGCATGCGAGACGTGCCGACGACTCTCTATTTGGGCGCCTCGCCGACAACCTCGCCCGGGTTCCGCCGCTCTACAATCTCCTCTTCCAGCAGCTGGCCGACCTCAACACACGTCATCTTCGACACCACGGTCCCGGTGCTGGCGAAGGGCAAGACCGACATGGCCCGATGTCGGACCTACGTCCGGGACGACCGCCCCTTCGCCGGGCCGGCCCCGCCGGCGGCGGTGTTCTACTATTCGCGCGATCGAAGAGGCGAGCACCCCACCAGCCACCTTCAAGGCTGGGCTGGCGTGCTGCAGGCCGACGCCTACAGCGGCTATGGCGAGCTCTACGCCGCCCAGCGCCAGCCGGCCCCGGTCCTGGAAGCCGCCTGCTGGGCGCACGCCCGGCGCAAGTTCTTCGTGCTGGCCGACATCGCCGCCAGCGCCCGCCGCAAGGCCAGGGCAAGGCGCCGGCGGTGATCTCACCGATGGCGCTGGAGGCTGTGCACCGCATCGATGCGCTGTTCGAGATCGAGCGGGCGATTACCGGCCAGGGCGCCGACCGGCGCCAGGCCGTGCGCCAGGAACTCAGCGCCCCGCTGGTCGCCGATCTCAAGGCCTGGATGACCCTGCAGCGCGCCAAGCTCTCACGCGGCAACGACCTGGCCAAGGCCATCGATTACATGCTCAAGCGATGGACCGCCTTCAGCCGCTTCACGGACGACGGCCGGATCTGCCTGACCAACAATGCCGCCGAGCGGGCGCTGCGCGGCATCGCGCTGGGACGCAAGTCGTGGCTGTTCGCCGGTTCCGACCGCGGCGGTGAGCGCGCGGCCTTCATGTACAGCCTGATCGTCACCGCCAAGCTCAACGATGTCGATCTGCAGGCCTAGCTGGCCGACGTCCTGGGCCGCATCGCCGAGCATCCCGCTCAGAAGCTCGATGAACTCATGCCCTGGAACTGGCGCCCGATCGCCCCCATCCAGGGACATCGCCGCTGATGCCAAAAAGCTCCAGAGGCCCGTCCGAGTCCGAGAAAGCGCACATCGCCGCCGCCCGCCAGCGGTTCATCGACGAGGTCCTGAAGCCCGCATTCTTTCGGCCGCCAAGGGAGCGGCCGACCAAGCCGGGGTGAGTGCCGACACGCTCCATGTGCCGAACGCCCAACCCGCTGAAGCCATCATCGATGCGGCCAAGTCGCGGGACTGCAGCCTGATTGTCATGGCTTCGCATGGTCGCCGCGGCCTGAATCGCCTGCTTCTGGGCAGCACGACGTCCGAAGTTCTCGCTCACAGCGCCGTTCCGGTGCTGGTTGTCCGGTAGGCCCACAGCCCGGTCACCCTCCGGATCCGCACGAGCGGCCGGACCTGGCTCCGCCTCGCCGCTCGGATCGCGAATATACATCCGCGTATGACCTTGACGATGCGGAGGGGTGACTAAAGCGAACGGCGCCGCTGGATGGGACGACCAATCTACCTACTGCTAGGTTTTCTCGCCCTTGCGCTTGGCGGCGTAGGCATGGTCTTGCCCCTGCCCACCGTGCCGTTCGTGGTTCTAGCGGCGTTTCTGTTCGCCCGGAGCAGTCCCCGTCTGGAGCGCAAGCTCGTGGAGCACCCCACGTTCGGGCCGCACATTCGCACCTGGCGCAAGAACCGCGCTATCAGCCGCCAGGGGAAGATCGCCGCGCTGATCGCCTTCACCCTGAGCGCGATCGTCGGCTTCGTGGCGCTGGACTTTCCAATCTCATTGCTCCCCTGCGCGGTCAACCTCATTGGCGGCGTATGGATCTGGAGCCGTCCGGAGCGATGAGCGGACGTCTGGACGTCACCGCGTCATCAGCGCCGAGCGGCGCTTTGTCAGTAAGCGAGCCTTTTACCCCACCTTCCCCGGGCTGACGTGATCGCCGAGTCTGCCGGCCGATTGGCCGTGTGCGGGCTTGGGGTGCTGATGATGCCTGGTGATGATGTGCTGATGATGCCTTCGGCGCGTCGCATCGAGGTGTTTACCGGGACGGCGCAGCGGCGCCGGTGGAGCGCTGAGGCCAAGGCCCAGATCGTGGCGGAGAGCTACGAGACGTCGGTGGGCGAGGCGTCTGCGCGCTACAGCCTGTCGAAGACGCAGATTTTCACTTGGCGGCGGGATGCGCGCGAGGCTTCGGACCCCTTGGGGTTCGCCCGGGTCGAGATCGACGACGCCGGCTCGGGTGGGATGTCGCAGCGGGGACGGTACTGGTATTCCGAGCCAAGCGGGCGGACCGGGTGAAGATCGTGACCTGGGATGGAACCGGGCTGGTGATGCTGTGGAAAGCGCTGGACGAGGGCGCGTTCAAGTGGCCGCCGATCAGCGAGGGGGTCATGAAGCTGTCCTCGGCGCAGCTATCTGCGCTCGTTGAAGGGCTGGACTGGACCCGGGTCCACCCGCCTCGGAGAAACCGTCCGAGCGCCGTCCGATAGGGTGCGACAAGGTGACTCGGGACGCACGCGGGGGCGCCTCAAACGGCTGATGTTGGCCCAGCCACCGTCGCGCGCCCTCGACGGCGATCTCCGCGACCGGTATGTCCTTGCCGCCTGCCGACGCCGTCGCGCGACCACCGAGATAGATCTCGATCGGTGTCTCCACTTGCCCGCCGCCGAACGCCGGAGCTGACCGTCCGGCGCTCAGGAGCGCCTTGTCAACGTTGTGATGGAGGATTGTCCCGAACTCGTCGCGATAGGCGCGGCAGAGGTCACGTGAGAGCTGCTCGGCGAGCGCGTCGCAGATGGTGTCGGGATGGCCGGCCCCCTTGCGCTCGACCACCTCCACGGCGCTCGCGCTCGGCGCAAGCGGTGTCAGGACGAAGTCCTCATGTTCGTCACGAGGAGCGCGCCGACTTGGCTGGCGCGCCCGTTCGCTCAGCTCCGGCGGGCGGAGAAGGTGTTGTAGAGCAGGCCGCAGAACACGGCGACGTACCAGCCGCAGGCGAAAGCCCACGCGGTACCGGCCGCAATCAGAGCCGGGCTCGTCCAGTTGAGGCTTGGATAGAGCGCACCGAGGAAATGCAGGGTCTCCAGGCCGGGCAGGAACCCGCCCAGCGCGCAGAGCAGAAAGCTCGCCGCCATGAAGATGGACAGCGTAAAACCCAGCGGGACAATCGCTACGCCGCCGTGATGGGCGGCGGCTGCCTGACGGGACTGATGGAAGGTGGTCGACATCGGGGTCTCCTCCTGTGGCGCGACCGTTCTGACTGGCCTGCACAGGATTGACGCGCGCCGGCGAGGAACCTTACGGCGAGACTAGGCGGGCGACGGGCTGAGGACGCCTGGCGTCTCAGCCGTGCTCGCCTTCACGCCGAGCCGCGTGCGCTTCAACAGAAGCGCGTTGATGGCCACCAGGGCGGAACTGCCCGACATCGCCATGGCGGCGACCTCCGGACTGAGCGTGATGGGATAGAGCACCCCCGCCGCGAGGGGGAAGGCGATCACGTTGTAGCCGACCGCCCACCAGAGGTTCTGGTGCATCTTGCGCAGGGTGGCGCGCGAAAGTTCAATGGCCTTAACCACGTCGGCGGGATCGCTGCGCATCAACACGACGTCGGCGCTCTCGATCGCCACGTCGGTGCCGGCGCCGATGGCGAAGCCGACGTTGGCCTGGGTCAGGGCCGGGGCGTCGTTCACCCCATCGCCAACGAACCCAACCCGGTGCTTCTGCGCCTGCAATTCCTTTACCTTGGCGGCCTTGTCGCCCGGCAGCACTTCGGCCAGCACGATGTCGATCCCGAGCTCGGCCGCGACCCGCTTCGCCGTGCCCTCGTTGTCGCCGGTGATCATCGCCACCTTGACGCCCAACTCTTGCAGGCGAGCGATCGTGGCCTTGGCGGTTGGACGCGCGGCGTCGGCGACCGCAATGATGCCGATCACCCGGCCGTCGCGGGCGATGTGTACCACGGTGCGGCCCGCGCCTTGAAGGCGCACGGATTCGCCGGCGAGTTCCCCGAGCTCCACGCCATTGTCCGCCATCAGCATGCGATTGCCGGAGAGCACCTGGCGCCCCTCAACCTCGCCCGTGAGCCCCTTGCCGCCAAACGACTGGAAGTTGCTCGCCGGTTGGACTTGCAGACCCTCGGCGCGCGCCAGCACAGCCTTGGCGATGTGGTGCTCGGAGCCATGTTCCAGGGCTGCGGCCGTGGCGACGAGGTCGTTTTCGTCGATCCCGGCTGCCGGCGTGACCTGCACGACCTTGGGTTCGCCGGTGGTGAGCGTGCCAGTCTTATCGAAGACCACGATGTCGAGTTTCACCGCCTCTTCCAGCGCCGCCGCGTCCTTGATCAGGATGCCGTTCGCCGCGCCCAGGCCGGTGCCGACCATGATCGCCATCGGAGTCGCGAGCCCGAGCGCGTCGGGGCAGGCGATGACGAACACCGTGATGGTGAGGGTGAGCGCGAAGAGCAGCGTCTGGCCGATCACCCAGAACCAGATGACGAAGGTCGCGAGCCCGACCGCGATGGCCGCCAGGACCAGCCACTGCGAGGCGCGGTCGGCCAACAGCTGCGCCGGCGCCTTGGAGTTCTGTGCTTCCTGCACGAGCTTGACGATCTGGGCCAGCGCGGTGTCGGCGCCCACCTTGGTCGCGCGATATCGGAAGGCGCCGCTCTTATTGATCGCACCGCCGATCACGGTGTCGCCGACCGTCTTGGAAACCGGCAGGGACTCGCCGGTCAGCATCGACTCGTCGACCTCGGAGGCGCCGTCTTCGATCGTCCCGTCCACCGGGATTTTGCCGCCGGGCCGCACGAGCACCTCGTCTCCGGCGACCACCTCCGACGTGGGCACATCCACTTCTGCGCCGTTGCGAAGCACCCTGGCGGTCGGCGGCGCGAGGTCCATCAGCCGGCGGATGGCTTCGGAGGCGCCTGCGCGGGCCCGCATCTCCAGCCAATGACCCAGGAGGATGAAGACCAGCAGCAGCGCGGAGGCCTCGTAGAACTGCTCGCCCTCGAAGAAGAAGGTCGCCCCAATGCTGAACAGATAGCCGGTGCCGACGCTCAGCAGGACCAGCACGGCCATGTTGAAGACGCGCTTGCGTAGGGCGCGCACGGCGGCGACGAAGAACGTCCAGCCGGGATAGAGGATCGCCGCGCTCGCCAGGACGAACAGCGTCGGCTTCAGCGGCCACCCGAAGGGCGGCGCCACCCGCAGCGCTTCCACGCCCATCGGGGCCAGGAAGAAGATCGGGATCGTGAAGACCAGGGCGACCAGGAAGCGGTTGCGCATGTCCCGGGCCATCGCGGCCATGTCCATGCCGGCGCCATGGCCCATCTCGGCCATGTCGTCGTGGCCGGCATTAGTGGCGGCGACGTCAGGCTTTGCTCCGCGGTGGTGCGCGTGGGCGGGCGCCCCATGTGAGACCGTGTCGCCGGCGGTCCCGCAGACGTGCTGCGGGACGAGTTCGCCGCGGCAGTGGAAGCCGCAGTCGCGCACAGCCTGCTCGAGCTCAGCCGCGCTGACCGCTGCATCGTCATACTCGACGCTGGCCGAGGCGGAGGCGAAGTTGGCGGTAGCGCTGCGGACTCCTTTCAGGGCCCGCAGGTGCTTCTCGATGACGAGCGGATCGAGCGGGGTGCGGAAGCCCGATACATCGACGGTGATGGTGCGCATGAAGCTCTGTCTGGCTGGAGAGGA
This sequence comes from Phenylobacterium sp., assembly GCF_030646615.1. Taxonomy (GTDB): domain Bacteria; phylum Pseudomonadota; class Alphaproteobacteria; order Caulobacterales; family Caulobacteraceae; genus Phenylobacterium. Next base: position 71,427 of record NZ_JAUSLG010000073.1, on the reverse strand, counting down.
CGGATGGTCTCAGGAATGGCCGAGGGCCGGATCCGACCCGCGGTCCCGACGCCCGAACCGCGGGAAGAAGGCGGGCGTCGTACGCTTATAGGCGGCGTACTGCTCGCCGAAGGTCGCCAACGCCTCCTTTTCCTCGTTCATCGACAGGCGCCAGTACATGAACAGGAGGAACGGGAACATCGCGATGGTGAGGATCGTCGGCCACTCCAGAAGGAAGCCGAACATCACCAGGGCGAAGCCGCCGTACTGCGGATGACGGACGGACTTGTACGGTCCGGTCGTCGCCAACTGGCCGTCACGCTGGGCGCGGTAGAGCACGCTCCAGCCAGCGGAAATCAGCCAGAAACCGCCGCCGATGAACAGCGCGCTGATGATGTGGAACGGGCCGAAGTGGGGGTTGGCCTTCCAGCCGAACATCATCTCCAGCAGGTGGCCAGCGTCGTGGCTGAACCAGTTCACGTTCGGATAGCGGCTCTGCAGCCAGCCGGACAGCACATAGATGGTCAGCGGAAAGCCATACATTTCGGTGAAGAGCGCGACTAGGAAGGCGCTGAAGGCGCCGAAGGAGCGCCAGTCGCGCGCCGTCTTCGGCTTGAAGAAGCTGAACGCGAAGAAGATGAATAGGACCGAGTTCAGGATCACGAGCGACCAAAGGCCGTAGGCTTGCGGCTCCTGCATGGGGGCTCCCTAGGACTTGTGTTGATGAGCGGGGGGCGCCTTAGGCGCGTCCGTCTGGGAAGGACCGGCCTTGTCGCCGTGGCCCGCATGACCGCCGTGGCCCCCATGCATCGTCATGTGCAGCAGCGGGCAGGCGAGCAGGAACAGGAACGGCAGATAGCCCAAGAGGTGGACCCGGTGCTCGCCGAAGAAGAGATACGCCAGCACCGCCCCGCCGGCGGCTATGGCCAAGCCGCGTAGGATGCTGCGGGAATTGGGAGGGTCCGCCACGACTTATGTTCCTTGTCATCAAGCCGGCGGTCTTTCGCGAAGTGGCCTTTGCCGGACCCGAGATAGACGCAGGGACACGGCTGACATTACGCCGGCGCTTCCGCTGGCTGGGTCGGCAAGGTTCGCTGGGGGCATGCCTCACGACGGTTGCCTTTCCAGCCAGCGCTGGAGCGGACGGACAAGGGAGTCGTACTGGTTGAACCGCGTGCGGCGCACGCCGCCCAATGTGTGGAGGCGCGGAAGCTCCTGCACGAAACGGTGCATGTAGCGCTTCAGCTCGACGGCGCTATGCCAGCGCTGGAAGGCGAAGGTGGTGGCCCACATGCACCAGAAGTTGGTCTCGAAGAACCCGGGTCGGAACAGCTCCTCTATGCGTCTCGTCCCCAATCCGGCGTCCGACGTCGCCATCACCTTCGCCAGGTCGAGCTGGTCGCGGGATGTGAGCTGCAGGTCGGAGGCGTCCAGACGCCGTCCGCCCGCGACGAGCCGCGCATGCGAGTCCGAGCGCACTTCCGTGTTGAACGCGAGCATCTCGTCTCTCAGGGAGACCGCAGCGTCTGCAAGCGATGGTATCGAGTCGAGCATCGCAAGGGTGCAGCTGTAGGCCTCGTAGGTGAACATTCGTCCGCCGCGGACGACGTAGCCGACGTCGGCGCTCCCCGAACCGTCGAGGCTGCCGCCCACGGTCGCGGTTTCTTCGAAGATCTCGATGTCGGCTCCGCGAAGGCCGCCGTCGCGCACCAGGAACGCCGCGGCGGCGAGCGAGGCGATCCCGCCGCCGACCAGATAGGCGCGGCGCTGGGGGGCAGTGCGGGCAGGGGCGGCCATGGCGAAGTCCTGACTTGGGCGTGATCGACCCGATCGAGGCCGGTTGGCGAATCTCTCAAGGCGTCCGGCGTGCCGCCGCGCCGTCGATCTCACGTTGGATGAAGAAGTTGAGGGCCGTCCGCAGCGCCGCGATCGCGGCCAGTTGCCCGATCTCATGCCACGTCGGGGCGACGGCGGTGCGCATGATGTCGGCGGCCAGCAGGAACTCCAGGGCGAGCGCAAGGGAGCGCGCCAGGCGCAGGCGCGTGTCCTCGATAAGGTCGTGCGGGCCGGGGCTCGGCGCACCGCCTCGCCGTCGCCACACAAGCGCCAGCTTGCGGACGACCGCTTCGACGACGGCGAGGCCGATCAGGGCGACGGCCACGGCGTCGGTCGCTGCGGCCAGCCAGACGGTGACTTCCTGGACGATCCCGACCATGACGTTCGTGTTCACGGAGCTTTTGCGTCGTCCTTTCTGGAGGGCTCGCCGGCGGAGGCGGGTGACCGTCCTACATCGCCATGGCCATGTGCCGGCACGCCGCGCCGCACTCCCGGCACGTCGCGGCGCATCGGGTGAGCACCGCGTCGCCCTTGAAGGCGTCGCAGGCCTGAGCGCACGCGGCGCAGAGGTCGGCGCAGGCGCTGCAGAGCAGAGTGTGCGTCGGCGCCCCGCGGAGCATCGAATTGGCGGTCGTCTGGCAGAGCTCAGCGCAGTCCTGCAGCAGCGCCACGAACTGCGCCGGCGCGCGAAGTCCCGGCTGTTCGATCACGTGCCGGGCGCTCGTCAGGCAACTACGATGCGACGCGATGCAGAGCGCCACGCAGTCATCCATCGACATGCCATGACCATCGCCGGACGGGGGGGCTTGCGCCGCGGCGGGCATGGCGGCGGCGGCCCCGGCGAGGGTGAGGACGGCCAGGAGTTCTCTGCGGTCGCGCACTTGCATCTCCATTCTGCGGATCTGGGGCGTTGATGCCCGCGTTTGCCTGCGATCAGATCTCTCAGGTGTTGATGATCACCTTGAGGGCCTGGGTTTCGGCCGCCCGGCGGAAGGTGTCGTAGGCGTCGACGCCGTTGTCCAAGCTGAAGTGATGGGTGATGAGCCGCGTCGGATCGAGCTTCCTGGACTGAACGGTCTTCAACAGCATCGGCGTGGTCACGGTGTCCACCAGACGCGTGGTGATCGTGACGCTCTGGGACCACAGCCGCTCGAGATGCAGGTCGACCTTGTGCCCATGGACGCCGATGTTGGCGATCACCCCGCCGACCGCGACCAGGTCCTGGCAAAGCTCGAAGGTCGCCGGCAGACCAACGGCCTCAATCGCGGCGTCCACGCCGCGGTCGCCGGTCAGCGCCCTGACCGCGTCCACGGCCTTGCCGTCGGCGCTGTTGATGGTGTGGGTCGCCCCGAACTGGCGGGCGATCCCCAGCCGGTTGTCGTCGACGTCGATCATGATGATCTCGGCCGGTGAATAGAACTGGGCGGTGAGCAGGGCGGCGAGACCGATGGGTCCGGACCCGACGATCGCAACCGTGGCCCCCGGAGCCACTTTGCCGTTGAGCACCCCACACTCGAAGCCCGTCGGCAGGATGTCGCTGAGCATGACGAGCGCCTCCTCGTCGGCGCCGGCCGGGATCGGATAGAGACTGGTGTCGGCATGGGGGGTGCGGACATATTCGGCCTGGGTCCCGTCGATGGTGTTCCCGAGGATCCAGCCTCCCGTCGTGCAATGGGAGTACATGCCCCGCCGACAGAATTCGCACTTGCCGCAGGACGATATGCAGGAGACCAGCACGTGGTCGCCCGGCTTGAAGGCGCGGACGCCCACGCCGACGGACTCGACGACGCCGACGCCCTCGTGGCCGAGGATGCGGCCGGCGGCACAGGTCGGGACGTCGCCCTTCACGATGTGCAGGTCGGTGCCGCAGATCGTCGTCTTCAGCATCTTGATGATCGCGTCGCCCGGCTCCTGAAGCTCAGGCTTCGGCCGCTCCGTGAGGGTGAGTTGGCCGGGGCCGCCATAGACAAGTGCTTTCATGATCGTTTCCTCGAGATTCCAGAATGGAGCCGCGTCGGGCGCGCTAGCGAGCTTTCAGTTCGACCAGATCGAACTTCCTGGCCTGGCCGTTGACCAGGGTCGCCTCGGCGAAGTGCTCGTCGATGACCCGGTCGATGCGGACCGCGCCGACATCATCGCGGCGCGGGATGGGCGGCGCACCTTTCGATGCTCCTGGCGTTCCGATGAATCGGACAACAGTGAGGACCTGTCCCGGCTTGGCCCCTTCGGCGGTCCCGACGCAAAGGATCACCGCCTGGCCCTGCATCTCCACGACCTGACCCCGCATGATGTACCGGTGCCAGACCTCTGTTGTGGCGGCAGAGCCCAGCACAGGCATTAGCGCTAGAAGCGCCGAGAGGCCCAGAGCCCGTCCAATCATCCTGTTCATATCGAACCTCCTAGGACTCTCCGCGAGTCCAGACCTGCAGCCGGCGAGGCCACTCCTCGGCGGGAAGCGGGGCTTCTCGCTGACGGGCAGGGCGCGCCCGTACTCGGGCCCCACCATGCACCCGCGTTCAATTCCTAGGGACGCGCCCGGCGCGCGATGATTACAGCGCTGGAGCTGTTGGGCACGCCCACCCGGATTTAGCGGCCTCGGCACACATTTGATCTACCGCAAGGCTGGCGCCCCGCGCGCGCCGCAGGGTGGCGTGAACCCATCCGGGAATCCGAGAGATTCGACCTGAACACCCTTCTCTCCGCGGCCACCGTCCTCGCCGCCCTCACCCTCAGCCCCGCGCTCGTGCAGGCTCAGCAGGGCGGATATCAGATGCCCGCCGCCGCGCCGGCCGCCCATACCGCGCCGGCGAAACCGGCCATGAGCGAGGGGTGCAAAGGCGGCATGCCAGCCAAGAGGGCGCAGCCCGGTCACGGCGCAATGGGACCTCCCGCCGGTCACGGCCCGCCCGCCGGCCATGGCGCTATGGGTCCGCCCGCGTCCATGAGTTCCGACGCGCCTCCGCAAGCCGGCATGGAGAAAGGTTGCGGCGACATGAAGGGCAAAGGTGTCGGCCAGGGCATGTATATGAAGGGCTATGGCATGCCGATGGGCAAGGACAAGGCCGCTCCCATGGAGCATGAGACGATGCCCCAGGCGGCGCCGAAGCCCCAAGTTCGTCACACCCAAGGCGCCGGTCGAGGGCAGCTGAACCGCCCGCAAGTAGCTTCTCAACATGGCCGCGCCGCTCCGGGCGCCGCCCCATGAAGACACCGACATGAACACCACCGGCCGACTCGCCGCATTCTCCTCTGCAGTGGTCCTGCTCCTGGCGCTCGACGCCTGCGAGAAAAAGACGGAGAGCACGCCTGCTGCGGCGGCCTCCGCGCCCGCAACTTCGGGAGCCAGCACGCCATCGCAGGCGACGGGCGAAGGGGAGGACGACCATGGCGAGGGGCCTGAGGTCGGTAGAAGGCTGCGCGAACAGCATGCGCCTGGGGCGGGGCTTGCTCCAGCCAACACCCCGTCCGACACACGCTAGGACGATCGCCGTTGACGCCCAACAGCCCCGGTCGCAAACGGCGACGGGGGCCGCAAAGCCTCTTGGTGACGCACGTGGCAGACGCTTCAAAAAAGTGCCCATGAACATCCTTCCGACTTCACCCGCGGCGCGCTTCGACGGCGCCTCGGCGCTCTTCCTGTCGCTCGCGGCCTGCGAAAGGAGACCGACGCCTCGCTCGCGCCGACCGCGACCGCGACACCGACTGTGACGCCTCCGGCCGCAACGGCCGCCGACGATTCAGCCCAGACGACCGCAGGGGCCGAGGGGACCAGACGCCCCCGGTCGTCCTCACATAGCTGGCGGCGGGGGCGTACCAATCTCGAAGGCCAAGCATGCAACATGAGCCGCGACGCCCGCCTCCGCTCTTTCTGCTTCGGATACGCGTACGAAAGGCACGCCCTTCGGAATGACGGGCGTCAAGGGTTGAGAGCCGGAGGGTGCGGAGGGCGAGCGGCAGTGCGATGGTTCTAGCGCGGCTACGGCTGCGACGGGCGGGTTACGTTTTCTAGATCACGCAGCTGGCGCGGCCGTCGCTGGCCCGCGTCAGGTCTGGAGCAGCTTTTCAACCCTGTCTTTCGCCCAGCAATCGGCCAGTGGGCAGACTGGGCACTTCTCGGCCATGGCCTGGCGCAGGGCGTTGCGGGCTCGGTGGACGCGCACGGCGGCGTTATTGGCGGTGAGCTCCAGGTCGCGAGCGACTTCCTTCAGCGGGCGGTCCTCGAGATAAGTCGCGGCGAGGATTTCGCCATATTCTGGCTTAAGCGCGTGGAGCGCGGTCTTCAGGCAATCGATTGGGGCGACGAGCTCCTCGGTTGCGTCCGCCGCGTCCGCCGCGTCCGGCGGGGGCTGGTTGGCGAGGGCGTGGAGAGTGCGGCGCTGGACGGCGGCCCTTCGGTAGCGGTCGACCACCAGCCGGCGCAGGGAGACGTCCATCCAGGTCTGAGGGCGTTCGGCGGCGCACAGGGATTCAGCGTGCTGCAGGAACTTAATGGCGCCGTCCTGCCAGGCGTCCTCGGCGTCTTGCAGCGAGGGCAGACGGCTGCGCAAGAAGCGCAGCTGGCGGGGCCGTTGAGCGGCCAGCTGCAGGGCCAGATCGTCCGCGCTACCTTGAGTATCCGCAAATTTTGAGAAGGGTTCCCGTGACTGTAAGGTTGATCTGCTATCAGCGTCCTCGAATTGCGCGGCCCTGGCGTAAAGCATTCGACTGATTCCTGGAGCTGATCGACGCGAAATATCAATGCCAGTTTGTGAGTCTTCCTTGGCCAGAATCAAGCCTAACTATTTTCTTCTGGAGGAGATGAATTCTGAGGGTTTTCGCTACGACGCGCGTATAGCAAAGCTATTCTGCGCGGTGGATACGAGGGTGCCCCGCGTCTCTCACGCTCTGCCCGCCATTCTGCACTGCCGGTTCGACGGCCACTAGACGTTGGCCGACGTCCAAGCGCCGGACCTGCAATGCTTCATCCTCGCTGACCCGTGAATGGAAGAACTGCGTGAAGGCGCGCCTGGGGGGTGTCGTCGCAGGGCGTCGCCCGCGGGAGATGCTCCGCAGCGGTTCGTTGTGGCGCAGGGTTCGTTCGGGATCGAGCACATCAAGAGTGCTGTCGAAGCGCGCTTGGGAGCGGACCCGAGGGCCCGCTCCCGGCGCAGCACCTGATCAGGCGAGGGCGAGCGAGGGGGGCGCTCGTCCGTTCCGCAGCTCAGCGCTGGCCGCGAAAGCAGTCATACAGGCCAGCGGCGACGAACGCCTTGTACAAATCCGCAGGTGAAGGCGACCTCGGCGCGCGTTCGAACAAGACGCCGGCTGCGGCCTGAACTTACAGAGGGGGCGTCCAGCCAGGTGGAGCTGCCCTGCATCAAGGCGCGTTGGCTGACGGCGGCCTTTTCGGCGAGGAGATCAGGAGGCCACGATGCTCGAAGCGCCGCGCCCGCAGCCCATCCAGCGGACCACGAAAGCCATTGCTGGACGGGTCGGTCGGACCTGACGGTCAAAATTGCGGTGCTGCTTCGGGACGATCGCCGGCGACCATGGTGGGCTCGGAGGCCTCGACGGCCGCTGCGGGCGATCTCGCCGCGCCACGGACATCGCCCCATGACGGGGTGGTGCGCTTCAGGATGACCGCGGAGCTGGGTGGCCCACGTTGGCCGCCCCCGCGCCGGCTCTCGAGACCAAGCGCGGTGGGGAATAACAGGCAACAAAGTGCGCCGGGGCGCCGAGGAGCGTCTCGCTTTCGCGGGGGCCTAGGGCACCATGCCGCCGTCTGGTTGCCACCACCCTGAAGTGGGGAATGACGGCTAACGGCGGCGCAACAGCCGTCATCCGCGCCGCTGATCGCTATCAACTCCAAGCGGGGACCGCCTAAGCCGCATTGAACGGCGAGCAGTTGCTGTAATGGCGGCCGATGCACATGCGTCTGATGGAAGATGAACAGCGGCCCTGGACAACACACGGGCGTCGGGGGCGACTCGCGCCGACGCCGCGGGTTCCCTGACTGCGCCAGGCGCCGCGGGCTTCCACCATGCCGATAGATTTGGTCCGACGCGCGCTCGACCACAGGTCCGGCGACCTGTGGTCGGACGAGACGCCCATTCGCGCCGAACTGTTCAGCGTCGAGCGGCTTGAGGCGCACGCTAAGAGCCTTGCCCTGGCTCAGCCCGTCGACGGCCGCCCGAAAGCCGGCCGCAGTCTCACGGGCCGCCTGCTGGACAATCAGCGCCGGCTCATCGAGGCCTTTGTGGTGCTGCAACGCTCGGGTGGGGGCGACGACGGCGCAACGCCCGCGGCGCAGTGGCTGCTCGACAACTTCCATGTGGTCGAGGAGCAGATCCGGGAGATTCGGCGCGACCTGCCGCCCGGCTATTACCGGCAGCTTCCGAAGCTGATCTCAGGTCCCTTCGCCGGCTACCCACGGGTGTTTGGCCTGGTCTGGGCGTTCGTCGCCCACACGGACAGCCGCTTTGACGTGGACATGCTGCAGCGCTACGTCCACGCCTACCAGAGCGTCCACCCGCTCACCATCGGCGAGCTCTGGGCGGTGGCGATCACCCTGCGCCTCATTCTCGTGGAGAATCTACGGCGCCTCGCCGACCAAATCTTGGACAGCCGCGAGGCCCGCATTACCGCCGACCAACTGGCGGACCGGCTGCTCGGCGCCTACGGTCGCGATCCCGAACCCGCTGCCGCCGTGCTGCGGGGCTGGGAAGGTCGGCGGCGGTTCACAGACGCCTTCACGATGCAGCTGGTGCACCGGCTGCGCGACCAGGATGCGAGTATCGCACCCGTGTTGAGCTGGGTGGATGAGCAGCTCGCTGGGCAGAGCGTTACAGCTGACGCGGTCGTTCGCGGCGAGCATGATCGGCAGGTCGCCGCCGCTGGCACCGTTCGCAACATCGTCACCAGCCTGCGGCGCATCTCGGAGGTGGATTGGCTGGACCTGGTCGAGCGGATGAGTCTCGTCGATGCGGCCCTGACGCGGGCAGGTGACTTCGGGGAGATGAATTTCGCGACCCGCAATCTCTACCGCACCGCAATCGAGGCCCTCTCGCGCGGCAGCGGCAAGAGTGAGATGGAAGTGACTCGGGCCGCCATCGCACGCGCTGGGGCCTGTCCGGGCGAGGTGGCGAGCTGCCACGTCGGCTGTCACCTCATCGGGTCGGAACGGCGCCGCTTCGAACGGGCGCTGGGATTTAGACCGCCGCGGCGCGAGCTCCTGACTCGGACCTTCCAGCGCCTCGGCGCCGGGGGCTACGCGGCGGGCATCATCTCTGCGGCGGCCGTGATCCTTCTGGCGCCGCTTCTCTATCTGCGCGCCGCCGGCTTGGACGGCGTGTGGCTGGCGGCCTTGGCTGTGCTCGGAGTCGTTCCCGCCTTGGAGCTCGCCGTCGCGCTCGTCAACGCAGTCATCACCCACAGCATTCGGGCGAGCTTCCTGCCGGCGCTCGAGTTGGCGGGCGGAATCCCCTCAGAGCATCGCACCCTCGTAGCGGTGCCGATGATGCTCACCAGCCCGGCGGCGATCCAGGAACAAGTCGCAGGTCTTGAGATTCATTATCTTGCCAGTGTCGAGGGTGACGTCCACTTCGCCCTGCTGTCGGACTGGATCGACGCGGACCGCGATAGCGAGCCGGTAGACGGCCATCTCCTCACGCTGGCCGCCGAAGGCGTCGCGGCTCTGAACCGGAAATACGGCCCGGCGCCCGGGGGAGACCGCTTTCTGCTGCTCCATCGCCGTCGCGTGTGGAACGACAGCGAACGGCATTGGATCGGCTGGGAACGTAAGCGGGGCAAGCTGCAGGAGTTGAACCGCCTGCTGCGCGGGGCGCAGGACACGACGTTCGTCGCCCCGCCCGGGGGACAGATCAGCGTCCCTGCGGGCGTGCGCTATGTCATCACGCTGGATGCCGACACGCGCCTGCCGCATGACACGGTGCGTCGCCTGATCGGCAAGATGGCCCATCCGCTCAACCGCCCGCGCCTGGATACTCGAAAGCAGCGGGTGGTGGAGGGCTACGGTATCCTGCAGCCGCGGATTACGCCCGCGCTGCCGGTGGGCCATCGCGGCTCGTTGTTCCACCGGCTGTTCTCGGGCGCGAGCGGGATCGACCCCTACGCCGCCGCTGTCAGCGACGTCTATCAGGACCTGTTCGGCGAAGGCTCATACGGGGGGAAAGGGATCTACGACGTAGACGCCTTCGAGGCGGCGCTTTCCGGACGTGTGCCGGAATCCACGCTGCTGAGCCATGACCTCTTCGAGGGAGTCTATGCGCGCGCCGGCCTAGCGTCCGATGTCGAGGTGGTCGACGATGCGCCTACGCGCTACGATGTCGCAAGCCTGCGACATCACCGCTGGGCTCGCGGCGACTGGCAGTTGCTGCCGTGGATACTGCGTATCCCAGCCGGCCGTTGCGCGGCGCCGGGGCCGCTCCCGGTCATCGGCCGGCTGAAGATGCTCGACAATCTGCGGCGGACCCTGACCGCGCCGGCGGCCGTAGCGGCGCTATTCGCGGGCTGGGCCACGCTCGGCGGCCATGCCGTCGTCTGGACCCTGTTCGTGCTGGGCTCGGTCGTCGCGCCGGCGCTCATGCCGCTGATCGATGACCTGGCGCCGCGGGCGGCCGGGATACGCACGCGAGACCGATTGAGAGGCATGGGCGCGGACCTGCGAGTCGCAGCCGCGCGCGCGCTTCTGCTGGTCACGCTCTTGCCCCACCAGGCGTGGTTGATGTCCGACGCCATCGTCCGGACCCTGTGGCGGCTGTTCGTCAGCCGGCGCCGGCTGCTGGAATGGGTGCCGGCGGCGCAGCTTGCCGCGGGCCTGCGGTTGGAGGTGTCCGACTTCTATCGACGGATGTGGAGCGTCTTGCCCCTGGCCCTGGCAGGCCTTGCGATCAGTGCGACCTGGTCCGGAAAGGCTTGGCCAGTAGGGGTCAGCATCTCTCTCGCCTGGCTGTTCGCACCGCTGGTCGCTCAGCGAGTCAGCCGGATCCAACCCCTGCCGGAAGCGGGCGAGCTGACCCCGGCTGACACGGCCGCGCTGCGTCTGACGGCGCGTCGGACCTGGCGCTACTTCGAAGCCTACGTCACCGCCGGCGACAACCACCTGCCGCCGGACAATGTTCAGGAGGATCCGCCGGCCGTCGCCCACCGCACCTCGCCCACCAACATCGGTCTCTACCTCCTCTCGACCGCGTGCGCGCGCGACCTCGGTTGGATCGGCGTCGGTGAAGCCCTGGAGCGTATAGAGGCCACGTTGGCCACCTTGCAGCGCATGGAGCGGCGACGCGGCCACTTCCTCAACTGGTATGACACGCGCGACCTGCGCGCGCTCGAGCCGCTGTATGTGTCCACCGTGGACAGCGGCAACCTCGCCGGATGCCTGCTGACGCTCGCCGCGAGCTGCCACGTATGGCGGGACCACCCGCTGCCCCCGCTGGCGCGATGGGCCGGCGTGTCCGACGCCATTGGCCTGGCGAGGGAAGAACTGGCGCCGCTCTGCGCGCCTGCGGTGCCCGCGCATCAGACCTGGCGGCGTCTGGACGAGGCGTTGCGGGACTTCTGCGGCACCTTTGGCGGCGGCGAGGAGGGGAAGCACGCCCGAAGTGCGTTCGACGACGTACTGCGCGAATGGGCGGGGCTCGCCGAACCGCTGCGGGGTCTGTTGGCGGAGCGTGAGGACGCCGCAGAGCTGGCCTATTGGCTATCCGCGGTGGAGGCGGGGCTCCGCAGCCATCTCCGCGACTTGGAATTCTCTGAGCTGGACCGCCGCCTCGCGGCGGCGGAAGCCGTCGCGCGCCAGATGGCGCTGGAGATGGAATACGGCTTCCTGCTCGATCCCGACCGCAAACTGCTGTCGATCGGCTACCGCGTCGCCGACGGGACGTTGGACGCCAATTGCTATGACCTCCTAGCCTCAGAGGCCCGGCTGGCGAGCTTTCTCGCCATCGCCAAGGGCGACGTGCCGGCGCGCCACTGGTTTCGACTTGGTCATGCGGTGACACCTACGCCTGAGGGCGCGGCCCTGATTTCCTGGTCGGGGTCCATGTTCGAGTACCTGATGCCGTCTCTGGTGATGCGCTCGCCCGCCGGCAGTCTGCTGGAGCGGTCGCTGCGGGCGGTCGTGCGCCGCCAAATTGCTTACGGGCGGAGCCATGGGCGGCCCTGGGGCGTCTCGGAATCAGGGTTCAACGCGCGGGATCTCGAGTTCACCTACCAATACTCGAACTTTGGGATTCCGGGTCTCGGTCTCAAGCGAGGCCTCGGCGAGGAGGCCGTGGTCGCACCCTATGCGACAGCGCTCGCCGCGATGATCGATCCGCGCGAAGCCGTCGCCAACTTCGAGGTCTTGGCCGCGGCGGGCGCAAAGGGACGCCACGGCTTCTATGAGGCCTTGGATTACACGCCCGCGCGGGTGCCAGAGGGAACGCGGGTCGCGATCGTGCGATCGTTCATGGCCCATCACCAGGGGATGACGGTCACCGCCTTGGCCAACACTCTGCTGGGAGGACTTTTGCGCGAGCGCTTCCACGCCGATCCGCTCGTGCAGGCCGCCGAGCTCCTCCTGCACGAGCGAATGCCGCGTGACGTTCGGCCGGCGACGGCTGCCGCCGAACGCGAGGGCTCGCGCTTGACCGAGGCGCCGGAACCGGTGCTCGGGCGCCGCTACTCCACGCCGCACGGCGCGAGTCCCGCGACCCATATTTTGTCGAACGGTCGCTACAGCGTGCTGCTCACCGCTGCGGGAGGCGGTTACAGCCGCTGGCGAAGCCAGGCGCTAACGCGCTGGCGCGAAGACAGCGTGCGCGACGACTGGGGCGCTTTCATCTATCTGCGCGATGTGGCGAGCGGGCGCGTTTGGTCCACCGGCTATCAGCCTACCGCCGCCGAGCCGTCGGAGTATGGCGTGACCTTCTTCGCCGACCGCGCGGAATACTCGCGCCGCGATGGCGACCTAGCGACTGAACTCGTGGTGCTGGTTTCTGCGGAGGATGACGGGGAGCTCCGACGCGTGACCTTGACCAACGCCGGCGACGTCGAGCGCGAAGTCGAAATCACCTCATATGGTGAGCTGGTCCTTGCGCCCGACGCCGCCGACGCCGCCCACCCGGCGTTCTCCAAGCTGTTCGTAGAGACGGAACACCATCCGGCGCTGGGGGGCGCCTTGCTTGCGACCCGTCGACGCCGGGCGCCGGAGGAGCCTGAGCTCTGGGCCGCCCATCTGGCGATCGTCGAAGGCGAGGCGCTCGGCAAACCGGAATTCGAGACCGATCGCGCGCGCTTCCTGGGCCGGAACCGCGATGTCCGCGCACCGATCGCCGTCTTCGAAGGCCGCCCCCTGACCGGCGAGGCCGGCGCGGTGCTCGATCCGATCTTCGCGCTTCGGCGACGCGTGCGGATCGCCGCCGGCTCTACAGCCCAGGTCTCCTTCTGGACCTTCGCCGCCGGCTCGCGCGAAGCCATCTTGGAGGTGTTGGATCAGCATCTTCACACCGCAGCCTGCGAACGGGCCGCAGCCTTGGCGTGGACTCGGGCGCAGGTGCAGCTGCGCCATCTCGGCGTCACCCACCGGGACGCCGACAACTTCCAGCGCCTGGCCGGCCACCTGATTTACGCGGCGCCTGCGCTCAGACCCCCGTCAGAGGTGGTGGCGGCGGGCGCGGGGGGGCAGCCGGACCTCTGGGCCCTGGGCATATCAGGCGACCTACCTCTGATCCTATTGCGGATAGACGACCTCGAACATCTCGCCACCGCCCGCGACCTGCTCCACGCAGCGGAATACTGGAAGCTGCAGCGGCTCCCGGTGGATGTCGTGATCCTGAATGACCACGCGGCCTCCTACATCCAAGACCTGCAAGGCGCGTTGGAGGCCTTGGTGCGCGTGACGCAATCCCGCCGCGCGCCAGACGAAGAGCCACTACCGGGCGGGGTCTACGTGCTGCGCGGCGACCTCATTTCGCCCGCGCTCCAGGCCCGCCTGTTGTCGGTCGCGCGGGTTGTGTTGTCTGCGCAGCACGGCCGGCTGGAAGGCCAGCTTGACCGGCTACGGGATCAGCGCGAGTGGCCGCGGCCACCTTTGGCGGCGCCGCAGGTTCCCGCTAGGCCGTTGCGGTCATCGCCTGTCCCAGACCTGGAGGCCTACAACGGGATCGGCGGCTTCGCGCGCGAGGGCCGGGAGTATGTCGTTGTCCTCAGCCCTGGCCAGACCACGCCGGCGCCCTGGATCAACGTCGTCGCCAACCCGAGCTTCGGGTTCCAGATCTCCGCGGAAGGTTCGGGATACACCTGGGCCCTCAATAGCCGCGAGCACCAGCTCACCCCCTGGTCGAACGACCCGGTCGCCGATCGCGGTGGCGAGGCGTTGTACCTGCGCGACATGGAAACCGGCGAGCTCTGGAGCCCGACCGCCTACCCGGTGCGGGATCCAGAGGCGACCTATGTCTGCCGCCACGGCCGCGGCTACAGCCGATTCGAAGCCACGGTCGGCGACTTCGAGACGGAGCTCCTCGCCTATACGCCGCTGCTAGACCCGGTGAAAATCCTGCGGCTGAAAGTCCGCAATCTGTCCAACCGACCGCGCCGGCTGTCGGCCTGCGCCTATGTGGAGTGGGTCCTCGGCAAAAGCCGCGACGCGATAGCGCCCTTTACGGTCACGCACGTCGATGAAGCGAGCGGGGCCCTGATGGCGCAGAACCGCTGGGATCCCAGCTTTGGGGAGCGGGTGGCGTTTCTTGACGCCTGTGGCCGCCAGACGAACTGGACGGGCGATCGCCGGGAATTCATCGGTCGCAACGGCAGCCTGCGTCGGCCAGCGGGTCTGGCGGGCGGCGCGCTCTCCGGCCGAACAGGGGCCGCGCTAGACCCCTGTGGGGCCATGGATGCGCCGCTGTCGCTCGCGCCCGGGGAGACGGGCGAGCTGGTCTTCCTCATCGGGGAGGGCGAGGACGCCGACGCCGCCCGCGAGCTGATCGCGCGTTACGGTCAGGCTGATTTGGATGACGTCCTGGCGGAGGTAGACGCCTATTGGGAGCGTCTCCTAGGGACCGTACAGGTGCAAACCCCCGACCCAGCCCTGGACCTGATGCTCAATGGCTGGCTGCTCTACCAGACCGTCGCGTCCCGCTTATGGGCGAGGGCCGGCTTCTATCAGGCGAGCGGCGCCTATGGCTTCCGCGATCAGCTGCAGGACGTCATGGCGCTGGTGCATGCGGCCCCCGAAACCGCACGCGAGCACTTGCTCAGGGCGGCGGCGCGCCAGTTCCCCGAGGGCGACGTGCAGCACTGGTGGCTGCCCCACTCCGGCCAGGGGGTCCGCACCCGCTTTTCCGACGACCGGGTGTGGCTGGCCTACGCGGTCGCGAATTATGTCGTCGCCACCGGGGACCGCGCGGTGCTCGACGAGCCGATCCCCTTCCTGGAGGGTGAGGCCCTTGAGCCGACCGCGGCCGAGGCGTTCTTCCGTCCCGGAACCGGCGAGAGCGCCAGCCTCTTCGAACACTGCGCGCGGGCGCTCGACGCCAGCCTGCAGGTGGGGGGCCATGGCGCGCCGTTGATCGGCGGCGGCGACTGGAACGACGGCATGAACCGCGTCGGCCAGCACGGCCGAGGCGAGAGCGTGTGGTTGGGCTGGTTTCTCCAGCGCACCTTGACGGAATTCGCACCGTTGGCGGCGGCTCTCGGGCAGGCGGCGCACGCAGGGCGCTGGGCTGCCCACGCCGAGGGCCTAAAGGCCGCGCTCGAGCGGAGCGCGTGGGGCGGCGACTGGTACCTTCGCGGCTGGTACGACGATGGCTCGCCGCTGGGCTCGCCCGACAGCGACGAGTGCCGCATCGACGCCATTGCGCAATCGTGGGCCGTGCTCTCCGGGGCGGCGGAGCCGAACCGCGCGCGACAGGCGTTGGCCGCGGTTGAACGTGAGTTGATCGACGCCGACGCCGGCCTAGCTCTGTTGTTCACGCCGCCCTTCGACAAGGGTCCGAAAGACCCCGGTTATATCAAGGGCTACCCAGTCGGCGTGCGAGAGAACGGCGGCCAATATACTCACGCCGCGGTGTGGACGGCGATGGCCTTCGCAGCGGTGGGGGACGGCGACAGGACCGCAAGCCTCCTAGCCATGCTCAACCCGATCAATCATAGCCGCACGCCATCTGAGGCCCAGCGGTACAAGGTTGAGCCCTACGTGGTCGCTGCCGACATCTATTCGCACCCGGCACACCTCGGGCGGGGCGGTTGGACCTGGTATACAGGCGCCGCGGGCTGGATGTACCGCGCGGGACTAGAGTCGCTTCTCGGCCTGCGGCGCCATGGCGACGCCCTGCTGCTCGATCCGTGCATTCCGCGACACTGGCCAGGCTTCAAGCTCGTCTACCGGTTTGGCGCCGCCCGTTACGAGATAGAGGTGGAAAACCGCGACGGCGTCTGCCGGGGCGTCGCCGAAGCCGTACTGGACGGCGTTCGGCTGCGCGAGCGACCGTTGCGCATACCCCTCAGCTCAGCGGACGGCGTCCGGCGTCTGCGCGTCCGGCTGGGCGCCGTTGACCCGAAGGCTGGTGCGGCTTGACCCGTAGCGTGGATTCCCGGGCAGGACGCCCCGTCGGAAAGGCGGATCTGATCGATGTCTCCAAGCTCATCGACGCCTACACGGCGGTCCGCCCCGACCCGACAGATCCGTCCCAAGGCGTCGCCTTCGGGACCTCCGGCCATCGCGGCTCGGCGCTCGCGGGGACCTTCAATGAGGCGCATGTCGTGGCGATCTGCGCCGCCGTCTGTCGTCACCGCAAAGCCGCGAGCATCCATGGACCGCTGTTCCTGGCCGGCGACACCCACGCGCTCTCAAAGCCCGCGCTCAGGACGGCCGTCGAGGTCTTCGTCGCCGCCGGTGTTACGGTGATGCTCGACACCCGGGACGCCTACACGCCGACGCCTGCGGTGTCGCACGCCATCCTGCACTACAATATGGGGCGCACCTCAGGGCTGGCGGACGGGATCATTCTCACGCCGTCTCACAATCCGCCCCAGGATGGCGGCTTGAAGTACAATCCGCCGCACGGCGGGCCAGCCGAACCTCGGATCACTGAGGCGATCGAGCAGCTCGCCAACGCTGCGCTTCCGACGGCGTTGCGGGACGTGATGCGCGTTCCTTACGCCCGCGCGGCGCGGTCTTCGCATGCGGCGCGTTACGACTATCGGACTGCCTTCATCGCCGAGTTGCCGCAGGTGGTGGACCTTGGAGCGATCCGCGCCGCCGGGGTGCATATTGGGATCGATCCCCTGGGCGGAGCCAGCGCTGAGTACTGGCCTCTGGTCTTGGAGACGTATGGTCTGCACGGTGCGGTCGTCAGCGAGGCGATCGACCCTCAGTTCGCGTTCATGACGGCCGATCATGATGGCGAGACCCGGATGGATTGCTCCTCGCCCTATGCGATGGCCCGGCTGGTCGACCTGCGGGCTCGCTTCGACATCGCCTTCGGCAACGACCCGGACGCCGACCGCCACGGCGTGGTGACGCCTTCGGGGGGGCTGATGGAGCCGAACCGTTATCTGACGGCGGCGGTCGCCTATCTGTTTGAACACCGTCCCGCCTGGCCTGCCGGGCTCGCGATCGGCAAGACCATGGTCACAAGCGCCCTCATCGACCGGCTCGCCGCCAGACTTCAGCGGCCGCTGGTTGAGACGCCGGTGGGATTTCGCTGGTTCGTCGATGGACTTTCCGACGGCGCCCTGGGCTTCGCGGGCGAGGAGAGTGCCGGCGCGGTGTTCCGAAGGCTCGACGGGTCGCTTTGGACAACGGAGAAGGACGGTTTCAGCCTCGGGCTTCTGGCTGCGGAAATCCTTGCGCGAACCGGCCAGGACCCCAGCATGGTCTACACGTCGGTGGCCGACGCAATCGGCCCCTCCTACTATGAACGTCTAGATGCGCCAGCCACACCGCAGCAAAAAGCCTGGCTGCGAGGCCTCAGACCGCAGGATCTGCAACTTGCTGAGCTCGGCGGCGAGCCTGTGTTGTCGGTAGAGATCGCGAGCCCCCGCGGGGAGCCGTTCGGCGGCGTGAAGGTTAAGGCCAAGAGCGGGTGGTTCGCCGCCCGCCCATCAGGGACCGAGCCCCTCAACAAGATTTATGCGGAGAGTTTCGTCGGTCCAGATCACCTAGCGGTTATCCAGGGCGACGCCCAGCAGGCCCTGGCTAGCTTGAGCGGTGGGCGCTGAATCCAAAAAGCGACCCCACAGATTCCCAGCGGAGCGGAGAAGATCGTAGCCGCTAAGCGCCAGGTGCTTGATGGGCGCGCCACATTGACAGAACATCGTCCTTTCTATCGTGGCCCGTGCCTGCGGCTTAGCCCGCCGCCGCCCGCCGCATGTGAATCAGACGAATTCGCTCACCCTCATCGCACCGGCAGTCGAGAAATCCGTGTTCTGGACAGGTGAGGCAGATCTCCTCGAGCCGCGTGCGCAGCGCCCTACGCCCGCGGTGGAGACGCACGGTGACGTTATTGAGCGTCAGCCCAAGCGACGCGGCGACCCGGTCTCGGGGCTCGTCAAGTAGATCGACCCGCCAGATCAGTTCGCTGTATTCTGGCTTTAGCGTCGGGAGCAAACGATAGAGGCAGAAGCAGACGGCCGCTTCGATTTCAGGGTCCGGCGCGACGGCTAGCGCCTCAAGGTCAGCCGGGTCGCGCGGAGAATCTTTTCGGCGGCCCGCCCGCCGGTAATGATCCACCAGCGTCGTCGCCAGAACCCGGCTGAGCCAGCCGCGGACCGATTGCACATCCCTGAGGTGCCTGGAGCGATCCAACGCGCGGGCGATGAACTCTTGCAGCACGTCCTCTGCGTCATGTGGGTTCCCCAGCCGGCGACGCAGGAAGGTCAGGAAATCGCGATGACACTCGACGAGTTCGCGCCGGACGGCCGCGTCAGCAGCCGCCACGGCTGACAGCTTTTCATCGGGGTCGGATCCGGCGGCTGAAGAATGGTCGGGACGGGAGCTCATGGCGAATTCCTGTTTGCTCCTGCTGTGCGTCGCCTTGACATGGCTCAAGGCCTGGCACGACGCCAATAGCGACTAGTCGAAGGCCGCTCCCCGCACGGGCGGGGATTGGCTCCTGTAGCCAGGACGTGCGGTTTAGGACGCTTGATCGCCCTCATTGTTACATCTCCGCCAGAGCCGAGCTGACGGGCGATCGCGCCGCCGGTGTAAGGCGCGCCAAGCTCTCGCGTCATAAGAATGCGTCTGCGTCATCACTGGTCGCGAACGCAGCCATTGAAGGAGGCCAGCCATGGCGGAACCTGACACGACGAGCAGCCGGGATCGCGGACCGATCACCTTTGAAGTGGTCAAGGAAGCCTACGGCTGGGCTGTTCGGCGCGATCACCAGATGATGACGCCATGTTGGTGCAAGGCGGTCGCTGTAGATCAGGCCCAAAGGATGGTTGATGTGCTCCGCCAACATGGCGAGCGGGCGGAGATGCGCGTAAGCGATATCGAGGAATAGATGCTGTGGAGCTCGAGTCAAAGAGGGCTTTCACCGGTGAATACTTGAGTTCCCAGACGGAGCGATGGCCCTGTACGGCGGTGGCTGTCTCGATCTCCAGCGGGCCTTTGTAGCGGACAGGTTGGCGAACAGTCTGCGGTCAGTCGTTCTGATCGCGCGTTCCGGCTCTCGAGGAGCGGCGACGCCGATAGCCCGTAGGCTTGTAATGTAACGCGCGCCGACGCGTCTGATCAGCGCCGGGAGCGGCGAGGAGGGTCTATGTTCGGTTCGCGTGAACTCATCAGTCGCCGCGCTATGCTGGCGGCCGGAGGGGGTCTGGGGCTCTCCGCCGCACTTGCACGTGCGGCGCCGGCCTACGCTCGGACCAGCGTCGTCCAGGCCGCACTCCCTCCTGTCGCGGGAACGAGGGGCGAGCGCGCTCTAGACCTTGAGATCGGTCACTTCCAGCTGATGGTCGGAGATCGCCCCGGCCGCGCCATGGCCATCAACCAGACGATCCCAGGTCCGTTGCTGCGTTTTCGGGAGGGTGAGGAAGCCGTCCTGCGGGTCACAAACCGACTCGAGGAAATTGCGTCCATCCATTGGCACGGGATCATCCTGCCGCCCGCGATGGATGGCGTCCCCGGCGTGAGTTTCGGTGGCATCGCGCCGGGCGAAACCTTCACCTATCGCTTCCCGCTGCTGCAAAGCGGCACGTACTGGTGCCACAGCCATTCCGGGGGACAGGAATTGCTGGGCGTCTACGCCCCGTTCATCATCGATCCTGCCGGTCCTGAGCCGTTCGCCTACGAGCGGGACTACGTCGTGATGCTGTCGGACTGGAGCTTCGAGCCGCCGGAGCAGATCATCAGGAACCTCAAGAAGCAGGCGGGGTACTACAACTACCAAAGGCGGACGGTCGCGGACCTGTTTCGGGATGCCGCGCGCGATGGTTGGCCAGCGACCCTCAGCGAGCGGATGAGTTGGACCAAGATGCGGATGGATCCGACGGATTTCGCCGATGTCACCGGCTACACCTACACCTATCTCGTCAATGGCCTGACAGCGAACGCGAACTGGACTGGCCTATTCACCCGCGGCGAGCGCGTGCGGCTTCGTTTCATCGCCGCCGGCGCGATGACTTATTTCGACATCCGCATCCCGGGCCTGAAGATGACTGTGGTCCAGGCGGACGGGCAGAATGTCCAGCCCGTCGACGTGGACGAGTTCCGGATAGGGCCGGGCGAGACTTTCGATGTCATCGTCACGCCCGATGACCAAGCCTATACCCTGTTCGCTGAGGCGATGGACCGCAGTGGCTTTGCGCGCGGCACGCTCGCGCCGCGCGCCGGAATGACAGCGCCCATCCCGCCCCGTCGCAAGAGACCGCTGCGCACCATGGCCGACATGGGCATGGACATGTCGGGAATGGAGATGTCCGGCGACATGGCGGGCATGACGGGTATGTCCGGTGCGACGGCGTCTCCCAAGGCTCCCGTCATGGACATGGCTGGGCACGCGGCGGGCGACATGGCCGTGGAACGAAGTCGTGCGGCGGTCGAGGCTCAGCTTACGAGCGCGCACGCCCATGGCGCGGCCACGGCGACCGAGGCCTCCAGCGCTATGGCGAGCATGGGAACGAGGCTCGCGGCCAAGCCAGGCGCGGCAGCGCCGTTCATCCACGGCCCCGACACCCATGGCGTCGGGAACTCCTCCGTGGCGATGGTGGCGCGCAGCCGCCTCCACGAACCGGGCTCTGGCTTCGACGATCCTGCGGCGCGGGTGCTGGTCTACGCCGACCTGCGAAGCGTGACGCCGCAGGAGGACCAGCGCACGCCCACACGCGAGATCGAGCTGCACATCACAGGCAACATGGAGCGCTACATGTGGTCCTTTGATGGAAAGAAGTACTCGGAGGCCCGCGCGCCCATCCCCTTTGCCTACGGCGAGCGCCTGCGCCTGGTGCTGGTCAACGACACCATGATGGAGCACCCCATCCACCTGCACGGCATGTGGATGGAGCTCGAGAACGGTGCGGGCGCCCATCAACCTCGCAAGCACACCGTCAGCGTCAAGCCAGCCGAGCGGCTAACCGTCGCCATCACCGCCGACGCGCCTGGCCAATGGGCCATGCATTGCCACCTCCTCCTGCACATGGAGATGGGGATGTTCCGTGTCATCGAAGTCTCTTCGCCCCCTCAGTAGGAGATCCCGATGCGCTCGGCCGCTCTTGCCATCGCCTTCCTGGCAGCCCCTGCCGTTGTTCACGCGCAGGAGGCGCCCGCTTCGCCCGACGCCGGCATGCCCTCCGGAATGGCTATGCCGCCTGCCGCAAATCGCGCGGCGCCCGCCGCTTCCGAACGAGGTCCCGAGACGGTGCCCAATCTCGCTGAGCGCGCGGGATGGCCACAGCCCACGGCCGATAGCGCCAACTACGGATACTTCCTCACCGACCTCCTAGAGTACCGAGAGAGCGAGGACCCGGGCGTTATCCGCTGGGACGTCTTCGGCTGGTATGGGGGCGACGTGAAGCGCCTGTGGGTCAAGAGCGAGGGCGCGCAGAGCACATCCAAACGTGCCGACAGCGAGCAAGAGGCCCAGCTGCTCTACGGTCAACTCATCGCCCCGTTCTTCGATTTCCAAGCCGGCGTGCGATACGCTCGGCGCTCGGGGCCAGGTCCAGACCGGTCGCGCGTCTACGGGGTCATTGGTCTGCAGGGCCTCGCACCGTATCGCTACGAACTGGAGCCGGCTGTGTTCGTTAGCGAAAATGGCAAGGTCTCGGCCAGGGTGACCGCGTCCTATGATATCTTGCTGAGGCAGCGCCTGATCCTTCAGCCCCGCATTGAAGCAAACGCCGCGCTCCAGGCAGATCGGAGTTTCGGCGTCGGCGAGGGCCTCAACGACACAGAGATCGGCGCCCGCCTTCGCTACGAGTTGCGCCGTGAGCTCGCTCCGTATGTCGGCGTCGCCTGGCGACAGACCTACGGCAACACAAAGAGAATGGCGCGCGCCGAGGGAGAGCGCACGAGTAACCTATCCGTCGTCGTGGGGGTCCGTGCGTGGTTTTGAGCCACTCAGCCGCCTGTTCCCCTCGCAGCCGTTCGTCGGGCGCCTGGAAGCGGGCCTTAGCCCTTCCTGCGTTCAGCGGCGTCGATTTCGCGCTGGATGAAAAAGTTCAACGCCGTTCGCAACGTTGCGACCGCGGCGAGCTGGCCGATTTCTGTCCATGTCGGCGCGACCGCGGTTCGCATCACATCCGCCGCCAAGAGAAACTCAAGGCCCAAGGCCAAAGAGCGGGCAAGACGGAGGCGGGCCCCCTCGCCAGGGCAGTCTGCCTCCGCGTTCCGCTTCCAAGTGCGTTCCACGGTTCGCCAAAGCGCACCGAGAACCGCTGCGGCGATGACAGCCACGGCAATAGCATCCGTGAACAGCGCCATCGTCACCGTAGCGTGCTGCAGCCAGGCAGCCAGTGGCTCGACAAACGCCATGCTCATCAGCTCGTCCCCCACTGTTCAAACCCCGAAGGAGAAATAAATGACTACTATATCTAACCTTTGCCGATCCGCTGCTCTTTTGACCGCGTCGGTCGCCGCTCTCGCGATCACCGGCTGCAACCAGAAGACGGACGAGGCCCCCGCAGCCGCTGTGGACGCGGCGGCTGTGGCCACCGACACCACAACGCCCGCTACGGCGGCGGCGCATGGCGAGACCGAGGCTGAAACGCGCGCCCAGGGCCACAAGGAAGGCATGCAAATGGAGCGAGACGCGCACGCCCAAGGCATGGCTATGCAGAAAGACGCCCAGGGCTCAGGCATTTCGTCTGGCGCCAACTCGCCGCCGATGAAGGATGACAGCATGCCGATGGCCCCCGCGGCCAAGGCCGACCCCTCTATGAAAGATCACATGTAAGCGCTGCGGTTCGGAGGGGACAACAAGTCGCGCCGCCCTCAGGCGGCGCGACCCCTTCACCGTCCCACCGCATTCCTCGGGCTCCGGCGGCGCCCCAGACACACCGACCTGGCGCGCCTGAGGTAAGCGAAGCGCCTATTCCAGGCTCAAGACTACGCGCCCATCGATCGCGCCGCGTTCCATGCGTTCGAAGACTTCGTTGATGTTCTCGAGCCGGTCCCAGGAGAAGTGCGCGGCGACCTTGCCTTCGCCCCCGAACTCGAGCGCCTCTTCCAGATCCTGCCGCGTTCCGACAATCGAGCCCCGGACGGTGATCCGCTTGAGCACCGTGTCGAAGATCGGCATGGCGAACTTGCCGGGCGGCAGGCCGATCATGGCCATGGTCCCATGCGGCCGTAGCGCCCCGAAGGCCTGCTCGAAGGCCGCCGGCGAAACGGCCGTGACAAGCACCCCGTGAACCCCGCCGATCTGCTTTTGGATCTCGGCCACGGGGTCGGTGTCCCGGCCGTGCAGCGTGAGGTCTGCGCCCAGCTGCTTGGCCAACGCCAGCTTTTCGGGATGGATGTCGATCGCCGCGACGTGCATGCCCATGGCCTTCGCGTACTGAACCGCCAAGTGTCCGAGCCCGCCGATCCCCGAGATCGCGACCCACTGCCCGGGTTTCACCTCCGTCTCCTTGAGGCCTTTGTAGACGGTGACCCCGGCGCAGAGCAGCGGCGCTGCGGCGCCCCAGTCCAGGGTGTCGGGCAAGCGCCCTACATAATTGGGATCCGCCACCGCGTATTCGGCGAAGCTGCCGTTCACGGAATAGCCGGTGTTCTTCTGAGAGCCGCAGAGGGTTTCCCAGCCGGTGCGGCAGTGCGGGCAGTAGCCGCACGCGGTATGCAGCCAGGGCACGCCGACGCGGTCGCCCTCCCGCACCCGCTGCACGTTGGCGCCGACCCCGACCACCACACCCACGCCCTCGTGGCCAGGGATGAAGGGTGGGTTCGGCTTGACCGGCCAGTCGCCCTTGGCGGCGTGCAGGTCGGTGTGACAGACGCCGGTTGCGGCCGTGCGCACGAGGATCTGATCGGGTCCAGGCGTCGGAATGGGGACCTCCTCGATCACCAGCGGCTTGCCGAACTCCCGCACGACTGCGGCCTTCATCATCGTCGCCATGGGTCTGCCTTCCTCATCCTGTTCGTGCATCCTTCGTAGTGATCAGGCTAAAGGTTACCTTTGATCCCCGTCAAGGCGACGCACCGCCCAAGCAGAAAGAGTGATGCGGTGGGTCCGCTGCGGGCTCTTTTTCTCTGAACCGGCGGCGGTCCGCTGGAACGGGGCCGTTGCGAGCAGGTCAGCGCGCGTGCGAATACATGGAGAACACCTTGTTCCAGAGCGCCATTCAGTCTGTGCGAGCCCAGGGCAAGGTCCCGGCCCGCTATGGTAACTTCATCGGGGGACGTTGGTCGCCGCCTCTGAGGGGGCAGTACTTCACCGATCACAGCCCCATCAACGGCGCGCCGATCGCCGAATTCGCACAATCGACAGCTGAGGATGTGGAGGCGGCGCTGGATGCGGCGCATGCGGCCAAGTCGGGCTGGGCGCGGCTTTCGCCGAGCGAGCGGTCTCGGATGCTCAACAAGATTGCTGATCGGCTGGAGGAGAACCTTGATCTCTTCGCGCTCGCCGAGACGATCGACAACGGCAAGCCGATCCGAGAGACGCGCGGCGCTGACGTGCCTCTGGCCATCGATCATTTCCGCTACTTCGCGGGCTGCATCCGCAGCGAAGAAGGCTCGATCTCGACAATCGACGAACAGACGATCGCCTACCACTTCAAGGAACCGCTTGGCGTGGTGGGCCAGATCATCCCCTGGAACTTCCCGCTACTCATGGCCGCCTGGAAGCTCGCCCCGGCGCTGGCGGCGGGCAACTGCACTGTGATCAAGCCCGCTTCCCAGACTCCGCTCACGCTGATGCTGTTCGCCGAGCTGACCGCCGACATCCTGCCGCCCGGCGTGCTGAATGTGGTGACCGGGCCAGGCGGCACCGTTGGCCGGGCGATCGCCGCCAACCCCCGCGTCGCCAAGGTCGCCTTCACCGGCGAGACCACGACGGGCCGGCAGATCATGCAGGCGGCTGCCGAACACCTGATCCCGCAAACTTTGGAGCTGGGCGGCAAGTCTCCGAACATCTTCATGCCCGACGTCATGGCCGCCGACGACAGCTTCCTCGACAAGGCCGTGGAGGGCCTGGCTCTCTTCGCCTTCAACAAGGGCGAGGTCTGCACCTGCCCGTCGCGCGCCCTGGTGCACGAGTCGATCTTCGACGCCTTCATGGAACGCGCGATCAGCCGCGTCGCCAGCATCAAGGTCGGTGACCCCCTGGACCCGATGACCCAGATGGGGGCCCAGGCCTCAGAAGGTCAGCTCACCAAGATTTTGGACTACATCGAGGTCGGCAAGCAGGAGGGCGCGCAGTGCCTTACCGGCGGTCAGCGTGCGCTGCCGGGCGGCGAGCTCGACGCCGGTTACTTTGTGCAGCCGACCGTGTTCGTGGGCGAGAATCACATGCGGATTTTCCAGGAGGAAATCTTCGGCCCGGTCCTGGCGGTGACCCGCTTCAACTCGCCGGAAGAGGCGGTGCGGCTCGCCAACGATACCCCTTACGGCCTGGGCGCCGGCGTCTGGTCCCGCGACGGTGGAACCGCATACCGGATGGGGCGAGCGATCGAAGCCGGTCGAGTGTGGACGAACTGCTACCATGTCTATCCGGCGCATGCCGCCTTTGGCGGCTACAAGGCCTCAGGCTTCGGGCGCGAAAACCACAAGATGATGCTGTCGCACTATCAGCAGACCAAGAACCTGCTCGTCAGCTACGACGACCAGCCGCGCGGGCTGTTTTAGGAAGCGAGAAACAGTCCGAACGGCGCTTCCCACCATTGATGCGCGTAATGGCGTGGAGGTGCGAGCGTCCTTACCAGCAACCCTGCTTTTGGAGCCAAACCATGAAGTCCCTCATCATCACGATCACCGCCGCATCGGCCCTGTTCTCAGCCAGCTACGCGCTGGCGGACGGGCCGCCTGCGAAGACCCCGCCTCCCGCCGCCACAGCCGCGCCGCACGAAATGTGCGGCGGGATGAAGGGCGGCCAGATGCCTGCCGGCAAAGGTCAGATGGGCGCCATGAAGGGGGCGGATGGCAAGCCTATGGCCAAGGCGGACATGGACAAGATGCACAAAATGTGCGGCGAGATGATGGGCCACGGCGGCATGGCACAACACAAGTCCGGATCCCATCCGCCGGCGCCGAAGGCCGACGCACCGAAAGCTCACGAACACTAGTTCCCTCAGGCGGCGCAGGGTCCGCTGGCGCCGGCCAGCCGAGGCATTTGGTGACCAAGTCATGATTGGGGTCATGAGCACGCGGCCTCCAACACTTGTTCGCGGATCAGACGTTTGGCTGTGCCCTGTGACCGCCCGGTAAGACAGAAGGCAGGAGGCGCGAGTGGCTGCGAATGACCTCGACCACCATGGTCTGTGCCGACGTTCGGTAGCCCACACTGCGGCCCCAAGCTGTCGAAACGTACCTCACCTGGCCTCCTCACCGGTCATGCTCAGAAAGGCTGGCCGGTTGCTGGCTTCTGGCGCGCAGTCGGGCGTGGCTGGAAGAGGTGGCCGATGATCGACCAGGCGCCTGGGTCCGCCGCTTCGCCAAGGGCGGGAACGCCCGAGAGGTTCGCGATCGACACGATCCGCACGCTGGCGATGGATGCCGTGCAGAAGGCAAATTCGGGCCATCCGGGCACGCCGATGGCGCTGGCCCCGGTGGCGTACACCCTATGGCGAGACTTCCTGCGCTACGATCCGGACACGCCCGATTGGCCGAACCGCGATCGCTTCGTTCTGTCGGTCGGTCACGCCTCGATGCTCCTCTATGCAGTTTTGCACCTGGCCGGGGTCAAGGAGATCGCGGCCGACGGGAAGCGGACTGGAAAGTCCGCGGTCAGCCTGGAGGATATCAAGCAGTTCCGGCAGTTCGGCTCGAAGACGCCCGGCCATCCCGAATACCGGATCACCACGGGCGTCGAGACGACCACTGGTCCCCTCGGCCAAGGCTGCGGAAACTCCGTTG
This sequence comes from Phenylobacterium sp., assembly GCF_030646615.1. Lineage (GTDB taxonomy): Bacteria > Pseudomonadota > Alphaproteobacteria > Caulobacterales > Caulobacteraceae > Phenylobacterium. Next base: position 44,120 of record NZ_JAUSLG010000073.1, on the reverse strand, counting down.
GCATGGCGATTGCGGAGCGTGCGCTGGCCGCCCGCTTCAACCGCGACGGGTTCGTCCTGTTCGACCATGACGTCTATGTGCTGTGTGGCGACGGCGACATGATGGAAGGCGTCTCGGGCGAGGCAGCGTCCCTCGCCGGCCACCTGGCGCTGTCGAACCTGTGCTGGATCTACGACAGTAATCGTATCTCGATCGAAGGATCGACCGAGCTCGCATTCACCGAGGATGTCGGCAAACGCTTCGAGGGCTATGGCTGGAACGTCGTCCATGTTGAGGATGCCAACGACACCGCCGCGCTCGCAAGTGCGTTTGACGTGTTTGGGACGACCGACGATAGGCCCACGCTGATCGTGGTGCAGTCCGTGATCGGATGGGGGAGCCCAAGGGCCGGCAACGAGAAAGCGCACGGCGAGCCGCTAGGCGAGGACAACGTCCGCGCCACCAAGAAGGCCTACGGGTGGCCTGAGGACAGCCAGTTCCTCGTCCCGGACGGCGTGGCAGAGGCGTTCCAGGCGGCCATTGCGGAGCGCGTCAGGCCGGTGCGGAAGGCCTGGGAGGCGACCTTCGCGCGTTACCGCAAGACCTTTCCGATGGAAGCCGCACAGATCGACCTGCTCCGTGAAGGCAAGCTGTCCGGTGGCTGGCAGGCCGCACTTCCGAGCTTTCCGACAGACGCCATAGGCCTTGCCTCGCGCGACAGTGGCGGCAAGGTGCTCAACGCCATAGCGCCCCACGTCCCGCTGCTGATGGGTGGTTCTGCGGACCTATCGCCGTCGACCAAGACAAAGATGACCTTCCAGGGGGCGGGGGCGTTCGGGCGCGGTGATCCTGCGGGCCGCAACCTGCATTTCGGCGTGCGCGAGCACGCGATGGGCTCGATCGCCAACGGCATGGCGCTGTCCTATCTGCGTCCGTACTGCTCGACCTTCTTGGTTTTCGCCGACTATATGCGCGCACCGATCCGGCTGGCGGCGATCATGGAATTGCCGGTCACCTTCGTGTTCACACACGACAGCATTGGTGTCGGCGAAGACGGTCCAACCCACCAACCGGTTGAACATCTCGCAACATTGCGCGCCATTCCAGGGCTGAACACGATCCGCCCGGGCGACGCGAATGAAGTGGTCGTAGCGTGGAAGGTCGCGCTGGAGCATAGCAACGCGCCGACCGCGTTGGTGTTGTCTCGTCAAGCGATCCCAACGCTCGATCGTAAGCGGTATGCCTCCGCGGAGGGCTTGCAGAAGGGCGGCTACGTCCTTGCCGAGTGCAAGGGTGGCGATCCCGAGATCATCCTGATCGGCACCGGAAGCGAACTGCCGCTGGTCGTGGCGGCCCACGAAAAACTGTGCGCGGAGGGTGTGCGTTCGCGCGTGGTTTCGCTGCCAAGTTGGTATCTGTTCGAGATGCAGGACGATGCCTATCGCAAGCACGTCCTTCCCGACGCGGTACGCGCAAGGCTCGCCGTCGAGCAGGCTGGCTCGATCGGCTGGGACCGTTATGTCGGGAGTGACGGCGACACGATCACGATGAAGACGTTCGGCGCCTCGGCGCCGTTAGCCATGCTCCAGGACCATTACGGCTTCACCATCGAAAATGTCTGCGCGGTCGCGCGTGACCTCATCGGGAAGCACTCATGACCAGTCGGTTGAAGAGACTTGGCGAGGCCGGACAAGCGGTCTGGCTCGACTTCATCGATCGCGGGTTCCTGTCCGACGGCGGCCTGCGCAAGCTCGTTGAGGAAGACGGGGTCACCGGCGTCACCTCGAATCCCTCCATCTTCGAGAAGGCGATGGGTCACGGCGACGCCTATGACGCGGGTTTCCGAGCGATCGCCGGCGGAGCCGAGGCCACCGCGCAGGACCTCTACGAGAGCCAGGCCATCAGCGACGTTAAGGCCGTGGCAGCGGACCTGCGCCCCGTCTACGACAGGCTCTGCGGCAAGGACGGCTATGTCAGCCTCGAGGTTTCGCCGGATCTCGCCGACGACGCCACGGCGACCGTCGCGGAGGCCCAGCGGCTATGGGCGGCCGTCGACGAGCCCAACCTGATGATCAAGGTGCCCGGCACCAAGGCTGGCGCGACCGCCCTTCGGACGCTGGTCGAGGCGGGGGTCAACGTCAACGTCACCTTGCTGTTTTCGCTCGGCGCCTACCAAGCGATTGCGGACGCCTTTCTGGCTGGGCTCGAGGCGCGCGTTCAGACGGGCGATCCCATCGACCGAATCGCCAGCGTCGCCAGCTTTTTCGTCAGCCGCATCGACAAGCAGATCGACCATGCCATCGACGCGCGGTTGGGGGCAAAGGATCCGCAGAGCGCTGACCTCGCGGCGCTCCGCGGCAAAGTCGCCATCGCCAACGCTAAGGTCGCTTACGCTTGGTATCGGACCTTGCTTGCGAGCGGGCGCTGGGAGGCGCTTGCCGCGATGGGTGCGATGCCCCAGAGGCTGCTGTGGGCCTCCATGGGCGTGAAGGATCCCGCCTACGCCGACACGCTCTATGTGGAATCGCTGATTGGGCCGTCCACGGTCACCACCCTGCCGCCCAAGACCCTGGAGGCGTTCCGCGATCATGGCGCGATCCGCCCGACGCTCACCGAGGACATCGAGGGCGCGCGACGCGTGCTCTCGGAGGCGGACCGCCTCGGCCTCGACCTGGACGCGGTCACCCGTGGCCTCGTTGAAGAGGGCATAGAGCTTTTCGCGGCGGCCACGGACGCCCTGCTCCACGCCGTGGCCGCCAAGCGCGATACGCTTCTCGGTGATCATCAGGACCCGACCCAGGCGCGCCTGGCGAACCCGCAGGCGGCCGCCGCCGCACGTCCCCAATGAGGAAACCAGCGCCATGCGTCTAGCGGTCATCGGTCTGGGGCGGATGGGCGCGAATATCGCGCGCCGGCTGTTGCGCGGAGGGCACAACGTCGTGGCCTTCGACCGAAACGCACCGCTCATCGAGGCGATCGCCGGAGAGGGCGCGATGTCGGCGTCATCGCTGGAGGACGTCGCCGCCAAGCTGGCGTCCCCGCGCATTTTCTGGGTGATGCTGCCAGCGGGCCTGCCCACTGAGAACACCATTCAGACGCTCACGGGCCTGGCCGAGCCGGGCGACATCATCATCGACGGCGGCAACAGCTTCTACAAGGACGACATTCGACGCGCGCGCGCGCTGAGTGAGAAGAACCTTTGCTATGTGGACGTCGGCACGTCCGGCGGAGTCTGGGGCCTGGAGCGCGGCTACTGCATGATGATTGGCGGGGACAAGGCGACCGTCGCTCTGCTCGACCCGATCTTCTCAGCCTTGGCGCCGGGGCTGGGCGCCATTCCGCGCACACCGGACCGTATGGAGCAGGAGGGTGAGGATCCGCGCGCCGAGCAGGGCTACATTCACGCCGGTCCCGCCGGCGCCGGCCACTTCGTCAAGATGGTCCACAACGGGATCGAATACGGGTTGATGCAGGCCTACGCTGAAGGGTTTGACATCCTCAAGGGCAGGAACTCGGCCAAGCTGCCGGCCGAAGAACGGTTCGATCTGAATCTGACCGATATCGCCGAAGTATGGCGGCGCGGCAGCGTCATCTCCTCCTGGCTGCTCGACCTCACCGCCGCGGCCTTGGCCAAGGACCAGATGCTGAGCCAGTTCTCGGGCCGGGTCTCCGACTCGGGCGAAGGGCAGTGGACGATCGACGCGGCGATGGAGGAGGCGGTTCCAGTCAACGTCCTCTCCGCAGCGTTGTTCGCGCGCTATCGCAGCCGGGTGGAGCACACATTCGCCGATCAGGTCTTGTCAGCGATGCGCTTCGGGTTCGGCGGGCACGTGGAGATGCCGCAATGAGCAAGGCCCGGCCGTGCCGACGGCGGCGCTCATCCATCTTCGGAACGCCGACGATCGGCGGCGCGTGCACCGGCGATGCGCGGCCTTGACCTTACCATCGTGGGAAGCCCCATCTGGTCAGGGGAGGCCATCAAGCTAGGAGATTTCGATGCTTCTTTATCACGTAAAAGACCTTAGCTGCGGGCACTGTGTCCAAGCTGTAACCGCCGCCATCAACGCGCTGGATCCAGCCGCGGACATCGCCATTGACCTCGCCAGCAAGCGGGTCGAGGTGCGGTCTGACCGCGAGCCGTCCGCGGTGGCGACGGCGATCAGCAAGGCCGGCTATACACCGGCCTTGTACCCACAGGACGCGGCGGCCGCGACAAGCAGCGGCTCCTGCTGCTGCGGCTCGCGCCGCTGAATCGCAAGGGAATGACAGAGATGCTGACTCGTCGATATCTGCTGGCCGCCAGCGCGGCGCTTGTGTCCGGAGCACCCGCCCTCGCGGCGAGCCCGACCCCTGTGACGGTCTACAAGACCGCCAGCTGCGGCTGTTGCAAGGGCTGGATCACCCACATGCGCCGGGCGGGCTACCTCATGAAGGAAGTGGTCGTGGAGGACGTCAGTCCGATCGGACGCAGACATGGCGTACCATTCGAGCTGTCGTCATGCCATCTCGCGACGGTCGGTGGCTATGTCGTGGTCGGCCACATACCGCCGGCCGACATTGCGCGCTTGCTGCGCGAGAGGCCGAAAGCCCTTGGCATCGCCGTTCCGGGCATGCCTTTCGGGTCCCCCGGCATGGAGTCCCCAAGGGGTGATGTCGAGGCCTACCAAACGCTGCTGCTCATGCCGGGAGGCAAGACGCGGGTCTTCGCGCGCCATGGCTAATCTAACCGTTAGCGGCGGCGGCGCCGCCGCAAGGGATGCGAACGCTAGCCCCCAGCAGGGCTGAACGGATCGCGCCAGATTTCCAAGGCCTCGTCGGTCGCGCGTATCGATGCGTCCCCAGAGGGCTCGCGGCCGGCGAGCGCCCGGATGGCGTCGATGGTCTCGGGGACAACAATGGCCTGATTGTCGACCATATAGGTATAGAACACCTCGTCGCCCTCCACGCGCAGCATGTCGGACCAAAGCGCGACCTCGTAGAGATCGCCCCGGGAGCGGCCGAGGTCCCCCATCAGCTCCTTGACCGAATTGATCGCAGCTAGGCCATAGCTGTCGGGCATGAGGAAAATGCGGGGCGAAGCGCGGAAGGCGTCCAGCACCTCCTCCTTCTGGGCGCTACGGGAAAGCTGAACCGACCAGTAGTGGAGGTGGGCGATCGTCTCGGGGACCTTGACGGCCATGGTCAGCACATCGAGGTCCGGGTCGACCGTCTGAGCATCAGGACCTTGGTGGCTCGGGATCTCCGGTTCCGGGACGAGGGTGTTGACGATACCGCCAAGGTGACTCTCCCACGGGTCGGTGGCGCGCCGCATGAGCGTGCCGCGAGCGCGCCGGAGCAACCCAGCCCGCTTCAGGGCGGTCAAGGTCCGCACCGTCGCCGTCGTATTGCAGGAGACGACGCGGGTCGCGTCGAGGCCGACTGCGCTTTGATAGTTGGACTCCGCGACGAAGGAGTGACCGGTGACGCCGTGCTTTTCGCCGCCCTGCACGATGAACTTCCGGCCGAGTTGGCGATAGACCGGCACATTCTCCGCAGCGACCCGCTTGGGCGTGCAGTCTACGACGACATCCACGGTTCCAAGCAGATCCTGCAGACGCCCTTCCACGGGAATCCGATTTGCCGCGAGGTGCTCATGTGCTTCGGACGTGGCGGCGAACAGTGGGATATCCTTGCGGTGCAGGGCCCGCGTCCGCCAGTCTGCTGCGACGTCGGAGACGCCCACCAGGCGCATATCAGCCTGAGCACGCACAGCGTCGGCAACACGTTTGCCGATCACCCCGTAGCCGTTGACGCCGACCCGAATCTCCCCTGCCATCTGGCACCTCCTCTTTCGCTACTCCCCCAGCAGCGCCTGATGGGCGCTATGGCGGAGCCTTCTGTTGCTGTGGCGCTGTAAGGGACGCTCCATCGCAGCGTCTCTTACGTCTTGCCTTCAAAGCGGCCGAGCCTTTCGGCTAGAAGCGTTGCTATGGATAAGGGATCTGACCTGCATATGCACGGCACCCAGTCGGCGCCTCTCGTCACAGCCCTAAGAGCCGCCACCGTCGCGGCTGTGGCTCTAACCGCCGCAACACCATCCACCTTCGCCTGGGCGCAGGCCCCCGCCGAGGACCACGCCGCTCATCATCCGCCGCCAGCTGGCGCGAACCCCGATGCGGCCTCAGGGATGAGCGGAATGAAGGCCCCCAACCCCACAATGGGCGCCGGTCCCCCAGCGGCGCCTGCGGCGGCCAGCGGTATGGGCGGCATGATGGGAGATATGATGGCGCCCTCTGGCATGGGCGGGGGCGCAGGCGAAGGCGCAGCGGGTTGCTGCGGCCCCATGGGGCCCAAGCCGTTCTACGCGTCTATGATGGACTTTCCGAAGCTCACCGACGAAGCCCGCGCGCGGATCCGGCCTGAGGCGCTGACGCGACTGGGATCAGGTTCGCAGGCGGTCACGGATGGGCAGGCGGCCCTGCATCGCGCCCAGGCCGCCAATGACGCCGCTGCCGCGCTCACCGCGCTGCGCGACGTCAGAGACGGTCTTTCGTTGGCGCAAAGCGGGGCCGGCGCGCTTCGGGCGCTCGAGGCGGGCCAGTCGCCTGAACAGACCGCTCTGGCCTGGTTCCGACACGAGATGACGCTGCCCCCGGCGGACCGCTCAGAGATGGCTGGCGGCTTTCGCGGTCTCTCCTGGCTGCACGTTCTGCTCATGATCCTTCTGGGCGCCGCTCTTACGGGGGCGCTCTGGCTGCAATGGATCCGCGCGCGCCGTGTGGGGGCGCTGGCCGAGCGGCTGACACCCGGCGCTCCAGCTGAGCCATCGACCGCTGAACCCGCAGCTTCGCCGGGTTCAGCCCCTGCTGTCATGTCGAAGGCGGCAGAAGCCGGAGCGCCCGCGCGGCGTCCCTGGATCGGCGTCCTGCGGATCAAGGCGATTTTCGACGAAACGCCCGGCGTGAAGACGTTCCGGCTGATGGAGCCAAACCTCGGCCCGTTCCCGTTCACTTTCCTTCCGGGACAGTACGCGACGGTCACCTCCGAGATCGATGGCAAGAAGGTCCGCCGATCCTACACCATCTCCTCTTCGCCCACGCAACGGGACTACATCGAGCTGACCGTGAAACGTGAGCAATACGGCTTGGAGTCTCGCCACCTCCACGACCGCGTCGACGCCGGCGATCTCATCGAGGTGGCCGCCCCCGCCGGGAGCTTCTTCTTCACCGGTCAGGAGGCGGAAGGCATCGTTCTGATCGCGGGCGGGGTTGGCATTACGCCTATGATGAGCGTGCTGCGCTATCTCACGGACCGCGCCTATCCCCACGACATCTACCTTCTCTACGGGGTGCGCACGCCCGCCGACATCATCTTCCGCGAGGAACTGGCGCATCTCGCGCGCCGGCACCCGAACGTCCACGTCACGACTGTCGTCTCTCAGCCCGAAGGGACCGAATGGGCTGGTTCCGTGGGGTTTATGACGCCCGAGTTTATCACCGCGGCCGTTCCGGAGATCGTCCGCCGCCGGGTCCATCTCTGTGGCCCGCCCGCGATGATGGAAGCGGTGAAGGGCGTCCTTCGCGGAATGGGCGTGCCGGACGATCAGGTGAAGACGGAGAACTTCGCGCCCCCGAAGGGTGGTCCAGTCCTGGAAACCCAGCCCCCCGCAGCCGCGGTCACGGCCGTCGTCGATGTCGCAGTCGCCTCTCCCTCGGCCCCGCCGTCGGCGCAGGCGACGGTGACCTTTGCCAAGTCCAACAAGTCCGGGCGCTTAGCGCCGGACCAATCGGTGCTGGAGGCCGCCGAGGCCATCGGCGTCGCCATCGACTACGAGTGCCGGGTCGGGATCTGCGGCCGCTGCAAGGTGCCACTGCGGCAGGGATCTGTGAGCATGGAGGTCCAGGATTCTCTGACGGAGGGGGAAAAGCGCGACGGGGTCATTCTCGCCTGCCAGGCGAAGTCCGTCGGCGACCTCGTCGTGGACGCGTGACATGACGCGAAGTGAGAAGGTCATTGTGGAAGGCCTGCTGAGCGCACTTGCGCTCACCGCGCCCGCCTTCCTGTTGCATTCAGCGCCCCGGTTTCCCGGGAGCTTGGCCGGCGGGGCCCTGGGCATAGCCGCAGCTGTGCTCTTTGTCGCCCTACTGGCGTACGCCCTCGTGAAGCGGCAGGGGCGGGTGAAGGCGCTGCTCAGCGCGCGGCAGGTCTCCCTTGGCGCGATTCTGACTTTCCACGTCTATGCCGGGGCGATCGGCGCGGTGCTGGGCGTCCTGCACTCAGGCCATAAGCTAGAGAGTCCCCTGGGGGTGGGGCTCATGGTCTCAATGCTTCTGGTCGTCGCCACCGGCTTTGTCGGACGCTACTTCCTCGTCGAGCTTGGCCAGGATTTGCGGGATCAACAACGCCAGCTCTCCGTGCTGAGGGATCGCTATGACAGCCTCGCGCTGTCCGCCGTCGGCCTGAAGGATGAGGTTGTGGTCGATCCCTCCGGCCTCAAGGTCAATCACCTGCTAGGCGCCATTTCCGACCTGGAGTTCGCCATCGGCGCCCGCGAGACTTTGAAGCGCGCGCTGAACCGGTGGGTGGTCACCCACATCCTCGCCGCCATCGTCATGTACACGCTGCTCGCGCTGCACATCTGGTCCGGCGTCTACTATGGACTGAGGTGGCTCCCATGAAGCTGCCGGGCCAGATCTACGCGGCGCTGAGCGTATTCGGCGTGGTCTTCGTCGTTGGGGTCGTGTGGACGCTTTGGCAAGGTGGCAGCCACGCCTTGCCTGGATGGACGGGCGCGGTGCGGCCGGGGGCCCTTTCCGAGGCCCACGCCTTTCTGGGTGACAAGTGTGAAAGCTGCCATGCGCCGGTCGCGGGTGTGACGGCGGAGAAGTGCGTCACCTGCCATGCGCCGGCGCAGGAGTTGCTGATGAAACCCGCGACCGCGTTTCACCAGAACATCGGGGACTGCAAAGGCTGTCACGTCGAGCACCAGGGTCGCGCCGTCCGGCCCACCAAAATGGATCACGCTGTGCTCGAGGCGGTCGCACAGCGGCGCGATGGCGGCTCGGGGAGCCTGCAGTGCGCCACCTGCCATGCGGTTCAAGATCCTCACGGCGGATTCTTCGGCAAGCAGTGCGCCAGCTGTCACCAGACCGAGAGCTGGGAGATCAAGACCTTCCTCCATCCGAGTCCCAAGTCCACTGACTGCGCGCAGTGCCACAAGGCGCCGCCCAGCCACTACATGATGCACTTCGAAATGATGGACCGTCCCATCTCAGGCCAGAAGGGGGCTCGGGTCGAACAGTGTTACCTCTGTCACCAGACCGACTCGTTCAACAACATCAAGGGCGTTGGCATGGTAAAGGTACATTGACCCGGACGTATCACGACGTTGCGACCGCCCTAGATTCCCGGCGCTGCTCATGAACCGCAGCCATCTCTGCGCCTCCGCCCGAGGGACTTGTCGAGCCCGCCTGGGTCGCCGGCCATTCCATCGCCGCAATCAAGATCGCGATCAATGCGGGCCACGCGCCCGCCGAGCGGGTAGCGAAGATGCCGGTTCTCGTCAGGCTGATGTCGACTGGCTTAGAGGAGAAGGGCATGACCCACGACGCTCGAGGTGTTGAAAACCGTGACGCCGTGCTCAACCGTGAGTGCTTCTGCATCACGCTGGATCGTGCCAGCCTCGTTGCGGCGATCCAGGCCGAAGCGCTGGACGCCGACCTCGCAGCGGCTCTGCTGGACGGCCGGCCGCACCTTTTCGCCGAAATGCCGGTGTTCCTCGCGCGCGCGGATCTGGACGCCATGCTTGCGGTCGTCGATGCGATCGAGGCGGCGGCCAGCGACCCCACTTATCAGGCGGCGGTGATGGCCTGGGCGCCCGAAATCGCGCGGCATGACTTCGGGCCCCGCGGCGTCTTCACGGGGTACGACTTCCATCTCGGCGCGAGCGGGCCGAAGCTGATCGAAGTCAACACCAACGCCGGCGGCGCCTTTCTGAACGCCTTCCTCGCCCGCGCCCAGGGTGCGTGCTGCCGCGAGGCGCGAGACGCGATCGAAGCGACGCCGGCCGCGAATTTCGAAGCGGCCGTGTGGCGGATGTTCGAGCAAGAGTGGCGGTCTCAGGGTCGCGCCAGTCAGCCGCGCACCCTCGCCATCATCGACGATCGCCCGACCGAGCAGTACCTCTTCCCTGAGTTCCTGCTCGCCCAGCGCGCGTTCAAGCGGCGCGGCCTGAAGGTCAGGATCGTCGATCCTGCAGAGTTGTCTTTCGCCCAGGGCCAGCTTCGGCACGGCGAGGAAGTGATCGATCTGGTTTACAACCGGCTGGTCGACTTCGCGCTGGATGGCGAGAGCCACGGGGCGCTGCGTGACGCCTATCTGGCGGGCGCTGTCGTTCTCACGCCTAATCCGCGCAACCACGCCCTCCTCGCGGACAAGCGGAACCTGACGGTGCTGTCCGACCCCGCCGCGCCGGCCGGTTGGGGACTGTCGCCCGCCCAGCGGCGCAGTCTCTCGGCGGTGCCTCGAACGATCCTGGTGAGCGCAGAGACCGCGGAGGCCCTGTGGTCGGCGCGCAAACGGTACTTCTTCAAGCCGGCGGGCGGCCACGGCGGCAAGGCGGTCTATCGCGGCGATAAGATGACCCGCGGGGTCTGGGAGGAGGTGCAGCGCGGGGGCTATATCGCCCAGGAACTGGCCGCACCGACCGAGCGGCGCATTAGAATCGACGGCGAGGTCCTGGCGCTCAAGCTTGACGTACGTCTCTACACCTACGTCGGCTTGCCGCTCCTCGCGGCGGCGCGAGTCTATCGGGGTCAGACAACGAACTTCCGCACGCCGGGCGGCGGCTTTGCGCCCGTCTTCGTGACGTGACGGGCGGAAGCGGCGCAGCTTTGATCTGCGGCAAGGGCGCGGCCGGCCGCGCGCGTAGTATTTGGCAGGGATCGGAGGGCGCATGGCCAAATTGACGCTGACGTCGCTAGGCGGCGCAGGAACGGTGACGGGCTCGAAGCACCTGCTTGAGCTTGGGGGGCGAAGCCTGCTCGTGGACTGCGGGCTGTTCCAGGGTCTGAAGGCCCTGCGCCTCAAGAACTGGGAGCCGCTGTCCCGCGAGGCGGCCTCCATCGACGCCGTGGTGTTGACCCATGCGCACCTCGATCACTCCGGCTACCTGCCACGGCTGGTGCGAGAAGGCTTCCGAGGCCCAATCTACTGCTCGGCGGCAACGGCCGATCTGGCGGAACTCCTGCTGCTGGACAGCGCCAAGATCCAGGAAAGCGACGCCGAGTTCGCGAATCGGCACGGCTTTTCCAAGCACAAGCCCGCGCTCCCGCTGTACGGCAAGCATGACGCCGAACGCGCCATTGGCCAGCTCCGGCCCGTCGCCTTCGGCAAACCGGTGGACCTTGGACATGGCGCCACGGCCACGTTCCGCTACGCGGGCCACATCCTGGGCGCCGCAACCGTCGAGATTCGGTGGGGCGGGAAGACTGTCGTCTTCTCGGGGGACCTCGGCCGCTACGACGATCCGATCACGCCCGATCCCGAGCCCGTGCCGCACGCCGACTACCTGATCGTGGAGTCCACCTATGGAGACCGTCGCCACGATCCGGTGGCGCCAGCGCAAGCGCTGCTGCAGGTGATCGAGCGCACGACCGCGCGGGGCGGCACTGTCGTGATTCCGGCGTTCGCCGTCGGGCGCGCCCAGGAGCTGCTCTACCTGCTGTCGAAACTCAAGCAGGATGGGGCGCTGCCTTTGACGCCCATCTATCTCGACAGTCCCATGGCGACTGATGCGACCGACCTTCTGTGTCGCCATGGGGCCGATCACAAGCTGGCCGAGGATGTCTGCCGGGCATCTTGCGAGGTCGCGACCTATACGCGCGACGTCGACGAGTCGAAGGCTCTAAGCCACAACAGCATGCCCAAGGTGATCATATCGGCCAGCGGCATGGCGACCGGCGGGCGCGTGCTGCACCATCTGAAGGCGTACGGCCCGGACGCCCGCAACACCGTGCTCTTCTCAGGCTATCAAGCGGCCGGAACCCGCGGGCAGGCGCTGCTCGGGGGCGCCCGCGAAGTGAAGATCCACGGGCAGTGGATCCCCATTCGAGCCGAGGTGGCGAACCTCCCGATGCTCTCGGCCCACGCGGACGTGGACGAGATCATGCGCTGGCTGGCCGGCTTCAAGCGCCCGCCGGCCCGGACGTTCATCGTCCACGGGGAGGATGACGGCCCAGTCGGACTGAAGGCGCGCATCGAGGCGGACCTGGGGTGGGATTGCACGATCTCCGCTCAGGACGAAGCCTACGGCCTGTCGTGACCGTGGAGGCGCAACCCCGTTCTCCCACACCGACCCTGAAGGCTCGGCGGCTGGGACTGTTCAGCCAGGACGACGCCGTCGTTCTCATGCGTTCGGACTGCCACGTCTGCCGCTCCGAGGGTCTCGGCCCGCGCTCGCAGGTGTTGCTAGTGGCGAATGGGCGCGAGGTGCTCGCGCTTCTGTACCAGGTGTCCGACGGCCTTCTTGGCCATGGGGAAGCGGGCCTGTCGGAAGCCGCCTGGGCGCGGCTGGGCATTGCCGAGGGGGCGGAGCTCACCGTCCGCCATCCGCCGCCTCTTGGCTCCCTCTCGGCGGTCCGGCGTCGGATCTACGGGCAGCGGCTCGATCTGGCGGCGCTCCAGTCGATCGTCAGGGATGTCGCCGCCGCACGCTACACGGACGTTCACCTTTCCGCTTTCCTCACCGCCTGCTCGGCGCTCCCTCTGGACCTCGAGGAGACGGTCGGCCTCACGCGCGCGATGATCGAGGTCGGCGAGCGGCTGACCTGGCCATCGCCGATTGTCATCGACAAGCACTCGGTCGGCGGGCTTCCCGGCAATCGCACCACCCCGATCGTCGTGGCAATCGTCGCGTCGCACGGTCTGCTGATGCCGAAGACATCGTCGCGCGCGATCACCAGTCCCGCCGGAACGGCTGACACCATGGAGACGCTCGCCCCCGTCGACCTGGACGTCGCCGCCATGCGGCGCGTGGTGGAGCGGGAGGGCGCCTGCCTGGTATGGGGCGGCTCGGTCCGCCTCAGTCCCGCCGACGACATCCTGATCCGGGTGGAGCGGGTGCTGGACATCGACACGCGAGGCCAACTGATCGCCTCAGTGCTGTCGAAGAAGATCGCCGCCGGATCGACCCACATCGTGATCGATATACCGGTTGGGGCGACGGCCAAGGTCAGGACCGACGAGGCGGCCGCTGAGCTTGCCGCGGAGCTGAGCGAGGTCGGGCGCGTCTTCGGCGTGGAACTGCGGTGTGTCATGACCGACGGCGTGCAGCCGGTCGGGCGCGGGATCGGTCCCGCGCTGGAAGCGCACGACGTTCTGGCCGTGCTGAAGAACGAAGCCCACGCTCCGCAGGACCTGCGGCGGCGCGCCTGCATGCTGGCCGGCGCCGCGCTCGAACTGGCCGGCCGAACCGCCGCCGGGACAGGCTTTGCGCTTGCCGAGACCACGCTCGCGGACGGACGGGCGTGGGCGAAGTTTGAGGCCATTTGCGAGGCTCAAGGCGGGCTGCGGCAGCCGCCGAAGGCCGCCCTGACGCACCCGGTTTTGGCATCCCGCGCAGGGCGGCTGACAAGCATCAACAACCGGACCCTAGCCAGGCTGGCCAAGCTCGCGGGCGCCCCGGACGCCAAGTCGGCAGGGGTCATGCTGCACGCGCGACTGGGCGACGACGTCGCCCAGGGACAACCGCTCATGACCGTGCACGCCGAAGCGGAAGGCGAATTGGCCTACGCGCTCGAATTCGCCGCCGCGAACCCCGACATCGTGCAACTGGAGGCCTGACATGCGTCTCATGCTGGCTCTGCCGGGCCATGAAGCCTTCGCCGCCAAGCTCGCTGAGGCCGCCGGCGCCGAGCTCGGGCGGCTCGAGACGCGCCAGTTCCCCGATGGCGAGCACTACGTTCGCATCTTGGACGACCCGGCCGGCCGCCAGGTCGACATCGTCTGCAGCCTGGTGCGCATCGACAGCGTCATCCTGACGCTCCTGTTCGTCGCTGCGGCCGCGCGTGAGCAGGGCGCCAAACGGGTGACGCTGGTCGCGCCGTACCTCGGCTATATGCGCCAGGACAAGGCGTTCAAGGCGGGGGAGGCGGTGACGTCACGCGCGTTCGCGCGCCTGCTCTCGGGCGCGTTCGACCGGCTGATCACCGTCGATCCTCATCTACATCGCTTCAAGACCCTCAGCGACCTCTACACCATCCCCTGTGTGACCCTCCATGCCGCGGATCTGCTCGGCGCCTGGATCCGTTCCGAAGTCCCAAATGCGCTGGTGATCGGACCGGACAGCGAGAGTGAGCAATGGGCTTCGGACGTGGCCGCGGCCGCTGACGCCCCGGTGGTCGTGTTGCGCAAAGAGCGGTTCGGCGATCGCGACGTCAGGATCACCTTTCCCGACCTGACCGCATTCGCCGGCCGTCAGCCGGTGCTGATCGACGACATTGCGTCTTCCGGCCGCACCTTGACGGCGGCGGCCCGCGAGCTCGGCTTGCGGGGGTTCCCGCCCCCGATCTGCGCCATCGTGCACGCGATCTTCGGGGGCGACGCCCTGACCGAGGTCGCCGGCGCTTCGGCGCGCGTCGTCTCCACCGACGCAGTGCCGCACGCCACGAACGCCATCTCCGTGGCCCCGCTCATCGCGACCGTCCTGCGCGAGGAAGTCGCTGGTGTCTGATCTCGACGTGGTCCTTCGGGTCGTCGCCGCCGCGGCCGTGGGCTTTCTGATCGGGCTCGAGCGGTCCCGACGGATCCGCTTCGTCGGCGCGCGCACGTTCGCGCTGATCGCCACAGCCGGCGCCATGGCCGGCGTCATCGCCATGCGACTCCACAGCGACGACGCGCGGGTCATCAGCACCGTGCTCCAAGGGGTGCTGATGGGGGTCGGGTTCGTCGGCGCCGGCGTGATCATGCACCCCGCCTGCGGTCGCTCGATCCACGGCGTGACGACCGCCGCAGCGGTCTGGGTATCCGCGCTCGCGGGCTTCGCCGCCGGCCTCGGGGAGTGGCTGCTCATGGCGCTGGGCGCTGGACTGACCTTCATCCTCTTGATGGCGCCGGAGCCGTTCGCCGCCAAGACGGCGGCGGCGGAGGAAACGAAGGACAAAGCCCCGCGCCGCTAGCGCCCTGGCGCGGTCACGCCTGCGCCTCTCCGGGCGGCGTCACGCTACGATCGATTGGAGGTCGCCATGCCGAGAGCCAAGTCCGTCGGACCATCGCCGACCGGCGCCGGTGGCGGCGCACGGCCCCAGGTCGGTGCGTTCCGCCATCGCCGCGAGGCGACCGCTCGGACGCCCGCGCGGCCGCGGGCCGTGTTCGACCGCCTGGACGACCAGACCCGGTTGGCCGAGCACATGGGCCGACCGTCCGTGATGATGGGCGGCGGTCGTATGACCTACGAGTTCGACGCGGGGCGTGGCCAGGCGGTGGGCTCGCACATCCGCATGGGCGGCGCGGCGTTTGGCTTGTCGCTCTTTGTCGACGAGGTGGTCACGGTCCGCGACCCGCCGCACCGTAAGGTCTGGCGCACAACGGGGGAGCCGAGGCTCCTGGTCATCGGCGGATACGAGATGGGCTTCGCCATCACCGAAGAGGGGGCCGGTTCGCGCCTGTCCGTCTGGATCGACTACGCCCTGCCGAGCCGGGGGTGGGCGAGGTGGCTTCCAGCCCTTGCGGGGCTTTACGCGCGCTGGTGCGTGCGTCGGATGGTGATCGACGCCGTCCAGCATTTCGCGTCGACCGAACGACAGTCGGCGTAGCGAGGGCTCACGTATGCGATGGCTGGCCAGCGCGCAGGCTCATCTCACATCGACGAAAGGGCTCGCCGCCGCCGTGCTCCTCATCCTGACGAGCTGCTCCGCAGAGCCCGGCGGCCCGCAGTCTGGCGAGGTCGCGCCTGCCGCCGCGGCGGACGAAATGGGGGAACCCCACGACCAGTCCGCCTTCGGGAAGGACCCGTCGCAAACCGACATCATGTCGCCGGACGAACCCGATTTGCACCCGGCGCCGCCGGCGGACGGGACCCGTCCGCGCTAGAGCTTTACGCTTCGTAGCCGCAAGGCGTTGGTCACCACGCTGACGCTGGACAGCGCCATGGCCGCCGCCGCGATCGCCGGCGAGAGCAGCCAGCCAAACACCGGGTAGAGGACGCCGGCCGCTACCGGCACGCCGGCCGCATTATAGACGAAGGCGAAGAAGAGGTTCTGGCGGATATTCCGCATCACGGCGCGGGACAGCCGCCGCGCCTTGACGATCCCCTGCAGATCGCCCTTCAGGAGGGTCACGCCCGCGCTCTCGATGGCCACGTCGGACCCCGCGCCCATGGCGATCCCAACTTCGGCCGCCGCCAGCGCCGGCGCATCGTTCACGCCATCTCCCGCCATCGCCACCTTGCGGCCCTCGGCGCGGAACTTCTCGACCACGGCCGCCTTGTCCTGCGGTAGAACCTCGGCCTCGACTTCGTCGATGCCGAGCTTGCGGGCCACGGCGAGCGCCGTGGTGCGGTTGTCGCCGGTCATCATGACGAGCCGCACGCCTTCGGCCTTCAGGAGGCGAACGGCTTCGGGCGTGGTGGCCTTGATGGGGTCGGCGATGGCGAACACCGCTGCGGCCTGTCCGTCCACCGCCATGAAGATTGCCGTAGCGCCGTCAGTGCGGAGCGACTCTGCCTGACTATCGAGTTCCCCGGTGTCGACCCCCTGTTCCTTCAGAAACTTGCCGGATCCGAGCACCAGACGCCGCCCGTCGATCGAGCCCAGAACGCCCTTGCCGACGGGCGAGTCAAAGTCGGACGGCTCTGAAAGGCTTAGCTTGCGATCGCTTGCGGCGCGGAGGATGGCGTCCGCGAGGGGATGCTCACTGCCACGCTCGAGGCTGGCGGCCAGGCGAAGCACTTCGGCTTCGTCCCAACCCGCGGCGGGCACGATGGCGGTGACCGCTGGCCGCCCCTCGGTGAGAGTTCCGGTCTTATCGATCACCAACGTGTCTATCTTTTCGAACCGCTCCAGGGCTTCGGCGTTTTTGATGAGCACGCCGGCCCCGGCGCCGCGACCGACCCCCACCATGATCGAGATCGGCGTCGCCAGTCCAAGTGCGCACGGGCAGGCGATGATCAGCACCGAGACCGCCGCGATGAGGCCGAAGGCAAACCTCGGCTCGGGACCAAAGACCCCCCAGCCGGCGAATGCCAGGACAGCGATCACGATCACCACTGGGACGAACCAGCCCGAGACTTGGTCGGCCATGCGCTGGATCGGCGCCCGAGAGCGCTGGGCCTGGGCGACCATGTGGACGATCTGCGACAGCAGGGTGTCGGCCCCGACCTTCTCGGCCCGCATCACGAAGGAGCCGGTCTTGTTGATCGAGCCGCCGACGACCTTGTCGCCTGCTTCCTTGGTCACGGGCATCGATTCCCCGGTGACCATCGACTCGTCGATCGAGACGCGGCCGTCCACGACCTCGCCGTCGACGGGGACTTTCTCGCCCGGCCGCACCCGCAGCTGGTCGCTCACCAGGATCTGGTCGAGCGTGACCTCTTCGTCAGTCCCATCCGTCCGGACCCGTCGCGCGGTCTTGGGCGCGAGGTCCAGCAGCGCCTTGATCGCACCCGAGGTCTGCTCGCGGGCCCGCAGTTCCAGCACCTGACCCAGCAGCACGAGGACCGTGATCACGGCCGCGGCTTCGAAGTAGATTGCAACGCTGCCATCGGTGCGCCGGAACGCCGAAGGGAAGATGTGCGGCGCCAGCGTGGCCACGACGCTGTAGGCCCAGGCCACCCCGATCCCCATGGCGATGAGGGTGAACATGTTGAGGTTGCGCGTCCGCAGGGACGCCCAGCCCCGTTCAAAGAAGGGCCAGCCGGCCCACAGCACGACGGGGGTCGCCAGGGCGAGCTGCACCCAGTTCGACGTCGTGGGCGAAATCCAGCGGTGCAGATCGAGGACATGCGCGCCCATCTCGAGCGCGAGAACGGGCAGGGTGAGGACGAGACCCACCCAGAACCGGCGGGTCATGTCGATCAGCTCGGGGTTCGGACCGCCTTCGGCGGTCGCGGTCTCCGGCTCGAGCGCCATGCCGCAGATGGGGCAGTTGCCCGGTCCCTCCTTCCGGATCTGGGGGTGCATCGGACAGGTGTAGATCGTCCCTGCCGGCGCCGCAGCGGACGGGGCCTCATCCTTGGTCAGGTATTTCGCCGGATCGGCGACGAACTTGGTGCGGCACCCGGCCGAGCAGAAGTGGAAGGTCTGCCCCGCATGCTCCGCGTGGTGCGGGGTGGTCGCCGGATCAACCGTCATGCCGCAGACCGGGTCGGTGACCGCCACGACAGCCGCCTGGCGGTCACTGGGGTCAGCATGATGATGGTGGGTATGGCCTTGACCGCTCATGGGGCCTCCTGTTCGGCGTATATATACCCCAGTGGGGCATGGATCAAATCGCGGCTTTCTGTATGTTGCCGCACCGAGCGGCGGAGGCTTTGATGGAACGCACGAACAAGCCACGTCTGATCAATCGGCTGAACCGGGTTGAAGGGCAGGTGCGAGGCATCTCCCGCATGGTGGAGCAGGATCGCTACTGCCTCGACATCCTGACGCAACTGCACGCCGCGAGGGCGGCGCTGCGTCGGGTTGAGGGCGAACTCGTGAAAGACCACCTCGAACACTGCGTCGCTGGTGCGATGGCGGCCAGCGGCGACGTGGCGGAGCGCGAACAGAAGACAGCCGAGCTGGTCGAGCTGATCGGCAAGCTCCGGAACTGATGGCGCTGGCGTCCCGCCGCAGCGGCGCTTGATCGATATCAAGGTTGGGTTTGGAGGGAACGCTAGGGTTTGGCATATTTCAATCGAGGGCACGGCGAGCCGCTGTCCGCCGACCAGCAAAGGACACACCCATGCGTACCCTATTCGTCGCCATCGCGGCCCTCGGCCTCGCCACCGCCAGCCAGAGCTACGCGCAGCCGGAACACGGGGATCACAAGGCCGCGGCCGACGCCACCGTTTCGGTCAAGGATCCCGCCAACCCAACCCACGAAGAGTGCAAGAGCGTCATGGGCCGGAAGATGGACGGCCGCGTCATGCATGACCACGCCTCCATGAAAGGCACTCCCGGGGTCATGAAGATGAAGCCGCTCAGCAAGGCCGAGATGGATAAGATGCACGGAAAGTGCGCCGCAAAGATGGCTGAAGCCAAGAAGTAGGAAAGCGGCCGACCGGCTGCGCCCTTCATGCTGCAGCCGGTCGGCCTCACTTTATCTGCCGCTTCGTTGACCCACCGACAGGACGCGACCCATGACCCATCTCTTGCCGCCCCGTCTGCTAAAGGCCTTGGCTGGCTCCGTCGCCTTGGCGGCGATCGGCCTGGCCGGGTGCGAGCAGAAGACGGAGGCTCCGGCGCCCGGCGCCCCGTCGCCCGTCGCCACGGCTCCGGCGACGACGCCCGACGCCCCGGGCGAAGCCGGCGAGCATCATTCCAGTTCGTCTGAAACCCTAGAAGAGGCTCGCGCCGAGGGGCACCGTGAAGGGATGGAGATGGAACGCGATGCGCATGAGCGCGGAATGGAGATGGGCGCCAAGGCGCATGCCGACGGCATGGGCGCCAAGAACGACGGCTCCATCCCGATGAAGAAAGCGGATCCGCCGATGAAGATGGACGGAC
Organism: Phenylobacterium sp.; assembly: GCF_030646615.1. GTDB lineage: Bacteria > Pseudomonadota > Alphaproteobacteria > Caulobacterales > Caulobacteraceae > Phenylobacterium. The sequence continues at coordinate 24,459 of NZ_JAUSLG010000073.1, read as the reverse complement.
ACATGTAGGTGGCGCCGTCGGGTCCGGCCCTGTGCATTTCTGCCGTAGCGCACGAGCACGGGATGTTAATGACGCTTAGCCCGGAGCCGCCCACTGACGAACTCCCGTGCGTTTCCCATCTCCGGCAAGCTAGCTGTGAGGCTTCGCGTGAGCGTCACTGCGCTCCCATGATGAGTTCACCCCCACCCGCTTGAGCCCGGAAAAGACGAGCGGCAATACGCACGCGGAAGGCTGCTCCCTCGGTTTTTCAGTTCTACGGACAAAAGATTTCGCTCCTCGGCCCGTGCGGCGGAACGGAACTCCAGAATGAGGGTTCAGCGGCCATCCACCTGCATAGGATGACGGCCATGCACGCCCATGAAATAATAAGTACGCACCCCCAGGTGCGCGGAAACACAAACGACAGCCTGATCCGCTGCATCGAGGAATGCTTCGACTGCGCTCAGAGCTGCACGTCGTGCGCCGATGCCTGCCTGGGCGAGCAGATGGTCGCGCAGCTGACCCAATGCATTCGCCTGAACCTCGACTGCGCCGACATTTGCACGGCCGCTGGCCACATCGCATCACGCCGCACCGGCTCAAACGAACCGATCATCCAGAGTGTGCTGAGGGCATGCGAGGAGGCCTGCCGGCTCTGCGCGGAGGAATGCGACCGTCACGCCAGCATGCATGAGCACTGCCGCATCTGCGCCGAATCGTGCCGGCGCTGCGAACAGGCCTGTCAGGCCGCCCTCCAGACGTTTCACTGATCGCAAAAGGCTCCCAGATGAAAATGATCGCCATCGTTGCGGCTGCGGCCGCGCTGCTCGCCGCACCGGCCCTTGCTCAGCAGGGCCCCACCAGCATGCAACACGGCCAAATGGCCAAGCAGGACTACATGAAGGGCATGCAGGACATGCATCAGAAGATGATGTCCGCCAACGACGCCGATCCCGATCGAGCCTGGGCGCTCAAGATGATCGAGCACCATAGGGGCGGGGTCTCCATGTCGGAGGCGGTGCTGAAGCATGGTGACGACGCAGAGATCAAGAGGATGGCGCAGAAGACGGCGGACGAGCAGCGCAAGGAGATCGCTGAGCTACAGGCCTGGCTCGACAAGCATGGCGGACGCACGCCGAAGCCCTAAGCAGATCAGCCGCGGGCTCCTTGCGCCCGCCCAGGCCGATCAGATCGCTCGCCCTTGGACCCTGACCTAGATGTCAGGCGGCTGGGAGCCTGGTCGCATCTGGGCCCGAGTCTCAGGGGCGGGCCAAAGGCGATCCGCCCGGCGACGAATCCAAGCACGGGCCGGCCCCTCGAACAGTAGGTGAAGGGCGATGGCCGCCAGAAGCGACAGCGCCAAGAGCGCGGCTACCTCCCACCAGCCGAGTACATAGCCGCTGTCGCGCCCCTGGGCGGCCGACCAGACGCCCTTCCAGGCGATCAGGATGGGCATGTGGACGAGATAGAGCGCGTAGGAGGCTTCGCCCCCGAGGCGGGGCCAGCGCGCCTTGAGGACACCCTCGGCCTGTACCTTCGAGAGCATAGCCAGAGCCAGTACGAGCGGGCCCGCTGCAGCGACGATCCATCGGTCGTCGGCCTTCAGGTGCATCAGCGCGACGAGAAGAATCGCCGCCGCCCCGGCGAACAGGACGGCGGCCCGGCGACCAAGCAGCAGGCGTTCTCCTAAGCGGTAGAGGGCCACGCCGTAGAGGAATTCGGGGATGATGCGCAGTATGCCCATGCTCGCTTCAGCGTGCACTACAATGTCGTCGAACAGGGCTTGGTAGACTTGGTCCAGCGCCAGGAAGAGCAGGGCGGTCAGCGCTAAGAGCAGCATCGGCCGGCGCCGAAGCTTCAGACCGATCCACGCAAATACCGGGAAGGCGAGATAGGCGAACCACTCGGCGGACAGCGACCAGGAGGGACCGTTCCATTCGGCTTTCACCACCTCCGGGAGCCAGGCGTGAACGAGGAGCAGTGTCGTGACGAGGCCGGCGGGATTGTAGAGATTGCGGTCGAACTCAGCGCCCACCAGGCTCGCCGTGGTGACCATGACCAGCACGAAGGCGAGCACAGCCAGGTGCGCCGGGTAGATTCGGGCGAAGCGGGCGATCAGGAACCTGCCATAATTCATCCGGTTTCCGGCGATCGCATCGCGATAGGCGTGGGTCAGGACAAAGCCGGAGAGGATGAAGAAGGCGTCGACCCCGAGCCGCGCCCGGTCGAAGAACCCGGTCGACGACATGGCGTCCCAAGGCCACTGCAGCTGATAGTGGAAGAGCACCACCCCCAAGGCCAACAAGAAGCGTACGCTGGTAAGAGCCGGGAGATCGGCTGGAAACACGCCTCCAGCCTCGCGCGCTTCGCTTTCGCGACGAACCATTGCAGCCCCCCAGCTCCCGACCTCTATAGGACATACGCGGGACGGCGCCGCCGGCCCTCAGTTGAGGGGAGCCCACCAGATCCTGCGTATAGAGTCATGACGAATGATCGGGGTGTTGCGATGAACGACGGACTTGATGACGAACTGAGAGCGCTTCGATCGGAGCCGCTACCCGCCAGCTACCAGAGGCTGGAGGCGAGGGTCTGGAAGGGCATCGAGCGCGTCCGCCAAGCGCGGGCGGCGGCGCCGACGCTTTATGTGGCTCGAGCCGCGGCCGTGATTGGCGCGCTGGGGTTGGGCGTGGCGAGCGGTGGGGTGACTGCAGCAGCGGTGGCGGCGCAGTCGCAAGAGGTGTCCGCCTTCTCTGTCAAGGCAGAGCTCGCGCCCTCGACCCTTCTGGATCACCACGGATGAGTTTCTTCAGCCGTGGGCTGATCCTCACGCTGCTCCTGACGGTCATCGCGGCCGTTGGGGGAACCTGGATTGGCGCGCGCTACATCTATGACCAGCGTCACCAGCCTTCGTTGCATGAGTTCGTCCACGAAGAGCTGAAGCTCGCCCCCGAGCAGCGGAAGCGGCTGGACGTGCTCGAGCAAGACTTCGCGGTCCGGCGTCGGGCGCGGGAGGCCGAGTTGCGCGCCGCCAACGCCGAGCTCGCCCGGGCCATTCAGGTGCGTCACGAGTACTCGCCGGAGGTGAAGGCCGCGGTCGAACGGTTCCACGACGCCATGGGGGCCCTTCAGAACGAAACCATCCTGCACGTCCTGGCGATGCGCACCGTGTTGACGCCGGACCAGGCCGCGCAGTTCGACAAGCGTGTCGCTGAGGCCCTCACTGAACAGGCGCCGTGACGCTTGAGGAAGAGACGGACGCCGATCTCGTCCTGCGCGCGCTGGACGGGGAGGATCGGGCGTTCACGACGCTCATGCGGCGGCACAACCCGCCGCTCTACGGCTTTGTGCGTCGCTACGTCGCCGATGCCGACGCCGCCGTCGACGTCGTGCAGGAGACCTTCGTGGCGGCGTGGAAGGCGCTCGCGCGCTTTGACGGCCAACGCGCCTTTCCCGTATGGCTCCGCGCCATCGCGCTGAACAAATGCCGTGATCGCGCCCGCCGTCTGGCGGTGCGCCGGCTCATCCTGGGCGAGAAGGACGAGCAATCCCCCGAGGCTCAGGCGCAGCCTGACCCGGCACCCGATGGCGAGGAGGCGACCGTCTCGGCGCAGCGTCGGGCCGTCATCCAGAAGGCCATCGACCGCCTGCCGATCAAGCTGAAGGAGCCGTTGCTCCTGACGTATTTCGACGAGCTCACGCAGCAGGAAGCCGCCTTGCTCCTGGGTGTGACCGTCAAGACCGTCGAGACGCGCGTCTACCGGGCCCGCCAGCAGCTTGCGGAGCTTATCGACCGCTCGGCGATTTAATCCTCGGAAGTTCAGGGGCGATGGCCCCGAGCTGCGTAGAGCTTGTGTGGTCGGGGCGCTTGACCTTCCCACAGTGGGAAGCCCCATCACCTCGTGTGTTGTTTCGATCGTAGGATTTCGAATGTCCCGGCCACGACCTGACCTTGACCGCCGCACCTTGATCAAAGGGGCGGCCATACTCGGGGGCGGAGCGGCGATCAGTTCGCTGCTGCCCGCCTGGGCGCAGAGCGCGACGCCGGGCCTACTCTCGACCCTCCCGACCCTTTCGGGCGAGGACATCAAGCTGACGATCGGCCACACACCGATCACGATCGACGGCGAGCGCCGACACGCGGTGACGATCAATGGGACCGTGCCCGGTCCGCTCATTCGTCTGAAAGAAGGTCAGCGGGTCCGGATCGCGGTGACGAACACCCTCGATGAGGACACCTCGATCCACTGGCATGGGCTGCTGGTGCCTTTCGAGATGGACGGCGTTCCGGGGGTCAGCTTTCCCGGCATCCGCCCCGGCGAGACCTTCGTCTACGAGTTCCCGATCATTCAGTCAGGCACCTACTGGTACCATAGCCACTCGGGTCTGCAGGAGGCGGAGGGCCACTACGCCCCCATCGTCATCGAGCCGGCGAAGCCCGATCCCGTCGCTTACGACCGCGAGCACGTCTTGGTGCTAGCTGACCATAGCGAGATGCACCCGCACCTGATTTTCAAGCGGCTGAAGCAGCAGGGCGGGGTCTTCAATTATCAGCGCCAGACGATCGCCGGCCTGCTTGCCGGTAAGGACCAAACCCTCGCCGAACGGATCGAATGGGCCAAGATGCTCATGGATCCGACCGACATCTCGGACGTCACCGGCGCGGTGATGACCTTCCTCGTCAACGGCCACGGCCCCAAGGACAACTGGACCGGGCTCTTCAAGCCCGGCGAGCGGGTGCGCCTGCGCTTTATCAACAGTGCGGCGCAGATGGTCTTCAACGTCCGCATTCCGGGCCTGAAGCTCACGGTCGTCGCAGCCGACGGCCAGAATGTCCGGCCCGTCGAGGTGGACGAGTTCCAGATCGGCAACGCCGAGACCTACGACGTGATCGTCCACCCGACCGAGGATCGCGCCTACACGATCGTTTCGGAGGCGATCGACCGCTCTGGCATGGGACGGGCGACCCTGGCGCCCCGCGCTGGGATGAGCGCGGCCGTGCCGCCGCTACGTGAGCGGCCCATTTTGACCATGAAGGACATGGGCATGGACATGTCGGCGCACGCCGGCATGGGCGCTACGGGCATGGCTGGAATGGACCACTCCAGCATGCCGGGGATGGATCATAGCGCCATGCCGGGCATGGCCGCCGGGCCGCCGCCCGGCATGGCGCCGCCGCGCCAGCGTGGCTCGGATGTGATGGGCGACATGGGCGGCATGGACATGAACATGCTGGACTGGTCGAAGGCCCCTCAAATCAAGAAGGGGCCGGGCGTGCAGATGATCGCGCCCATGCCGATGGATCGCACCGGCGATCCCGGCCTTGGGCTGGAAAGCGTCGGTCATCGGGTGCTGGTCTACAAGGACCTCATCGCGCTGGATCCCAACCCCGACCCCAGGCCGCCGGATCGCGCGATGGACATCCATCTCACCGGCAACATGGAGCGGTTCATCTGGGGCTTCGACGGCTGGAAGTTCAGCGAGAACCCGCCGGCCTATTCCTTCCGAGCCGGCGAACGCGTGCGCATTACCCTGATCAACGACTCGATGATGACGCACCCGATTCACCTGCACGGGCACTTCTTCGAGCTGGTGCACGGACCGGTCGGCCATCTGCCGCGAAAGCACACGGTGAACGTGCTGCCCGGCGGCAAGGTGTCATTCGACGTTACCGCGGAAGGTGGCGACTGGGCCTTCCACTGCCACATGCTCTACCACATGCACGCGGGCATGTTCCAAGTCTTCAAGGTGCGCCCGGTCGAAGGAGCGGCGGCATGATCCGGACGTCCCTCCTGGCCCTGGCGCTGGCCGGTTCCGCAACGGCAGCGGCCGCCCAGGCCGCCGATCCGCATGCCGGTCACGTGATGCCGGCGCAGCCTGCTGCTGCCGCTGATCCGCACGCGGGGCATGTGATGCCGGCCAAGCCGCCCGCCTCAAGCCCCGCCCGGCCCGCCGAAACGCCCGCAGCCCCCGCGGATCCCCATGCAGGGCATGTGATGCCCGCGCAGCCCGCCGCCACGCCTACCGATCCGCACGCCGGACACGTGATGCCGGCCCCCGCCGACCCGCACGCGGGCCACGCCATGGCGCCGATGGATGGCGGGCAGATGGGGTCGGCCCTGCCGGTCGGCAATGCGCCGGCGCCGGCCGTAATCACCGACAACGTGGCCGATCGGGTCTTCGGGACGGGGCAGATGCAGCTCGCTCGCGGTATCCTCGCGAGCGAGCACGGGGGCTCGCGGGTCTCCAAGCTCCAGGCGGACCTGCTCGAGTGGACCCCGAACGGCGACCGCTACAGCTGGGAGGTCGAGGGCTGGTACGGCGGCGACATCAATAGGTTCGTCTTCAAGACCGAGGGGGAAGGCCAGTCACGCGAAGGCGTGGAAGCCGCGGAGGTTCAGCTCCTCTATTCCCGCGCCGTCGCCCGCTACACCGACGTACAGGCTGGCATCCGCTACGACCTGGAACCACGCTCGCGCGCCTACGCCACGCTCGCCGTGGACGCGATGTTCCCCTACTGGTTTGAGGCCGAGGGCTCGCTCTTTCTGTCCGAGAAGGGCGATTTGCTGGCCCGTGTCGAGGGCAGCTACGATTTCCGACTAACGCAGCGGCTCATCTTGCAGCCGCGGGCGGAACTTGAGTTCGCGGCCCAGGACATTCCTGAAAGCGAGATCGGCTCGGGCCTGTCGAAGGGCGAGCTTGGCCTGCGGCTTCGCTACGAAATCCGCCGGGAGTTCGCCCCCTACATCGGCGTCTCTTACGAGCGCGCGTTCGGCGACACCGCCGAATTCGTGCGCGCCCACGGGGAAGACGTGGAGAGCACGCGTTTCATCGTGGGCCTGAGAGCTTGGTTTTGAGTTGCTATGAAGCAACACCGCTCAGGAGGTTGACGTGAAAGACGCACACCACGGCGAGGCCAGCATGAGCACAAAGGGGCGGCGGCATCACTATGTGATGCTTGCCGTCAATCTGTCTCTGAGTCTGGCGGTTATGTATTTCGCCATGTTCACGATGATATTCAGCTGGGGCGAATTCATCCAGAACATCAATTTCTTCTACATGGCGCTCGTGATGTGGGCCCCGATGGCCGTCGTCATGTTGCTGACGATGAAGTCCATGTACATGAACTCGAAGCTGAACGTGCTTTTGCACGTCGCCTTCGTCGCCATCTTCCTGCTCTCGCTAATCGGCATCCGGGCGCAGGGCCTCGTCGGTGATCGCCAGTTCGTGCAGTCGATGATTCCGCACCATTCGGGCGCGCTGTTGATGTGCAAGGAGGCTTCGCTCAAGGATCCGGAACTGCGCGACCTCTGCTACGGGCCAGACGGCATCATCGCGTCGCAGACTCGGGAGATAAAGCAGATGAAGACGATCCTCGAACGTCTTTAGAGATCGCGGGCTCTTGACCTTCCTATCGTGGGAAACCCTATCTGTTCGGGCGAGGCTTTGACTGAGGAGATTCCCATGCTTCGCTACCAAATCGACGACATGAGCTGCGGCCATTGCGTGCAGGCCATCACCGCGGCTGTAAAGAGTGTCGATCCGGCGGCCCAAGTCGCCATCGACCTCTCCCGCAAGTCGGTCGAGGTTACTACGACCGCCGCCGGCCCGGACGTAAGCGACGCCATCCGCGAGGCGGGCTACGCGCCTGCGGAAGCTACGGAAGCCGCGCCGGTCGCCAAGGCGTCCTGCTGCGGCGGGAAGCGCTCACCCTTGGGGGCTGATCCTCGATGATTCCTCGCCGTCATCTGCTCGTCGCCGGTGCCGCCGCTCTGGCGGCGCCGAGCGCCTGGGCGGCCGCGCCACCGCCCTTGACCGTCTACAAGACCGCGTCGTGCGGCTGCTGCGGCGGCTGGATCACCTCCATGGCGCGCGCCGGATACCGGCCGAAGGTGGTGGTGGTCGATGACGTCACGCCGCTGAACAAGCGCTACGGCGTACCCTTCGAACTCTCGTCGTGCCACGTGGCGACGATTGGGGGCTACGTCACGGTTGGCCACGTGCCGCCCGTCGACGTCGGCCGGCTCCTCAAGGAGAGGCCGAAAGCCTTGGGCGTCACCGTGCCTGGCATGCCGCTCGGCTCGCCCGGCATGGAGACGCCGGACGGCCGCAAAGAGCCCTACCAGACGCTCCTGCTGCTGCCCGGCGGCAAGACGCGGGTGTTCGCGCGCCACGGCTGAGGCGGCACGCCGTCGCGAGCGCCCCAGCCCCCCGTCCTATTGCTTGGTGATCGCGGTGATCTCGGTGATCTCGCCGGAGCCATCCTTGAGCGTCAGGTCGAAAGCCACCTTGTCGCCTGGCTTGACGCTCTGGACGAGGTCGGGCGCCGCCTTGAAGGCCATGGTCATCGCCGGCCAGCCGGCCTCCGGAATTGGGCCGTGGTCGACCGTGATGGCGCCGGCGCCAGCGTCGACGGACTTCACCGTCCCCGTTCCCTTGGCCGTTTTGGCGACCTGCGAGCCGGCCATGTTCATCCCCGCCATATCGCCGGTCGGGGCGGCAGGCGTGTCCGCCGCTGGCGCGGCCGGCGCTTCGACCATGGTCGTCTCGGACTCCTGACCGCACGCGGCCAAGGCAAGGACTGCGCCCAGGATGCCGCCGGTTAGGACAATACGCTTCATGGTTGGTCTCCTTTGAGGATTGCAGCTGAGGACGCGGAACGTCGCCGTCGCAGCAGCAGGTAGCCTGCCGGCACGACAAACATCGAGAGCAGCGGCGCCGTCAGCATACCGCCGATCATGGGGGCGGCGATGCGGCTCATCACCTCCGAGCCGGCGCCGTGACCAATGAGGATCGGGAAGAGGCCCGCCAGGATCACCGCCACGGTCATCGCCTTCGGCCGGACCCGCAGAAGGGCGCCTTCGCGGATCGCGTCTTCCACTTGGGCCGGTGAGGGCGCTGGGCCGCGGTCGTGGAGCGCCACCTTGAGATAGATGAGCATGACGACCCCGAACTCGGCGGCGACGCCGGCCAGGGCGATGAGGCCGACGCCTGTGGCGACCGATTGGTGATAGCCCAGGAGATATAGGGTCCAGATGGCTCCCGTGAGGGCAAAGGGCAGGGTGGCCATGATCAGCACCGCCTCGTCCAGACGGCCAAAGGTCATGAAGAGCAGCAGGAAGATGATCACCAGGGTGGCGGGGATGACGATCTTCAGCCGCTCGGTCGCCCGCTGCAGGTATTCGAACTGGCCAGAGTAGGCGACGGAGACGCCAGGCGCGAGCTTCACCTTGCCGGTGACGGCCGACTGCAGATCGGCGACGACCGAGGCGAGGTCGCGGCCCCGGACGTCCACATAAACCCAGGTAGAGGGTCGGGCGTTCTCCGTCTTCAGCATCGGCGGTCCGTCGGTGACCTCGACCGCCGCCACGGTCCCGAGGATGATCTGCTGACCCGCCGGGGTCAGGATCGGCAATTGACGCAGGCCCTCCAGGCTGTCTCGGAGCTCGCGCGGATATCGGACGCTGATCGGGTATCGCGCCAAGCCTTCAACCGTCTGACCGATGGTCTGCCCGCCGACCGCGGTGGAGATCACATCCTGGACGTCGGCGATGTTGAGGCCGTAGCGCGCCGCGGCCGCCCGATCGATGGTCACGTCGACATAGCGGCCTCCGGTCAGGCGCTCGGCCAGGGCCGAAGAGACGCCGGGCACGGTCTTAGCCACGGCCTCGATGTCGTGGGCGATACGGTCGATCTGCGCCAGATCCTGGCCCGAGACCTTCACGCCGATCGGGCTCTTGATGCCGGTGGCCAGCATGTCGATGCGGTTGCGGATCGGAGGCACCCAGACGTTGGCGAGTCCGGGAACCTTCACCGTTCGGTCCAGCTCCTCGACCAGCTTCTCGGGCGTCATACCCGGGCGCCACTGGCTGCGTGGCTTGAACTGGATGGTCGTCTCGAACATCTCGAGCGGGGCAGGGTCGGTGGCGGTTTCCGCCCGGCCTGCCTTGCCGAAGACGGTCTGCACCTCCGGGACCGTCTTGATGAGCCGGTCGGTCTGCTGAAGCAGCTCCGCCGCCTTCTGAGCGGAGATCCCCGGCAGGGCCGAGGGCATGTAGAGGAGGTCGCCCTCGTCCAGCTGAGGCATGAACTCCCCGCCCAGCCGGCTAAGGGGCCAGGCTGTGGTCGCAAAGGCCATGAGCGCAATCAGCAGCGTCGTCTTCGGCCGCCGCATCACCCAGTCGAGCCCCGGCCGATAAGCGGCCATGAGCCAGCGGTTCAAGGGATTGGAACTCTCTGGCGGAATCCGACCGCGGATCAGCAGTCCCATGAGCACCGGCACCAGGGTCACCGAGAGGATCGCCGCGCCGGCCATGGCGTAGGTCTTGGTGAAGGCCAATGGCCCGAAGAGCCGCCCCTCCTGGCCTTGCAGGCTGAAGACCGGCACGAACGACAGGGTGATGATCAAGAGGCTGAAAAAGAGCGCCGGCCCGACCTCGGCCGCCGCCTCGGTGATTACGCGCCATCGCGTCTCACCGACCAGGGGCTCGCCAGGATGGTCGGCCTCCCAGCGCTCGATCCGCTTGTGCGCGTTTTCGATCATGACCACGGCAGCGTCGACCATCGCGCCAATGGCGATGGCGATGCCGCCAAGCGACATGATGTTGGCGTTCACGCCCTGCACCCGCATGACGATGAGGGCGAAGAGGACGCCCAGGGGCAGGGTGAGAATGGCGACGAGCGCCGACCGAGCGTGCCAGAGGAAGAGCACGCAGACGAGCGCCACCACGATGAACTCTTCGATCAATTTCTCGCGCAGATTGGCGACGGCGCGGTCGATGAGCTGCGAGCGGTCGTAGGTCGTAACGATCTCGACGCCGGGCGGAAGGCTGCTCTTGAGCTCAACGAGTTTGTCCTTCACGGCGGCGATCGTCGCGCGGGCGTTCTTCCCCGAACGCAGCACGATCACGCCGCCGGCCACCTCGCCCTGACCATTCAGCTCGGCGATGCCGCGGCGCATTTCGGGGCCGATCTGGATCGTCGCCACATCGCCGAGGCGCACGGGGACGCCGCCGGGCGCGATCCTGAGCGGAATCGCGCGAAAGTCGTCCAGGGTTTTCAGGTAGCCGCCGGCCCGGACCATATACTCCGCCTCGGCCAACTCCAGGACCGAGCCGCCGGTCTCCTGGTTGGCCCGCGTGATCGCCTCGACGGTCTCAGCTTGGGTGACGCCGTAGGCGGCCAGCCGCACCGGGTCGAGGACGACCTGGTACTGCTTGACCATGCCGCCGATCGAGGCGACCTCGGCCACCCCGGGCAGGGTCTTCAGCTCGTATCGCAGGAACCAGTCCTGCAGGGATCGGAGCTGGGCGAGGTCGTGGCGCCCGGACCGGTCGACGAGGGCATATTCGAAGATCCAGCCGACGCCGGTGGCGTCGGGCCCGAGGGCCGGTTTGGCGGAATCCGGCAGCCGTCCTTGCACCTGGTTGAGGTACTCGAGCACGCGCGAGCGGGCCCAATAGAGGTCGGTCCCGTCCTCGAACAGCACGTAGACGAAGCTGTCGCCAAAGAAGGAATAGCCGCGCACCGTCTTGGCGCCCGGCACCGAGAGCATGGTGGTGGTGAGCGGATAGGTGACCTGGCTTTCCACGATCTGCGGCGCCTGGCCGGGGTAGGTGGTGCGGATGATCACCTGGACGTCGGAAAGGTCCGGCAGGGCGTCGACGGGCGTGGCGCGCAAGGCGAGGAGACCCGAGGCCAGCAGGACTGCAGCGCCCAGGAGCACGACGAGCCGAAAGCGGACAGAGAGACGGATGAGGGCGGCGATCACCGGCGCGCTCCCGCCGGGGCGATCCGCCGAACCACAGGGCCGTCCGATCGTTGCTCAAAGCCGAAGGCGACTTGGTCGCCGACCCTGACGCCAGCGGCGAGCCCGGGCGGATCGAGCTTGAAGGTCATGGTCATGGCGGGCCAGCCGATCGCCGGGACGGGCTCGTGGCTGAGGGTCACCTGGTCGCCCTTCAAAGCCTCGACGCGGCCACGGCTCTCAAGGAGCGTCGGCGCCGCGGTGGCGGACTGAGGCGTGATCGCCGGGGCGAGTGGCCGGGCCTGCAGCCCAGCGAGGCTCGCCTCCGAGTCGATCAGGAATTGGCCCGAGGCGACGATCCTTTGGCCCTCCTGCAAGCCGCCGAGGATCTCCGTAAGCCCGCCGTCCTCGCGCCCGATCTTCACCTCGACGGGCTGGAAGCGCCCGCCGTCCAGAGCGAGCATGACGATCGCCCGTCGCCCGGTCCGGATCACCGCCTCGGCCGGCACGACCAGGACCGGCCTCGTCGGTCCGTCGAGATGGACGGTCCCATACATGCCCGGCCGCAGCCGTCCGCCGCGGTTGGGCAGCTCGACCCGAGCCTGCAGCGTTCGGCTTTCCGTCTGGGCCGAGGGCAGGACGGCGCTGACCCGTCCGGAGAAAGCCTCGCCCGGAAAGGCGGCCAGCTCGACGCGGGCGGAGGCGCCGGGGCGCACCAGGCCCGCTTGGGCCTCGGGAACCGCAGCCGTCATCCACACGGTGTTCAGGCCGGAGACCTGGGCCAAAGTCTGGCCCATGCTGACGGTCATGCCCGCGCGGACGTCGAGGGTCTGGATCGCGCCAGCCACGGGTGTGGTGACGGTGACGACTGCATGTGGGCGGCCCGAGCGGGCGACAGAGTCGATCAGGGGATCCGGCATGCCCAGAAGGCGCATCCGCTGGCGCGCGGCCGCCTCAAGTGTGGCGTCGCCTGACCTGCGGATCGCAAGATACTCGGCCTGGGCACCGCCCCAGCTCGGGACCAGCAGATCGGCGATGGGCGCCCCGGCGGTGACAACGTCGCCGGGCGCGCGGCCATAGACCCGCTGCACGAAACCTGCGGCCCTGGCCTGCACGATGGCCACGTCACGCCCATTGAATTCGAGAAGGCCCGGCGCGGTGAGATCCTCGGCGAAGGCCGTCCGCCGCACCGTCGCATAGCGCACGCCGAGGCTTTGGAGCTGCGCCGGATCGATCCGCACGCCGGCCGTTCCGGGCGCCTCGTCGGCGTATCGGGGCACCAGCTGCATGTCCATGAAAGGCGAATTTCCGGGCTTGTCGAAGCGCTGCCCCGGAACCATCGGATCGTACCAGTAGAGGACCTTGCGCCCCGCCTCCGGGCCTGCGCTCGCGGCCGGCGCGGTCTGGCGCAGGTGCGCCAAGCCATAGCCGCCGAGGGCGCCGATCAGCGTCAGGGCGGCGGCGCCGACCGCCAGCTGAGCACGGGTAAGATTGAGGGCGCTCATGGTTCGCCGGCTCCGTAGGTGAGGTTGATGCGCACCGCATCGCGGACCACGGCCGCCTCGCGGTCCAGGGCGTCGACGCGAGCTTCCGCCAGTTCCAGAAAGGCCTGGAGCACATCGGAGAGGCTGGCGCTCGCCGCAGCGTAACTGGCCGTTTCCAGATCCGCCTTGCGTCGGGCGAGGGGCACGAGCGTCGCCTGCGCGCGCATCATGCGGTCATGGCGCATGGCATGGTCGGCGAGGTCGGCGTCAAGTTGGGCGCGCAGCTGCCGGCGCATGGCCTCCCGCTCCGCGCTCACGCGGCCGGCGCTCGCGGCCTTGGCGGCGATCATCGGGTCTTGTCGCTTGCCGGGGAATATCGGCAGGCTGACAGTTCCGCCGAGGGAGACCATGTCGCCCCACATCGGGTCGCGGCGATGATAGGCGAGCTCCCAACTCCAATCGGGCCGCTTGTCCGCCCGCGCGGCCGCCAGATCGGCTGCGGCCTGACCGCCCATGGCGTCGTAGGCGAGCAGCGCCGGGTGATGGTCGAGAGCCGCCCGCAGCCTGGGGGCGTCTACGGTCTGCGGCGGCGGATCCCCCAGCGCCTCCGGTTCAGGCTCACCGGTCCAGCGCGTCAGCTCAGCGCGGGCCTTGGCCGCGGCGGCCAACAGTTCGGCGCGGCGGTCGCCGAGCGCCGCGGTCAGTTCGTCCGCTTCCAAGGCCGCGGCCGGGCGGCTTGAGCCAGCCGCCAGCTGGGCTGGCGCGGCATCGTGCAGCGGCTTGAGCGCCGCCGCGATCTCGGCCAAGGCCGCGAGCTTACGCTGGGCGTAATATAGGTCGATCCAGGCCACGGCGGCGGCGAGGCGGACGTTGCGGGCCTCCACGGCCTGCCCCGACTCGGCTGCGCTGACATCGGCGGCTGCGCGCTCGCGCTCGGCGCGCCGCTTCGCGCCATTGGGGACATCCTGCATCACGCCGACCGTGGCCATGGTCATGCTTTCCGGCCCGGACCGCCAGGCGGGCGGACCGGAGACGGGAAAGTTGTCGAGGCCAAACCGGAGCTTCGGATCCGGCAGGCGTCCCGCCGCGCCTGCGGCCGCGCGAGCAGCTGCGACCTCGGCCGCCCTGGCCTGAAGCGTGGGAGCCTCGCCGGCGCGTTGCAGCGCCGCTGAATAGGTGAGGGGGGCGGCCTGGGCGGCGCTCGATAGGAACGCGGCGCCCAGCATCAGCCAAAGAGGCCGCATGAGGAACTCCTCTTAAGAGAACAAGGGATGGCGTGAAGCGCCGACGGCCGGGCAAGCCGGCCGCAAGCGCCCTCGCTCACCGCGCGCCCAAAGGGGATCAGGGCGCGCGAGAGCGATCACGGTCAGCCGGCGGAGCCGCTCTTGGGCGTCGGCGGGCCACGATCAAGCATCACGGTCATGCACTGCTCGCGCATGGCCCGGTCGCCCTTCATCATCGGACAGGCGCAGTCGCCCATGGGCGCGGCTTGGGCCGCGGGCGGCCGAGCGCTTGGCGCCATGTTGTAATTGCCGCCCTTGCCGTAGGGCTGGGCGGAAGCGGCGCTCGCGGCCGCAGCGAGGGCCAGCGCCGCTGCGGTCAGGGAAATACGATAGGTCATGGGAAACACTCCCGATTGGGATCGATCATCATGGCCGGACGGAGTCCGGCCGGGCTCTGCACGCAAAGCGCCGCCCGCAGGCGAGCAGCGCTGGGTTCAGGTGATCGGTCTGGGAGGTCGTTCGAGGCGTCCGGGGTCGTGGGGCGTCAACGACGCCATCCGCCCGGGCGCGGGCGCGAAGTGATCAGCCTTAAGGAGGCTGACGGGCGGCATGCTGGGGAGGGCCGCCGTCACGCCGCACATGGCGATGCACGCGAGAAGGCAGCTCATGTCATCGTGCTTCGAGGGGGTCACGTCCTTGGCGGGGTCGCAGCAGGGGTCGGCCTCGCCGTCGGCGTGATCCATCCCCGGCATGTCGGCCATCGCCATGCTCATCATCGCGTCGCCATGTCCCTGGCAGGTCGCCTGGGCCGCCGCGGCGGACACCGGGCTGGCCAGGAGGCCGAACACGGCCAGAAGGGCGAGCAGGAAGCGCATCGCCCGTGAGCCTAGCGCCACAGCGACCGTTGTCACTTGGTTTCGCGATGCTGTGTCTTGCGGGCGCGCCATAGGATTCACATCGCCGCCGGCGGCGCGAGCGTGCCGAACCAGGCCACGAGCGCGACGACCCCGAGGGCGGCGGCGGTCTCCAGCGCGATACTGCGGCGGAGATCCGCAAGCGCCGCGCCTTGCCGCGATGGTTCGTCCAAGGCCAGGGCCAGGACAGGCGTCAGCCGGAAGCGGTTTGCGGCCGCCAGGC
This sequence comes from Phenylobacterium sp., assembly GCF_030646615.1. Taxonomy (GTDB): domain Bacteria; phylum Pseudomonadota; class Alphaproteobacteria; order Caulobacterales; family Caulobacteraceae; genus Phenylobacterium. The sequence continues at coordinate 8,893 of NZ_JAUSLG010000073.1, read as the reverse complement.
CGAGCATGGCCACGAACAGGAGGAGCTTGAGGCTCAAGAGCCGCCCATAAGGGGTGGTCCAGAGGCCGTCGATCCGGTCCACCCCGACCAAGAACCAGCTGTTGGCGAGTCCGGTCGCCACCAGGACCGCCACCAGCAGCGCGCCCACGCCCGAAAAGCCGTGCAGGGCCCGGTGCAGGGCGACCAAGCCCGCCGGCGCGGGGCTGCGGATGCGCAGGATCAGCGCGAAGGCCACAAGCGCGCCGATCCAGACGGCCCCAGCCCAGCTGTGAAGGATGTCGGAGACAAGGTGGATGACACCGCCTGGCCCCTCCGTCGCCGCGCCATGACCCATCCAGGCGAAGGTTGCGGTCGCGAGAGTTCCGAGCGCGGCCGCGACGATCCAGCTGGCTCGCGCTGGCCTCAGCATCACGGCGAGGATCGTGGCCAGGAGGGCGACCCCCGCCCTAAGGACGCCCGCCTTGCCGAGGTCCATACTCGTCACCACGGCGCCGAGCGCCTCGGGTTTGAGTCCCTCCACCATCGATCCGGCCAGCACGCTGGCCTGGGCCGCGATCCAGAGCAGCGTCGCGAGCGCCAGCAGCGCGCCCGCGCCCGCCAGCAGCCTGCGGGTCCACGGCGCCTCCGCGGCCGAGCCGGGACCCGTGGAGGGGAGGGCATAGATGAAGAAGAGCGATGATCCCATGAGGACCATCGCTCCCGCATACTGCATCAGCCTGAGGACGACGACCGCAGACTCGAGCACGTCAACCGACCTTGAAGGCCACTTCGCCGTTCATCTTGTGGCCGTCGGCCGAGGCCGCCGTCCAGACGATCTTGTAGGCGCCCTTCGCCAGAGCCGCTTCGGGCGTGCCGGTAATGCTCTTGCCGTCCGTCGAGACGGTCGTCTTCACCGGCACCTTCATCCCGCCATGTTCCGGCATGGTGAGCTCGAACTTGGAGAAGGCCGGCACAAGCTTTTCGTTGAAGGTCAGGGTGATGACCTTCGGCGCGGCCGCGACGGCGGCGTTGGCTGCAGGATTGGAGCTCACCAGCTGGGCGTGAGCCCAGGCGGGGCTGGTGGCGAGGAGAGCCGTGGCGCCGGAGAGGGCGGCAAGGCCGAAATAGCGGTTTCTCATTTGGGTCTCCCGACGAGGTGTCTGTGAGGGTCTACGCACCGCAGCCTCCTGAGCCCTCAATCTAGTTGGCTCCGCCTCATCTGGCTGTCGCCATGAATCAACGGGGAACGGGCGCGTTTCATTTGATGCTGATAGCATACCCCCCTATATTATCTCTACACGTAGAGGGTTTTCGATGGGCCACACCGTTCGGGAGAAAAAAAAGCTGATCGCCCGCGTACGGCGCATTCGCGGACAAGTGGAAGCAGTTGAGCGCGCCTTAGAGACGGAGACCGACTGCGCGGAGGTGCTTCAGCTGATCGCGTCGGTCCGCGGGGCGATGAACGGTCTCATGGCCGAGGTTATGGAAGACCATATTCGCAATCATGTCGTCGATCCGGCGCACGACCCTGATCCCGAACGCGCCAAAGGCGCCGAACAGCTGATCGAGGTCGTCCGCAGTTACTTGAAATGACAAGGAAGCCAGCCATGGCCGACCAAACGAAGCGCGACCGGGCAAGCCTGGCCGACCAGGCGGAGGTCCGGACGACAGCGCCAGCCGCGCTGAACGAAAACACCCATCGGCATGATTCTCATGATCACGATCATGATGACGAAGATGGTCACGACCACGAACACCCATTCGAGCGGCAAGAAGCCCTGCGTATTGGGTTCGTGGCTGTCGCTGCGGCGCTGGTCTGGTTCAAGGTGTGGGAGCCGATCCCTACCATCAGCGTGATCGGCGTTGTCGGCCTTCTGGTTGGCGGTTGGCCGATCCTTAAGGAAGCGTTCGAGAACGTCCTTCAACGCCGCATGACGATGGAGCTGTCGATGACGATCGCCATCGTCGCGGCTGCTGCAATCGGCGAATTCTTCACCGCCCTGGTCATCACGCTTTTCGTTCTGGTGGCCGAGGTCCTCGAAGGCCTGACGGTCGGGCGGGGGCGCAAGGCGATCCGGGATCTTCTGGAGTTCCTGCCCAGCGAGGTTTCCGTCCGCCGAACCGGCTCCATTCGGACGATTTCCGCTGCCGAGCTCAATATTGGCGACGCCATCCTGGTGGCTCCGGGCGGCCGTATCCCGGTCGATGGCGCGGTCCTGTCCGGCAATTCTTTCGTCGATGAATCCCGCATCACCGGCGAATCGATGCCGGTGGAGAAGATCGAAGGCGCCGCAGTGTTCGCCGGGTCGATTAATCAGTCGGGCGCGCTTGAAGTGCGCGCCGAGCGGATCGGGCGCGACACCAGCTACGGCAAGATCATCGAGGCGGTAGAAAGGGCCGAGCGCTCGCGCGCACCCGTCCAACGCCTGGCCGACCGCATGGCCGGCTACCTGGTCTATTTTGCGCTCGGCTCCGCCGTCCTGACCTACCTCATCACCCAAAACATCTACTCGACCATCTCCGTGATTATCGTCGCCGGCGCCTGCGGCATCGCAGCCGGCACCCCACTTGCGATCCTCGGCGGCATCGGCCGCTCCGCTCGGCTCGGCGCCATCATCAAAGGCGGCGTCCATCTCGAAACGCTCGGCAAGGTCGACACCGTGGTGCTCGACAAGACCGGCACGCTCACATTCGGCCGGCCGGAAGTGCAAGCCGTCGTAGCCGCGCCCGGCGTCAGCGCCGAAGATCTGCTCGACGCGGCTGCCGCAGCTGAGCTGCGCTCGGAGCACCCGCTGGGCAAGGCCATCATCACCCATGCCAAGGCCCAAGGACGCCCGGTTGCTGAGCCTGAACACTTCGCCTACACGCCCGGGCGGGGCATCGCCGCCAGGGTGACGGGCTCCATGATCCTGGTCGGCAACCAGGCTTGGATGCGGGACAACGGCGTGGCGATCACAGCGCCGCTGAACCTCGGCGTCGAAGCGGCCTCGGAGGTCTATGTCGCCAGGGACGGAGTGCTGCTCGGCGCGATTGCAGTGGCTGACACGGTGCGCCCCGAAGCCAAGCGCGCAATCGAAAGCCTGACGGCTCTCGGGATACGCACTCTCCTGCTGACCGGCGACGCGCTTCCCGTTGCTCAGGCTGTGGGCCGCAGCCTCGGCATCAAGGAAATTGAAGCCGGCCTCCTGCCGGAAGACAAGCTCGCGCGAATCCAGGCGCTCATCCAGCAGAAGCGGACGGTCGCCATGGTCGGCGACGGTGTCAACGATGCACCCGCACTGGCCGAAGCGAGCGTCGGCATCGCGATGGGGTCTGGGACGGACGTCGCCCAGGAGAGCGCCGACGTCGTGCTGCTGGGCAATGATCTTGTCCGTCTCGTGGAGACCCTCAAGGTGGCAAGGCGCACGCGGCGCATCATCTGGCAGAACTTCGCCGGCACGCTCGCGATCGACGCGATCGGGATAGGCTTGGCGGCCGTGGGGGTGCTGAATCCCCTGATGGCGGCATTCATTCACGTCGCGTCCGAAATGGCCTTCATCCTCAACTCGGCCCGGCTGCTGCCGCGCAAGGTTGGGGCTGAAGAGGGAAAGGCCCCGTCAACGCCTCTTGGGGTTCAGCCGGCGGCGGTCCACCCGTGAAGTCGGGCGATCCATGCATCAGCGTCTGCAGTTTTGATGGTCGATCAGGCTGGTGCATCGGCTGTGGTCGAACCGTTCCTGAAATCCGCGCCTGGCGGAAGATGCAACCTCGTGCTCGCCAGATGATGTCGAAGGATTTGAAGCGCCGTGTCGATCGGCTGAGCGAACAGGGGAAGGGCCACACCCTCAGCGATTCCGCGTCGCCTCCCCGAGGTTCGCTGTCATGACTCAACGGAGGGACTGGTGATGTTGAGCGTTCTTGCGGACAGAACCTACAGACATCTCTTCCTGGCGCAGGTGATCGCCCTGGTCGGCACCGGCCTGGCGACAGTAGCGCTGGGTCTGTTGTCTTACGACCTGGCCGGCGCGAACGCCGGCGTTGTGCTTGGCGGCGCGTTGGCGATCAAGATGATCGCCTACATTGGCGTCGGCCCCATCGTGAACGCCTTCGTCGATCGCCTTCCGCGACGAGCTTTCCTTGTGTCGATGGATCTGGTGCGCGCCTCTGTGGCCATCACGCTGCCCTTTGTCACCCAGATTTGGCAGGTCTACCTGCTGATCTTCCTCCTGCAATCGGCTTCTGCAGCGTTCACGCCGACCTTCCAGGCCGCCATACCGGATATTCTTCCAGACGAGGAGCGCTACACGCGGGCGCTGTCGCTCTCGCGTCTGGCCTACGACATGGAAAGCCTAGTCAGCCCGATGCTGGCCGCCGCGCTGCTCACGGTCATCAGCTTCCATTGGCTTTTTGGCGGAACTGTCGTCGGCTTCCTGGCCTCAGCCGCCTTGGTGGTCTCTGTCATCGTCCCGCAGCCCAAGACCGTGGCGCGCGAAGGCGGAATCTACGCGCGCACCACGCGCGGCGTTCGCATCTACCTCAAGACACCAAGGCTGAGAGGGCTACTGGCGCTCAATCTCGCAGCCGCGGCCGCCGGCGCCATGGTGATCGTCAACACCGTCGTCTCTGTGCGGACCCTGCTCGGCCGATCGGCCGACGACATGGCCTTGGCTCTGGCCGCCTTCGGTGGCGGTTCGATGGTCGCGGCCCTGCTGCTCCCGCGCGTGTTGGAGCGTGTGGGCGACCGCACGGTTATGATCACCGCTTCCTGCCTTCTGACCGTGGCCCTGGTCGTCATGGCCTTGCTCACCGTTGCGCCTGGCGTGGACCACTGGGTCTCACTGCTGATCCTGTGGGCGATCATAGGAGTAGGCTATTCAGCCGTCCTGACCCCGTCAGGACGGCTCTTGCGGCGTTCGGCGACGCCTGAGGACCGCAGCGCGCTCTTCGCCGCTCAGTTTGCCCTGTCGCACGCCTGCTGGCTGTTGACCTACACTGTGGCGGGCTCCCTCGGAGCCGCCTACGGCATGGCGCCAACTTTCGTAGCCCTCGCCGGCCTTAGCCTGGTCGGCGTGGTCGTCGCGCTCAAGGTCTGGCCTGCCGCCGACCCTGACGAACTTGCGCACGTGCATCCGGACCTGCCGCCCCAACATCCGCACCTGCGCGAGGGAGAGGGTAAGCCTGTCAGCACACGCGCAGCGCACGTGCACCCTTTCGTCATCGATGATCTTCACCACCATTGGCCGAAGGCGGGCATGTAGTCACATGACCGTCGTTCGTCTTGCTTCGCCAAGCCGCACAACCTAGTAACGCGTGTCGGGAGTTCTAAAGTGCTAGCTCTGCGAGCCACGAAGCTGAGGACGTTCCTCGCCACGCTATGCGTGGCGTTGACGGCTGTGCTCGCCTCGCAATCCACTATCGCTACTGTGGATCAGGTTCAGCACAGCCAGATGGCGGATCACCCGGCTTTAGAGATCCACTTCGACCACGACGACCATCAGGCGGGTCACGACGAGCCGCAAGTCAGCGCCGCCGATGACGTATCTACGGACGGACCCTCGCACCACCATCACGGGGACGGCCCGCAGTTTGCTCCGCTCCCTCGCGGGGACGCCACGTCGGTGATTTCAGCGCAAGCCCTGTCGCTGCGTGGGCCAAACGATGCGCCGCCGTCTTCAGGCATGATCCTAGGGCTAGAACGCCCTCCAAGAGCACCTCTCGAAGTCATCGCCTGACGTAGCGCGGCAATCAGGCCGCGCGCGCCTGATCACCCATGCTTCGAGAGACACATGCCATTCAGATTCCGGTGTCGCGCCAGCGCGCGACTGGGCCTGGCCATCGCGGCCACGCTCGCACTCAACCTCGCGAGCCTGACGGCGGCGAGGGCACAGACAGAGCCGCCAGCCCTTAGCCTCACGGAGGCGCTTGCCAAAGCGGCGGGGGCGGATCCGACGCTCGCGGGTTCGGACGCTCGCCTTGCAGCGGCGCAGGCCAACCTGCGTCAGGCCGGGGTGCGGCCCAACCCGACGCTAGGGGTGGAGCTGGAGAATTTCGCCGGCACCGGCGCCTATTCCCTCCTCGACCGGACAGAAGCCACGGTCAGCTATCAGCAGACCGTTGAACGGGGCGGCAAGCGCGAGGCCCGCACGGGGCGGGCGCGTGCCGAGATCGATGTCGCCCGCCTGCGGCGCGAGGTGCGCACGCTCGATCTGCTCCGGGATGTCCAGGTCGCCTACGCCGAAGCGACCGCGGCCGAGGCCGAGCTGCTGATCGCGGAAGCTCGCCTCATCGCCGCTCACCAATCCCAAGCTGACATCGAGCGGCGGGTGAAAGCTGCGCGCGACCCGCTCTTCGCCGGTTCCCGGGCCGATATGATGACGGCTCAGGCCCAAATAGCGCGTGACCAGGCTCGGGATCGCGCCCGCAACGCCCGCGCCGCGCTCGCCCGGTTCTGGGGCGGCGGCCCAGAATTCCGCTTAGCGCTCGAGCCGTTCTTCGAAGCCAAGGGACCTGTTGTCCCCGCCAGCCTGACGATCGCGGACCTCGCGCTCCTCGAGGCCGAACGGGACGTCGCCATCGCCAATATCCGCGTGGAGCAGGCGCGTGCTGTCGTTGATCCGACCGTCCGGGCTGGAATCCGTTACCTCGGCGACGGAAACAACGTCGCCTTCGTTGTCGGCGGCACGATCCCGCTGCGGCGCTACGATACCAATCGGTCAGGAATAGAACGCGCGCGGGCCGAGCGGACCGCCGCTGAGGCGGACATCGCGGTTGCACGCCTCGCCAGAGAACGTGAGATCGCTCAGCTGATCGCGAGGATTTCGTCGGCAGCGACCGAGGCCGAGCGGATCCGCGCCGAAGTGATCCCCCCAGCGATCAAGTCCGTCGAGCAGGTGCGGGAAGGCTTCAATCGCGGAGGCTTCAGCTACCTCGACGTCACGGAGGCCGAGCGCGCACTCGCCGACGCGCGGGCCCGCCGGGTCAGCGTCCTGCGCCAATACCACCTTGATCAGGCCGCCCTTGATCGGCTGTCCGGCCGTCAGGCTGGCCTCACTCAAACCCGAACCGCGGAGATCCGCTAATGACGCCCGTCCGAACCTGGCGCATTGCGCCTTTCGCCCTCGTCCTCGCCGCCGGGTTGCTCACCGGTTGCGGCGAGCGGTCCAAGACCCCGACAGCCGAAGCCGGCGCCGAAGCTGGTCCAGCTGAATACGAACGTGGCCCGCACAACGGTCGCCTGCTGCGCGACGGAGACTTCAGCCTTGAAGTCACCATCTACGAGGAAGGCCCTGCGCCGCTGTTCCGGCTCTATCCCTATTTGAAGGATAAGCCGCTGGATCCGCGCCAGGTCCAGGTTTCGATCGCGCTCACCCGTCTTGGACCGAAGATCGACCGCTTCACCTTCACGCCCGAGGCCGACTATCTCGCCAGCCCCGGCGTCGTCTCCGAACCGCACTCCTTCGACGTCAGCGTCGCCGCCACGCGAGGCGGTGCGCGCTCGGCGTGGACCTACCAGTCCTATGAGGGCCGCACGGTCATCAAGGCAGACGCCGCCAAGGCTGGCGGCGTTAAGACAGAGCGGGCGGGAGCCGCGGTGCTCGGCGAATCACTTCCCTTAAACGGCCGTGTTGAGATCACACCGGAAGGCCAGAGTGAGGTCTTCGCCCGATACCCGGGGAGGGTCGTCAGCCTCAATGCCGCCCTTGGGCAGCGCGTGACGCGGGGTCAGGTCCTGGCGCGCGTGGAATCGAGCGAGAGCCTACAGACCTACGCGATCACCGCCCCGATCTCCGGCGTCATCCTGACCAAGACGGTGAATGTGGGAACGATGGCCGGAACCAGTCCGATGCTGACCATCGGTGATCCGACACGGCTGCACGCGGAATTCTTCCTTTATCCGAAGGACGCCGAGCGCGTGCGGGTTGGTCAGCGGGTCGAGGTCGTGAGCCAAGCCGGCGGTCATCGCGCCATGGGTGTGATCGAGGTCATCCTGCCGGCGGCCGATCCCATCAGCCAGACACTCATCGCCCACGTGGAGTTGCCGTTCCAAGGCGGCGTGTGGCGTCCAGGCCTGGGCGTCCAGGGCGTTGTTCAGGTCGGGGAGGGGAGCGTCCCGCTCGCGGTACGCACCAAGGCTCTGCAGCCCTTCCGGGACTTCACGGTCGTCTACGCCAAGGTCGGCGACACTTACGAGGTCCGGATGCTCGAACTCGGGCGCCGCACCGACGAGTGGACCGAGGTGCTCGGTGGACTTGAGCCCGGGACCGAGTACGTCAGCGACGGCGCCTTCCTCATTCGCGCGGACATCGAAAAGTCCGGCGCGAGCCATGACCACTAGGGAGCGCGCAGACCATGCTTGAACGCATCATCGCACAGTCGATCCGCTTCCGATGGCTCGTCATGGCCATTGTCCTGGTCTCGGCCGCGGTCGGCGTCTGGAGTTTCCAGCGCCTGCCTGTCGACGCCACACCGGACATCACCAACGTCCAGATTCAGATCAACACTGAGGCCCCGGGCTATTCGCCGCTCGAGGCCGAACAGCGCATCACTTTCCCAGTCGAGACCGCCGTGGCGGGCGTGCCGGGCCTTCAGTACACGCGCTCGGTCTCGCGCTACGGCCTGTCCCAGGTGACCGCCATCTTCGCGGACGGCACCGACATCTACTTCGCCCGCCAGTTGGTCAACGAGCGCCTCCAGATTGCCCGAAGCCAGCTTCCCGAAGGGGTCTCGCCGGAGATGGGACCCATCGCGACCGGTCTCGGCGAAATCTTTATGTATACGCTGGAGGCCAAGCCCGGTGCACGCAAGCCGGACGGCGGGAGCTATACCCCCGAAGACCTGCGAACCCTGCAGGATTGGGTGATCCGGCCGCAACTTCGCAACACGCCGGGGGTCACCGAGGTCAACACCATCGGCGGCTTCGAGCGGCAGTATCACG